>NZ_JBQDVP010000006.1:0-94934 GCF_052102115.1 Microbacterium sp.
ACCCACTCGTTGACGCCGGTCTCGCACTGCTGCTCGACGGGGAAGGCGAGCGACTCCGGTGCGTCTTCACCGAGGCTCACCGCCATCGTCACCTCCCCGCGCAGGTCGTGCGGAATCGGCTCCGAAGCTGTGTAGGTCACGGCCGATACGAGACCGTTGTCCGCGCGCTCGACGGCGACGTCCCACGTCGCGTCGATCGTGGGCGAGACCGACGTCAGGCCCTCGGGCATGGTGACGCGCAGCGCCGTGGTGGGCGAATCTTCGCAGCCATGGGTGAACGAGAAGGTGAGCACCGCCGACCCTTCGGGCGTGACGCTGTCAGGGCTGACGCCGACGTGCGCCTGGGCCGCGGCGGGCGCCGCGAGAACGAGCCCGGCGGCGAGGGCAGCGACGACGGCGCCGCGACGGGTGAAGCGAGTTCTGAACAAGGTTCTCTCCAATGCAAGTGCAGATCTGTTTCTGCGTGCGAACGCGCCCGACAGGCGCGGAACACCGCGAGATGAATGTGATGCGTGTGCGCCCGGATCAGGCGCGGGAGAGGAGCGGCGGCCCGCGTCGGGAGACGTCTCCGACGGACATGAACGTCACGACGATGCGCGCCGTGCGGGCGATGGATGCCGGTACCGGCCAGTCGGGCTGCGGCTGCGGCATCCGCTCGCGGAGGATCGCACGGACCCACCGAGCGATCGAGCGCAGCATGTTCTCGCCGCGCCAGAGAATGGCGACGGTGACGACGGCTGCGGCAAGGTGCGCGCCGAGCATCCCGACATCCGGTGCGATGACCTCGGCGGACTCGCCGATCGGCGCGAGGACGAGCGCGTGGTGGTGCCCCGAGGTGGCGATGGTCGGGGTGACTGTCGCGTTCAGCACACTGAACAGCACGTGGAAGATGCTCTGCGACAGGAGCACCGTCACACTGAGCCGCGTCAGGCTGAGCCGCCGGCCGACCAGGACCGCGGCGATCGGGGTGAAGAAGACGCTGAGCGCCACGATGAGCAGCGGATGCGGTGCCGCACCACCGCCCAGCGCGTGCGACACCGCGGCGATGATCGTCGCGATCGACGATGCAGCGGCCCCGCGCACGAGTCGCAGCTGCCGAGAGGTCACGCTTTCAGCCTAGTCGCGGCTTGCGCCCTCATGCGGCGGATTCCTAGTTCACGGGCAGTAGCGTTGGCTCGTGGAAATCCTGCTCTACGTCGTCGGCATCCTATTCATGCTGGTCGGCCTCGCCCTGTCGATCGGGCTGCACGAGATCGGTCATCTCGTGCCCGCGAAGCTGTTCGGCGTGCGCGTGGGGCAGTACATGATCGGCTTCGGCCCGCGGCTGTGGTCCAAGCGGATCGGCGAGACGGAGTACGGGGTCAAGGCTCTGCCTGTCGGCGGCTTCATCTCGATGTCGGGGATGTATCCGGCATCCGATGGCAAACCCGTACGCGGGGTCTTCGCGTCGCTCGTGCAAGATGCCCGCGTCGCCAACGACGAGACGATCGCCGAGGGCGCCGAAGACCGCGTTTTCTACCGCTTGCCGGTGTGGAAGCGCGTGATCGTCATGCTCGGCGGCCCGCTGATGAACCTGATCCTCGCCATGCTGATCTTCACCGTGCTGGCATCCGGCATCGGCCTGCAGCAGGGCACCACGACGATCGCCAGCGTGAACGAATGCGTGCTGCCGGCGGGCACGACGCAGACGGAGTGCGAACCGGGTGACCCGGCATCGCCCGCGGCCGACGCCGGCATCCTGCCGGGCGACGTGCTCGTCTCGATCGACGGCACGTCGGTATCGGACTTCGCCGAGGCGACCGAGATCGTGCAGGCATCGCCGGGCGAGACGCTCGACATGGTCGTCTCCCGTGAGGGAGAAGAAGTTCCTCTTTCGATCACCCCGGTCGCTGCGGAGCGCGCCCTGACGGATGCTGGCGGCCAGCCTCTTCTCGATGAGAACGGTGAGCAGGTGGTGGCCGAGGTCGGCTACGTCGGCATGGGCGCGCAGATGGGATTCGTGCCGCAGCCGATCGGCACAGGCGCCCAGATGACGGGGCAGAACGTCGCACTCGTGGGCGAGCTCATCGTTCAGCTGCCCGTGAAGCTGTGGGACGTCGGTGCATCCCTGGTGACCGGAGCGGATCGCGATCCTGATGGCCCGCTCAGCGTCGTCGGCGTCGGACGTCTCGCGGGCGAGGTCGCGGCGACGGATGCGCCGGTCCTGAACCGGTTCGTCTTCCTGCTCAGCCTCCTGGGCTCGCTCAACATCGCCCTGTTCGTGTTCAACCTGCTCCCGCTGTTGCCGTTGGACGGCGGTCACGTCGTGGTGGCGTTGTGGGACGGCATCCGGCGGGCTGTGGCGAAGCTCTTCGGTCGTCCGCCGCCCGCGCCGGTGGATGCGACCAGGCTCGTGCCGCTGACCGTCGTCGTGGCCGTGGTGCTGATTGCGATGGGCGCGCTGCTGATGTTCGCCGACGTCGTGAACCCGGTGAACCTGTTCCAGTAGTTGCTACGTCAGGGCGTGGCCGATGAGCCGCTCGAGCGTGCGGATGCCGTCGCGCGACAGGATCGACTCGAGATGCCCCTGCACGCTCGCGAAGTGCTCGCCGCGCAGCGCATAGACGTCGCCCGTTGCGGTGTCGGCCGAGATCTCTGCGGCTCCGATGCGTTCGGTGCCGGGAGCGACGCGCGCCGTGAACGTGTTGTAGAAACCGATCGACGCGTCTTCGCCGAACACCGGAACCGTCTTCTGCAGACCCTGATGCGGCGCGGACAGCGGTGCGAGGTCGATGCCGAGGCTATCGGCGAGGATCTGGTGGCTCAGGCAGACCGCGAGCAGGGGCGTGCCCTGATCGAGGCGCCGCGCGACGATCTCGCGCATGCGGACGATGCGTTCCGATGTCGTGTCGCGCGGGTCGCCGGGGCCGGGGCCGGCGACGAGCAGTTCCGCCGCGTCGATGTCAGCATCCCGCACGTCGCTCCACAGGACGATCCGCGCGTCGAGGCCGAGGTGGCGCAGCTGGTGCGCGAGCATCGTGGTGAACCGGTCTTCCGCATCGACGACGAGCGCACTGCGCCCGGCGAACGGGCCGGCGGTGCCGTCCTGCTGCGGGTTGAGCCAGAATTCGGCCAGGCGCGAGTTGCGTGAGGCGAGCAGCTCGGCGACCTCGGGGTCATCGGCGAGAGCGGCGTCTGCGCCCGGCTGATCGGGATCGGTCTCGGTCGTCGGGCCGACGTCGCGCGGGATCGCTCCGATCGCGCCGAGCACGCCGGCGGCTTTACCGTGCGTCTCGCTGACCTCGCCGTACGGGTCGGAGTGGCGCACGAGCGTCGCACCGACGGGCACGCGCAACCGACCGTTCTCGAGGTACACCGTGCGGATGAGGATCGGCGCGTCGACGTCGTGACCGCCGTCGTCGTTCGGGGTGAAGAGCGCCGCAACGCCGGAGTAGTACCCGCGCGGCGACGTCTCGTGGCGTCGGATGACCGCGCAGGCGTTCTGCATCGGAGAGCCGGTGACCGTCGGGGCGAACATCGTCTCGCGCAGAATGTCGCGCGGGTCGAGGCGGCTCCGGCCGCGCAGCATGTACTCGGTGTGGGTCAGACGAGACATCTGCTTCAGATGCGGCCCGGTGATGCGACCGCCGTCGGAGCAGACGGCGCTCATCATCTTGAGCTCCTCGTCGACGACCATGAAGAGCTCTTCGGTCTCCTTCGTGGACGAGAGGAATCCGACCAGCGTCTCCTTCGTCGCTCCTCCGGCGGGGTGGCGGAAAGTTCCCGAGATCGGGTTCATGGTGACGATGCCGTCGCGGGCGACAACGTGGGCCTCCGGGCTCGCCCCGACGGCGATGTGGCCGGGGGTGATGACGGCGAAGGTCCAGTACGCACCGCGTTCGTGGGTGAGCAGCGCACGGAACCAGGCGAGCGCTGTACTGCGTTCCTCGGCATCCACGGTCGCGGTGTAGTCGCGGCGGATGACGAAGTTCGCGCCCTCGCCGCGGCCGATCTCATCGGAGATGACCCGGGTGACGACCTCGGCGTAGTCATCGTCACTGATGTCGAATCCGGCATCCTTCAGCGGCACCGGGTCGGCAGGGAGCGCGGCGACGGTCTCGGTGCGGGACAGGTGTCGGTGTTCGTCGACGAGAAGGCAGCGCAGCGGCGTGCCGTCATTGACGGCTTCGAAGCCGCGCTCGCGCACCTGGCGGTACGGCACCATCGCGAACACTTCGCGGGGTGTGCCGTCGACGGTGAGGGGGATGTCGGCGAGCAGATCGACGTCTGAGACGTCGCCGGTGAGCAGTTCGACACTGTTCGTGCCGTCGCGTGCGATCAGCACGAAAGATGCCTCGGCATCCTGCATGAGTTCGGCGAGCAGAGCTGCGGTATCGGTCATCGAAGTCTCCTGTGCAGTGCTCCGGCTCGGGCAAACGAAAAGACCGCCCCGGAGGCGGTCTGGATTCGTGAAATGCGAACGCACCGCCTACAAGGCGGGCCACCAGGTGGTTGTGCGCATGGGCTGAAACTATCACAGTGCTGGGTGGCTTCCAGCCCTCGTCGATCAGAGCCGCGTAACCTTGAGGTGTGCCTGCAGTCAATCTTGGGATGCCGCGCGTCCCCGAAGTCCTGAGCCCCCGTCGCAAGTCCCGTCAGATCCGTGTCGGAAGGCTGCCGGTGGGTGGCGACGCTCCCGTCAGCGTGCAGTCGATGACCACGACCAAGACGACCGACATCAACGGGACCCTTCAGCAGATCGCCGAACTGACCGCGTCGGGTTGTGAGATCGTGCGGGTCGCCGTGCCGACGCAGGATGACGCCGATGTGCTGCACATCATCGCGAAGAAGAGTCAGATCCCGGTGATCGCAGACATTCACTTCCAGCCGAAGTACGTCTTCCAGGCGATCGACGCCGGGTGCGGTGCGGTGCGCGTCAACCCGGGCAATATCCGCAAGTTCGACGACCAGGTCGGCGCGATCGCGAAGGCTGCGAAGGATGCCGGTGTCTCGCTGCGCATCGGCGTGAACGCCGGCTCGCTGGATCGCCGTCTGCTCGAGAAGTACGGCAAGGCCACGCCCGAGGCGCTCGTGGAGAGTGCCGTCTGGGAGGCGTCGCTGTTCGAGGAGCATGACTTCCACGACTTCAAGATCTCGGTCAAGCACAACGACCCCGTGGTCATGGTCAAGGCGTACCGGCAGCTCGCCGAGCGGGGCGACTGGCCGCTGCATCTCGGCGTCACCGAGGCGGGCCCGGCGTTCCAGGGCACGATCAAGTCGGCCACCGCTTTCGGCATTCTGCTGTCGGAGGGGATCGGCGACACGATCCGCGTCTCGCTGTCGGCTCCGCCAGCGGAAGAGGTCAAGGTCGGGCATCAGATCCTGCAGTCGCTGAATCTGCGAGAGCGCAAGCTCGAGATCGTTTCGTGCCCGTCCTGCGGTCGCGCCCAGGTGGATGTGTATTCGCTCGCCGATTCGGTGACCGAGGGGCTGAAGGACATGACGGTTCCGCTGCGCGTCGCCGTGATGGGGTGCGTCGTGAACGGCCCGGGTGAGGCTCGCGAGGCCGACCTCGGTGTCGCGTCGGGCAACGGCAAGGGCCAGATCTTCGTCAAGGGCGAGGTCATCAAGACTGTGCCCGAGGCCGATATCGTGCAGACCCTCATCGAGGAGGCGAATCGGATCGCCTCGGAGATGGGGCCGGATGCCGCTCCTGGCACGGCGCAGGTCATCACCGCGTGATTCGTCAGGCCACGACCGTCACCTTTCCGCACGGATCCACGGCCGGGGACGGCGAGGTGCTGTTCGTCTCGTCTGACCGGGATGGCGCGATCGTCGTCGTGGATGAGACGCCTTTCCATCCGGTGGATCACACTTGGCCGGATCAGCCGGGGGATACCGGAGTTCTTCGCCGCGGCGACGATTCCGCTGTCGTCGTGGAGGCGGTCATGGCGGCCGTCAGCGACGACGGAGAATTCGCCGTTGGCACGGATATTCCGGTCAAGCGCGGTGTCGAGGGCTGGACGTGGCTGGTGGGGCACCGCCTCGACGTCGCTGAGCCGCCGTCGTGGCTGACTGGTGGGGCTGAGGTCTCTCTCGATGTCGACGCCGCTCGGCGCGCGAGTCTCAGTCGTGGGCACACGGCGTGCCATCTGGCGTCGCTGGCGCTGGATCTCGCGGTCGCCGACCTGTGGCGGAAGGACCCGGGTGCGGATGCGCTCGGCACCCCTGACTTCGAGGGACGCGCGAATCAGGCGAGCCGTATTCATGAGGACGGCAGCGTCGACGAGTACCGGCTGGGGAAGAGCCTGCGTCGCGCAGGGTTCGACACCGAGATGTTCTCGATGACACTGTCGGAGCGCGAAGCGCGGAGCAACGCGCAGCTGTCGACGTGGGTGGCATCGGGTGCGGCGAGTAGCGTCGAGACGGACGGTCCGACGATCGTCGACCGCCGCCGCTGGCGATGCGCTCTGCCCGAGGGGGATGCCGTGATTCCGTGTGGTGGCACGCATGTGAGTTCGGCGGGTGAGTTCGCGTCGATCACGGTCACGCTGGAGTTGCGCGATCCGCAGACGCTGGTCATGACGACTGCGGCGGTATCGAAGGGCTGAAATGGTTGCTGGCACCGCAGTCACGCCGCCACCCCGAAACGCTTCGGCGGGGGATCGATTCCGGACCACGCATACTCCAGGGCAAGGCGCGGTTTGAGTACGGTCTGCTCTCCCGAACGATGTCGCAGGACGAAATCATCCTGCCCTTCTCGTGTGATGCGCCACTGGCCGTGATGGAGTTCCATATGGTGGAACCGGCACAGCAGGATCCCTCGATCGATATCGGTGCGCCCGCCCTCTGAGTACATGTCGATGTGATGCGCTTCGCAGTACGACGCGGGTCTGTCGCATCCTTTCCACCGGCATCCACCGTCTCGAGCGCTCAGCGCCATCCGCTGTTTCGCGGTGAAGAGTCGGTGCTCGCGCCCGACATCGAGCGGGCTGCCGTCGGTGTCGATGGTTATCTTTGCGGTGCCGCTATCGCAGATGCGCTGTCCAGCGAATGACGCGGGGATGGCGATCAGGCCGTCTTCTGTGAGTGCGGTGCGCGAAGCATTGCCCTTCGTGTCGACCTGCTGCACGAGGCGGACTCCCGCTTGCCTCGTACCGAATACAGTCTCTGCGTCGGCCAGGGTCCCGGCGCGGAGCACATCTATGATGAGGTCGTAGGCGAGCTGTTCGTTCGTTCGCGGGTCGCCGACGAGGGCGGCTCCGCGTGCCTTTTCTTCAGCATCCACGAACCGTGGTCCGCCGCGGCGCGGGCGCAGCGCGGCATCCATGACGGTCTTCAACCAGAGGTAGCCGTCATCATCCAGCGCTGCCGAGGCATGGTACCCGCCGTCGGCGTCGGTCCAGAGGCGGAACGATCGTGCGGCATGACGTTCGAGGAAGCGCGCTTCCGCGCCATCGGGGTCCAGTTGATCGCGGATCGTTCGTGCGGCTGAGCGCAGTTCTTCCAGTGTGCGATGCGAGCTCTCGGAAACGAGCTGCTCGGCGGCCAGTGCCCAGGCTTCGCGGAACCCGAGGATCACAGCGTCGGTCGCGCCTTCGGGCTCCGGTGGTTCGCCCAGCCCTCGTCGGATCGCGTCATGCTGCTGGTTCGTGATCGTGCGTCGGAACAGTGCCGTGCGCAGCGGATCATCCCAGCGGCGTGCGCGCGTAGGCGGCGTTGCGCCTTCGGGATCGTCGCCCTGAGAATTGTCGCCCTGAGAATCGTCCTTCGGGTTTTCTTCGCTCGCCAGCAGGGATTCGCCGACGCGGCTTTGGCGCGCAGCATCCGCCTTCGACGTGCCCGTGATGTCTTGGATCAACGATGCAGAGTTGCGGTGCCCGCGTGATTGGGCGAGCCCGGAGTGCCCGGCCGTGCGCTGCGATCGTCGCGTGATGACGCCGGCTGCGACGAGGCTCACCTGTTCCGCGGCCCGCACAAGTTCTGTCGCCTGCTGCAGGAGCGTGACGACGGCTGCATCGTCGAGCGCACCGATGCTGGAGGGCAATTCCTCCGCCCGCGCGACGTCGCCGAGGAGGTCGCGCATCGTGCTGATCCCGTCGGTGATGTCGGTGAAGAAGGCCATACCTCATACTCTCGTGGACCACCGACATTCGAATAAAAGTACGAGAGGCGATCGAAAGTCGACGCGTCAATCTGCGAGAAAGCGCTCGATCGCTGCGATCGTCGCGGCGTTGTCGCGATGCAGGACCGCACGGATGCCGCATTTCTCTGCGCCTGCCTTCGGGCCCACGTTGTCATCGATGAAGAGCACGTCCTCGGCGGACGCTCCCATCCTCTTCAGAGCGGTCAGGTAGGCGCCAGCATCCGGTTTCGCGATTCCCAGTTCGTGGCTGTAGCAGATCGGATCGAAGATCGTTGAGAAGCTGAAGCGTCGCTCTTCTTCCTCACGCGCGCCGTCGCCGGAATTGGACAGGATGGCCAGGCCGGCGCGCCCTCTCAGCGACCGTGCATGATCGAGAAGCTCGTCGTTCGCTTGACCGCAGTAGGCATCCCATAACTGTGCGCGCATGGCCGCGACTTCCGCGTCGCTGATCCGCAGTGCGGCGCCGAATTTCCGCCAGTACTCGTCTGCGACGCCTGTTTGCAGCGTCGTGTCAGGCAGATCAGCGGCATCCAGACGAGCCTGTAGATCGTCGACGGACAGACCGAGGCGCCCACTCCAGCTCTCTTGCAAGTCCTGCGGCCAGCTGTGATCATCGACGAGCTCGAGGACGCCACCGACGTCATAGAGAATCCACTTCATCCGGGCAACCTAGCAGCCGCATCGCCGCGGAACATCGTCACGTGGATGTGACGGCCCGGTCGTTCTCGTTGGTGGCCACTCGGTATGCCGCTCCGGAGGGATCGCGGTCGAGGAAGCCATGGTCGACGAGGGCGCGACGCAAGCGTGCAGTGTCGTCAGTCAGGGCTGACAGCCGAGCGCCGAGCTCCGCTTCGTTCAGCGTCTCGGCCGAATCGATCACGCGCGACACGATCGCCTGCAGGAGCTCGTCCCGGTCATCAGGTTGCGTGGGATACCGGTCAATGCGTCCGTCGGGGGTGAAGAAACGCTCCGGGCCGTCCTGCGGGCGACGGCGTACGCCCTGCTGAAGCAGACTGCGCAGCCGTGCCTCATCGACGGCCCAGGTTTTGCCGGAGCGCACGATGAGTCCTGCAGACTCCAACTGAGTCAGGGCACGTTCTTCGCGGCGAGAGGGAACATCGGATGCTGCATCCAGCACCACCCGCGCGAATGCTTCGCGTGCCGCCGGGTTCGCCAACGCCGCAAGGAGAGGACGTATCGAGTCGTCGGGCATGCCCTCCACTATCTCAGAGGGGGCCGTCGCACCGGCGCCCTGGTCCAGCTATAACAGGGGAGCGAAGCCGGTCGCGTGGCGATCGAGACCACCTGACCGAAATCGATCGTTATCTAGAGTCCTGATGCTGGAAGCATGCTGTGATCTTCGGTTGGGTGTCGTGGACGGTGTCTATGACAAGGCAAGTCCGGCTATTGGCTTGGTCGCGCTACCCATCGATTCCCCGCTGATTCGGGTGTGGGGGTTGGCGTGCCTGGACACCGTCGAGAATTACATCCAGCCCTCCTGTGAACCAGTCTCGTTCGCTGGCGGGAAGCCGATGCGCGATGAGTCGGCTCAGGTGGGGGAAATCCCCCAGGTCCAGATCGTGGAGTCGGTGCTGCCAGGCACGGCCCGGGTCGTCTCCCACGTCGGCTTGCCGATCTCCCAGGGCCACGCGTGCGCTGCCCTGGACGTAGTTGTTCATCGTCATGATCGCACGGGCGGCCGCGTCCGGCATCAGCTGCAATTCCTCCAGGGCGGACAGCGCCCATTCCATGGCGGCCAGCGAGGCGGTGCCGAAGGGTGGGGTGACGGTGGCGTTGGCAGTCAGTAGCCACGGGTGAGCGAGAAACGAATCCCAGTCCTGCCGGGCAAGTATGTGCATGCATTCCCGCCAGCCCAAGCCGGTTGCGTCAGGGTACGAGTATTCGGCGGTGACCTGCTCGACCATGGCGCCGATGAGCTCGTCCTTGTCGGCCACGTGCCGGTATAGCGACATCGCTCCGGCACCGAGCCGTTCGGCAACGCGCCGCATCGTCACCGCGTCCAAACCGTCCTCGTCGGCAAGTTCGATCGCCGACGCGACGATCCGGTCGCGGGATAAAGGGCCAGACGGCCCGACTCGTGGACTCAAGCGACACCTCCGGAACCCAGTGTATCGCGATGGGTACACCGTACGCTACGGTTGTTTGCGTACGTTGTACCCAAGGAGGAACTATGTCGTCCCAAACTTCTCGTTCACTCGGTCCACGGTCGCGGTGGCTCGGACTCGCCGTGCTGACGTTGCCCGTGATATTGACCTCGATGGACATCACAATCCTGCACATCGCGATTCCGACCATCACGCATGAGTTGACCCCGAGCCCGAGCCAGACGCTGTGGGTTCTCGACGCCTATGGGTTCCTGCTGGCCGGCCTGCTCATCGTCATGGGCAACATCGGAGACCGGATCGGCCGGCGTCGGCTGCTCCTGATCGGAGCCGCAGTGTTCGGCGTGGCCTCGACGCTGGCGGCGTTCGCTCCGACCCCGGAGGTGCTTATCGCCGCACGTGCCCTGATGGGAATCGGCGGGGCCACACTCATGCCCTCGACGCTCTCACTGATACGCAACATGTTCACCGACCCGGCCGAGCGCACCCGAGCCATCGGCATCTGGACTGCGAGCCTGTCCGGGGGCATCGCGCTGGGTCCGATCATCGGCGGTCTGCTGCTCGAAGCCTTCTGGTGGGGATCGGTGTTCCTCATCAATGTGCCCGTGATCGTGCTCCTGTTGATATTGGCACCCCGCCTCGTTCCCGAGTACCGGAGCCCGACATCGGCGCGACTGGACGTGCTCAGCGTCCTACTATCCTTCGCCGCGATCATCCCGGTCGTCTGGGCGATCAAGACCGCCGCCGAGGAACTCGCACTCACCCCTGGCGCCGTGGTCGGACTGGTCGTCGGCGTACTGGCTGGCACCGTGTTCCTCATCCGGCAGCGGCGTCTCCAGTCGCCTTTGGTCGATGTCCGCCTGTTCGCCAACCCTCGTTTCAACGGTGCCGTCCTGGGGGCGGGTCTGGCGATGTTCTCACTTGTCGGCGTGATGCTCTACAGCGCACAGTATCTGCAGCTCGTTGCAGGACTGTCACCGTTGCTCGCCGCCCTTGCGATGCTGCCGATCATGGTCGCCGTCGGCGGAATGTCGGTTCTCGCATCCGTGCTCGTGCCCCGCTTCGGCTACCCCCTTGTGTTCGGGGCAGGCGCGGCCGTGGCTGCCGGGGGAATGCTTGTGCTCAGCCGGGTTCCGGTCGACGATGGCTTGATCGTCGCCGTCGTCTCATCGGCCTTCATCGGTGCAGGTATCGCCCCGATGATGACGCTCGCCACCGACGTCGTGGTCGGCTCCGCCCCGCCGAACCGCTCGGGCGCTGCATCTGCCCTGTCGGAGACCGCCGCAGAACTGGGCGCTGCGCTGGGCATCGCCGTTCTGGGCTCGATCGGTACCGCCCTGTACCGTTCACGAGTCCTCGACGGAGTACCCGACGACCTCCCTCCGGATGCCACTGAGGTCATCAGCTCGAGCCTCGGCGCAGCCATCAGCGTTGCCGAGCAACTTCCGGCTGAAGCCGCAACTCACCTCGCTGTCCTTGCCCGTCACGCCTTCGTCGACGGGCTCGGTGCCGCCACAATCACGGGAGGACTCGTCCTTGTCGCGACCGCCATCGTGTGCCCGATATTGCTCCATCGGGGAAGAACCCCAGCGCAGTCCACGCACCCGACCGCAGATACCGAGAAGTGATGAGTACGGTCGCACCGGTGAGTGGCCTGTTTGTCCAGCGGGTGCTCTCGCCGGTCGATGCCGTGGAGTCGTGGACAGTGCTGGGCGGGGACGGTGCCCCTGTGGCTCCGATTGAGCGGTATCTGGCGTACCGTACCCAGATCGAGCGGTCACCGAACACGGTCAAGGCCTACGCCCACGACCTGAAGGACTGGTTCGAATTCCTCGGGACCCAAGACCTGGATTGGCGTGAGGCGCGATTGGAGAACGTCGCCGAGTTCGTCGCCTGGCTGCGCCGTCCACCAGAATTGCGCGACGGGACGGTCCCGATCCTGCCTTCAGTGCGGCACCACTGCACTGAAGCGACGACCGCGAAGGCGGGGCGGTCACCTTCCAGATCGTCGCGCAGAAAGCGCAAGTCTCACGTTCCTGGCTCTACACCCAGCCCGACATCTGCGCCGAGATCCGACGACTCCGCGACCTCCAGCAAGGAGCCGGCGGTGCACCGCTGCCCGCGTCGCAACGTTCCACTGATGCGTCCTTACGACGCCGCCTCGAAGTTGCCAACGCTCGCGTCCGCGACCTCACCACCGAGAACCAGCAACTCCGGAAACAACTGGAACACACCCTCGGGCAACTACGGGCATCGAACCCGGCACAGTGACGAAGCCGAGCCGCTTGATGGGCGGCTCAAGATATCCGCGTCCACCAGGAAGACTTCCGATCCGCTGAGTCTCGTGCTGGACGTCATGACCACGTCTGACCAGACTCTAGATAACGATCGTTTGCGGCGGGATGCGAGGATCGGCAGGCTCACTACTCGTGGGATGGTTGCGACATGCAAACACACCCTCTCTGGCGACCTTTCAACCCTGGCGCGAATGCCGCCCGCCAGGGCGAGCGAGTCGCATCCCGACAGACAGCTCCCGGTGCCGTACAGGCACACGACGAAGACTGGGGAGAGCAATTCGAGGGGACTCGCAGGGTGCTCACGGAGTCGATTGGAGACCTCGCGCTATCGATTTCCCATGTCGGATCGACGTCAGTTCCCGGTCTTGCTGCGAAGCCTGTCATCGATGTCGACCTGATCGTTCCCGATGTGGAAGATGAACACAGCTACATGCGTCGGTTGGACGCCGCTGGGTTTCGTCTCATCTTCCGTGACGTGATGAGCGGAGATCCTCACCGCCAGCTAACGTTCGCTCGACCCAACACCAATCTGCACGTCTGGAGCCCGGGTGCTATCGAGCCGCAACGTCACGTGGTCTTCGCCGACTGGCTCAGGACGAACCCGACAGACCGGCTGCGATACAACGCCGCGAAGGCCGCCGCTTCAGCAGGGGACGGGAGTGCCCGCTATAACGATC
Source organism: Microbacterium sp. (assembly GCF_052102115.1). GTDB lineage: Bacteria > Actinomycetota > Actinomycetes > Actinomycetales > Microbacteriaceae > Microbacterium. Next base: position 13,223 of record NZ_JBQDVP010000006.1, read on the forward strand.
TGAAAGCAGCTGCGGTGTACGACATCTACGAGCGAGCCTTTGCCGCTGACGCACATCACGCCCACGACCCGCACCCGCGCGCCCTCGTCGAATAGCTCGGTCTGCGGAGCGGTGTTCCGGGCAGCCATTGTGGCGACTCGGACGAGCACGCCGCTCGATCACGCCAGAAACGATCGATTTCGGCAGGAGCGCGGGCCTTGAACCGTCTCGTATTTCGTATTACTGATGAGTTCATGGGAAAGCGGATAATTCAGGGGCGCGAAGTCTCCGCCGCGCAGGTGCAGGCGTGGGCCGATGAAGCCGAGGCTGGCTACGACGTCGAGGAGCTGCAGAAGCGGTGGGGGCGTCCGCCGCGGGCCGAGCGGGCGTCGCAGGTGGTGCCGACGCGGTTCTCTGACGCAGAACTGGCTGAACTGATGGCGCGCGCCGATCGCGAGGGGCTGGATCGCTCAGCGGCGATTCGGGATGCTGTACACGCGTGGGCGCACGTGTGGTTGTCTCCCCTTCGGCACGAAAGCACGGAATCAGCGACGAGGACGCAAAGTCGGCCTCGAGATCGGTACTCGCGGGTGGCCCTTGGATGACGAGAACCCGCAGCGCGAGTTGCGCATCGGGTTAGACACCTCAGGGTGATTGCTCGAGATCGTCGTGCTGCTCTGGGATGCTCGTGAGAGGGTGAGGCAACGATCTGCCACGAGGAAGGTACATCTTGTCCAAAGCAGTAACCCTGATCCGCTCGGCTTCGCTCTCCGATGCCGCCGAGTACGCGTACGCCGCAACGGCTCCGGCGGAGGCACGGTTGATCTTTCTCGCTGGCTCATGCCCTTTGAACGAAAACGGTTCTACGGCCGGCGTCGGGGACTTCGCCGCTCAGGCGGCAAAGTGCATCGAGAACATGACTATCGCTCTGGCCGAGGCCGGTGGCGACTTGAACGATGTCATCAGCACTCGTGTTCTGGTTGCGTCGTCGCAACAATCAGATCTGGTCATCGCTTGGGACGTCGTACGTGATGCGTTCGGCGAGCACGATGTGCCGAGCACCCTCCTCGGCGTCACCGTTCTCGGATACGACGACCAGCTCGTAGAGATTGAAGCGATAGCCGCCGTCCGAGACTGAAAACGCGATTGGCGCGCACAGACCCCGCCGCCACCCAACTATCGTCGAAACATGAAGATGCACGATGACCAGCTCGATATCGACGCTGACATCACGCGCTCCCTGATTGATGAGCAGTTCCCGCAGTGGCGGGCGGAGCCGGTTCGCCGGGTCGCCGGGCACGGAACAGTGAACGCCATCTTCCGGATCGGTGAGCACCACGCTGCCCGATTCCCGTTGAGCGTGGCCGCACCCGACCACGTCAGGGCCGCACTCGTCCGCGAAGCGGCGGCGATGAACGAACTCGTGGTGGCATCTCCTGTCCCGACCCCAGTTCCCGTCGCGATCGGCGAACCCGGATCGGACTATCCACTGCCCTGGTCGATTCAGACGTGGGTTCCGGGGGAGATCGCGACTCCGGATGCCGCCTCGCACTCGACAGCATTCGCCCACGACCTCGCGCGCCTCGTGCAGTCTCTCCGCCACGCCGACACCCGAGGACGGCCGTTCAGCGGGCAGGGTCGCGGCGGCGACCTCCGAGACTCCGACTCCTGGATGGCCACGTGCCTCCATGAGAGCGAGGGGATGCTGCCGGTCGAAGAACTCCGCGACATGTGGGCCCGCGCACGAGAGCTGCCCGACGCCACCGGTCTCGCGATGACTCACGGAGACCTGATTCCCGGGAACCTGCTGCTCGACGGCGACCGGCTCAGCGGCGTGATCGATGGCGGAGGCTTCGGCCCGACCGACCCGTCGCTCGACCTCGTCGCGGGGTGGCATCTGCTGGATGCCGACGCCCGCGCCGTTTTCCGAGACGAGCTTGGCGCTGACGACCTCGAGTGGCACCGAGGTGCGGCGTGGGCGCTCCAACAGGCCATGGGCCTCGTCTGGTACTACGCCGCATCCAACCCGCCGATGAGCGCGCTCGGCCGCAGCACGCTGCGCCGCCTCCTCGCCGCCGACGATCTCAGAACGCCGTGAGCGCCTCGTCCAGCATCCGGTGCCCCTGCACTTCGAACGCCTCCTCGCCGACCTGGAATGCCCAGCAGGCCGTGCCGACCGCCTCTTGCAGGCGTGCGAACCGCCAATCATCGGCGGCTCGCGGATCCTCGCCGTAACCGTCGAAGAACGCGGCCTCCAACTCGGGATGCCGTCGCCACTGCTGGGCGGCAAGACGGGTGAGATCCGTCGCAGCGGGACGGAACGCGAATCGCCCGAAGTCGATCACGCGCACGATGCCGTCGTCGATCAGCCAGTTGCGCGGTTGCCAGTCCCCGTGAGTTGGTACGACGTGGGCCGGTGCAGCCGGTTCTGACTGCAGGATGCGCCGAGCCGCTGCCGCGGCATCCGCATCCACACGATGCGTGCCGTCCAGCCATGACAATGCTCGACCATTCGTGCGTGCCCAGTATCCGGCATCCTCCCGGGCCTCCTGACGATGAAGCGTGCGCAACAGCGTACCGGCGAGGGTGTAGGTCTCGGGCTGCTTCTCCGCTTCCGTGCCCTCCACCAGGCGCCCAGGGAGATAGTCGAGGATCATCACTCTCAGCGACGAATCGGCAGCGCGAAGTCGCGCGGCGCTTCCAGCCGCGACGAGCGAGCGCGTGTACTCCGGATGCGCGGCGATCTCGCGGTCGACGTGGTGATTGCTCGTGCCGCCCGCTTTGACGACGACGTCACCCTCTGCGCATTGCACGTGCAGAACGATCGATTCCACCAGGTTCCACGACATGTCGTGCACGGATTGCGGGTCTCCCAGCCGCTGATGAACCCAGTTCCGTTGCTCACGCGACAGTCGGTCCCATGCACTCACACCGCGAACTCCATCTCACCCTTCGCGATGTCCGCACGCACGACCTTCAGCATCACCGTCTCGCCGGGCTTCGTCCCCACCGGCACCGGGGCGGATGCCGTCACCGCAGGGTCTGCGATCTGAATGCCCGCGCGCTCGCCGTCGTTGCGGATCTCGATCACGGTCGCTTCGATCGTCGAACCGACCAGTGGCTTCACCAGCGCAGCTTCGACGCGATTGATCGTGTCGGCGTTCAGTCGCGACGCGCGCTGTCCCGAAGACTGCATCAGCCCCGGGAGTTCGGCGAGCGACTCGCACGCCCACGCCGGTACCCCCGAACCATCCGAAATGCCGAGGCAGATCGCCAACGCCCAACGGTCGACCAGGCGTCGCAGGGGAGCGGTGGCATGGGCATACGGCGCCGCGATCGCCGCCTGCTCGAGATCTGCGGGAACGGATCCGTCGAACGTCACGTATCCGGCCCCGCGGAACAGCGAAGCCGCCGCCTGCAGCACCGGCAGGGTCAGCGGGTCGGCGCGGTCCAGCCCGCGCAAATACTCGCCGTACTCACCGTCCGTCCACGGGCGGCCGAGCGCTTCGGTCTGGCGACGGAATGTCTCGAACGCCTCGGCATCCGGCTCCGGCATCGTCCGCAGCACACCGACCTTCGCCTCGACCATGAGGGATGCCGCGGCCATCCCCGTCATCAGCGACAGCTGCGCGTTCCATTCCTCGACCGGCAGGGGACTGCGGCGCTCGATCGAGTAGGTGCCGTCGTCGAGCTGCACGACCTCCTCATCGGGCATGTTGAGGCTCGCCCCGCCGCGTTCCTGCTCCTTCGCGATGCGCAGTTCTCCGATCTCGCGCAGCAGGGATGCGGGGGATTCCTCACCGGCATCCAACGCCTTCTGCGTGCTCTCGTAGTCGAGCTGCCCGCGCGAGCGGATCAGCGCCCGCTCCAGTCGGAAGTCATCCACGTCTCCCGACGACGACAGCGCGAATGTCCACACCAGCGCGGGCCGATCCACATCCGGCAGCAGTGACGCACTGCCCTCGCTCAGCTCACGCGGATGCAACGGGATCGACCCGTCCGCCGCATACAGCGTCTGTCCGCGCTCACGCGCCTCGGCATCCAGCGCTCCGCCCGGCGTCACGAACGCCGGAACATCCGCGATCGCGTAGCGCACCTCGAACCCCTCGCCGCTGCGGGAGAGATGGAACGCCTGGTCGAGATCCTTCGAGCCGACCGGATCCAAGGTCGCGAACGGCACATCCCGCAGATCGAGTTCAGGCGCGGGAGGCGAGACCGAGGAAGCCTCGGCGATCGCTTCCGGAGAGAACTCGGTCGGCGCCTCGGCAGCGACCCGCAGCGCGGCCAGCGCCTCTGCGAGCTCACTCTGTGCAGCGGACGGGGCGACATGAGATCGGCGCTGAGGCATGCCCCCAGCCTAGACAGGCAGTGGCTTTCCCTGTTCTGACGCGCGACCGCGTCAGGCCGCGATGCCGTCGCCGCCCTGGTCACCCGGTCCTTCGGCAACCGCCCCCGTGCAGACGGCGAAGTTGTCGCGGAAGAGACCAACAGGATCGTAGCGACGCTTCACCTCGCGCAGTCGTGCGAGGGTCGCTGGCGGGAACGCCTTTGCCAACAGGGTCGGATCCGTGCGGGATTCGAAGCTCAGATAGAGACCGTCGAAGTGTTGCTCCAGCTCGCCCCACAGCTGGTCGAATTCCTCACCGTGACCGATAGCCGCGATCGAGAACTCAGCGTCGCGGAACGCATATGCGGTCGCGTCGGTCGGTACGTCGGCGATCGCGCCGCCGACGGCCCGGAGCTGGAACCATGGCGCTGACCCCGAGTGCACGATTCTCGCGATGGTGGCCGCGGCCTCATCATCTATGGCGCCGATGAGACCGGATCGGAACGCGGGCTCACCCTCTCCGCTGTGCGCGGCATCCGATGCATTCGCCATAACGTCCGCATAGGACGCGAGTTGCACGGATTGCCCGACAAGTGGGGCGAGCTGCGCGAACGGCTGCAGACGCTCGACAATCGTGTCGGGGTCAGCGCTGTCGACGACGCCGTACACCTGGGCGATCGGGGGTTGCCCGCGGCGAGACGGAGCGAGGATCGCGAACAGCGTGACATCGCGCCGCGCTCCACGCAGCGTGTCCGAAAATCGTCGTACGAAATCAGCTGTGTCGGAGGCATCGAAGGCGAGCTGCACCCAGCCGACGTCACCGATGGTGGCTGCTTCGAACTCGAGTGCCACAGCGATGCCGACGTTGCCGCCGGCGCCGCGTAGGGCCCAGAACAGGTCGGGGTTCTCCTCTGCTGAGGCTCGTACGATCCGGCCGTCGGAGAGAACGACGTCTGCCGCGACGAGTCGATCGATCGTGAGACCGTGCTCGCGGCCGAGGAACCCGACACCGCCGGCTGTGCCGAGACCGCCGACGCCGACGCCGCCGTAGTCGCCGGAGCTCAGCGCCCACCCGTACGGCTCCAGCGCACGAGCGACGTCCATCCAACGGGCGCCGGGGCCGATCCGCACGCGCCGGGTGCTCTCGTCGAGGACCTCGATTTCCGAAAGGGCGCGAAGGTCGATCACCAGGCCGCCATCGTTCGTCGAACGTCCGCTGATGCCGTGGCCGCCGGAGCGCACTCCGAGTGGGAGGTGGGTGTGTCGGCGCGCGAAACGTACGGCATCCACGACCTCCTCGGGTGTGCGTGGCCGCAGGACGATCCCTGGCTGGCCGCCGCGGAGATAAGTGGAGCGGACGCTTCGATAGTCGAAGTCGCCCGGTTCGATGGCGGCATCGCGAAGGGACTCCGGGAGCTCGTCGTATGCGATGCGCTCGGCGCGTGCCGCAAGTGCAGCCATAGTACGACCAGGCTTGCTGGTACCGGAGCGGGCGCGTTCGGCGGCGACCGACTCGCGCACCGCAGGCGCGATCTCATCTGCGAACTCCTGCAGGAAGCGGGGGTCATCGCTGGCGACGATGAAGGTCGAGACACCATCCTCGATGGCGAGTGCTGCGAGCTGGTCGGCAGACTCTCGCCCGGAGATGTTCAGCAACCGCTCGATCTCGTCGGGCTTGCGCCCGCTGTCGGACGCCGCGTCATCGATGCGCGCGTTGCCGGCCGGGTGGTCGCCCGGCTTCATATATGCGAGCGAGGGCAGCCATCCGTCAGCGAGGCGACCGGTGAGCCGCAACATGCGCGGCTTCAAGGCACCGATCCAGATCGGCACGCGGTGTGCAGGTGATGGGCCGCGCTTTGCGCCATCGACCGGGTAGTACTGGCCGCCGCGGACGACGGCGCGGGAATCGGTGTCCCACAGGTCACGGATCAGCGGTATCGCCTCGGCGACCGCCTCGACCGCCTGGCCGGTGGTGAGGCGCTGTGTCCCCATCGCTTCAATCGCGTCCCAGAACCCGCCGGCGCCGAGCCCGAGCGCGAATCGACCGCCGGAAAGCAGATCGAGGGATGCAGCGGCTCGGGCAGTGACGGGCGCAGGGCGCAGCGGCAGGTTCAGCACGTTCGGCGCGATCTCGATCGTCGCCGTCGAAGCCGCGGCGTACGACATCAGCGTCCATGTATCGAGGAACGCAGGCTGATACGGGTGGTCCTGGAACGTGGCGAGGTCGTAGCCGAGACGCTCGCTCAGCTGCGCCAGCTGCACGGGCCGTTGCGGGTCTGTCGCGAGCGGGGTGAGAAAAGTTCCGAACCGAATCGGGTACCCGTAGTCCATGCTGAGCAGAACGCTCTATTCGTCAGAATGATTCCCGCTTTCGCGGTGACCGCGGTCGAATGATCATCGGCCGCGTCCTGCACCTCGCTCAGGCATTAGCTTGGAGATATGACCGCTGCAGACAAAGCTCAGAAGCTCCGTTCGCTCTACGACGCCCCGCAGATCCTGCGCGTCGTCAACATCTGGGACGTCGTGTCGGCCACGGCCGTCGCCGATCTTCCCGAGACCGCCGCGCTCGCCACCGCCGGTCACTCCATCGCCGCGACCTACGGGTACCCCGACGGCCAGATCCCACGCGAGCTCATGATCGACATGATCGGCCGCATCGCAGCATCCACCGACCTTCCCGTCAGCGCCGACCTCGACGACGGATACGGCGACGCGGGGGAGACCACTCGCCTCGCCATCGGCGCCGGCATCGTCGGTGCGAACGTCGAAGACCGTCTGAAGCCCCTCGCCGAATCCGTCGCCGCCGTCGAGGCGATCGTGAAGGCCGGTGAAGCCGAGGGCGTGCCCTTCGCCCTCAATGCCCGCACCGATGCGTTCGTCCGCGCCGGCGACCGCCCCATCGAAGAGAGCATCACGGATGCCATCGAGCGCGGCCGTGCGTTCCTCGAAGCCGGCGCGACCTGCGTGTTCGTGCCCGGCATCCTGAACGCCGACGTCACCACGCAGCTCGTCGACGGCATCGGCCGGGGCAAGATCAGTGTGATCGGCCTGCCCGGGGCGCTCACGGCCGCGGAGTACGAAGCTCTCGGTGTCGCCCGCATCTCCTACGGCCCGATGATCCAGCGCGTCGGACTCACGGCCGTGCAGGACGTCGCTGCGAGCCTGTACGCCGACGGAGTCATTCCCGAGGGGACGCGCGCGCTCAACTAGTCCCTAGACTTGACGCGTGGTCACACGTCTCTCGAAATTCTTCCTCCGCACGCTCCGCGAAGACCCGGCAGGTGCCGAGGTTGCCAGTCATAAGCTGCTGATCCGCGCGGGCTACATCCGGCCGCAGGCTGCTGGCATCTTCGCCTGGCTGCCGCTCGGGCTGAAGGTGAAGGCGAAGATCGAGACGATCATCCGTGAAGAGATGGGGGCCGCTGGCGCGCAGGAGGTCCACTTCCCGGCCCTCATGCCGCGCGAGCCCTACGAGGCGAGCGGCCGCTGGGACGAGTACGGCGACCTGCTGTTCCGCCTGCAGGACCGCAAGGGCGGCGACTACCTGCTCGCACCGACGCACGAAGAGGCTTTCACTCTGCTCGTGAAGGACCTGTACTCGTCGTACAAAGATCTGCCGCTGACGATCTTCCAGATCCAGGACAAGTACCGCGACGAGGCGCGCCCGCGCGCGGGGCTCCTGCGCGGCCGCGAGTTCACGATGAAGGACGCGTACTCCTTCGATGCGTCCGACGCCGGGCTGGATGACAGCTACATGGCCCAGCGGTATGCCTACGAGCGGATCTTCCAGCGTCTGGGTCTCGAGTACGCGATCGTGCAGGCGGATGCCGGTGCCATGGGCGGATCGCGCTCCGAGGAGTTCCTTCACCCGACCACCGTCGGGGAAGACACGTTCGTGCGCAGCGAGGGCGGCTACGCCGCCAATGTCGAGGCGTTCACGACCGCTGTTCCGGATGCCGTGCCCTTCGACGACGCCCCCGCGGCCACTGTCTTCGACTCGCCCGACACCCCCACCATCGAGACCCTCGTCGCGCACTCGAACGCCGTGCTCGACCGTGAGGTCACCCCCGCCGACACCCTGAAGAACGTCGTGCTGGCGCTCGTGCACCCCGACGAGACCCGCGAGCTCGTCGTCGTCGGCATCCCCGGCGACCGCGAGGTCGACGACAAGCGCGCAGAGGTGGCCTTCGCCCCCGCAGAGGTCACCACCGCCACGCCGGAGGACTTCGCGGCCAACCCGCTGCTGGTCAAGGGGTACATCGGCCCCTGGTCACAGACCGGTGCCGTGCTCGGTGAGGAGTCTGCGACCGGCCTCCGCTACCTCGTCGACCCCCGGGTTTCCGAGGGCACCTCGTGGATCACCGGCGCCAACATCGACCAGAAGCACGCGCACTCGGTCATCGCCGGGCGCGACTTCACCGCCGACGGCATCGTCGAGATCGCAAACGTCCGCGACGGCGACCCCGCGCCCGACGGCTCGGGCCCGGTGTCGCTGGCGCGCGGCATGGAGATCGGCCACGTCTTCCAGCTCGGCCGCAAGTACGCCGAAGCGCTTGGACTCAAGGTACTCAACGAGAATGGCAAGCTCGTCACGGTGACCATGGGGTCGTACGGCATCGGTGTCACCCGCATCCTGGCGATCATCGCCGAGCTGAACAACGACGACAAGGGCCTCATCTGGCCGGCATCCGTGTCGCCCTTCGACGTGCACGTCGTCGCGGCGGGTCGCGACCAGGTGGCCTTCGACGTCGCAGAGCAGGCCTCGGCCGACCTCGAGGCCGCCGGTCTCGACGTGCTCTACGACGACCGCCCGAAGGTGTCACCCGGCGTGAAGTTCGGCGACGCCGAGCTCGTCGGCATCCCGCGCGTGCTCGTCGTTGGCCGCGGGGCCGCCGACGGCCAGGTCGAGCTGTGGGACCGTCGCACGGGGGAGCGCGACGCCCTCTCGCTCGCCGATGCGATCGAGAGGCTGACGCGCTGATCATGACGGATGCGCAGCACGCCGAGCTCAAAGCCGCGATCGATCAGATCGTGGCGGAGTCCGGCGTCACCGCCAACCGCTCGCTGATCCGCAAGATCCTGAGCACCGGCATCCATCTCGGCGAAGACGACACGAGCCGGCTGAATCTGAAGATCGCCTCAGCCGCTCTCGCCGAGATGCGCGACGCCTTCCGACTCTTCCAGCCCTATGCCGATGTGCCGAAGGTGACGGTGTTCGGCTCGGCGCGCACGCAGCAGGACGACCCGCTCTACGACCAGGCGCGCTCCGTCGCCGAGGTGCTCGCCCAGCGCGGGTGGATGGTCGTAACGGGCGCTGGTCCGGGAATCATGCAGGCTGCCGCCGAGGGAGCAGGCGAGAAGATGGCGCTCGGCGTCTCGATCCGGCTGCCGTTCGAAGAGAAGCCGAACGCGGTCGTCGCGAAGGACACGCAGTCCGTCGAGATGAAGTACTTCTTCACCCGCAAGCTCATGCTCGTGAAGGAATCGACCGGATTCATCTGTCTGCCCGGTGGCTTCGGCACGCTCGACGAGATGTTCGAGCTGCTCACCCTGCAGCAGACCGGCAAAGCCGAGCCGATGCCGATCGTGCTGCTCGACGAGCCCGGCGGCACCTTCTGGGCGGGGCTCGAGCGATTCGTCGTCGAGAGCCTCATCCCTGCGGGCGTGATCTCGCCGCACGACTTCGACCGCGTGCTCGTCACGGATTCGGCAGAAGAGGCGGTCGCCGAGGTCACCGGGTTCTGGCGCAACTACGACTCGCTGCGCTGGATCGACGACCTGCTGGTCCTGCGGCTGAAGAATCGCCCGACGGATGCCGAGGTCGAACGCCTCAACGAGGAGTTCGCCCCGATCATCGCCGAGGGCCGTATCGAGCTCGTGGACGCGCACGCCGTCGAAGTATCCGACAACGATGTGGTCGACCTGCCGCGGCTCGCCCTGCACCTGCGGCAGCGCGAGGTCGGCGGGCTGTACCGACTGATCGACGCGATCAACGCCCTCGACTCCGCACGCTGAACGCGGGGTGCCGAAACCCGTCGGCTTCCGCACCCCGCGGGGTTTCAGCGGCGGCGCACCAGCGAGCGCACGGTGAGCGCGCTTCCGCCCACCAGCAGCGCACCGGCGATGGCCACCAGCATCAGCCACACGGACTGATCGAGACCGGTCGTCGCCAGATCTCCGTCCGGACTGGAGGCTTCGCCCCCGCTCCCGGCTCCGGGCGCTCCGTCGTCGGCGTCATCACCCGGGTCGCCGTTTCCGCCGCCGTCCCCGTCCCCGTCTCCGGGAGGCTGGGTGCTGTCCTCGGCGACACGGAAAGCGACGGGCAGACTCGCCCCGGTGCGCGCTCCGAGAGCCTGCACGATTTCGCCCTCCTGGGTTCCTGCCGTGAGTCCGCTCATGCTGAGCGTCCAGGTGCCGTCAGCCTCCACTGTGCCCGCTGCTGGCGCCGCGGCGGCAGCGACCGCCTGTGTGGAAGAGGGAGCGAACCGGATGTCCGCGCCGGGGAAACCCGTGCCGCTGAACGTGGCCGTCTCGGTGCCCGCGGGCAGCGTCTCCTCGGGGGACGCGGTGATCTGCAGCGCACTGATGTCGGCGCGCTGGGTCAGCCATTCGTCCGGAGTCGTCGCACGATCGATGATGCGCGTCTCGCCGATGCAGCCGTGCCAACCGTTGCGGGCGGCGTCGTCGCTCCAGTCCGAGCCGAGGATCCAGGGCATGCCCTCGTTCCAGGTCATGCCGGCCGTGTCCGTCGCGTTGCGCAGTACGGGCGCCCCGTCGACGTACATCGTCGTCGTGCTCGAAGCCGGGTCGTTCACGACGGCGACATGCGACCAGCTGTCGGTCATGATCTCGCCGGACCAGTTCACACGATCGCCCTTCGCAGCGTCGGCCGAGAGACTGGTGAACTGGAACTCGCGCAGGTTCGAGATGCCCAGTGCCGTCGGGGACGCGGTGTAGTCCCACTGGCTCGGCGGCATGTCGGTCCAGGAGCGGTTGCCGGTGCGCACGATCGCCTTCGACCAGCCGTTCTGATCCGCGGTCCAGTCGGCGTCCATCTTGATGAACGTCTCGATCGTGTACCCCTCGTTCAGATCGACATCGTTCACAGCGGCATCAGCGGACGTCGTCAGGTAGCTGAACCGGCTCGCCGACGCATTGTCGAAACAGACCGCGGCAGAATCCGCGGAGAACCCATGGACGTCGGTGCTCTCGATCGTGACGTCCGACCACTCGGCGTCCTCGGCATTCGTGAGAGCCGGGTCGACTCTGCGCAGATCGTTGCCGCCAACGACATCCGGAACGACGACATCGGCGTCGACGACACCATCCAGACCGTTGAACCGCCAGTGAGCGACCGTCCCCTCGGCCTCGATGTAGTCGCGTTCATCGCCCGGGTGCTCGGTGCTGATGGGCTCGGGGCCTTCGAAGCCGTCGAGCAGAATCTCACGCGCCGTCTGTGTGAGCGACGGCTCGTCCGCTGTCGCACCCTCACCGAAGCCCGGTGCGAACCCGCTGAAGCGCTCGGAGAAGTCGATGTCCACCGTGTACTGCTGGTGTGTGCCCTCCAGGAAGGGCTGGTCATAGCTGGTCAGCGTCTCCTGAGGCTTCGATACGACCCAGGGCGAGGCGGTCTGCGCGCTGATCCGGCCGTTCGTGAGATCGAACTCGAGCAGCCCGAGGTGGCCGTTTCCGCCCTCATAGGCCATCTGATAGTCGATGAGCACTTCGTGGACCTCGTGCCCGGCGTCGTTGATCTTGGTGAGCCGCGATGCACCGTGGAAATGCCCGTTGAAGGTCAGGAAGATCTGATCGTTGGGCGCGATCAGACGGTCCCACAGACGCAGTCCGTACTCGGTCTCTCTGGGGGTCTCGGCGTCGGCCTCGACGTTCAGCACCTCATGGCTGGAGAGGATCACCGGCAGAGTCGGATGCTCGGCAATCACCTGGTTGGCCCAGTCCAGCGTCGCGTCGGAGGCGCGCCAGGCGAGCGAGATCACCATGAACTCCTGTCCCTCGGCCTCGAAGACGTAGTAGCGGTTCAGCCCTGTGGGGTCGCTTCCGCCGTAGGTCTCGCTCTGCGCTGCCCGGTCTGTGCCGAACCAGGCGAGGAACGGCTCGCTGGCCAGGTCGTAGTCGATGTCGTACACATCGTCGCTGCTGTCCAGGACGTCATGGTTGCCGGTGAGGATCGAGTACGGCGCCCCCGCATCCTCGAGATTGCGCATTGCGCTGTCCGCAGCCTGCCACTCCGCTTCGACGCCGGCACGGTCGACGACGTCGCCGACGTGCACGGTGAAGGGGATGTCGAGGGCCTCGGCGTTGTCAGCTATCCACTGGGTCTGGGTCGCGAACGGGTCGGTGCCGTAGCGGGGCATGAACTGGTCGGCGGAGTACCGCGAATAGAACTGGGTGTCCGGCAGGACAGCCAGCGTGAATCGCGACGCCAGATCGGGATCGACGGCGCTCGCGGGGGTGACGCCTGCCGTGGCGGGCGCGACGGCAGCGCCCAGCATTCCGGCGGTGAGCCCCGCTGCGACCGCGAAGGCGGAACAGCGGGCGAGGAGCTTGCGGCTCCGGCGGGCAGAGGACAGGGGAGGGTGCACGGATGCTTTCCTTCGGTTATCGGGGGGATGTCGAGCCGCGATCAGACGGTGCGGACGGGACGGTATACGGCGACGATCCCGGCACCGGGTGACCGTGCGGTTGCCGAGGGATGACCGTGCGGTTGCCGTTGCCGACCATGTGGAAGACTGATCCGGATGCCTGACGAGAACTTCATCGATGTGATCGCCGTTGCGGTCGCCGCAGATCCGGACAACCTCGCCCTGCGCGAGGACTACATCGCACTTCTGCTGTCGGAGGATCCGACGCGCGCGGCCGAGGAAGTCGAGGAATTCGCCGCCCGCGGTGGTGATGCGCAGAAAGTGCGACTGCTGAAGGCGCGCACAATGGCGGCACGCCTGCGCGGACCCGCGAGCGCGCCCACCGAGAGCGCCTTACCGGCCGCGCCTCCGCCGATCAAGCCCGCCTCGGCCCCCGGTATCCACGAGGACGAGGACGAGCACGAGGACGAGGACGAGCACGGGGGCGAGCGGCATCCGTCCGAGGCGTCGGCGGTGCGAGCGGAGCGCCCGCGTGTGACGCTCGCTGACGTCGCCGGGCTCGCCGATGTCAAACAGCACCTCGATCAGACGTTCCTCGCTCCGCTGCGCAACCCCGAAATGGCCGCCGCCTTCGGACAGACCCCGGGTGGATCGCTGCTGATGTACGGGCCTCCCGGCTGCGGCAAGACCTTCATCGCCCGTGCGATCGCGGGGGATCTGGGGGCGAGCTTCATCCACGTCACGCTCGCCGATCTGCTCAGCCAGTGGCTCGGTGAGAGCGAGCGTGCGATCCAGAGCGTGTTCCGAGACGCGCGTGCCAGTTCGCCGTGCGTGATCTTCTTCGACGAGTTCGATGCCATCGGCGGGCGCCGCTCATCCGGCGGCGGGTCCCAGGCCATGCGCACGATCCTCACCCAGCTGCTCGAAGAGCTCGACGGGGTGCGCAGCGCTAACGAGGGCGTCTACTTCCTCGCGGCCACGAACCGTCCGTGGGACATCGACGCGGCGCTGCGCCGTCCGGGGCGCATCGACAAGACCGTGCTGGTGCTGCCGCCGGATGCTGTGGCGCGCGCCGCGATGATCCAGCAGGCGCTCGAAGGCAAACCGGCCGGTGACGTCGATGCCGTCGAACTCGCCGCGGCGACAGTCGGTTTCTCCGGTGCCGACCTCAGCCACATGACCACCACGGCGCTGCAGCAGGCGATGAGCGAGTCGATGAGCGCAGGCACCGTCGTTCCGGTGACCACCGAGCAGTTGGTGCGGATCGCGCAGGGCATCACGCCGTCGACGAACAGCTGGTTCGATCAGGTGGCACCGGTACTCGAGTACGGCGTCGACGACGGCACCTTCGATCAGCTGCGGGCGTATCGGGTTGCGCGGGGCATGCGATGAGCGACGAGCTGACCTACACCGACCGCGACCGCACGCTCGCCTGGGATCTGTACGACGCGCAGCCGACGAACCCGAAGATCGAAGAGCTCGCATACCGGGTGCTCGCCGACGAGCCGTGGCGCACCGGCATGGTGATCCTGCTCGCCGACCACTACGCCGCCCGGCGCCGTGTCGATGAGGCGCGGCAGAAGTATGAAGAGGTGCTGGGGCGACGCGATCAGTTCTTCGCGAACGCCGCGGCGGGATTGCGCGACCTCGAACTCGGGGCGCGCAACCACGCGCGGGGGCTCGAGCTGGCGATCACGGCCGTCGAAGAGGACTCGGAGCTGTGGTTCAACCACATGCAGCTCGGCAACGCCATGGCTGCCTGCGGCGACTTCGAAGCGGGCTGGGATCTCATGGACGACGCTGTCGCCATGTGCGGGCGCACGATGCCGGACATGCTGGGCGCCGCGCTCGCGGCACAGGTCACGCGCCTCGCCGAGGGCTTCGCACCGCCGGAGCGTCAGATTCCGGTCGCACGCGCAGCGATCGAGGCCGACCCGGCAAACGTCTGGGCGGCCGAGATGCTCGGGTGGTCGTATCTTCTGCAGTACCGCTTCGACGATGCCGAAGAGCTGGCACGGCGGCTGCTGCGTGAGGACCCGCAGAACGAGCTGATGCATACATTGCTCTCATTGGCGAACAAGTTCCGCAGGGTCATCGACGAGAACGACGTGCCCGCGGAGAAGATGCGCGCAGCGGGGTTCGTGGAATCGGCGTGGCGGCACCAGCTCGACATGGAGCGGGGACTCGACCTGGAATCCGCCCTCGACGCGCTCGACGCGGTACTGCCGGATGCTGTGCAGGCGACGCTCCGCGGGGCCGCTGACCCGGACGAGACCGCGAACCTGACCCGCCCGCTTCGCACTCTCGCACGTTGGCATGACGGGCAGGAGCCCGGCACTGGTGCGGTGTGGGGGCTCGCGGAGCCGTTCCGGCTGATGACGGCCGCTGAGCTCGACGAGCTCGATGCCGCCATCGACGCCGACGCTGCAGCTTTTCCGGAGTGGCCCGAGGACGAGATGTGGGATCAGGTCCTGACCGACGACGACGGCGCCTATCTTGCTATCGTCGCGTTCGGCCGGCTCGTGCGGCGCTCGCGCGACCGGGACGACGTCGTGATCGCCGACAGCCTCGCCGACTGGGTGTGGGATCGCGTCGCCGCGTTCGGCGGACACGATCCGCGACCGAAGCGCCCCGCGCTCGGCTGACAGCTCCCGCGCGAACCAGGTATCCTAGTACGGATGCCGGGCGTGCACGATGCCGCGGCGAAGAGCTGAATATGGAGACCGTCATGGAGATCGAACTGGGGCTGTTGCGCGGAATCGAGAAGGAGAAGGCGATTCCCTTCGACGAACTCGTCGCCATCATCGAGCAGGCCATCCTGACCGCTTACGGCAAGCACGTCTCGCCCGAGGGCACGGCCCCCGAAGGGGTTCGCGTGGAGCTCGATCGCAAGAGCGGGCACGTCGCCGTCCTCCAGCCCGTCACCGATGACGAGGGCGCCGTGATCGGCGAAGAGGAGACCACCCCCGATGACTTCGGGCGCATCGCCGCCTTCGCAGCCAAGCAGGTCATCAGCCAGCGTTTGCGCGATATCGCCGACGACGCTGTGCTGGGAGAATTCCGCGGCAAGGAGGGCGACATCGTCGCCGGTGTCATCCAGCAGGGTCCGAACCCGCGGATGATCCACGTCGACCTCGGCACCGTCGAGGCGATCCTGCCGCCCGAGGAGCAGGTTCCCGGCGAGGAGTACACCCACGGATCGCGCCTCCGCGTGTACGTGACCAGCGTCGCCAAGGGGCTGAAGGGACCGCAGATCACCGTCTCGCGCACCCACCCGGGCCTGGTGCGCAAGCTGTTCGGTCTGGAGGTCCCCGAGATCGCCGCCGGACTCGTCGAGATCGTCTCGCTCGCCCGCGAGGCGGGGCACCGCACCAAGATCGCCGTGAAGGCGAATGACCCGTCGATCAACGCCAAGGGCTCCTGCATCGGAGAGCTCGGACGGCGCGTCCGCGCCGTCACCGAGGAACTCGCGGGGGAGAAGATCGACATCGTCGACCACGATGCGGATCTGGCCACCTTCGTCGCGCACGCGCTCTCACCCGCCAAGGTCACCAGCTCCTTCGTGCTGGATGCCGGCACCAAGGCAGTGCGCGCCCTCGTTCCCGACTACCAGCTGTCGCTCGCGATCGGCAAGGAAGGGCAGAACGCGCGTCTCGCCGCCAAGCTCACCGGCGCGAAGATCGACATCCAGCCCGACAGCATTCTGGATGAGTGACGGCCGCGACGCGGATTCGTCACCCAGCGGCGCGGTGTAGGATGGAGCCCGTACGAACATGCGTCGGCTGTCGCATGCGTGCTTCCCGATCCGCTCTTCTCAGAGTGGTGGCCGATCACGGCATCCTCGTCTTCGATGAGCGTGCCGTGTTGCCGGGGAGGGGCGCGTGGGTGCATCCGACACGTGAGTGCCTGGACACGGCCATCCGGCGTCAGGCCTTCGCACGAGCACTACGCGTGTCGGCATCCATCGGGTTTTCCGAGGCCGCCGTCTCGCAGACCATCGAACAGCACCTTCCGAAGAACAAAGGCTGAACGGCTATGGAAACAAAGTGAACGGCTCGAGATGAGACCCGTCCGCGACTAGTGGTCTGCCCTGTCTGGGCAGACCGACCCAGACAGGAGAATTGTGGCTGCCAAACCACGCGTACATGAGATCGCCGCCGAACTCGGCGTCGACAGCAAGGTCGCACTCGCGAAGCTCAAAGAGCTCGGCGAGTTCGTGAAGAGCCCGTCCTCGACGGTCGAGCCGCCCGTGGCTCGTAAGCTCCGTGCCGCCATCGAGGCGGACGACGCGATCAAGCCCAAGACCGAAGAGAAGCCCGCCGCGAAGCCGGCTGCGGCGAAGCCCGGCCCGAAGGCGCCGACCCCCGGCCCGAAGCCGGGACCGAAGCCCGCGCCGGAGGAGAAGCCCGCCGCCGAGGCGCCCGCAGCGCCCGAGGGGCCCGCGGACCCCGCTCCGAGCGCCCCTGCGGCCCCGGCCGCGGACTCGGATGCACCGAAGCCCGGCGCTCGGCCCGGCAACAACCCCTTCTCGTCCGCACAGGGCATGGGCCAGCGTCCGGCTGGTCCACGCCCCGGCAACAACCCCTTCGCATCCGCACAGGGCATGGGCCAGCGCCCGACGCCGGGTAACATCCCGCGTCCGCAGGCCCCGCGCCCCGGCGCCCCGCGTCCGGGTGCTCCCCGCCCCGGTTCCCCCCGCCCCGGTGCCCCTCGCGGCGGCCAGGGCGGTCGTCCCGGCGCACCGTTCCAGCAGCGCTCCGGCGGCCCCGGCCGTCCCGGCGGCGGTCCCGGTGGCCCCGGTGGTCCCGGTGCACGTCCCGGCGGCGGCTTCGCCGGTCGTCCCGGTGGCGGCGGTCGTGGTCGCGGTCCCGGCGGCGGAACCGCTGGCGCGTTCGGAAAGGGAGGCGGCAAGTCCAAGCAGCGTAAGTCGCGCAGGGCGAAGCGGCAGGAATTCGAAATGCGGGATGCTCCCGTTGTCGGTGGCATCAATGTCACACGCGGCAACGGTGAGACGATCCGCATGCGTCGCGGCGCATCGATCGCCGACTTCGCGGACAAGATCGAGACTCTGACCGGCTACACCGTGCAGCCGGGAACCCTCGTCACGATCCTCTTCAACCTCGGCGAGATGGCCACGGCCACCGAGTCGCTGGACGAGGCGACCTTCGAGGTGCTCGGCGAGGAGCTCGGCTATAAGATTCAGATGGTCTCGCCCGAGGACGAGGACAAGGAGCTCCTGGAGGGCTTCGGCCTCGATCTCGAGAAGGAACTCGAGGCCGAGAGCGACGACGAGCTCGAGATCCGTCCTCCTGTGGTCACCGTCATGGGTCACGTCGACCACGGTAAGACCCGACTGCTCGACGCGATCCGTCAGACCAACGTCATCGAGGGCGAGGCCGGCGGCATCACCCAGCACATCGGTGCTTACCAGGTGTGGACCGAGCACGAGGAGGTCGAGCGGGCCCTGACCTTCATCGACACCCCCGGTCACGAGGCGTTCACCGCTATGCGTGCCCGTGGTGCAGAGGTCACCGACCTCGCGATCCTCGTGGTCGCCGCCGATGACGGCATCATGCCGCAGACGGTCGAGGCGCTGAACCACGCCCAGGCGGCAGGCGTCCCGATCGTGGTCGCGGTGAACAAGGTCGACAAGCCCGAAGCCAACCCGGCGAAGGTGCGTCAGCAGCTCACCGAGTACGGTCTGGTCGCTGAGGAGTATGGCGGCGACGTCATGTTCGTCGACGTTTCGGCGCGACAGAACACCGGAATCCAGGAGCTCCTGGACGCCGTGCTGCTCGTCGCAGACGCAGGTCTTGACCTCACGGCCAACCCGAACAAGCCCGCTCGCGGCGTCGCCATCGAGGCGAAGCTCGACAAGGGCCGCGGTTCGGTCGCCACCGTGCTCATCCAGTCCGGAACGCTGCGCATCGGCGACTCGATCGTGGCAGGCACAGCCTTCGGCCGTGTCCGCGCCATGCTCGACGAGAACGGCGACGCTGTCGACGAGGCAGCACCGTCCCGTCCGGTCCAGGTTCAGGGTCTGAACTCGGTGCCGCGTGCCGGCGACGTCTTCATCGTCACCGAGGAAGACCGCATGGCGCGTCAGATCGCTGAGAAGCGTGAAGCCGTTCAGCGCAACGCACTGCTGGCCAAGGCCCGCAAGCGCATCTCGCTCGAGGACTTCACCCGTGCTCTCGAAGAGGGCAAGGTCGAGACGCTCAACCTCATCATCAAGGGTGACGTCTCCGGTGCCGTCGAGGCTCTGGAGGAGTCGCTCCTCAAGATCGAGGTCGACGATTCGGTGCAGCTGCGCATCATCCACCGCGGTGTGGGTGCGATCACCGAGTCCGACGTGAACCTGGCGACCATCGATAACGCGATCATCGTCGGCTTCAACGTGCGCCCCGACACCAAGGCTCGCGAGGCCTCGGCACGCGAGGGTGTGGACATCCGGTTCTACTCGGTGATCTACGCGGCGATCGACGAGATCGAGAACTCGCTGAAGGGCATGCTCAAGCCGGAGTTCGAAGAGGTCCAGTCGGGCGTCGCCGAGATCCGCGAGGTGTTCCGTTCGTCGAAGTTCGGCAACATCGCCGGTGTCATCGTCCGTTCGGGAACGATCACCCGAAACGCGAAGGCTCGTGTCATCCGCGACGGCGTCGTGCTGGCCGATGGCCTGGCCATCGAGTCGCTGCGCCGCTTCAAGGACGATGTCACCGAGGTCCGCACGGACTACGAAGCCGGTATCGGCCTCGGAAAGCACAACGACATCCAGGTCGGCGATGAGATCGAGACGACCGAGCTGGTGGAGAAGCCTCGCGGCTGATCCGGTCGAACGTGAGGGGCGCCTGCGGGCGCCCCTCATTCGTCACAGAGGAGAGGGAAATGGCTGGAGAACGACAGGCCCGACTGGCGGATCGCATCCGCGTCATCCTGGCCGAACGGCTGGAGAAGGGACTGCGCGACCCGCGTCTCGGATTCGTGACCATCACCGACGTTCGCGTCTCGGGTGACCTCCAGCACGCCTCTGTCTTCTACACGGTGCTCGGCACCGATGAGGAGCGCGTCTCGAGTGCAGCCGCCCTCACTTCGGCGACCGGGATGCTGCGCAGCGAGGTCGGTCGTCAGCTCAGCACGCGCCTGGTGCCGACGCTGGAGTTCATCCCCGATGCTCTGCCGGAGAACGCCGACAACATCAGTGCTCTGCTGCGCGAGGCGCAGGAGCGCGACGCCGAGGTGGCGAAGATGGCGTCTTCGGCGACGCACGCCGGCGATGCGGATCCGTACATCCGTGCAGATGACGGTGAAGACGAAACGAAGTAGCTGACAGCTCCCGCACCTGCTAGCCTTTCGCCGTCGTCGGCTCGTGGATGACGACGCGTGGCTGGGAAGTGTGGGACGACGTTCGATGAAGACGGCACAGCAGGAGCACCTGCCCGCGCAGCCGACGGCGATCGGCGTCCGCCAACGTGTCCCGACTGTCGTGTCCGAGCTGTTTGCGACCGGTCGTCCGACCGCACCGCACGTCGTCGCGAAACTGCTCCGACGGCTGAACGGCGATGCGCTGACGGTGCACGAGGTGGCCGCCGAGTTGACGGACGCGCAGCGCGCCGGACAGCGGATGCTGCCACGACTGCTCCCGCTCGTGCCCTCGATCTCACGATCCTTCGACAGCCTCGAACTCGACGATGACGATCGCCGGGTGCTGCTCCTGGCAGCCCTCCGCACGGATGACGATCTCGACCTGCTGCTCACCGCATCGCAGCGGACCGCGCGGGCGCTCGCGACCGGACCCCTGGGAACTCATCTGCGGATCTCCAACGGGCATTGTCGGTTTGCCGACGAGCGCATGGCGATCTGGCTGGAGCGCACAGCACCGGCCCCCGACCTGATCAGCGCGCACGCACGCCTGCATCGGGCGCATCGCCAGCACGATGCTGAACAGCACGATGCGGAACTGCGGGGGTCCCGACCGTACCGTGCGTCAGTGAGCGCGGCCTGGCATCTGGCGTGCGGAGCGTTCGAGCGGACGCCCGCTGTCGCCCCGGCCCTCATCGCCGCAGCGCGGGAATTGTCCGACTCCGGCCACACGGATCGCGCCTTCACGGTCGCCGCCGAGGCCGCAGATCACGCCGAGGGGGCTGACCGGGATGAAGCTCGGTTGATCGCGGGGGCGGCCGCCGTCGCGGCGGGCTGCTTCGAAGATGCCGGCGACTGGCTCGGCGGGTTGTTCCCGCACGGTGACGTCGCCGTGCGCAGCCGGGCACTCGCCAGCCTGCTCATCGCAGAGACCTGCGCGCACGGCATGATTCCCGTGATCGACCCGGCAGAGCACCGGCCGCGAACAGCAGACGCGCAGCAGTGGAGGGAATGGGCGAGGACGGCGGGATTGGCGGCAGTGATGTGCGCCGAGCGCGGTGCGCCGACGTCCATGCGGATGTGGCTGGCAGAGCTGCGCGACGCCGATGCGCGAGCCGAGGCCGGCGGAACGATCCGCGAACCGGCTGTCACCCTGTGCTGGATCCTCACCGGGGAGACGGATGACGACGGCGACGATGCCCCCGGGCCGTTCTCCGGCGGTGTCATCGGCGCGCTGCGCGCGGCTGTCGGCGGCGACATCGAACACGGGTTGCTGCTGCTGGCACGTACGTCATCCGCGTACATCAGCGAGACGGACCCGCTGATGACCGGATTCGAACGCAGTCCGCTCATGGGCGCCCATCTTGCTGTCACCGAAGCACTGCTGTACTTCTGGCGCGGCGACATCGGCACGGCGCGAGAGCGGCTTTCGTCGGCATCCGTCGACCTTCCGATCGGTGTACCGTTCGCGGGGCTGGGCACGGTGCTGGCCCGCCGGCTCGACATCAACGCTCTCGGCGGCACGGGGGCGCTGCCGCAGGTCCTGGCGGCCACGCTGCCCCACGGCATCCGGATCGACGCGATCGTCGACCGGGGACTCTCCGCCTACCTCGGCGGAGCGCGGGAGCAGGCCGACGCGGAGCTCGCGCTCTGGCACGACCGGGGAGCGGAGGAGCCGGCGCTGAGCTTGCCGGGCCTCGACGAGGTCGGTCCGATAACCGATCGACGGCGCGTGGAGCCGCCAGAGCAGCGCATGACGCGTGAACTGCTCGTGCGCATCCGACGGCTCCCCGAGGCGAGCTGGCGACGAGAGCACGACGACATCGCAGCAGCGGGGCGCGGACTGCGTTCGTCGTTCTGCCGGGGAAGAGTCGAGGCGCTGCTCGGATCTGCCTGCGTCGTCCACGGCGACGTGCTTGCCGGGCGACGCCACCTGCGCGCCGCGCGGAGCCTGTTCGAAGACGCCGGAACCCCGGCATGGCGAGATACCGTGGACGACCGGATCGCCCGGCTCGGCGCGCACCTGAACGCTCGGAGCCAGGAGCCGACGGCGCCGATCGCCATCATCACCGATGCTGACCCCGTCGAGAACTGCCGCGTCGCCTGGTCGGCGGTGCTCAGGGAACGCGAGCTCGAGGTGGCGATGCGCGTCATCGAAGGGCTGACTAACGGAGAGGTCGCCACCGCGTTGGGTATCTCGGTTCGCACCGTAGAGGTTCATATCGGGCGTGTGATGAGCACCTTCGGCGTCCGAAACCGCGTCGAGCTCACCGCTCTCGCGCACCGGACCGCGCGTCACCTCTGACGCATCAGCGATTCTCGCCGTCAGCGGGGGAGACGGAACGATTCGTCGACAGCCTCGATCAGACCGTCCGCGACCAGCGAATCGATCGCACGATCGCGTTGTGCCGCGTCGGCCCAATCGTGGATCACGGCATCCGCGGGAACGACGGCGTCCGGGCTGTCACGCAGCGCCCGAAGGACGGCCCCGCGAGCCTGCCGATCCGACCCCTCATAGCGGGCCTGCCGGGGCCGGTCATCGCCGGTGTCCGGACGCCCCGCAGCCACCCACGCGCAGGAATCGGCGATCGGGCAACGGTCGCAGCGCGGCGCACGTGAGGTGCACACCACGGCGCCGAGTTCCATGACCGCGGCATTGAACACCGCAGACGCGGCGTCGCCCTCGGGCAGCAGCGCCGCCATTGCTACCAGATCGCGTCGGGCAGCCGGTCCCGGCTGCGACCGGCCATCGAGGGCACGGGCGATCACCCGGCGCGTATTGGTGTCGACGACGGGATGCCGGTCGCCGAAAGCGAACGTGGCGACAGCGCGTGCCGTGTAGTCGCCGATGCCCGCGAGTGCGAGCAGGGCATCGACGTCACGCGGCACTTCGCCGCCGTGCCGTTCGGTGATCTCGACGGCCGCCCGGTGCAGCCAGAGTGCACGTCGCGGATACCCGAGGTTCGCCCACTGCTGCACGACCTCGGCCGGGGTCGCACGCGACATCGCCGTCGGCGTCGGCCAGCGCTCCAGCCACGCGGCCAGGTGCGGTATGACGCGTGTGACGGGTGTCTGCTGCAGCATGAACTCGCTGACCAGCGTGCCCCATGCGCCGAACCGGTCGTGGAACTGCGGGTGGCGCCACGGCAGATCCCGGGCATTGTCGCGGTACCACTGCGACAGTTCCTCGGCGAGACGTGAGGGGGACAGCGAACGGGCAGGCACCTCGTCAGCCTATGCGGAGCGTTCGACGAAGGACGAGCACTGTCCGCGTCGGTAGGCTGGATGAATGGTCGCACCCGGCATCCTCCTCGTCGACAAGCCCGGCGGGCTGACCAGTCACGACGTCGTCGCCCGCACCCGCCGGGCGTTCGGAACACGCAAGGTCGGGCATGCGGGAACGCTCGATCCGATGGCCACCGGGCTGCTCGTTCTCGGTATCGAAGGCGCCACCCGGCTGCTCACCTACGTCGTCGGCGCCGACAAGACCTACCTCGCCACGATTCGTCTGGGCGAGGCGACGACGACGGACGACGCCGAGGGCGAGGTCGTCGCGCGTGCAGAGGCGGAGAAGATGGATGCCGTCACCACCGCGCAGGTCGGAGAAGGCATCGCCGCGCTCACCGGAGACATCACACAGGTGCCGAGTTCGGTTTCAGCCATCAAGGTCGACGGGCGCAGAGCTTACGACCGGGTCCGCGCCGGCGAGGAGGTCGAGCTCTCGGCCCGTGCCGTCACGGTGCCGCGCTTCGAAGTACTGGCCGAACGCCGCACCGCCGACGCCCTCGATCTCGACGTGATCGTGGACTGCTCCTCGGGAACATACGTGCGCGCCCTGGCCCGTGACCTGGGTGCCAGCCTGGGCGTCGGCGGGCATCTCACGGCGCTGCGCCGCACCAGGGTCGGGCCGTTCGACGTTGCGGATGCTGTCGGCATCGACGCGCTCGATGACGCGCAGCCGCTGGGCCCCGGTGCCGCCGCATCGCAGGTGCTGCAGCGGCTCGACGTCACCGCAGAAGAGGCCCGTGACCTGCGCCACGGCAAACGCCTCGTCGACCAGGCCGAGCGTCTCGGGGGAGCGCAGGCCGCGGCGATCGACCCCGACGGCGCGCTCATCGGCATCGTCGAACGCCGCGCACGCGACATCAAGAGCGCCATGAACATGCCCGAGGAGATCCGATGATCCTGTGGTTCACCATCGTGCAGATGGTCGTCGCCGTTGCGGCAGGGCTTTTCGCCGCGATCGTCGGGCTGAGGGGACGGCGTCCGAGTGACTACACCGTGGGTGCGCTCGCCCTGGTCGAACTGCTGCTGATCGTGCAAGTGATCATCGCGATCATCGCTCCGCTCGCGGGAAACCCGCCCACCGGAGATCTGCTGGAGTTCTGGGTCTATCTGATCTCGGCCGTGCTGCTGCCGGTCGGAGGAGTGACCTGGGCGCTCGTGGAGCGCAGTCGGTGGAGCACCGTCATCCTGGGCCTGCTCTCGCTCGCGGTGGCGATCATGCTGTGGCGCATGGAAGTGATCTGGACCGTCCAGGTGGCGTAGCACGTACCGCACATCCGGCACCGGGCTGCGCGCTTAGGATGGAAGACGCTATGACCACCACCGACACTCGCTCTCGGATGACCGGCATCGGCCGCGTTCTCGTCATCGTCTATGCGATCATGGCGCTCGCAGCCACCGGGCGCAGCTTCGTGCAGATCTTCCGCAGATTCGACGAGGCGCCGCTGGCGTACGCGCTCTCTGCGCTCGCCGCCGTCGTGTACATCATCGCCACGCTCGGTCTCGTCTTCGCCGGGCGGCGCGGATGGTATGCCGTCGCCTGGGTGGCCATCGTTTTCGAACTTGCCGGCGTCGTCGTCGTCGGAACGCTGAGCCTCACCGCCCCCGAGCTGTTCCAACACGATTCGGTGTGGTCGGTGTTCGGCCGCGGGTATCTGTTCATTCCGCTCGTGCTGCCGGTGTTCGGCATCTGGTGGTTGCGGACGCACCGGCCCGCGGTTCCGGCCTCCACCGCGCGCCGGCAGGAGGTCGCCGCGTGATCGTCTTCCGCGACCCGAGCGAGATCCCCGCGGAGTTCGGGCGATCGGTCGTCGCGATCGGAAAGTTCGACGGCGTGCACGCCGGTCACCGAGCGGTCATCGAGAGGCTCAAGGCGGATGCCGCGGCATCCGACGCCCGCGCCGTCGCGGTGACCTTCGATCGCAACCCGCTCGCGCTGCTGCGCCCGGAGCTCTGCCCGGTCAACGTCGTCTCCGTCGATCGCAAGCTCGAGCTTCTCGGAGAGCTGGGGATCGACGCCACGCTGGTGCTGACGTTCGACCAGGAGCTCGCATCGCGCTCGGCGGAGGACTTCGTCGAGGACATCCTCGTCGGAGCCCTGCGTGTGTCGACCGTGCTCGTGGGGCGCGACTTCCGATTCGGCCACCGCGGCGCCGGCACTCCCGACCTGCTGCGCGAGCTGGGGCCGCGCTACGACTTCACCGTCGACGTCGTCGACGACGTGTTCATCGACGGCTCCGACCGGCGCGTGTCGTCGAGCTGGATCCGTGAGCTGCTCGCCGAGGGCGACGTCGCCACGGCTGCACAGGTGCTCGGTCGCCCTGTCGACGTGCGCGGCGAGGTCGTGCACGGGCACAAGCGCGGCCGCGAGCTCGGATTCCCCACGGCGAACCTCTCCGAGACCACCGACGCGTTCGTACCTGCCGACGGCATATACGCCGGATGGCTCGATGACCACGACACCGGCATCCGCCACCCGGCCGCTGTATCGGTCGGCACCAACCCGACGTTCGACGACGTGCTCGTCCGGCAAGTCGAGGCCCACGTGCTCGACGAGGTCGGGCTCGATCTGTACGGACACGACGTGACGGTCGAGTTCGCGCAGCGCCTGCGCGGCATGGTCGCGTTCGAGGGCATGGACGCGCTGCGAACCCAGATGTCGGCGGATGTCGAGGCCACGCGCGCGATTCTCGCCGCCGATGCTCTAGGATGAGAGTGGTTCTCGACGTTGCAGGTGTGGATTTCACGCATCGCTGAGCGCGAGAACGAACTCCGCACGGTCATGGCTTACACCACACGCGGACGATACGTACGGCACGGTTCGCCTCTGATGGTGCACCGGCACTCACGCTCAGGAGGAGCATGCCGACTACGGCAGCAGCCGCGACGCGGCGCAGAAAGACATCCCGTCGTGATGACGAGGCCCCGCTGATCCCGATCCTCGCGCGCAAGGTGCGCGAGATCGAGGCGAAGGCGCAGCGCGGCAAGCTCGGCCCCACGAATCGGGTGAAGTTCCAGGTCATCGCATTCCTGGTGCGCGAAGAGCGCGCTCGGGTGAAGGCCGATGACTCCTTCGCCGACTCCGCGCGCGCCGAGCTGCTCAAGCGCCTCGACGGCGTCGCCACGATCCTGGCGAAGACGGCCGCACGAGACACCTCGCTGATCCAACTGCTCGAGGCCGACCAGGCGACCAGCCCGGTCGCCCAGCGCATGCGCCGCGACTGGCTGCTCGAATCCGGTGCGGAGCTCGCGCCGGAAGAGCTCATCATCACCGATGTGGCCCCCGTGCAGGCGCCCGTCGTGCCGGCGGCTCTCGCCGAGCGACAGGTGACGCCGCCCGCTGTCGAATCGCGTCAGCTCGCGAATCCCTTCCTCGCGCCCGATCTCACGCCGCGGACGACCACCACCCCGCGCCGTCGCCTGGACGGCTGGGAGCTCATGGGGCCGCTGTACAAGGCGTTCGAGACCGGCGCCGGTGGTTCCTCCGCCTCGATGCCGCTCCCACCGGTCCCCGAGTACGACCACATCTCGCCCAAGGGGCTCGAGGTGATGGTGCACCAGTCGCGCTTCCTCGAATCGGTGCGTGCGGGCCACCGCAGCTTCCTGCTCGCGGACGAGCCGGGCCTGGGCAAGACCGCGCAGTCGGTGCTCGCAGCATCCATCGCCGATGCGTACCCGCTGCTGGTCGTCGTCCCCAACGTCGTGAAGATGAACTGGGCGCGCGAGGTCGAGCGGTGGACGCCGCAGCGTCGCGCGACCGTCATCCAGGGCGACGGCATCGACATCGACGCCTTCGCCGACGTGTTCATCGTGAACTACGAGATCCTCGACCGGCACCTGTCGTGGCTCGGGTCGATCGGCCTGCAGGGCATGGTCGTCGACGAGGCGCACTTCATCAAGAACCTCGGCTCGCAGCGTTCGCAGAACGTGCTGGCGCTGGCATCGCGCATCCGCGAGCGCATGCGCGACCCGCTGATGATGGCGCTGACCGGCACGCCGCTGATCAATGACGTCGAGGACTTCGACGCGATCTGGCGCTTCCTCGGCTGGA
The DNA here is from genome assembly GCF_052102115.1 of Microbacterium sp. Classification (GTDB taxonomy): domain Bacteria; phylum Actinomycetota; class Actinomycetes; order Actinomycetales; family Microbacteriaceae; genus Microbacterium. The sequence goes on from NZ_JBQDVP010000006.1 coordinate 40,827, forward strand.
CGACGGGAGACAAGCCCGGCACCGAGCTCATGCAGAAGCTGGATGCCACGGGCCTCACACCCGCCGAGAAGGCGTTCTACGGCGAGGCGCGCGACGCGGTGATCTCGATGGGCATCGTCCGACGCAAGAAGAAGGACGTCGCCGCCGACCTGCCCGACAAGCTGATCGCCGATCTGCCGGTGCAGCTGGACGACGAGTTCGGCCGCGGCATCCGTCAGGCCGAGCGCGAGCTGGGGGAGCGGCTGGCCGCGAAGTACCGCCGCATCATCGCAGCACGCGGAGACCGCGGACTCGCCGAGGGCGAGATCGATGAGGACATCGTGCGGCTGGTCGCCACCGGCGAGCTCGAAGAGTCGCGCGCGGCCGGCACCGGCGGAGACAACGTCTTCACGATGGTGCGCAAGATCGGTCAGGCCAAGGCCCTGCTCGCCGCCGACTACGCAGCGCAGCTGCAGCGCTCGGTGGGCAAGGTGGTCTTCTTCGCCAAGCACATCGACGTCATGGATCAGGCTGAGGCGCACTTCGCGGCATCCGGCATCCGCTACGTGTCGATCCGCGGTGATCAGACCACGCCCACGCGCCAACAGGCGATCGACGACTTCAACGGCGACGAGAGCGTCGGCGTCGCGGTGTGCTCGCTGACCGCGGCCGGCGTCGGCCTCAACCTGCAGGCGGCGTCGAACGTCGTGCTCGCCGAGCTCAGCTGGACCGCGGCAGAGCAGACTCAGGCGATCGACCGCGTGCACCGCATCGGTCAGGACGAGCCGGTCACGGCGTGGCGCATCATCGCCGCGCACACGCTCGACACGAAGATCGCCGAACTCATCGACCAGAAGCAGGGGCTCGCGGCGCGCGCACTCGACGGTGAGGCCGTCGAAGAGACAGCGAGCGAGACCGTGCAGCTCGGCGCCCTGATGCATCTGCTGCGTGAGGCGCTCGGCGCGTGAATCGGGCTTAAGAATTCCGGTTCTTTCGGGTGTTTCCGGGCCGATTTTGGCTGCTCACGGCAAGATCGATCATCACGGCCGATGAGCCCGGCAAGATCGGCGGTTCTCGCGCCCTCCGGAATGGCATCCGACGGTCGCGGCCACTAGGGTCGAGAGCAGGCAGCGTCGCCCGTTCCCCCAGCTCTCGAAACGTCTGAAGGCACCAGCATGAAGATCGGCATCCTCACCAGCGGCGGCGACTGCCCCGGCCTCAACGCGGTGATCCGCGGCGTCGTGCTCAAGGGCACCACGTCGTACGACCTCGAGTTCGTCGGCATCCGCGATGGCTGGCGAGGCGTCGTCGAGGGTGACTTCATGCCGCTCACCCGTCACGAGGTCAAGGGCCTGTCGAAGATCGGTGGGACGATCCTCGGCACGAGCCGCACGAACCCGTACGAGGGCGAGCGCGGCGGTGCGGAGAACATCGCCAAGACGCTGTACGGGCACAAGATCGACGGCATCATCGCGATCGGTGGCGAGGGCACTCTCGCCGCAGCCGATCGACTGGCGAAGGACGGCCTGAACGTCCTCGGCGTGCCGAAGACGATCGACAACGACCTGCGCGCCACGGACTACTCCTTCGGCTTCGACACCGCCGTCAACATCGCCACCGACGCGATGGACCGCCTGCGCACCACCGGCGACTCGCATCAGCGGTGCATGGTCGCCGAGGTCATGGGGCGGCACGTCGGATGGATCGCGCTGCACGCCGGGATGGCGGCCGGAGCGCACGTCATCTGCATTCCCGAGGTGCCGATGTCGATCGACGAGATCGCGTCACAGGTCGCCAGCGCTCACGAACGCGGCCGTGCACCGCTCGTCGTCGTGTCGGAGGGATTCACCCTCGAGAACATGGACGAGGCATACAGCGACAAGGGACTCGACGCCTTCAACCGCCCGCGCCTGGGAGGCATCGGCGATCAGCTCGCGCCCGAGATCGAGCGCATCACGGGCATCGAGACGCGAGCGACGATCCTCGGCCACATTCAGCGCGGCGGTTCGCCCTCGGCGTTCGACCGTGTGCTGGCCACGCGGCTCGGCCTGCATGCCGCAGACGCCATTGTTGAAGGCGCCTGGGGGCAGATGGTCGCCATGAAGGGCACCGACATCGTGCGCGTCGAGTTCGAAGAGGCCCTCGGCGAGCTCAACACCGTGCCCCGCTACCGCTACGACGAGGCTGCCGCGCTCTTCGGCTGACCCGCCCGGTTTGTCTGGGCCGGCCCGGCCTGCCTCGGGCCCGCTCTGCCCATCCCGGGCCCGGCCGCCCGTCCCACCTGCCGTGCCCACCAGACCGGCGGGGTATGTCGGGGTTGTTCCGGGTATTTCACCGTCGTACCCGCCTCTTCCCGGACGCATTCCGGAGCGTGTCGGGATAGGTGGCGGTTGCGGATGCCGTGACCCGCAGTTTCTCCGACATGTCATCGTCGTCCGGGCCGCCAACCTGCGGCGATGAGTGCCTGCGCGACCTTGTCGATCGCCGGCTGAGGGTCGGGATGCAGGTGATGGCTGAGCACACGCACCAGGGTCCAGTCGTGCGTGCGGATGTCGTCCCAGCGATCAGCATCCTTGGCGAACTGGACCTCCTCTGCGTGCTGGCGACCGTCGTACTCCGCTGCAACGCGATACCGCGGATAGGCGATGTCGAGCCGCGCGATGAACCTGCCAGCATCGTCGTGCAGGTTCCAGTTGAGCTCCGGTTGAGGCAGACCCGCGCGCGTGATGGCCAGTCGGAGGGCAGTCTCCCTCGGACTCTCCGCACCCTCCCGAATCTCGAGGAGCGCGCGCCGAAGCATGCCGCGCACGTCTCCGGCATCATGGACCTCGGCCCACAGATCGTCGATGGTCATCAGCCCATTGCGCGGGTGCACGAGGAAATCCCCGGCGGCGATCAGGTCATCCAGGCTCCAGCTCGCGGCGACCTGTCGCCACATCCGAGCCGGGTGCTCGATCGGCAGGTCTTTTATCGTCCATCGCGCAGCCTCACGTGTCTGAAGTCGGTGCGCGGTTACGCCTTTGCGCTCGGGCTGCGGCGCTGGCCGCCGCACGGACACGTGCAGGTCGAGCTGGGCGCTCGTCGAATACGGCAGCGGGGCTCCGATCAGCCCGAGCCCGGTGTCGTGACTGAAGAACTGCGCCGGCGTCAGCGCAGGAGCGAACGCTCGTGCCCGCGCGCACATGTCCTCGTACAGCCGGATCATGCGCTGCGTGGCTGTCTCCTGTGTGAGATCCAGGGGTTCGGCCGCGGGGCCGACGAGCGAGCGCACCCCGCGCGTGGGCGACTCGAGGTCGGTGGCGCGGAGGCGCGACGCGGACACACCGTGATCTCGTGCCACCGAGACGGCGAAGGGGCCGTTGCCCAGGTCGAGCGGGAGTGGTCTGCGTCGGGTCATCCGGCCATCAAAGCCTGTTCGACGGCGCCTCAGGGCCCCCAGACCCGCGAGGTCTGGACAACTGGCGTCGTCGCTGTGTTGTGCAGAGCGAGTGGCATGTCTGGGAAGAAGCGGGTCCGCGGCCCGAATACCGGCCACAACCCAGACATCCCGCGGGGCGTGTCCGGGAAGCGGCGAGTCCCGGCGCCGTTGACCCGCAACAACCCAGACATGCAGCGGGCGCCCGGGTGACGGTCGGGCGCCCGGGCCCGCGCGGCTCAGGCGAGGCCGAGGGCGTCCAGCATCCAGGCGAGCTCGAAGGCGCGCTCGCGCCAGGCGTTGTACCGTCCGCTCACGCCGCCGTGCCCGGCCGCCATCTCGCACTTGAGCAGCACGTCCTGCGCGCCGGCGTGCCGGAGGGCCGCGACCCACTTGGCCGGCTCGACGTACAGCACCCGCGTGTCGTTGATCGAGGTCATGGCGAGGATGCGCGGGTAGGCGCCGCCTGGCTGCACGTTCTCGTAGGGCGTGTACGACTTCATGTACTCGTAGACCTCGGGGTCGTGCAAGGGGTCGCCCCACTCGTCCCACTCGATGACGGTGAGCGGCAGCGACGGGTCGAGGATCGAGGTGAGTGCGTCGACGAACGGGACGGATGCCAGGATGCCGGCGAACCGCGTCGGAGCGAGGTTCGCGACCGCGCCCATCAGCAGCCCGCCCGCGCTGCCGCCCTCGGCGACCATCCGCTCGGGAGAGGTCACGCCGGTGTCGATGAGGTGTTCGGCGCATGCGACGAAGTCGGTGAAACTGTTGCGCTTGTTGCGCAGCTTGCCGTCCTCGTACCAGTTGCGGCCCATCTCGCCGCCGCCGCGCACGTGCGCGACCGCGAAGACGACGCCGCGGTCGAGCTCGGACAGGCGGGCGACGGAGAATCCGGGGTCGATGGAGTGCTCGTACGAGCCGTACCCGTACAGATGCAGCGGGCGCACGGTGTCGCCCGGCGCGCCGAATGACTTCTTCCACACCAGCGAGATCGGCACCGCGGTGCCGTCGGATGCTTCGGCCCACCGGCGCTCCTGCGCGTATTCGGATGCCTCGTACCCGCCGAGCACCGGCTGCTGCTTGCGCAGCACGAGCTCGCGGGTCGCAAGATCGAGGTCGTAGACGGTCGCCGGCGTCACGAACGAGGTGTACGACAGGCGCAGAAACGGCGCGTGCCACTCGGGGTTGCCGGCTGGCCCCGCTGAGAACAGCGGCTCGTCGAAGGCGAGCTCGTCGACGGCATCCGATGAGTAGTCGAGCAGTCCGATCCGTTCCAGTCCTTCGCTGCGGTACCCGACGACGGCGAAGTCGCGGAAGCAATCCACGCCGAGAAGCCGCCGCCCGGCCTCGTGCGGCATGATCACGTGCCGCTCGCCCTGAGGATCGGATGCTGCGACGGAGACGAGCTCGAAATCGAGAGCATCCTGATTGTGCAGGATCAGCAGGCGGTCCTCGCCCTCGATGACGGCGTGCTCGACCTCGTACTCGACGCCCTCGACCCGCGGCCAGATCAGCTGCGGCTCGGCGGTGATCTCCCCGCGAAGATCGACGAGGTACTCCTCGGTCGTGATGCTCGAGCCGACGCCGATCACGAGGTACCGGCGGCTGCGGGTGAGACCCGCGCCCAGCCAGAACCGCTCATCGGGTTCGTGGAACAGCTTCACGTCGTCGGCGACTTCCGTGCCGAGACGGTGCAGCCAGAGGGTGTCGGGACGCCAGGCCTCATCGCGGGTCGTGTAGACGATCGCCGCGCCATCCGGGGTGAAGAATCCTCCCCCCGTCTGCGGGATCTCATCGGCGAGGGTCTCACCCGTCACCAGATCGCGCACGCGGATCGTGTAGAGCTCGTCGCCCTCGTAGTCCGGCGCCCAGAGCAGCTTCGTGGCGTCATCGGATACATCGAAGGCACCGAGGGAGAAGAACTCGTGCCCCTCGGCTTCGGCGTTGCCGTCGAGCAGGATCTCTTCGCCGGGCACCGGAACACCTGGCGTGAGCGTCGGGGGCGTCCAGTCGCCGGGCTCTGCCGCGGCCCGGCACTGGATGCCGTACTGCGCACCCTCTTCGCTGCGGCGGTAGTACCACCAGTCGCCTCGCCGCGACGGCACCGAGAGGTCGGTCTCCTGCACGCGGCCCTTGATCTCCTGGAACAGCTGCTCGCGCAGCCCCTCGAGGTGTGCTGTCGCCTCGTCGGTGTGTGCGTTCTCCGCCTCGAGATGGGCGACGACATCGGGCGATTCCTTCTCACGCAGCCACTCGTAGGGGTCGTCGAAGACGTCTCCGTGGTGCGTGCGGACGTGTGAGCGGCGGGCGGCGATGGGGGCTTTGGTCACCGTTCCACGGTATCCCGTGTCGAGTTGACCGGAGGTGTGCCCGGTGCGAGGATTTGTCGGGGCCGGTTAACGGACAACAAACCCGCGGTGAACTCTTCGTTCACCACGCCGATCTCGTCGGCACACATTCCAGATTCCTCGATCTGAAAGCGAATGGTGGAGACCGCAGCCCTCATCGTCGTGCTGGTCATCGCACTGGCACTCTTCTTCGATTTCACGAACGGCTTTCACGACACCGCCAACGCGATGGCCACACCGATCGCGACCGGTGCCCTCAAGCCCAAGACCGCGGTATTGCTGGCCGCGGTGCTCAATCTCGTCGGCGCTTTCCTCTCGACCGAAGTGTCGAAGACGGTCTCGCACGGCATCATCAACGAAGGCGCAATCCTGCAGGCCGGCGCCGAGCTCTTCCTCGCCGTGATCTTCGCCGGACTCATCGGTGCGATCACGTGGAACATGCTGACCTGGCTGCTGGGTCTGCCTTCCAGCTCATCGCATGCGCTGTTCGGCGGGCTCATCGGCGCGACGATCGTCGGGGTCGGACTCGGCGGGATCGACTTCGGCATGGTGCTGTCGAAGATCGTGCTGCCCGCTCTCATCGCTCCGCTCACGGCCGGGATCATCGCGTACGTCGCGACGAAGATCGCCTACTCGATCACTCGGCGATACGACGGCAAGCCCGATGGCCGCGACGGTTTCCGATGGGGGCAGATCTTCACGTCATCGCTCGTCGCCCTCGCGCACGGCACCAACGACGCGCAGAAGACGATGGGCGTGATCACCCTCGCACTGATCACGGTCGGCTGGCAGAACCAGGACGACGCGGATCCGTACCTCTGGGTGATCGTCGCCTGCGCGTTCACCATCGCCCTCGGAACCTACCTGGGCGGATGGCGGATCATCCGCACGCTCGGCAAGGGACTCACCGAGGTCAAACCCGCCCAGGGATTCTCAGCGGAGAGCTCGACCGCAGCCACGATCCTCGCTTCCAGCGCTCTCGGCTTCGCGCTGTCGACGACGCAGGTCGCCTCCGGCTCGGTGATCGGCTCTGGTCTGGGCCGTCGCGGCTCGACGGTGCGCTGGCGCACGGCCGGCCGCATCGCCATCGGTTGGCTGCTGACGCTTCCGGCCGCGGCGACCGTCGGCGCGCTGGCCGCGCTGCTGGTGGTGTGGCTGGGCAACTGGGGCGTGGCGATCGATGCGGTCCTCGCGCTGGTGATCATCGTCGCTCTGTTCCTGAGGTCGCGCCGGAACGCGGTCACTTCCGAGAACGCGATGAGCGGTGTCGCCGAATCCGGCCGCGCCGTCGAGCATCCCGACGTACCCCCGCCCACGCGCCGGCAGACGCGGATCGAACTCGTCCGCGCTCTCGATCGTGCCGAGCGCAAGGCCGCGGATGCCGAGAAGGCCGGTCGTCGCGCACGCAAGCTCAAGAAGAACGGTGGCTCGGTCGCTGAGATCAAGGCAGCGCGCAAAGCGGCAGATCGCGCCAATCGAAAGCTCGCCGAGGCGCAGAGCGCCGCGCACGAGTGGGAGTCTCTGCGCGCGAGCCGTCGAGCGCGTGCGGAGCTTGCCGAATGGGACGTATCTGACGAAGAGGCAGCCGACCGAGAGGCACAGCAATGAGCATCGAGATCGACTGGATGGCGTTCGTCGGTGTGTTCTTCGCCGCTCTGCTGGGCGCTGCGGCGATCGTGACGTTCTACGCCACCGGTCTGCGGCTGCTCGTGCGGGCGGGACGGATCCCGGTGGTGACGCCCGCGGAGTTCACCGATGCGATCACGATCCTCACGGAGAAGCAGGTCAGGCGCGCCGAGCGCCAGGCCGCCAAGGCGGCGAAGAAGAGCCCCCTCAGTGCCGGGCAGAAACGTCTCGCGCTCATCGGCGCATACGCGTGCTTCGTCCTGTGCGCACTGGCTGTCATCGCCGGTATCCTCATCATCGTCGTCGGTCACTGATTCATCGGGCTCTTGCCGTGCGCGCGGCATAGGATGGAAGCACCCCCGAGCTTCATCCGCCACCACCCACGAGGAAGTGACATGGAATCCGACGCGCCCGCACCGACCCGCACCGAGACCGATTCGCTCGGAAGCATGGAAATACCCGCCGAGGCGTACTGGGGCATCCACACCGCCCGCGCCGACGCGAACTTTCCGATCACGAAGCGGCCGATCTCGGTGTACCCGGATCTGATCCGCGGGATCGCGATGGTGAAGCAGGCCAGCGCCAGAGCGAACCGTGAGATCGGCGTCCTCGACCGGCAGCGCGCCGAGCTGATCGACGCTGCGGCCCAGCGCGTCATCGACGGCGAGTTCCACGACCAGTTCACGGTCGGCGTCATCCAGGGCGGCGCCGGCACCTCGACGAACATGAACGCGAACGAGGTCATCACCAACATCGCTCTCGAGATGGCGGGGCGCGAGAAGGGCGACTACGCGTTCCTCTCGCCGATCGATCACACCAACCGCAGTCAATCCACCAATGACGTCTATCCGACGGCGATCAAGATCGGCCTGTCGCTGAACCTGCGCTCGCTGCTCGACGAGCTCGAACTGCTGCGCCGCTCCTTCCTTGCCAAGGCTGTTGAGTTCCACGATGTGCTGAAGGTCGGGCGCACACAGCTTCAGGATGCCGTGCCGATGACTCTCGGCCAGGAGTTCCATGGGTTCGCGACGACGCTCGGTGAAGACCACTCGCGCCTCACCGAGAACGCCAAGCTGATGTTCGAGATCAATATGGGCGCCACCGCGATCGGCACCGGGATCACCACGCACGTGGACTACTCGACGTCGGTCCTCAAGCACCTGCGTGAGATCAGCGGCCTTGATCTCGAGACCGCGTCCGACCTCGTCGAGTCGACCAGCGACACCGGCGCATTCATGTCGTTCTCCTCGACTCTCAAGCGCAATGCGATCAAGCTGTCAAAGATCTGCAACGACCTGCGGCTGCTGTCGTCGGGGCCGCAGGCCGGTTTCGGGGAGATCAACCTGCCGGCGAAGCAGGCGGGTTCGAGCATCATGCCCGCCAAAGTCAACCCCGTCATTCCCGAGGTCGTGAACCAGGTCGCCTTCTCGGTGGTCGGCGCCGACACGACTGTGACGATGGCTGTCGAGGCCGGTCAGCTGCAGCTGAACGCTTTCGAGCCAGTCATCGCGCACTCGATCTTCCAGTCGATCACCTGGATGCGTCAGGCCATGTGGACGCTGCGCGTCAACTGCGTCGACGGCATCACCGCGAACGAGGACCGCCTCGGCGCCATGGTCGGAGCATCCGTCGGCGTCATCACCGCACTGACCCCGTTCATCGGCTACGCCGCGGCGGCGGCGCTGGCCAAGACCGCTCTGCTGACGAATCGGAACGTCGCAGACCTCGTCGTCGAGGCTGAGCTGATGTCGCGCGAAGAGGTCACCAAGCAACTCTCCCCAGCGCGGCTGTCGGGCCTGGAGGCCGCGACGGCGGCGATCAACATCATCCCGCCGGAGGACATGATCCAGATCTGACCGGCGCAGCGACCGGGGTGCTGGCCGATCAGCCGTCGATGCGGCAGTGGGTGGTCAGCTCGCCGATGCCGTCGACGCCGACAGTCACCGTCGAGCGGTCGCGCAGGAAGATCTGCGGGTCGCGCGAGTAGCCGGCGCCGCCGGGGCTTCCGGTCGAGATCAGCGTTCCGGGCTGCAGGGTGATCGACTGCGACAGGTGCGCGATGAGCGTCGCGACGGACCGGACCATCTGCCCGGTGCTGGCATCCTGCACGGTGTGGCCGTCGATGGTGGTCCAGATGTGAAGATCCTGCGGGTCCGCGACCTCGTCAGCGGTCACGACGAACGGACCGGTCGGGGTGAAGCCGTCGAACGACTTGCAGCGCGACCACTGCGCTTCAGCGAACTGTATGTCGCGGGCGGTGATGTCGTTGACGACGGTGTACCCCCAGACGTGGTCGAGGGCGCTCTCGGACGCGACGTCCTTCGCCGGGGCGCCGATGAGAACGCCGAGCTCCGCCTCGTAATCGACGGACTCGCTGAGCGAGCGCGGCCAGGTGGTCACCTGATCATGGCCGGTGAGCGAGTTCGGCCAGAGCGTGAAGACCGTCGGTGCCGTGTCGGTCTTCAGGCCCAGTTCGCTGGAGTGGGCCGCGTAGTTGAGGCCGATGGCGAGGATGACGGGAGGGTTCAGCACCGCGGAGGCGAATCCGAAATCAGCGAGCGGATGCCGCGGGGCACTGCCGTCCGCCAGCGCCGAGCGCAGCGCGCCGAGCACGTCGTCTCCGCCCTCGATGAGCTCCTGCAGTGTCGTCGGAGCAGGGGACAGGAGGTCGGCGACGAGGACGGCCGCGGAATCTTCGATGACAGCGAGATGGATGCCGGCAGAATCCGAGCCGCGCAGATGAGCGAAACGCATACTTCTACGCTACCGGTCGCCGATCGCGGCCGTCGTATCGATGCCTCTAGGCTTTGGCTATGACTTTCGGAGGACCCGCCACCCCCCAGGACAGCCAGCCGCAGTATCGTCCACCCCAAACCGGTCAGCATCAGCCTGGTCAGGGGCACGGCGAGCGGCAGGTCTACGCGTCCGCGCTCGCGCAGCCGACGGCGTATACGCCTCCGGCTCCCGTCGTGGTGGACCCCGGTCCTGCGCTGCCTGCGCTGCCGGTGCCGGCTAAGAAGGGGCGCACGGTCTCGATCTGGCTGTTCGGCATTCTGGGGTTCGTTCTGGTCGTTCTGATCGGCTACTTCGTGTGGGCACTGGGCGCCGTGGCATCCGGTATCGGACTCGTGATCGCGCTCCTCCCGCTCGCGATCGTCTTCTTCGGCGTCTACATCATCGACCGCTGGGAACCGGAGCCGAAGCCGTTGATCGCGTTCGCGATCGCGTGGGGAGCGATCGCGGCGATCGGGATCACGCTCCTCGTCGACCTGGGCATCACGATGATGCTCGGATTGCGGCCCGAGGTGCTCAGTACCGTGATCCAGGCCCCGATCATCGAGGAGATCGCCAAGGGGCTGGGCATCTTCATCATCTTCTTGATCGGTAGACGCGCCTTCGACGGTCCCATTGACGGGATCGTCTACGGGGCGCTGATCGGCGGCGGGTTCGCGTTCACCGAGAACATTCAGTACTTCGCCATCAGTCTGATCGAGGGCGGCGGTTCGCAGTTGACGGCGACCTTCGTCATGCGCGGGCTGCTCTCACCGTTCGCGCATGCGATGTTCACGGCCCTGACCGGGTTCGCGATGGGGCTCGCGGCCCGCCGTCATGCGTCTCGCAGCGCGGTGCTCGGCGCAGGCGGCATCGGTGTCATCGGCGCGATGCTGCTGCACGGGTTCTGGAACGGCTCGGCGATGTTCGCCAACTTCCTCGCGCTGTACGTCACGCTGCAGGTTCCGCTGTTCATCGGGTTCATCCTGGCGATCGTGGCGCTGCGCCGCGAAGAGGCGCGCGTGACCCGAGAGCGCCTGGGGGAGTACGCCGCCGCCGGATGGTTCACGCCAGAGGAAGTGACGATGCTCGCGACACCGGCCGGCCGGAAGGTCGGGATGCAGTGGGCATCGACGCTGCGCGGAGACCGCAGGTCGCTGATGAAGCAGTTCATCCGTGATGCCACCGCACTCGCGGCCGTCCGCCAACGGGCGATCACCGGCCGCGACCCGCTCGCCGCCGACGACGAGCGTGCCCTGCTCACCCGCACCGGCGCGACCAGGGCCGCGTTGCTGGCGTACTGAGAGCAGCGGCGTTGCTTTGGGGGAGGTTTCGACTCGCCTACGGCTCGCGCAGCAAGACTCAGCGCCCGGTGCTGCGGCGATGCCTGCGAGTCTCCCGGGCGCTGAGTTGGTCTGACACCAGGGTGCACCCGGGGTCAGAGGAAGTCAAGACCTCTGTTCGCTGTCAGCGGGTGTCATCGCGTTGACCGACGCCGGGTGCTCAGGTTGTATGGAGGCATGACTGATCGCACAAAGCCTGAGTTCGACGCCCCTACCGGTCCTGCTCCCGCAGAACTCGTCATCCGAGACATCATCGACGGCGACGGTGCCGAGGCAGGTCCCGGCGACACTGTCACCGTCCATTACGCGGGCGTCGAGTACGACTCCGGCGAGGAGTTCGATTCGTCTTGGGGTCGTGGCGAGACCATCCAGTTTCCGCTGCGCGGCCTGATCCAAGGCTGGCAGGAGGGCATCCCCGGCATGAAGGTCGGCGGGCGCCGCGAACTCATCGTTCCGCCGCACCTCGCGTACGGTCCGGCTGGCGCCGGGCACTTCCTCTCCGGCAAGACCCTCATCTTCATCATCGACCTGGTGGCCGTCGGCTGATCTGGCGCTCCGGTACGAGGGCCCCTGTTCGCAGCCAAGCTGCGAGCGGGGGCCCTCATTTTTTTCTCGCACTCTCGGAATACATGCAGGTGCATATGAGTTATCTTCGGGTGTACGCCGCGAACGCGGCCTGATCTCAAGGAGAGCACCGCATGACCACGATCGACATCCCCGGCTACCGTTCGGGCACCTGGACCCTCGACCCCGCCCACAGCGAAGTGACTTTTAGCGTCCGTCACATGATGATCTCGAAGGTGCGCGGAACTTTCGGCATGAAGAGCGCGACGCTGGTCGCCCCGGAGAACCCGCTCGATGCGAAGGTCGAAGCCTCCGTCGACGTCACCTCGGTCGACACCAACGATGAGGGACGCGACGGTCACCTGCGCTCGGCCGACTTCTTCGACACCGAGAACTTTCCGACGATGGACTTCGTCTCCACCGGCGCACGCGCCGAGAACGGCGACTTCTTCGTCGACGGCGACCTGACGATCCGCGGCATCACGAAGCCGGTGAGCTTCGAGTTCGACTTCGGCGGCTTCGGGCAGGACCCGTACGGCAACTACAAGGCCGGTGCCTCGGCATCGACCACGATCAACCGCGAAGACTTCGGCCTGACCTGGAACGCCGCGCTCGAGACCGGTGGCGTGCTCGTCGGCAAGGACGTCACGATCACCCTCGACCTGCAGGGCTCACTGCAGGCCGGCTGACCCTCTGCCCGAGAACCCCGTGTCCATCAGGGCACGGGGTTCTCTGCGTCGTAGTCGCGGAATCGCGGCGTGAGACGCACGAGCAGCGCCACCAGCACGATGACGATGAATCCGCCCAGCAGCGGTGGGAACCACAGCGATGTGAGCGTCGCGAGTGTTCCGGCGTAGAGAGCGCCGACGCGCGGGCCGCCGGTCACGACGATGACGAAGATGCCCTGCAGGCGGCCGCGGATGCTATCGGGCACCGAGGACTGCATCATCGTGCTCCGGTAGATCGAGCTGACGTTATCGGCACCGCCGGAGACGGCCAGCGCGATGCATGCGGCGATCACGAGGCCGAGGTTGACCGCGGTGTCGCTGGCCGGCGGCATCCAGACCCCGATGAGCAGTACGGCCCCGAACGCGAAGATCGCGGCGCCGTACACCTGGATGGCGCGCTGGATGCCGCGTCCGTGCCAGCGGTAGCGCACGACGCGTCCGGAGAACAGGCTCGACAGGAAGGTTCCCGCGGCGACGGCCGCGGTGAGGGCTCCGGTGGTGATGGCGCCCCCGCCGAGCAGGACGGTCCCGAGCGCCGGGTACAGCGCCATCGGCTGACCGAACGTCATCGCGATGATGTCGAGGATGTATTGCATCCGGATGTTGCGGGCGCGCTTGAGGAACCGCCAGCCGTCGACGAGGGATTCCAGGCCCGGCCGAACGATCGTTCCTTCGGGGCGCAGGGAGGGGAGCGTCCACAGGCCCATGAACATCGCAAGCATCAGGATGACGTCGATCGTGTACGTCCAGCCGTAACCGGTGGTGGCGACGAGGATGCCGGCGAGAGCGGGCCCGGCCATGACCATGATCCCGATCGTGATGCCGTTCAGCGCCGATGCCGATGCCAGCAGCTCGCGGGGGATCAGTCGGGGGATGATCGCGCTGCGTGTGGCGAGTCCGACGGAATTGGCGGCGGCGTTGATGATGCTGAGTGCGTACAGCCACCAGATCGTCTCCAACTGCGTCCAGGTGAGCACCGCGAGCAGCAGGGTCGAGACGAAAGTGAAGACGGCGGCGACCAGGCCCACGATGCGGCGGTCGAAGGCGTCGGCCAGCATCCCGCCGTACAGACCGGCGAGGATCATCGGCACGAGGCCGGCGACGGCGACCATCGAAACCGCGAAGGTGCTGGCGGTGAGCTCGAACACGTGCAGCATGACCGTGACGAGCGTGAGTTGGCCGCCCATGCCCGCCAGCGTGGAGCCGATCCACAGCCGGGTGAACGCCTTACTGGCCCGGAATGGGCGCAGATCGATCAGGGCGCTGTTCACCTCATGAGGCTACCCGTTCGAGGGGCGCTCGTCGGAACCGGCCAGGTCCCGGAGACGGGTCGACGACTGGTAGACTCTACAGGTTGCCGTTTGATCGGCCGCGGATAAAGAGAGCCCTCGCATCAGGCGTCGGGCGCCGCGCAATGAGTGAAAGGGGATCGAATCTATGGCACTGGAAGCAGACGTCAAGAAGGCGATCATCGAAGAGTACGCGACGCACCCCGGTGACACCGGATCCCCCGAGGTGCAGGCCGCAATGCTGACGCAGCGCATCAAGGACCTCACCGAGCACCTCAAGGAGCACAAGCACGACCACCACTCGCGTCGTGGACTGTTCCTGCTCGTCGGTCAGCGCCGCCGTCTGCTCGGCTACCTCCAGAGCGTGGACATCGAGCGCTACCGCTCGCTGATCCAGCGTCTGGGGCTTCGTCGATAAGGCATTCGACCAGCGTTCAATCGCGCAAAACTTTCTTGGAAGGCCGCCCCGGGTGTGGGGCGGCCTTCGTCGTTCCCGGCGCTCAGGCGGGGTAGACGACATCGGTGCCGTCGACAACGGCCCCCTCCGTGAGTTCCGCCGGCTGCCTGCGCTCCCGTCCCATCAGATGGAAGACTTCCTCGCCGCGGGCGAGCAGATGGTCGGCGATGATCCTCCGGTGGCACCGCCACCAGACGGCCTCTGAGCACATGACGGTCGTCCGTCGCTCGCTCCCGATCGCGAGCAAGCGGTCGAGCCCGGTGCGGAAATCATCGGAGAGCGCATAATCGGCGTAGTTGTGGAAGCTCCTGTTCTGCCAGAACGCATTGGTCTCGAAAGGCACGACTTTCGACACCGGCCGGCGGCCGCCGAGCTCGGCGATGCGATCGAGACGGATGCCAGCAGCTCGGAGCGATTCGCGCAGCGAGTCCTCATCGAACTGCGGATGCCGTCGGGATCCGGGCAGCCTGCGCACATCCACGACGTTCTCGATCCCGGCCGATCGCAGCAGCGCGATGAAGGCGTCGATCGGTCGGTCGGAATGGCCGAGGGTGAAGAACTGCTCCGACATGGAGACAGGCTAAGCCCGCGGAGTCATTGACTCCTCACGAACTTTCCGGTAGGAAAGTGACTGAACTTTCCATGAGGAAAGTCGGCGGAGGAGGCCCCCGATGGATCAGCGTGACGCACCGGCATCCGTGCCACCGGAGCCGCCGTCGCCCGCTGTGGCACAGGCGTACCTCGATGGGATCGGAACCGTCGAGCAACGACGCGACGACCGCATCGACCGCCGTGCGATGGGGTGGCTGGACATCGTGAGCGGTGCCATTCTCGGCGCCTACGTGACGCTGGCGCTCAGCATGCTTCGCGGTGAAGCGGGCTCGACGTTTCTCCTCCTGCTGGTAGCCATGGGGCTGTGGATCCAGCTCAGCGCGGGCCTCCAGGAGCAAAACGGTGCCCAGCGCCGACCGACGGGGTACTCATGGTGGGGCTGGAGCGCACTGATCGTCGTCCTTGTCTCCTGCTTCGCGGCCATGTTCGTGCTCCGTCTTCTCGACGCGCAGATCCCCGAACCGTTCTTCTTCGTTCCCGGCATCATCGCCTTCGTCGTATTTCTGGCGCGCGGGGTCAGACAGTTGACACGCGCTCGTGGGTCGAGCGGGGTGAGCCGCCGTGCTCACCGCTCGTTTACTCGCGCCGAATCAACCGGAACGGCCGTGATCGGCCTGATGATGGGGGCGGCGATCGTCGTGGCGGCGGTGCCCAACGATTTCGTCTCCGCCGTGGCGACGATGGTCCTTCTGCTCGGCCTCGTCGTCTGGATCCTCAGTTACTCGAAGCCGTGGGGGCTGCCGAGCATCGGTGCCGCATGGCGCTGGCCGCACTGGGCGCTCATGGCGGTCTCCGCTGTCGTGCTCGTCATGGCCATCGCCTTTCCGACCCTGCTCGGTCCGGCCACGTGGATCGCGGCTGGCGGCGTCGGCGCGATCGTCACCGTACTCTTCGTCGTGTTGGGACGGCGTGGCGAGAGGATCGGTGAGCACGCGTGATGGAGCAGAAGCCGATGGGCGGTGCCGAGCCCCTCCTGCCGCCGACGGCAGAGGTCGCGAGTGCTTTTCTCGACGCAGCCGGCCTGGTCGAGCGGCGTCGCGAGGAGCGCATCGATCGACGGATGCTCGGCTGGTTGCACCTGATCGACGGCGCCGTGGTGGGGGCGCTTCTCTCGGCTGTGCTGGTCTCCATGCAGTGGGGGCCGCCGGGGCGGCAGATTCCACTGCTGATCATCGTGGCCCTGGTTATCTGGATGGAATGCGCCGGCGAACTCCGCGATCGGACGGGGTTCCAGCAGTCGTGGCTGCGTAGTTGGTCCGTGCCGTACCTGATCGTGTTCGTGCCGACGATGGCACTCGGGTTGATGCCACCGGGTGATCTGCCATCCGATCTTCTCGTTCTGGTGCCGTTGGTCGTGTCGCTGGTCGCATTCGGGAGTCTGGCGACGAAGCAGTGGCGATCAGCCCGCCCCGACGAAAGCGTTGTACGCGCCGAGTCTGAGCGGTTCACCGGACGTGCCGCGATCTCGACGACAGTGGTCGGAGCGCTCATCGGGGCGATGATCGCCGCTGTCGGACTCGGCGATCCCGCAAGCGGATCCGTCGTTGCGCTCGTGCTGATGTGCGTTCTGCTGGGAATCACAATCGCGAAGCGGGCATGGGCGTCCGTGCCGGGACTGGCACAAGGGTGGCGTCGGCCGCAGTGGATCGCTCTGAGCGTCGCGGCAGTGGTCTTCCTCGCTCTCATCGGCCTCGGCGCGTGGACGTCCCTCGTCACGATTCAAGTCTCGTTGTCCGCTGGAGCAGCAGTGTTTGCGATGTTCCTCGTCGTCTCGGGCATCGGAGTGGTGATGCGCGACGTCTCGTCCAACCGGCGGAATGCTGAGCACCGATGACCGGGGCGGACGATGCGCGTGCGCGCGAGCCGCATCCGCGTCTGCGCTTGGACGACAGCTTCGCCAGTCCCATCCGCTTCTCGCTGATGGCATCCCTCACGGAGGGAATCGAGATCGATTTCGGGACTCTCGCCGACATCATCCAGGCAGGAGACTCCGCCCTCAGCAAAGCGATCTCGCATCTGCAGGCAGCCGGTTACATCGCCGCGCGCAAGGGGTACGTCGGCAGCCGTCCCAGAACGTGGGTGCGCTCCACCGGTGCGGGGCAGAAAGCCTTCGCCGCGCACCTGGAGGCGCTCCGGGCAATCGTCGAGACCGGCGGTCAGACGCTCTGAGCGCCCAGCAGGTCTGCGTGGTGGATCTCGGCGACGTTCGGATGCGCCCGCAGCCGGTACCGGAGGGCGTTCTCGCCGTACAGACCGTGGATCGGGTTCGAGGACTCATCGCTCACCCCGAGCGACTCGGCTTTCAGATCTTCGGGCAGATCGATGATCGGCACCTGCGCATCGAGGGCCGGGTTGAAGAAGAACGGCACCGAGATGCGGTCGTCGGGAGCCTTCGGTGAGATCACCCGGTGGTTCGTGGCCTTGAGGTAGCCGCCGGTGGCGTACTCGAGCATCTCACCGATGTTGACGACGAACGCGCCGTCCACGGAGGGTGCATCGACCCACGCGCCGCCCCGCTCGACCTGCAGACCGCCCTTTCCCGGCTCGACCCACAGCAGCGTCAGCACGCCGCCGTCCTTGTGCGCCCCGACGCCCTGCTGAGGTTCCGGCGCATCGGTGCCGGGGTACCGCACGATCTTCATCAGTGTCGCCGGATCATCGAAACTGGAGTCGAAGTGCGACTCGTCGGCTCCCAGAACCAGTGCCCAGCTGCGCATCAGCTTGCGCGCGACGCTGCTCAGGTGCGCATGCCATTCCTCGGCGACCGTGCGCAGTTCGGGCTGGGTCGCCGGCCAGAGATTCGGCCCGACGAGCCGGTTGAACGCCGGGCCGTCGTCGACGGCATCCCGCTCCGGTCCGATGTCGATCTGCTCGCGCCAATCGACCTTTCCCTGGGTCAGCTCGCCGCCCGTGCGCGTGTAGCCGCGGAACTGCGGGCTCTTCACATTCTCGATGGCGAGCTTCTCCTCTTCGGGCAGGGCGAAGAAGTCGCGCGCCGCTTGCCGAAGACGCTCGGAGAGCTCAGGGGTCACACCGGTTCCGGTGAGGTAGAAGAACCCGACGTCATGGGTCGCGGCGCGCAGCTCGTCACGGAACTTCGCGGCCGCATCCGGTCCCTGATCGAGCAGAGAGAAGTCGAGCACGGGGAGGTTCAGATCAGCCATGCCCCGAGAGTACGTCGGGTTCGGGCACACCGGCCCGAGTGTTTCGAGAGATCTCGTCGTGGCTAACCTGGACGCGTGCCTCGACTGTGGATTGCGCTTCGTTTGTTACTGCCGGCCATGTGGATCGGGCTGATCGTGGGCTTGAGCTTCATGGAGACGCCGCTGAAGTTCCTGGCACCCGGGATCACCACGGCGCTGGGCCTCGGAGTCGGGCGACTGGTGTTCATCGCGCTGTCGGTGGCGGGATGGATCATCCTGCTCGTGCTGACGCTGATCGGCCAGGCCCGCCCGCGTGAGTCGCGGCGCGGTTGGTTGCTGATCGGCGCGATGTGGCTCGTGATGATCGTCGAATCGTTCGTCATCCGACCCGCGCTCGCGGCGCGCAGCGACGTCATCATCGCCGGCGGGGATCCCGGTGAATCCTGGCTGCACTACGGTTACATCGCCGCGGAACTGCTGCTGCTGGTGGTGCTGATCTGGTACGTCGCGCATGCGACGAGACACATCCGTGCGGACGCACCCGCCGCGTGATCAGCGGTCTCTTGGGCGGCGCGATCCGGTCGGGTCTTCTCGGCGAGATGTCTCCGCGAGGCGTTCGTCCGAGAACAGCCAGCGTGCCCGCGGTTCGACCAGGGGCCGGAACACCCAGCGTACGGGTTTGGTGGCAAGCACAAGGGCGATCGCGACCGAGAGCACGATGACGCTCGGCAGCCAGATCCAGGTCGGCTCCGCGTCGCGAAGGATGCCGGATTCGCGGAACGGGTACAGCACGAACGAGTGCAGCAGATAGACGTACATCGTGTATTGACCGAACGTCGTCCACCAGTGGTTTCCTCGGGGGATGAGCGCGAAGAAGGCAACGCTCAGCACCAGGCCGATGAGGATCAGCAGCAGGCGGATGCCGCCGGACCACCACTCCGGCGAGCCCAAATCGGAGTATGAGTCGTTGTAGAAGAACCAGGTGTCGAGGTCGACGCCCTTCCAGACGTTCACCCAGTTCCACGCGATGAAACCGACGATGCCGAAGACGAGCACGGCGATGGCGCGCAGCCACCACGGGCGGAAATCGATCAGCCGCAGCCGGTTCACGAGGTCGTGCTCATGCACCCACCAGCCGAGCACGAAGAACGGCAGGAAGCCGAGGGTGCGCGAGAGCGAGAACGTGCTGTCGACGTTCGGTAGGTATCCGGCGCCGACGGAGATGAGCACCGCCCACACCAGCGGCCAACGCAGCAGCGCCAGATACGGGAGAACCAGCCGGAAGATGCCGAGCGCGAGCAGGAACCACAGCGTCCACGACGGCTGCGTGAGGTTCGGATTCGCCTCGCCCTTGAACGCCCACTTGGTGAGGGTCCACAGCAGCTCGAAGATGACGTACGGCACGAGGATGTCGGTGATCACCCGCGACATCTGCCGCTTGGTCGGCGGCGTCGACTTCGAGAAGTAGCCGGCGATGATCGCGAACGCCGGCATGTGGAACGCGTAGATCGACAGATACAGCGCCATCGCGATGTCGGAGTCGTAGGTGAGGCGCTGGATCGCGTGGCCGAGCACGACGAGGATGATGCAGGCGTATCGTGCGTTGTCCCAGAACGGAACGCGCCTGCGCGGTCGGACGGCCGAGCCGGAGAACGCTCCGGTCTGTGGGGTACTGCTCATCCCCCGAGGGTATCGGTCGGGAATAGAGTTGCCTGGGTTGCGTTGCAACAGATACATTCAGTTGCATAGAGACACGGATGTCACCGCATCCGCCCCGAGAACCCGGAGCATCACATCATGAGCGACCAGGCCCAGACTTCAGGCATCCAGTTCGGACTTTTCACCGTCAGTGACGTCACCCAGAACCCGGTCACGGGGGAGACCCCCAGCGAGCGCCAGAAGATCAAGGACGCTCTCACGATCGCCAAGCACGCTGAAGAGGTCGGTCTCGACGTCTACGCGGTCGGCGAGCACCACAACCCGCCGTTCTGGTCGTCGTCGCCGACCACGACCATCGCCGCGATCGCCGCGCAGACCGAGCGCATCATCCTGTCGACCTCGACGACGCTGATCACCACGAACGACCCGGTGAAGATCGCCGAGGACTTCGCGATGCTGCAGCACATCTCCGACGGCCGCACCGACCTCATGCTCGGCCGCGGCAACACCGGCCCCGTCTACCCGTGGTTCGGTCAGGACATTCGCCAGGGTCTGCCGCTTGCCATCGAGCACTATGCGCTGCTGCGCAAGCTCTGGGATGAGGATGTCGTCGACTGGGAGGGCAAGTTCCGCACGCCGCTGCAGGGCTTCACCTCCACCCCGCGTCCGCTCGACGGCGTGGCTCCGTTCGTGTGGCACGGCTCGATCCGCACTCCGGAGATCGCCGAGCAGGCCGCGTACTACGGCGACGGCTTCTTCGCGAACAACATCTTCTGGCCCAAGGAGCACTACCAGCGCCTGATCGAGCTGTACCGTCAGCGTTTCGCGCACTACGGCCACGGCACGCCCGAGCAAGCCATTGTCGGTATCGGCGGGCAGGTGTTCATGCGTGCCAATTCGCAGGATGCCGTGAACGAGTTCCGGCCGTACTTCGACAACGCGCCCGTCTACGGTCACGGCCCCAGCATGGAGGACTTCACCGAGATGACCCCGTTGACGGTCGGTTCGCCGCAGCAGGTCATCGACCGCTACGCCGCGATGCGCGACACGTTCGGCGATTACCAGCGCCAGTTGTTCCTCATCGATCACGCAGGTCTCCCGCTGAAGATCGTGCTGGAGCAGCTCGACATCCTCGGCGGCGAAGTGGTGCCCGTTCTGCGCAGAGAGCTGGCGAAGAACCGTCCCGCGAGCGTTCCGGATGCTCCCACCCATGCCGCCCGCGTCAGGGCGGTCTACGGCGACGGGCCGGCTCGCGAGGCACGCCCCGGCATCAACCGCGGCGACAACCTCACCGCAGGATCCCCGTACCAGGACACCCCCGAACCCGCGGGTGCCGCATTCGGCCTCGGCCGGAAGGGAGTCTGATTATGGCAGAGCGCCGTGTCGCCGTCATCTCGGCCGGACTCTCGAACCCGTCATCGACGCGGATGCTGGCGGACAGGCTCGCCGCGGAGACCGTGAAGCAGCTCGCCGAGCGCGACATCGAAGCCACCGTCGACGTGATCGAACTGCGCGACCTCGCGCACGCCATCACCGATAACCTGCTCACCGGCTTCGCGCCGGCGGCGCTGGAGTCGGCGATCAACTCGGTGTACTCGGCCGATGCGCTGATCGCGGTGACGCCGATCTTCTCCACGAGCTACTCCGGGCTGTTCAAGTCGTTCATCGACGTGCTCGACCCGGATGCTCTCACCGGAAAGCCCGTGCTGATCGGTGCGAACGCCGGCACGCCACGGCACTCGCTCGCGATCGACTACGCGATCCGGCCGCTGTTCGCATACCTGCACGCCGAGGCGGTCTCGACGGGCGTGTTCGCGGCATCCAGCGATTGGGGCGGCGGGGGAGACGACGTCGCACCCCTGAGCGCGCGCATCGAGAAGGGTGCGCGAGAGCTGGCCGAGGCTGTCGCCCGTAAGGATGCCGTCACCACGAACGACCCATTCGACCCGGCCACCTACCTCGGCGAGGGGCGATCGTTCGGGCACCTGCTGGGCGGACTCGCGGGCGAGTGATGCGGGCCTCGGTGACCCCGTGGCATGAGGAAGGCGCCGGACTTGTACGGTCCGGCGCCTTCTCGATGGTCAACCGCTCTTGCGTCGGAACTCGCGCCGCGTCTGCGGTGCGTTCACCGACTGGACGGCGGATTCGCCATCCAGGTGCGACTCTCCGTCGCGATGGTGAGCGTTCTTCTTCTCGAGCGCTTCTTTGAACTTGCGCTTCATCTCCTCAGATGGAGTGTCGGCGCCTTCTTCGGTGCTCATGCACTCAGCCTAGTCCGGCTCGACCGGTGACGGGTAGGTCGATCGGCGGCGCGCCCGACGGCGGATCACCAGGTCGATCAGGGCTCCGACCGCGATGGCGACCAGCACGGAAACCACGATCGCGACCACGGGACCGCCCGGGAGGATCGCCGCGAAGACGGCTCCCACCGCGGCCTGGTATGTCGCCCAGCCGAATGCTGCCAGGGCGACCAGGCCGGCGTACCGGGGGATGGGGATGCGCGTCGCCCCGGCCACGAGGTTGACGGCCAGACGTGCGAACGGAATGAATCGTGCCGTGAACAGCACCACCGCGGTGCCCGACTCCAGCCGAGCCCGTGCCCATTCTCTGGCGCGCTGCACCCGCGGAGCCTGCATCCAACGCCAGCGCTCGACGCCGGCCCATCGTCCGAGCCCGTAGCAGAGCATGTCTCCGCCTGCTGCGGCCACGGCGGCGCAGGCGATCACCGCCCATAGCGGCGGCGCGCCGGACGATATCGACAGCGCGCCGAGCGCGGTGACGGCGATCTCACCCGGGACGATGACGAAGAACGCATCTCCGAGCACGAGCAGCGTCATCACGATCAGTGCCCACGGTCCGTGGACGGCGTCGAGGAGCACGTCTGGAATCACCTCATAACCCTGCGCCTCCGAGGTGAACGGAAACCGAATCGAGGACAGCCGGTGAAGGAAAGTCGTGCAACCGGTGAACTCTCGGTAGCTCGGGTCGTCGTGGCGCGGAAAGGGGCGAATCGCCGGGCATCCTGACATCGTGAGAGTCGCGATCGTGACCGAATCCTTCCTGCCGCACATGAACGGTGTGACAGGGTCTGTGCTGCAGATCCTGCGACACCTCGAACGCACGGGGCACGAGGCCCACGTGATCGCCCCGGATGCCGTCGGCATTCCGTCCGAGATGCACGGCTCGACGATCGAACCGGTGGCGAGCATCGCCCTTCCCGGGTACCGCAACGTGCGCGTCGGCGCCGCCACGGCGCATCGTGTCGCCGAATCGCTGTCGCGGTTCCGGCCCGACGTCGTCCATCTCGCCTCGCCCTTCGCGCTCGGCTGGCGGGGCGTTCTCGCTGCTGGCCGTCTCGGGCTCCCGTCCGTCGCCGCCTATCAGACCGATGTCGCCGCCTACACGGAGCGCTACCGGGTCGCGGCCACGACGAACTTCGCGCAGAGCCACATCCTTCGCCTGCATCGCCGCGCCACGCTCACCCTGGCCCCCTCGTCGGAATCCGAGCAGCAGCTGACCGGGCTCGGTGTCGATCGCATCCGGCGCTGGGGGCGGGGCGTGGATGCTGAGCGCTTCCACCCAGGGGCGCGCGACGAGCAGTGGCCCTACGCAGCGCCCGACGAGGTCATCGTCGGCTACGTCGGCCGCCTTGCGGCCGAGAAGCAGGTCGAGGATCTGCGAGTGCTGCACGATGCCCCCGGCATCCGCTTGGTGATCGTCGGCGACGGACCGTCCCGCGCACGTCTGCAGGCGCTCATGCCGGATGCTGCGTTCCTCGGGCACCTGGATGGCGATGAGCTCGCCACGGCGATGGCGTCCTTCGACATCTTCGTGCACCCGGGCGAGAGTGAGACGTTCGGGCAGACGCTGCAGGAGGCGCACGCCAGCGGCGTGCCGATCGTGGCCACCGGTCGCGGCGGCCCGCTCGACCTGATCCGCATGGGCATCGACGGCTGGCTGTACCGGCCGGGGGACCTCGACGACCTGCACATGCGGGTCACCGACCTCGCGGGAGATACGCGCAAGCGCCGCGCCTTCGGTGTGGCGGGACGCACAGCCGTCGAGGGGCGCAGCTGGCAGGCCGTGTGCGATCAGCTGCTCGGTCACTTCGAAGAGGCGCGCGGACTGCACCTCGTCGATCGGGGTCTGCGGGCCGCGCGGGTGCGCCGACCGGAGCCCTCGCAGGCGGTCGGCGCGAAGCGCTGGCAGCGTTTCGTCGCCCTCGGCGACTCGCTCACCGAGGGGCTGTGCGATCCCGCGCCCGACGGCGCTCTCCGCGGGTGGGCCGATCGTCTTGCCCTGCTGCTGTCCGCCCGCGGCGGCATCCATTACGCCAACCTCGCCGTGCGCTCGCGGCGGGTCCGCGACGTGCATGGCGACCAGCTCGCCAGAGCACGCGAGCTGCGACCGGATCTCGTGTCGATCCTCATCGGCGCGAACGATCTGGTGAAATCGCATGCCGACGTGCCGGCGCTGGCCGCCCGCGTCGATGAGACGGTGCGGGTGCTCCGCGAGGATGGTGCCGACGTGCTGCTGGTGACGCCGTTCCTGCCGGAGCGTCGTGCCGCACGTCTGTTCACCGCCCGCTTTGCGGCATTCGCCAGCGAGCTCGCCGCCATCGCCGAGCGTCACGGGGCGATCCTGCTCGATACCGACCTGCACCCCGCGCTCGCCTCGCGCCCGAACTGGGGCGAGGACCTCGTGCACCTGGGGAGCCGAGGCCACCGCTTCCTCGCCTACTGCGCCGGTGACCTGCTCGGCGTGCCTCATGCCGAGACGCTCGGGGCGCTCGACCAAGTGCTGCACGACGTCGATGCCACGAGCAGGGCGGTGTGGTGGCGCGAGCACGCTCTGCCGTGGGTGTGGCGGCGCATGCGCGGTCGTGTCGCCGGCGACGGGCGGGTGGCCAAGCACGACGACTACGTGTACATCGGACGATCCTCGAGCATGCGCAGCGTCGAAGTGCGCTGACGCGGGATGTTCAGCGCTGCGCTGATAGGCTGAAACTGGATTGCTGTGCGCAGTCCGCGTGCGCGCGTGCGCACGGGTACGTATGATCTCGGCCGTCACACGGACGGACGAGTCTAAACAAAGAAGGAGAGACCTCTTGGAAGGTCCTGAAATCACCGCCGCCGAGGCCGTTCTCGATAACGGCCGCTTCGGCACCCGCACTGTCCGCTTCGAAACCGGTCGCCTCGCTCAGCAGGCCCAGGGATCGGTTGCGGCTTACCTCGATGGAGAGACGATGATTCTCTCCGCAACCAGCGCGGGCAAGCACCCGCGCGAAGGATTCGACTTCTTCCCGCTGACCGTCGACGTCGAAGAGCGCTCGTACGCAGCAGGCAAGATCCCCGGCTCGTTCTTCCGTCGTGAGGGACGCCCCTCGACCGAGGCGATCCTCGTGTGCCGTCTGATCGACCGTCCGCTGCGTCCGTCGTTCGTCGACGGCCTGCGCAACGAGGTCCAGATCGTCATCACCGTGCTGTCGATCGCCCCTGGTGAGTACTACGACGCGCTTGCGATCAACGCCGCGTCCGCGTCGACGCAGATCTCGGGTCTGCCGTTCTCCGGCCCCATCGCCGGTGTGCGCCTGGCGCTCATCCCCGGTCAGGGCGAGCACGCTGACCAGTGGGTCGCGTTCCCGAACGAGGCTCAGGTCGACGAGGCCGTGTTCGACCTCATGGTCGCCGGTCGTGTCGTCAAGAAGGCCGATGGCTCTGAAGACGTCGCCATCATGATGGTCGAGGCCGAAGCCACCGAGCACAGCTGGAACCTCATCAAGGGCGGCGCCGTCAAGCCCAGCGAAGACGTGGTCGCCGCTGGTCTCGAGGCCGCGAAGCCGTTCCTGAAGCAGCTCGTCGAGGCGCAGTCCGAGATGGCCGCGCACTCGTCGAAGGAGCCCGGCGTCTACCCGGTCTTCCCGGCGTACGAGCAGGCCACCTTCGACTTCGTCGCCGCGTCCGCCACGGCCGACCTCGAGAAGGTCTACCAGATCGCCGACAAGCAGGAGCGTCAGACCGCCGACGACGAGGTCAAGGACCGCGTCAAGGCAGAGGTCGCCGCCGCGATCGAGGCCGGCACGCTGCCCGCCTCCGCCGCAGGTGAGGTGTCGGGTGCGTACAAGTCCGTCACAAAGGGCATCGTCCGTGGCCGCATCCTCTCCGAGGGCGTCCGCATGGACGGCCGCGGGCTCGCCGACATCCGTCCGCTGGACGCAGAGGTGCAGGTCATCCCGCGCGTGCACGGTTCGGCCATCTTCCAGCGCGGCGAGACCCAGATCATGGGCGTCACCACGCTGAACATGCTGAAGATGGAGCAGCAGATCGACTCGCTGTCTCCCACCACGTCGAAGCGTTACATGCACCACTACAACTTCCCGCCCTACTCGACCGGTGAGACCGGCCGCGTCGGGTCGCCGAAGCGTCGTGAGATCGGGCACGGCTTCCTCGCCGAGCGCGCACTCATGCCGGTGCTGCCCAGCCGCGAGGAGTTCCCGTACGCGATCCGCCAGGTGTCCGAGGCCCTGAGCTCGAACGGATCGACGTCGATGGGCTCGGTGTGCGCATCGACCTTGTCGCTGCTGAACGCGGGCGTGCCGCTGCGCGCGGCCGTCGCCGGAATCGCGATGGGTCTGGTCACCGACGAGGTTGACGGACAGACGCGCTACGCCGCGCTGACCGACATCCTCGGCGCGGAAGACGCTCTCGGCGACATGGACTTCAAGGTCGCAGGGACCGGTGAGTTCATCACCGCGATCCAGCTCGACACGAAGCTCGATGGCATCCCCACCGATGTGCTCTCCGGCGCGCTGACGCAGGCCAAGGATGCTCGTCTGACCATCCTGAACGTCCTCAACTCCGCGATCGATGCTCCTGATGAGATGGCGCCCACCGCGCCGCGCGTCATCAGCGTGCACATCCCGGTCGACAAGATCGGCGAACTGATCGGCCCGAAGGGCAAGACGATCAACGCGATCCAGGACGAGACCGGCGCGCAGATCTCCATCGAGGAGGACGGCACCGTCTACATCGGCGCGACCGACGGCCCCTCGGCCGAAGCGGCTCGTGCCCAGGTGAACGCGATCGCCAACCCCACCAACCCTGAGGTCGGCGAGCAGTTCCTGGGCACCGTTGTGAAGATCGCGTCCTTCGGCGCCTTCATCTCGCTGCTGCCCGGCAAGGACGGCCTCCTGCACGTCACCGAGGTGCGCAAGCTCGCCGGTGGCAAGCGCGTCGAGAACGTCGACGACGTTCTCTCGGTCGGTCAGAAGATCCTCGTGAAGATCACGAAGATCGACGACCGCGGCAAGCTCTCGCTCGAGCCCGTGCTCGACGACGCTGAGGCGCCCGCGGAGTCCGCTGAGGCGGAGACTGCCGAGGCGTAAGCTCACGAAGAAGGCCCGGATTCCACCCCTCAGGGGCGGGATCCGGGCCTTTCGTGCGCCCACTGTGATCGAAACGTTATGGGAAGTTCCTCTCTCGTTAGCGGCAATGGACGGGGACGTGATCGTTCTCCCTTACCCTCGAAGTACGCACCGGGGGGTGCGCACCCGGGGGTGGTGAGGATGCGATTGTTCGGAACGGGAGCAGCAGAGCCGGCCGCACGCGCCCAGGAGGCCGCCGAGCATCCGTCCGCTCCGATCCCCGTCGTCGGGCCCGGGGTGGGGGAGAACATCAGGATTCCGCTCGGAGACGGCGAGCTCCAGACCTTCCCTCTGATGCTCGGCGCTGCCGAGTTCGGCTGGAACGTCGATCTCGAAACCAGCCACGCGATCCTCGACCGGTACGTCGATTTCGGCGGTAACGCCGTTCACACCGCCGACGGTTTCTCGGGCGGCCGCAGCGAGCACATCATCGGCCAGTGGCTGCGCTCCCGCGGTTTCCGCGATCGCACTGTGCTCGGCGTACGCGTCGGGTCCCACGCCGACAACCCCGGGCTCGGTGCGACGAACCTCGTCCGCGCGGTCGAAGCGTCCCTCACCCGTCTCGGCGTCGAGCGAATCGATGTGATGTACCTGGACGCCACGCTCGATAGCGTCACGGATGTCGAGGACACCCTGGCGACCGTCGACTGGCTGCGCGATGCGGGCAAGGTCGGCATGGTGGGCGCATTCGGGTTCGCACCGGAGCAGCTGGTCGAAGCACGCATCCTCGCCTCGGCGGGATACCCGCGCCTGGAGGTGCTCGACGAGCCATACAATCTCCTGCGCCGTGAGGCGTTCGAGGGCGATCTCCGGCTCGTCGCCGGCGCGCAGGGGCTCGCGGTCACGCCGTCGCACGCTCTGGAGCACGGGTTCCTCTCCGGTCGACATCGCAGCAAGGCGCACGTCTCGCGCGGAGTGCGCGGCGAGCAGCTGCGCGGACACCTGAACCGTCGCGGCATCCGCATCCTCCGCGCCCTCGACCAGATCGCTGGCGAGCTCGACGCGCCCGTAGCGGCCGTTTCGATCGCCTGGCTGCTCGCGCAGCGCAGCATCGTCGCGCCCATCGTCAACAGCTTCGCGATCGAGCACGTCGACGAGCTCATGCAGGGCGCGGGCGTCGTGCTCTCTCAGGCTCACATCGCCGAGCTGACCCGCGCCGGAAACTGAGTCGCACCCGCCCGATAGGGTGGAATGACACTGTGGCGAGAGCCGACGACGACGAAGCGAGTGGGTTGTGACGCATTACATCTATCTGGTCAGACACGGTGAGCAGCGAGATGCGGAACACGGTCTCGATGATGGACCCCTCTCTCCTCGAGGGGTGCGCCAGGCCGAGCTGATCGCCGACCGGCTCTCCGGGCTCCCGCTGGACGCCGTGTGGCATTCGCCGCTGATCCGCGCCACAGAGACGGCGCGAACGATCGCTGAACGGCTGCCCTCGATCACCCCGGTGCCCTCCGCCCTGCTGTTCGACTGCGTTCCCACCGGCATGACCGAGGAGACCCCGGCCGTCTACGAACCGTTCTTCGGGGCGCTGACGGATGCTGATGTCGAGGCGGGGCGTGCGCAGATGGCTGATGCGATGAATGAATTCCTCATCCGCAAGCAGGGCGAGGTGCATGACGTGCTCATCACGCACAACTTCGTGGTCTCCTGGTTCGTCCGCGAGGTGCTCGGAGCTCCGGACTGGCGCTGGATGACGCTGAATCAGGCCAACTGCGGTCTGACCGTGATCGCCCAGAAGCCCGGCAGGCCGTGGACGCTGCTCACACACAACGATCTGGCTCACCTGCCGATGGAGCTGCGCACGGGACTTCCCGAGCAGATGCCGGTCTGAGTCCGGGCCGACCAGGTGCATAGACTGGACGCATGACCAAGAAGGTGGCACTCGTCGGCGGCTCCGGCAAGCTCGGAACGATCATCGCGCAGGTGATCGACGAGTTGGACGGCTTCGAGGTCGTGCGCTCGCTCACTTCTTCCAGTGAGCTGAGCGAGCTCGACGGCGCCGACCTCGTCGTGGACGCCTCGACCCCGCAGGTGAGCGTGGATGTCGTGCGGGCCGCCGTTGAGCGCGGCATCAACGTCCTCGTCGGCACCTCCGGCTGGTCCGCAGAGCGGATCGCGCTTATGCGTCCCCTCGTCGAGGCGGCGGGTACGGGCGCCGTGTTCGTCCCGAACTTCTCGCTGGGCTCGGTGCTGGGCTCGGCGCTGGCTGCCGCTGCCGCACCGTTCTTCTCCTCGGCGGAGATCGTCGAGGCGCACCGCGACATGAAGATCGATTCGCCCAGCGGCACGGCGGTGCGCACGGCCGAGCTCATCGCGGCATCCCGATCCGAGCAGGGACCGGTCAGCGCCCCGCACGCCGATCAGCGCGCCCGCGGCCAGCAGGTCGCGAGCGTCCCCGTGCACTCGCTCCGGCGCCCCGGTGTGATCGCCCGGCAGGAAGTGATCCTGTCCGGCCCGGGCGAGTCGCTCACTATCACCCACGACACCGTGGTCTCCGCACAGGCGTATGCGCCCGGCATTCGCCTGGCAGTCCCGTTCGCCCTCGACGCCCGAGGCATCGTCGTGGGCATCGAAAACATGATCGACATCGGGATCCAGGCGCGCTCGTGATGGCACGCGTCGGCGTGATCGTCGTCGGACTCTGCCTGGTCCTCTACTTCGTCCTCACCGGTCAGTGGTCGTATCTCTACCTCACCAGCGGCGAGCCCATCGGGATCGCCATGGGCGTCGCGCTCGTCGTGCTGCCGCTGATCGGAGCCTGGGCGATGGTGCGTGAGATCCAGTTCGGCATTCAGGCCGATCGCCTGGGATCACGGTTGGATGCCGAAGGCGGCATGCCCGCCGCGGAGACGGAACTCACGCCGAGCGGCCGGCTTGCGAAGTCAGATGCCGAGCCGCTCGTGCAGCGCTACACCGCCGAGGCCGAGGCCGCTGCCGATGATTGGCGTGCCCGCTACCGGCTCGGCGTGGTTCAGGATGCTGCGGGGCGCCGCAAGGACGCCCGCGCCAGCATCCGCGATGCCATCCGGCTCGCGAAGGCCGGGACCTGACCCCGGCCGCCGCGCGGGTCAGGCGAGGGTCGCCTCGAGAGTGATCTCGATGCCGGCCAGCGCCTGTGAGACCGGGCAGCCGGTCTTGGCGCCCTCGGCGATCTCCTGGAACTTCTCCGGCGTGAGACCGGGCACGGAGGCGTTCACGTTCAGGTGGCTGCCGGTGATCCCGACGCCCGGTTTGAAGGTCACCGATGCGGTCGTGTTGACGCGCTCCGGGGGAGTGCCGTTCTCGGCCAGGGCGTTGGAGAGCGCCATGCTGAAGCATGACGAGTGGGCCGCGGCGATGAGTTCTTCCGGGGTGGTCGTCGTGTCAGAGCCTTCGTTGCGCGACTTCCAATCGATCGGGAACGTGC
Source organism: Microbacterium sp. (assembly GCF_052102115.1). GTDB lineage: Bacteria > Actinomycetota > Actinomycetes > Actinomycetales > Microbacteriaceae > Microbacterium. Next base: position 71,600 of record NZ_JBQDVP010000006.1, read on the forward strand.
CGAGGTTCGACGAGGAGAAGGCGACATTGCCCGACCCCTCCATCAGGGAACCGTTCCAGGTGGTGGTGGCTTCGCTGGTGACAGGCATGTTTCCTCCAGAGTCGTGGCGGGGTGTGCGGCCAGCCTATCGACCCGGGTGCGTGCGGGGAACCGTCGTCCTCAGGCGGCGCGCGGACCCGTGCCGACGACACCGGCGCGCTGCAGCAGCAGATACATCTGGCAACCCAGACAGAAGGCGAACGCGGCGTTCAGGAATGCGGCAACGAATGCTGCTCCGGCCGCGATCGGCAGGGCGAGCGGAACGCCGATCAGATGTAGAACGAGCCCGATCGTGACGACAGCGAGACCGACGCCCTGCGCGAAGCGCGGCGGACGCGGGTCCTCGAGCTCGGTGGGTGCGGGAAGTCTGGGGCGGATGAGCCGCCGGAAGACGACGCCCCACGGTGCGGTGCGCGGCGACACGACACCCCACAGGAACAGCAGCGCGATCAGAAGCAGAGCCAGAAAGCCGCCGTCGAGGAGGCGCTGCACGATCGTCGCCTGTGTGATCGCCCAGGCTCCGCCCGGCACGAAGGCGGCATCGGCGAGCGGCTGGTATGCGAACCATCCGAAGGTTGCGGACTGCGCTGCAGACAGGCCGACCAGGCTCAGCACGAAAGCGACGAGCAGCAGCGCGGAGGTGATTGCGGCTGAGAAACGCGGTCCGCGCGGATCGATGCCTGCGGGACTGGTCATGACTGCTCCTGATTCCGGATCGTGGGCATCGATCCGTGGGGCACGGCGACGATCACGTCCTCGATCGAACGACGATCGGGCACGCCGCCCCAGCGGGACAGGACAACGCCCGCGGCGTCGATGAGGAACGTCGTCGGGGTCTGCAGCACCTGATAGCGGGAAGCGAGATCTCTGCGGTTCGTGAGATCGACCTCGACGTGCCCGATTCCGCGGTCCGTCGCGATGTCGCCCAGAAGTCGACGCACCTGCGGGCACCGTGCGCAGAGCTCGGTGCTGAACTGCACGAGCGTCACGGATGGGGTCAGCGTGCCCCCGGGGAGGTCGCCGGCCAGAACCCGCACCGTTCCTCCCGAACGCCGCCGACCGTCCTGCGCGCGGAGTATGACTCCGGCCGCGACCGCGAGCAGAACGACGGCGCCGACGATCAGCAGGGCGGCGGAGAAGGGCATCCTCGAAGGATAGAGCGTTGGTGCGCCGCGCGGCTCGGATATGACAACGGATGACGGCGATGCCCGCCTCGACACGGCGCTGGCCGGGTATCGTGTCAGGCATGAGCGCAGCCGTCCCCACGCCGTACGAAGATCTGCTCCGCGACGTGCTGGAGCACGGCACCCGAAAGGATGACCGAACCGGCACCGGGACGACCAGTGTTTTCGGCCGCCAGCTCCGGTTCGACCTGTCTCAGGGGTTCCCGCTGATCACGACGAAGCGCGTGCACTTCAAATCGATCGCGTACGAGTTGCTCTGGTTCCTGCGGGGAGATTCGAACGTGACGTGGCTGCAGGACAACGGCGTCACCATCTGGGACGAGTGGGCTGACGCCGACGGCGACCTCGGCCCGGTCTACGGCGTGCAGTGGCGGTCATGGCCGACTCCTGATGGCGGACACATCGATCAGCTCGCCCAGGTCATCGAGCAGATCACCGCGACCCCCGATTCGCGGCGGCTGATCGTCTCGGCCTGGAACCCCGCCGATATCCCCGACATGGCGCTCGCCCCCTGTCACGCGCTGTTCCAGTTCTACGTCGCCGACGGCCGGCTGTCGTGCCAGCTCTATCAGCGCAGCGCCGACATGTTCCTCGGCGTGCCGTTCAACATCGCCAGCTACGCGCTGCTGACGATGATGATCGCGCAGCAGGCCGGGCTCGAGCCGGGTGACTTCGTGTGGACCGGCGGCGACTGCCACATCTACGACAACCACGTCGACCAGGTGCGCGAGCAACTGACGCGCGACCCGTATCCCTACCCGACGCTGCGATTCGCGCGCACGCCCGAGTCGATCTTCGACTACGAGTTCGCGGACTTCGTCGTCGAGGACTACCAGCACCATCCGGCCATCCGCGCGGCGGTCGCCGTATGACGTGGGTCGGCCTGATCTGGGCCGAGGCCGCCGGCGGTGTCATCGGCGCCGAGGGCGGTATGCCCTGGCACGTGCCCGAGGACCTTGCGCACTTCAAGGAGATCACCCTCACAGCTCCCGTGGTGATGGGCCGCAAGACCTGGGACTCGCTCCCGGAGCGGTTCCGTCCGCTGCCCGGCCGCGAGAACATCGTCATCACGCGGAAGCAGGACTGGGAGGCTGAGGGGGCGCGCCGCGCGCCCGATCTGCCCACCGCCGTTCGCGGTCTGGAGCAGGTGTGGATCATCGGCGGCGCCGAGATCTTCGCGCAGGTGATCGGCGAGGCCGACCGCCTCGAGGTCACCGAGCTCGACCTCGAGGTCGCCGGTGATGCCTACGCCCCGTCCAAGGACGGGTGGCGTCTGGTGGATGAGGGCGGGTGGCAGACCTCGCGCACCGGCATCCGCTATCGGTTCCTCGGGTACGAGCGCTGATGCCCACCGCTCTGATCACCGGCGCGAGTGCGGGGCTCGGCGAGGAGTTCGCCCGTCAGCTCGCCGAGCGCGGGGCAGATCTGGTGCTCGTCGCACGATTCGAAGAACCGCTCGAGGCGCTGGCTGACACGCTGCGCGATGCCTACGGCATCGCCGTCGAGGTGCTCGTCGCGGATCTCGTCACCGACAGCGGCGTGGCGACCGTGGTGGCACGGATCGTCGACGCGCAGCATCCGATCGATCTGCTCGTCAACAACGCCGGGTTCGGTCTGCCGCTGCACTTCGCCGACAACGACATCGACGACGAGGTGCGCCATCTGCGCATCCACGTCGAGGCGCCGATGCGGCTCATGCACGCGGCGCTGAGGGCCATGCGCGGTCGCGGAGGGCGGATCGTGAACGTGGCATCCGTGGCCGGATTCATCTCGCGCTCGACGTACTCGGCGTGCAAGCAGTGGCTGATCGGCTTCAGCCGGTGGGCGAACGCCGAATACGCGGCGGACGGCGTCAGCGTCACCGCGGTGTGCCCCGGCTTCACGCACACCACGTTCCACGAACGGATGGGGCTGGCTCCCGGTCACGAGGGCATCCCCGCGATCGGTTGGCTGAACGCGCCGGATGTCGTGCGCGAGGGGCTGCGGGATGCTGCACGCGGGAAGGCCGTGTCGGTTCCGTCACTGCGCTACAAGCTCGTCGTCGCCCTGACACGGGTGCTGCCGCCGTCGCTCACCGCCCGTGCCGCCCGACGCGGACGCGTCTGAGCACAGCCGGCGTTCAACGGAATCGACCGAGATGGATGCCGGCGTACGCCAGCGCGGCCACGGTCTCGCCGTCGCGGATACGGCCGTCCGCCACCATGTCGAGCACCTCCGCGAACGGGACCCAGGCGACGTCCTCGATGCCCTCGTCGTCATGTAGGGGTTGTGGATGAAGGTCGCCTGATTCATCGGCCGCACGGAGGCCGCGGGCGACGAAGACGTGTTCGGGAGCGATCGTGACGCCGTTGAGCGCGTTCATCGTTCCGATCGCCGCCCACTTCTCGGCCAGCATCCCGGTCTCTTCCAGCAGCTCGCGCTGCGCGGCGACCAGCGGTTCTTCACCGTCGCTGCCGCCGGCCGGCACTTCGGTCGAGCGGCCGGTCGTGTATCTGTCGAGCGTGACCAGGCACACCCTGTCGTCGTCGTCCAGCGCGACGATGAACACGGCGGGATGGCGCATGGTGATGACGCCGTAGATGCCGTCGCCGGCCGGACCGGTCACGGCATCCTCTCGAACGGAGATCCAGGGATTCTCGTAGACAACGCGCGAATCGTTGGTCTGCCAGGTCATGAACGCGAGCCTATCCGGGGGAGCTCTGCGCGGGTCGGAACCGATACGCTGGGAGCATGACGCACTCGGGCAATCCTTTCGGGCAGGTTCTCGTTGCGCTCGTCACCCCGATGACGGCCGACGGCGAGGTCGACTGGGCCGCCACCGAGAAGCACCTCGATGACGTCATCACCGCCGGTGCGGACGGCATCGTCGTCACCGGAACGACGGGGGAGACCTCGACCCTCACCGACCCCGAGAAGCTCAAGCTCGTCGAGGTCGGCAAGTCGGTCGCCGCCGGGCGCGCCAAGATCATCACCGGGGGCGGGTCCAATGAGACCGCCCACGCCATCGAACTGTACAAGGCCAGTGAGAAGGCCGGCGCCGACGGCATCATGATCGTCACGCCGTACTACAACAAGCCGACGCAGGCCGGCATCCTCACCCACTTCCGTATGGTCGCCGATGCCACCGATCTGCCGGTGATCCTGTACGACATCCCCGGTCGCACGGGCGTGCCCATCAAATACGAGACGATCCTGCGGCTCGCGAAGCACCCCAACATCCTGGCGGTCAAGGACGCGAAGGGTGACTTCAGTGAGGTCAGCCGTGTGCTGAACCAGACCGATCTCATGTACTTCTCCGGCGATGACTCGAACGCGCTGCCACACCTCGCGATCGGCGCGACCGGACTCATCGGCGTGACCGCGAACATCACGGCGACCCCCTACCGCACGATGGTGGATGCCGTGAACCGCGGCGACCTCACCGCAGCGACGGCCGCGCACAAGCGCCTCGAGCCGCTCGTGCGCGCCACCATGACCCACGTGCCGGGCACCGTCTCGGTGAAGTACATCTTGCACGGCCTCGGCCGCATCTCCAGCCCCCGCGTCCGCCTGCCCCTCGTGGGACCGGAGGAGTGGGAAGCCGCACTCATCGAAGACGAACTCGCCCTGGTCGCCGGTGTGTCCGGCGCCGATTTCTCGAACTTCCGCCCCGACCGCAACGCGGCCGCGGGCGGTGCGCTGCCGAAGGTGCACGGCACCACCCGCTGACACCATGCGCTGATACGACGGGCGCAGAGCGCGCCCACAGCAACACGGGCACCGAACGTGCTCGACTGAGGAGACATGAATGTCCATTCCCATCGCCGCCCCTGAACAGCTCGCGGAGGGAACGCTCCGCGTCGTCCCGCTCGGCGGCCTCGGCGAGGTCGGCCGCAACATGACCACTTTCGAGTTCGACGGCAAGATCCTCATCGTCGACTGCGGTGTGCTCTTCCCCGAGGACCACCAGCCCGGCGTCGACCTGATCCTGCCCGACTTCGAGCCCATCAAAGACCGCCTCGACGACATCGTCGGCGTCGTGCTCACCCACGGCCACGAGGACCACATCGGTGCCGTGCCGTATCTGCTGCGCCTGAAGAGCGACATTCCGCTGATCGGCTCTGGGCTCACCCTCGCGCTCGTCGAAGCGAAGCTCAAGGAGCATCGCATCAAGCCGTACACGCTCACGGTGAAAGAAGGGCAGCGCGAGACAGTCGGACCCTTCGACCTCGAGTTCGTTGCGGTGAACCACTCGATCCCCGACGCTCTGGCCGTCGCCATCCGCACCCCGGCCGGCCTCGTGCTCGCCACGGGCGACTTCAAGATGGACCAGCTGCCGCTGGACGGCCGCATCACCGACCTACGTGCCTTCTCGCGCCTCGGCGAGGAAGGCGTCGACCTCTTCCTCGTCGACTCCACGAACGCAGACGTGCCCGGCTTCACGCCGACGGAGCGCTCGATCGGCCCGGTGCTCGATCAGGTGATCGCGAAGGCACCGCGACGAGTGATCGTCGCCAGCTTCTCCAGCCACGTGCACCGTGTTCAGCAGGTGCTGGATGCCGCGCACGCCAATGGACGCCGCGTTGCCCTGCTCGGTCGCAGCATGGTGCGCAACATGACGATCGCCGCCGATCTCGGGTACCTCAAGGTACCCGAGAACGTGCTGATCGACTACAAGAAGGCCCGCGACCTGCCAGACGAGAAGATCGTCTACATGTCCACCGGTTCTCAGGGCGAGCCGATGGCCGTGCTCAGCCGTATGGCGAACCTCGACCACGCGATCGAGGTCGGTGAGGGCGACACGGTGATCCTCGCGTCCAGCCTCATCCCCGGCAACGAGAACGCTGTGTACCGCGTGATCGACGGGCTCACCAAACTCGGTGCGAACGTCGTGCACAAGGCCAATGCGAAGGTGCACGTCTCCGGTCACGCCGCGGCCGGCGAGCTGATCTACTGCTACAACATCCTGAAGCCCGCGAACGTCCTGCCCGTGCACGGCGAGTACCGCCACCTCATGGCGAACGCGAAGCTCGCGCAGGAGACCGGCATCCCTGCCGAGAACACATTCCTCGCCTCGAACGGCACGATCCTCGATCTCAAGGACGGTCAGGCGCGCGTCGCCGGCCAGTACGACATCGGATTCGTCTACGTCGACGGGTCGACCGTGGGCGAGATCACCGACGCCGACCTCAAGGACCGCCGCATCCTCGGCGAAGAGGGTTTCGTCTCGATCATCGTCGTGGTCGACGCCGCCACAGGCCGGATCATCACCGGCCCCGAGATCCACGCGCGCGGCATCGCCGAGGACGATTCGGTGTTCGACGACGTGGTACCCAAGATCGTCGCCGCACTGAAGGAGGCATCGGGCAACGGCGTCCGCGACACGCACGCGCTCTCGCAGGTCGTGCGGCGTACGATCGGTCGCTGGGTCAACCAGAAGCTGCGTCGTCGCCCGATGATCGTACCGCTCGTCATCGAGGCCTGAATCGGCGCGAAAGCCGCGTCATTACGCGGCGGTGTCGCTGGCCGAACGTAGTCTGTGAGTATGGCCAGGAGCACCACGAAGACCTCACGCGCGTCCGAGAAGACGTCCTCGCGTGCGAAGGCGCAGACGGCCCCCACGAAGAAGATTCCGGCGGCGCCGAAGAAGTACATCGACGACCTCGACAGGCCGCCGCTGGCGGTGCGCGCCTGGGTCGGGCTGGCGCACGGCGTCGGCGGGCTTTTCCGCGCCTTCGGGCCGGAGGCGCTCGAGAAGGACCAGCGACGAGACGGATTCCCGTTCCTGCTGGTCATCCTCGCCTGCCTCGGCGCGGTCGATGAGTGGTTCTTCATCGGCAACGAGGTCGCGCAGAACATCAGCGCGTTCACGGTCGGCGGTCTGATCGGGCGCACAGCGTTCCTCATGCCGGTGCTGCTGCTGATCCTCGCCGGCTGGCTGTTCCGGCATCCGTCGTCGGTGCACGACAACGGCCGGATCGGGATCGGGTTCGGCCTGTTCGTCGTCTCGATCGCGGGCATCTGCCACGTCGCGGGCGGCCAGCCGGAGCCTCGTGAGGGCATGCCCGCGCTCAGCACCGCCGGCGGTCTCTTCGGATGGATGCTGGGCCAGCCACTGACGTACCTGACCGACATCGTCGCCTACATCGTGCTGGGACTGCTCGCAGCGCTCAGCCTGCTCATCATCACCAAGACGCCGCCGAACAAGATCGGCTCGCGCCTGGGAGACCTGTACGCCTGGATGTTCGGCGCCGAGCGCGTGAAGCCCGAGCCGGACGCGACCGCCGACGATGCCGCCGCGGATGCTGCGGACGATTCGCTGCCGTGGTGGCGTCGCAACAAGAGCGGTCGCGAAGAGGATCCTGACGAGGGGATCGGCTCGCAGGACCTCACCGAGCTGCTCACGCCCTCCGGAAACTCCACCGAGAACACTGCCTTCGATCAAGCCGTCATCGTCGCCGATCCGTCAGACGCGGCGACCGAGGTTCTGACCGATGTCGAAGGCGTCATGGCTGGCCTCGCCGGGCGTGGGAGTACGGCGCTGCTCGACGACTCCAACGGCACGGGTGAGCAGCCCGAGCTGCCGGGGCTCTCCGGCTTCGGCACCGACGGCCCGGGGGAGCGAGGCTTGCAGGCACCGAGTGCGCCGTACGTGCTGCCCTCCACCACGGTGCTGCGGGAGGGGCCGCCGCCGGTCACCCGCTCGGATGCCACGGATCGCGTCATCGAGCAGATCTCGGGCGTGTTCGCACAGTTCAAGGTCGATGCGAAGGTCACCGGCTTCTCGCGTGGCCCGACGGTGACGCAGTACGAGGTCGAGGTCGGCCACGGCGTCAAGGTCGAGAAGATCACCCAGCTGAGCAACAACATCTCCTATGCGGTGGCCTCCAACGACGTGCGCATCCTCTCGCCGATCCCGGGCAAGAGCGCGATCGGGATCGAGATCCCCAACGCAGACAAAGAGATGGTGGCGCTCGGTGACGTGCTGCGCTCGACCGCTGCCCAGAAGAGCACACACCCGCTGACGATCGGGGTCGGCAAGGACGTCGGCGGCAGCATCGTGGTCGCCAACCTCGCCAAGATGCCGCACCTGCTCGTGGCGGGTTCGACGGGTTCCGGTAAGTCGAGCTTCGTGAACTCGATGATCACCAGTCTGCTCATGCGGGCCCGTCCGGCAGACGTGCGCATGGTCCTCATCGACCCGAAGCGCGTCGAGCTCACCAGCTATTCCGGTGTGCCGCATCTGATCACGCCCATCATCACCAACCCCAAGAAGGCGGCCGAGGCGCTCCAGTGGGTGGTGAAGGAGATGGACATGCGGTACGACGATCTCGCGTCGTTCGGCTTCCGTCACATCGACGATTTCAACAAGGCCGTGCGCGCCGGTGAGATCGAGCTCCCGGCCGGCAGCGAGCGCGTGCTCAAGCCGTACCCGTATCTGCTGGTCGTCGTCGACGAGCTCGCAGACCTCATGATGGTCGCCCCGCGCGACGTCGAGGACTCGATCGTGCGCATCACGCAGCTCGCCCGCGCCTCCGGCATCCATCTGGTGCTGGCGACGCAGCGTCCGTCCGTCGACGTCGTCACCGGTCTGATCAAGGCCAACGTGCCGTCTCGTCTCGCGTTCGCCGTGACGAGCGTCACAGACAGTCGCGTCATCCTCGACGCCCCCGGCGCCGACAAACTCATCGGTCAGGGTGACGCCCTGTTCTCGCCGATGGGTACGTCCAAGCCGTTCCGGCTGCAGGGCGCGTGGGTCGAAGAGAGCGAGATCGACGCGGTCGTCAAGCACGTCACCGCACAGGCGCGTCCGGAGTACCGCGCCGATGTGCAGGAGGCGATGGATCCGGCGAAGAAGAAGGAAGTCGACGAGGACATCGGCGACGACCTCGAGGTGCTGCTGGCGGCCGCCGAGCTCATCGTCTCATCGCAGTTCGGATCGACCTCGATGCTGCAGCGCAAGCTCCGCGTCGGATTCGCCAAGGCGGGGCGCCTGATGGATCTGCTCGAGTCCCGTGAGATCGTCGGGCCGTCCGAGGGATCGAAGGCACGCGACGTGCTCGTCACCTCCGAACAGTTGCCAGCCGTGATGGCGAAGCTCCGCGGGGAGGACACTCCCGCGGCACCGGCACCGGCACCGGCACCGGCACCGGCACCGGCACCGGCACCGGCACCCGCCGCTCCGGCCTCGGTCGACTACGGCCGCGATCCGATCGAGGCGCAGTTCGACGGGATGCCGGTTGCAGACGACGGCGAGGGCGACGAAGACGCCTGGGGTCTGACGGGCCGCGACTGATGGCGATTCCGCGGCAACTGCCGAACGCGATCACGATCGCCCGCATCCCGCTCGCCGTCGTGTTCTTCGTGCTGCTGCTGTTGGGCGGCCCCTACGGCGATGGCCATCTCGGCATCCGCTGGATCGCCGGGGCACTGTTCGTCTTCGCGATCTCCACCGACTGGGTGGACGGCTACTTGGCCCGCAGGTACGACATCGTCAGCGATTTCGGCAAGCTGTGGGATCCGATCGCCGACAAGCTCCTCACCGGCGCCGGCTTCGTCGGCCTGGCGATCCTCGGCGAATGGCCATGGTGGGTCGTCATCGTCATCCTCATCCGCGAGTGGGGGATCACGCTGCACCGATTCGCGGTGGCCAGCAGCCATATCGTCGCCGCCGCATGGATGGGGAAGCTCAAGACCGCGTTCCAGGGTGTGGCGCTGGGCTGGTGGCTGCTGCCGCTGCATCAGGTGATCGGCATGGATTGGTGGACCGGCGTCGGCATCGTGCTCATGTACGCCACGCTCGTGCTCACCGTCGCCAGCGGCATCGACTACGTGATCTCGCAGGTGCGCGGATCGCGGACTGACCGGTGATGAGCGCGGCCGCCCGTCTCGTCGCGGCGCTGACCGCGCGCGGGTGGACGCTCGGCGTGGCCGAGTCGCTGACCGGGGGAGCGCTGGCCGCCGAGATCGTGGCCGTTCCCGGCGCATCGGCGACCCTGCTCGGCGCTGTGGTCGCGTACGCCACGCCGGTGAAGGCGAGCCTGCTGGGGGTCGATAAGGCGCTGCTCGACGAGCACGGCCCTGTGCACGCCGACGTCGCCGCACAGATGGCCTCTGGCGTGCGAACCGCGGTGCGCGTCGACGAACGGCCCGCCGACGTCGGCATCTCGACGACGGGCGTCGCCGGGCCGGACACTCCCGACGGGCACCCGGTCGGCACTGTTCACATCGGCGTCGCGACACCCGACGGTGTGCGCACGAGCGTCTTCCGCTTCGATGGAGACCGTGCCGCGGTGCGATCACAGTCCGTCGAAGCGGCCCTCAACGCCGCACTCGCCGCGCTCGGGGAATAGCGGCGGGCGAGGGTGCGTTGTCACCGATGTGTCGCATTCAGCAACCGTGTCATTCCCAACCAAACCACAGCGTGAAACGGTAGCGTTCTCCTCAGGGAGTCGCGTTAGACTGGCGATTCGTTCGGAGGAGACTCCGAATCGGAGAACGGAGAGGAGGTTCCGATGATTCTTGTACGACAGGAAATCGGCGATGTGCTGAGGGACTTCCGCCTGCAGAAGGGCCGCACGCTTCGGCAGGTCGCGAGCAAGGCTTCGGTCGCGCTCGGTTATCTCAGCGAAGTCGAACGCGGTCAGAAAGAAGCCTCTAGCGAGATCCTCGCCTCCGTCGCCGAAGCTCTCGACGTGCCGATCTCCCGGATCATGCGCGAAGTGGGCGACCGGATCTCCGTCCTCGAGGGGATCCAGGTTTTCCCCGATGTGGTTCCCGACGACCTCGTCGCCTCGGTGGAACCCGAGCTGTCGCTCCACTGACGATCCTACGGATTCAGCGAGCGGATGCGACGAAGCGAGTTCCTTCGCGCGGTCGAAGATGAGTTCGGGCCGCGTTCGGTTGCGTTGATGAACGATCTCGTGCTCGGACCGGTCGGAAACCGCACCGCCACTGACGCGCTCGATGCGGGCGTCGCCCCGCGCGATATCTGGCAGGCGCTGTGCGCCGAGACCGATGTCCCGCCTGAACGGCGCTACGGGGTCGGGCGTCTGGAGCCCCGTCGACGCTGAGCATGACCCGGCACCGTCGGGTGCGCATTCGGCGTGTCGTCGAATATGTGTTCGAAGTGCGCGTATCGTTCTGCACAAGTGGTTTCGAGGTGCCTGTCGTCCACCGTTCCTGGAGATTCCGACTCGATGTCGGAGGTTCCTCGTACGGTGAAAACAGGCCGAGAAGCCATACGCCTTGTCGGAGAGTCCACCCCAGCCGGGGCGGCCGCGACAGCCTACAGGCGGCACCACGCGAACACATGAGGAGCACGTCATGCCAACAACCGCAGACCGCGAGAAGTCTCTGGAATCAGCTCTCGCGCAGATTGATCGTCAGTTCGGAAAGGGCTCGGTCATGCGACTGGGCAGCGACGAGCGCGCCCCCGTCGCCGTCATCCCGACGGGCTCCATCGCCCTCGACGTCGCCCTCGGCGTCGGTGGGCTGCCGCGTGGACGCATCGTCGAGATCTACGGGCCGGAGTCGTCGGGTAAGACGACTCTGACGCTGCACGCCATCGCCAACGCACAGCGTGCCGGCGGAATCGCGGCGTTCGTCGACGCCGAGCACGCACTGGACCCCGAGTACGCCAAGAAGCTCGGCGTCGACATCGACGCGCTGCTGGTGTCGCAGCCCGACACCGGTGAGCAGGCGCTCGAGATCGCCGACATGCTCGTTCGCTCCGGCGCCATCGACCTCATCGTCATCGACTCCGTCGCCGCCCTCGTGCCGCGCGCTGAGATCGAGGGCGAGATGGGTGATTCGCACGTCGGACTCCAGGCCCGCCTCATGTCGCAGGCGCTGCGCAAGCTCACCGGTGGCCTCAACCAGACCGGTACGACGATGATCTTCATCAACCAGCTCCGCGAGAAGATCGGTGTGTTCTTCGGTTCTCCCGAGACGACCGCCGGTGGAAAGGCGCTGAAGTTCTACGCGTCGGTCCGCATGGACATCCGACGCATCGAAACGCTCAAGGACGGTACGGATGCGGTCGGTAACCGTACTCGCGTCAAGGTCGTCAAGAACAAGATGGCTCCACCGTTCAAGCAGGCCGAGTTCGACATCCTCTACGGCGTCGGCATCTCCCGCGAGGGCAGCCTGATCGACTTCGGCGTCGAACACAGCATCGTCAAGAAATCGGGTTCCTGGTACACCTACGACGGCGACCAGCTCGGGCAGGGCAAGGAGAACGCGCGCAACTTCCTCATCAACAACCCCGACGTCGCGCTGACGATCGAGACGCAGATCAAGCAGAAGCTCGGCATCGGCGGGGCTGCGGCACCCGAAGCTGTCGCCGCTCCCGCTGAGTCCGACGAGCTGGCCCAGCGCCGCCCGGCCTGATGACTCAGATGCACGGTGATGGGGGCGAGGAGCGCCTCGCCCCCATCACCCCGCTCTTCGGTGACCGGGTCGTCCGCGCGAGTGAACTGGCCCGCGAACCGGAAGGTGGGCCCGTCGACCGGACGCCCGCGCCCGAGCATCCGGTGGTCGAACCGGATGACGGCGCCCAGCGGGCAGAAGAGGCTCTGGTGCGCAAGCTCCGGGCCCGGTCGCTCTCTGTCTCCGAAGCCCGGCAGGTTCTTCGGCGTCAGGAGCTCGCTTCGACCGACATCGAGGACGTGATCGACAGATTCTGCGAACGCGGCTATCTCGATGACGCCCTGCTGGCAGAGCACCTCGTGCTCTCCGGTGTGGAGCGAAAGGGACAGGGGCGCGTGGCGCTCTCTCGTGCCCTCGCTCAGCGCGGCATCCCGCGGGACGTGATCGACACCGCCCTCGGAGATCTCCCCGATGACGATGCCGAGCGGGCCCTGGAGTTCGCGCGGAGCAAGGCCCGTTCGCTGTCGCGCCTCGATTTCGAGACGGCGCTGCGCCGGTTGATGGGGCAACTCGCACGTCGCGGATACGGCGGTGCGGTCGCGGCGAATGCGGCGCGCACAGCGCTCACGGAACCATCTCCGGGCGGCCTGGGGCCGGGCGTGCGGTTCGTCGACTCGGACTGAGGGCAGAATCCGCTCGTAGAATGGGATCACCATGACTATTCCCCGCAGCGATCCGACGATCATCTCGGCGTCCTCCGCAGCCGTCGACGCCGACGGCCACCAGCGGACGTATGAGGTGCGCACTTTCGGGTGCCAGATGAACGTGCACGACTCCGAGCGCCTCTCCGGCTCACTCGAGAGCGCCGGATACATCCGCGCTGACGCCGGCGCCGAAGCCGACGTCGTCATCATCAACACCTGCGCCGTTCGCGACAACGCCGCCGGCAAGCTCTACGGCACGCTCGGGCACCTCGCCTCGGTGAAGCGTCGCAAGGAGGGCATGCAGATCGCCGTCGGCGGTTGCCTCGCCCAGATGGACAAGGACGCCGTGCTCGACAAGGCGCCGTGGGTCGACGTGGTCTTCGGAACGCACAACATGGGGTCCCTGCCCGGCCTCCTCGAGCGCGCTAAGCACAACGGCGATGCCGAACTCGAGATCCTCGAATCCCTCGAGGTGTTCCCCTCGACTCTTCCGACCAAACGCGATTCCGCGCACAGCGGGTGGGTGTCGATCTCGGTCGGCTGCAACAACACGTGCACCTTCTGCATCGTTCCGAGCCTGCGCGGCAAGGAGAAGGACCGTCGCCCCGGCGACATCCTCAACGAGATCCGGCTGCTCGTCGACGACGGCGCGATCGAGGTGACTCTGCTCGGCCAGAACGTGAACTCCTACGGGGTCGAGTTCGGTGACCGTCAGGCCTTCAGCAAGCTGCTGCGTGCCGCCGGTCAGATCGAAGGACTCGAGCGAGTCCGTTTCACCAGCCCGCACCCGGCCGCGTTCACCGATGACGTCATCGACGCGATGGCAGAGACCCCGTCGGTCATGCCGCAGCTGCACATGCCACTGCAGTCCGGCAGCGACCGCATCCTCAAGGCGATGCGCCGCTCCTACCGCAGTTCGAAATTCCTCGGCATCCTCGACCGCGTGCGCGAGCGCATGCCGTTCGCGGCGATCACCACCGACATCATCGTCGGATTCCCCGGCGAGACCGACGAGGATTTCGAAGACACCATGCGCGTGGTCGAGCAGGCACGCTTCGCCAGTGCGTTCACATTCCAGTACTCGATCCGCGAGGGCACGCCGGCGGCGACCATGGAGGATCAGGTTCCGAAGGCGGTCGTGCAGGAGCGCTACAACCGGCTGATCGCCCTCCAGGAGCGCATCTCGCTCGAAGAGAACCAGAAGCAGGTCGGCCGCGAGGTCGAGGCGCTCGTCTCCGTCGGCGAGGGCAAGAAGGATGCCGCGACGCACCGTCTCACCGGTCGTGCCGAGGACAACCGTCTTGTTCACTTCGAGGTGACCGCGGGGTCGGAGCTGCCGCGTCCGGGCGATGTCGTCACCGTGACGATCACGCACGGTGCGCCGTTCCACCTTCTGGCCGACGACCCGACCGGTGCGCCACTGCGCATCCGCCGCACCCGTGGCGGCGACGCCTGGGATCGTGCGCAGGCCGAGTCGTGCGCCGTGCCGGCACCCGCGGGAGACGCCGGTGCACCGCGTGCCGTCTCGCTGGGACTGCCCACGCTCCGCGTTGGTGTCTGACCGGCGTGTCTGACCGGCGCCTCTGGGCGATCGTCGGCGCCACCGGCACGGGCAAGAGTGACCTCGCGCTGAACCTCGCTGAGGCGCTGCGTGAACGCGGCAATCCGGCCGAGATCGTGAACGTCGATGCCATGCAGTTGTACCGGGGCATGGATATCGGCACCGCCAAACTGCCCGTCGCCGAACGGCGCGGCATCCCTCACCACCTGCTCAACGTCCGCGACGTCACCGATGATGCCGCCGTCGCCTGGTACCAGCCGCTCGCTCGTACCGCCATCGAAGACATCCACAGCAGAGGCGGTGACGCGATCCTCGTCGGTGGTTCGGGACTGTACGCGTCGAGCGTGCTCTTCGACTTCCGATTCCCGCCGCGTGACCAGGCGGTGCGCGAGCGTCTGGAGCGCGAGCTCGAAACTCTCGGAGCGGCCGCCCTGTTCGCCCGGCTGCGCGAGAGAGATGCCGACACAGCCGCTCGTGTGGATCCGAAGAACGGTCGCCGCGTCGTCCGGGCGCTCGAAGTGCTCGAACAGGGGGCGCAGACGCACGGGGCGGTCCTTCCCGATCAACCGCAGCTGTGGCACGCGCCCACCCGCATCCTCGGAATGCACGTCGATCGTCCCGAGCTCGTCGAACGCCTCGACCGCCGCGTCGACCGGATGTGGGCGCACGGCATGCTCGAGGAGGCGGCCCGGCTGCGTGACCAGGGGATCGAGCGGGGTACGACCGCGCCGCGCGCGATCGGTTACGCCCAGGCGCTGGCGCAGTTGGCGGGGGAGAAGACCGAAGCGGAAGCCATCGCCGAGACGCAGGCGCTCACGCGCCGTTACGCGAGACGTCAGGTGTCGTGGTTCAAGCGGTACCCCGGCATCGAATGGCTCTCGCCGATGGCGGACCCTCGCGTCATCCTGGCGGAATGACGACCGTGCTCTCGGCCGCCCGTGCTCTCTAGACTGGACACATGGTCGCATTCACCAAGGGACACGGCACCGGCAACGACTTCGTGATCATCGCCGACCCCGACGGCGAGCTCGACCTCACGGCCGAGCAGGTGGCGGCACTCTGCGACCGCCACTTCGGGATCGGCGCCGACGGCGTACTCAGAGTGGTGCGCTCGCGTGCGCTCCCCGAGGGTGCCGCGAGCCTCGCCGAGGAGCCGGCCGCCGAGTGGTTCATGGACTACCGCAATGCCGACGGATCGATCGCCGAGATGTGCGGGAACGGCGTGCGGGTGTTCGCGCACTACCTCGTCCGTGCCGGCCTCGCGACGATCGAAGCAGGCTCCACGCTTCCGGTCGGCACCCGTGCCGGCGTTCGCGACGTCACCAGCAGCGCCAACGGCTACCAGGTCGACCTCGGTCGCTGGCGACTGTCCGGCCACGACCCGCTGGCCAAGGCGCGGGGGCTCGATGTGGCCCGACCCGGGCTCGGGATCGATGTCGGCAACCCGCATGTCGTCGTCGCCCTGGCATCCGACGACGAGCTCGCGAGCCTCGAGCTGGAGTACATTCCCGAGCTGGACCCCGACCCTGAGGCTGGGGCGAACGTCGAGTTCGTCGTCCCCGGCGAGCCGCTCGTGCGCGACGGCATCGGGCACGTCACGATGCGCGTGTTCGAACGCGGCGTGGGCGAGACCCTGAGCTGCGGCACCGGGGTCGCGGCCACCGCCCTCGCCGTGCGCTACTGGGCGGGCGACCGTGCGCCGGACAACTGGCGCGTCGAGGTTCCTGGCGGCACGCTCGGCGTGCGCATGTTCCCCGCCGAAGACGGCGAGCACGTCGCGCTCTCCGGACCGGCGCAGCTCGTATTCAGCGGTACCGTCGACCTCATCTGAACACCGACGCGGCAGCACGCGATGCGCGAATGCGTCGTCGCATGACGCGCGATGCGGCATCGGACCTCGTGATGGTTCACGATGGTGCGCATGAGCAAGCAGATCCGCTTCAATGCCTTCGATATGAACTGCGTCGCCCACCAGTCCTCGGGAATGTGGCGGCACCCCCTCGATCAGTCAGCGCGCTACACGCAGCTCGGTTACTGGACAGAGCTCGCCCAGCTGCTCGAACGCGGGCACTTCGACGGGCTGTTCATCGCGGATGTGCTCGGAACCTACGACGTCTACGGCGACTCGAATGAGGCGGCCATCCGGCACGGCGCGCAGGTGCCGGTCAACGACCCGATGCTGCTCGTCAGCGCGATGGCGGCGGTCACCGAGCATCTCGGGTTCGGGGTGACCGCGGGCACCGCGTACGAGCATCCCTACCCGTTCGCCCGACGCATGACGACCCTGGACCACCTCACGAACGGCCGGGTCGGCTGGAACGTCGTCACCGGCTACCTGCCGTCGGCAGCGCGCAATATGGGGCACGACGACCAGCTCGAGCACGACCAGCGCTACGACGTCGCCGATGAGTACCTCGAAGTCACGTACAAGCTGTGGGAGGGCTCTTGGGAGGACGACGCAGTCATCCGCGACCGCGAGTCCGGGGTGTTCACGGACCCCGCGAAGGTGCACGAGATCGGCCATTACGGCGAGCACTTCACTGTTCCCGGCATCCACATCTCCGAGCCTTCGCCGCAGCGGACACCGGTGATCTATCAGGCCGGCGCGTCGCCGCGCGGCGTCGCCTTCGCAGCGGGCAACGCCGAGGCGATCTTCATCGCCGCACCCACCAAGACCGTGCTGGCAGGCACCGTCAAGCGCATCCGCGACGCTCTCGAAGCCGCCGGGCGCGACCGCCACTCCGCGAAGATCTACACGCTGCTGACGATCATCACCGATGAGACGAGCGAGAAGGCGCAGGCCAAGTACGAGGACTACCTGCAGTACGCCAGCGATGAGGGTGCCCTCGTGTTCATGTCGGGCTGGATGGGCATCGACCTGTCGCAGTTCGACCTCGACGAGCCGCTCGGCAACGTCAAGAGCAATGCCATCCAGTCGACGGTGGCGAACTTCCAGCAGGCCGACGACGATGGCAGAGAGTGGAAGGTGCGAGACATCGCCCGACTCGGCAACATCGGCGGCCTCGGCCCCCGCGTGGTCGGCTCGCCCGAAGAGGTCGCCGACTTCCTGCAGGAGTGGGTCGAAGAGGCGGATGTCGACGGATTCAACCTCGCCTACGCGATCACTCCCGGCACCTTCGAGGATGTCGTCGAGTTCATCGTGCCCGAGCTGCAGCGTCGCGGCGTGTACCAGACCGAGTACGTGCCGGGCACGCTCCGGCACAAGTTGCACGGTCGCGGTGACCGGCTGCCCGCCGAGCACCGCGGTGCGAGCTTCAGCCTGCGCAGCGGAGCCCGGGTCTGATCAGGGCTCTCGCTCAGACGACGTCGATCGGCTCGGTCGGCGGGGTGCCGTGCCGTCGCACCCGGAGCACCCGGTAGCCCTTGCCCGTCGAGCTGCGGAACACGCTGTAGCCGGTGGTGAAGGTCGCCGCCAGCCAGCGCTGCAGCGAATCGGCGCCCAGATTGCGCTGGACGACCAGCCAGGCGTCGCTGCGCTCGTCGAGCCGCGGGATCCACTGTTCGAGCATGTCGTGCAGCACGTTCTTGCCCACGCGGATCGGCGGGTTCGAGCGGATCGTGCGGAACACGATCTCATCGGGAACATCATCCGGCTGCACGGCGTTGATATTGGTGAGGCCGTGAGCCTCGGCATTGCGCCGTACGAGATCGAGCGCCCGCTCGTTCACATCCACCGCCCACACGGTGGCGTGCGGTGAGGCCAGGGCCATGGTGAGGCTGATGGGTCCCCATCCACTCCCGAGGTCGAGGAAGTGACCGCCGGGCGGCAGGGGAGGCATGCCTGCGAGCAGAACTCCGGTTCCGGCATCCATCCGGTCCGGACTGAACACACCGGCGGCGGTGGTGACCTCGAGGTCACGGCCGGCGAGGGTGACGCGGATGGTCCGCAGGTTCTCCGCACTCGCCGGAGCCGCAGAGAAGTAGTGATCGGACCCCATACGGCGAGCGTACCGGACGGGCGGGTTAAGGTTAATACGCCCGATACAGAAGGCAGAGGATGACGAAGACCACAGAAGACACCCAGAGCGACGAGACCCTCGACCGCGTGCTGGCCAGCGCAGAGAAGCGCACCGAGGCGCGGGTGTTCGGCGCAGCACAGGCGCTGCAGCCCACGGATTCCGCCGGTTTCGGCGATCGGGACGGGGACCAATGGGATCGTGAGGACCGTCACGCGCTGCGTCGCGTCGCCGGGCTCTCCACCGAGCTCGAGGACGTCACCGAGGTCGAATACCGCCAACTGCGGCTGGAGAACGTCGTCCTGGTCGGCGTCTATCCCCAGGGTGCGCAGACCGATGCCGAGAACTCGCTGCGTGAACTCGCCGCACTCGCTGAGACGGCCGGAGCGGTCGTGCTCGATGGCGTGCTGCAGCGGCGCCCGCATCCTGATCCGGCGACCTACTTGGGCCGCGGCAAAGCGCAGGAGCTGAAGGACCTCGTCGCTGCGACCGGTGCCGACACCGTGATCGCCGACGCCGAACTCGCACCCAGTCAACGCCGCGCACTCGAGGACGTGGTCAAGGTCAAGGTGATCGACCGGACGACCGTCATCCTCGACATCTTCAGCCAGCATGCCAAGAGCCGTGAGGGCAAGGCGCAGGTCGAGCTCGCACAGCTCGAGTACCTGCTGCCGCGCCTGCGCGGCTGGGGTGACTCGATGAGCCGTCAGGCCGGTGGCCAGGTCGGTGCCGGTGGCGCCGGTATGGGGTCGCGCGGTCCCGGTGAGACGAAGATCGAGCTGGATCGGCGCCGGATCCGCACCCGGATGGCGCTGCTGCGCCGCCAGATCCGCGACTTCGCACCGGCCCGTGACGCCAAACGCGCCGAGCGCAAGCGCAACACCATCCCGTCGGTCGCGATCGCCGGGTACACGAACGCCGGAAAGTCCAGTCTGCTCAATGCGCTCACCAGCGCCGGTGTGCTCGTCGAGAACGCGCTCTTCGCTACGCTGGATGCCACGGTGCGCCGCTCTGCGACTGACGACGGCCGCGTCTACACGCTCACCGACACGGTCGGGTTCGTGCGAGATCTTCCGCACCAGCTCGTCGAAGCGTTCCGCTCGACGCTCGAAGAGGTCGCCGATGCCGACATCGTGCTGCACGTGGTCGACGGATCCCACCCCGATCCGGCCGGACAGCTGCAGACCGTGCGAGACGTGATGGGAGACGTCGGCGCGCGCGATCTGCCCGAGATCGTGGTGTTCAACAAGGCCGACCTCATCGCTGATGACGATCGTCTGGTGCTGCAGGGGCTCGAGCCGAAGGCGCATTTCGTGTCGTCGCGCTCCGGCGAGGGCATCGACGGTCTGCGCGCGGCGATCGATGTGGCACTGCCGATGCCCGCGGTCGAGGTTCACGCGCTGGTGCCGTACGACCGCGGCGACCTGATCGCGGCGGTGCACGAGACCGGCATCCTGAAATCGGCCGAGCACGGCGAGCAGGGCACCGAGATCCACGCGCATGTGTCGGAGCGCCTGGCGGCAGACCTCGCGCCGTTCGCGCACTGATCACGCGTCGCCTCGCGAGGAGTGCGCGAGGTAGCCGCGTCCGCTCAGTGTGCGGTGAAACGCGCCTCGACGGTCGCGGAGACGACGATGTCCTCGGGTTCGTATTCCATGGCTGGCGCGGTATCCGCGGCCGCGAACGCGAACCCGCGCGCCCGCATCATCTGCGGAGCGGGTGCCGCGTCGTGCGAGATGAGTCCGGTGTCGGCGATCTCCAGCGGTGTCACGGTGCCCAGGCCGAGTGCCGCGGCATAGGCCTGGGCGCGCTGAACGGCGACCTCGACTGCCGAGGAAGCGACCTCGCGCTCGGTATCTGCCCGGGTCTGCGGCGTCAGGTGCCAGTTCACCCAGCCGACCTCGACGCCGTCCCACGCCGAGATCTCAGAGACCCAGATCGACAGCTCGGATGCCTCGACGAAGGTCGCACTGAGCTCGATGCTGGCGCGATAAACGGGAGCGAGCTGCTTGCCGTCGCTGTTCCACGGCCGCTCGGCGCGGACGGAAAGGCGCTTGCTGTTCCATTCGAAGACCGTGCCGGCATCCTGTCTTTCGGTGATGCTCGTGCGCACCGGCTCAGCGAGGCGCATCGCACGGTCGACCACGGCTGAGCGCTCGGGGCCTTCGGCCCGTACGGTGATGTGGATCGTGGCGCGCTCGGGCGCGATGCGCGCTTCGTTCTCGCCGCGTACGGTGATGGTGACATCGCTCATGGCTGCGACTCTACGCCAGGAATGGCGCGGGCTTCGGATACGTTGTAATCTGTGATGCTCGGGTGCTTCGGCATTCGGCGTGACAAATCCACAGAGTGACAGCGGTTCCTTCGAGAGAAGACACACGGGGCTGATCGGTTTCGACAGTGCTTGTGAATTCACGTGAAGCGGGCCGAGGATGCAGGGTTATCTCGTGAACGCTCCCTGCAAAACAATAGTTGCCGAAACAAAGCGCAACGACTTCGCCCTCGCTGCATAAGCGAGCCCGATAGTCCGTCAGACCGTATGTGATTCCGATACGGACCCTGGCGTCATCTAGGAATCTTGCTGTGTGACGGCGTCTGGACGTCACACGGGACTCTTCCCAGGCTGGGCTCGTCGACTTAGGTGTCTGTGACAAAGGTCGGAGCCGAGCAGAACGTCTGCACAGACTGCGCCCGGAGAAGCCGTGGATACTCAGCGTTGGACGGGGGTTCGATTCCCCCCAGCTCCACAAAGCCGCTGTCACTGTGGATTGACCCTGATCAGGGCTGCTTGATGAGCACCAGACTCTGCTTGGTGTCGGCGAGGGTGACCCAGCCGTCGCCGAATTCATAGGTCATGCCGTAACCCGATTCGTCTACCGCGATCGCGAATGCGGGATCTTCGGTGATGAACGTGTGCCCTTCCTCATCGACCCGTAGCCAGCCGTCGGACAGGAGCTTCTGCTGTGCGGATGTGGACTCGGCGTGACTGATCGGAGCCCAACCGAAGAGCTGCACATGGTCGGAAGCGACCGTATAGTCGCCCCAGACGCAATGGATCCCGCCGTCGACGACGTCGGCGCCGATCCGGAACTCCTGCTCTTCATGGGTCCAGTCGTGCTCTTCGAAGATCGCGATGGTGTTCGGACCGATGATGGTCTCGCAGGTCGGCTCCGCGGCCGGCTCCTCGTCAGCGGCACCGGTCTCGACCGGTGCCGGTTCCGGCGGCGGCTCTGATGCGGATTCCGTCGGGGAGGGCGCCGCGGTCGGGGCGGCGTCGGTCTCGGCCGCACAGCCGGTGAGCGCAATGAGGAGCGCTGCCGACGTGAGCGCGAAAGCGGGGAGACGGCTGTTCATCGGGGCCTTCCGGATCAGTCGTTGTCGTGGGTGAGTGCGAGGAACGCGTCGTGCAGATGCCCATTGGTTGCGAGTACTGAGCGCTCAGAGATGCTGTCGGTTCCGTCGAAGGAGGTGAATACACCGCCGGCTTCGCGCACGATCGGCACGGCGGCGGCGACGTCGTACTCCTTGACACCGAACTCGGCGACCATCTCGAGCCGTCCCTCGGCGAGCATCATGTACGCGTACACATCGCCGTATGCACGGTCGCGCCACACTCGATCGGCGACGCGCAGCAGGGCAGGCAGCTGACCGGCATCCGCCCACTGGGTGATGCTCTGGAAACTGACCGCGGCGTCGTCGAGCGATGCGACCGGCGAGGTCTCGAGGCGCCGGGATCCGGTGTGCGTCGCCGTCCAAGCGCCGGCCCCTGTGGATCCCCACCAGCGCCGCCCGAGGGCGGGCATGCTGACGACGCCGACGACGGGGACGCCGTCGACCGCGAGGGCGATCATCGTGCCCCACAGCGGGATGCCGCGCATGAAGTTCGCGGTGCCGTCGATCGGGTCGATGATCCACTGCCGCTGAGCGTCGCCCTCGACGCCGAACTCTTCGCCGAAGATCCCGTCCGATGGCCGCTCCTCGGCCAGGATGGCTCGGAGAGCGCGCTCCGTGGCGAGGTCGGCGTCTGTGACGTGCGACCGATCATCCTTGGTCGAGATCTCGAGGTCACTGGCGTCGAAGCGCGGGAGCGACTCGGAGTCGGCGGCGTCAGCCAGCGTGAGGGCCAGTTCGAGATCGGAAGCGATTCCGGTGGCAACGGGGGATACGGTCACATTCTCAGGATACTGGGCACCGGGGAAATACATGACCGTTGCCGGGAAGCAGAAAAGCCCCGGATCACTGGCGAGAGTGCTCCGAGGCTTATCCGTGCGCCCCCCGGGACTCGAACCCGGAACCCATTGATTCTTCTGAGGGGTAATCAGGCGTAATCGTCCGTTATCGCGCGAGTGCACAAATGCTGGAAATCCCAGCTCAAAAGCCGAATTTCGGAAATCAACCATTACGCATAATCACGGACCTTCTCAAACCCATCCTGACTCAATCCTGACTGAATCCTGACCAGCCATGCGGCGAGCGCAGCAGCGTTAGCGCGGACTGTGAGTAAGTATGTGGATATCTAGC
>NZ_JBQDVP010000007.1:0-87982 GCF_052102115.1 Microbacterium sp.
CATTCAGTCTCGCACGATCGCCTCGCCCATGGCAGTTGTCGCAAAATTTGCGACAACTGGATGGAGGCGGCTGCGCGATGTCAGTGGCAGCCATCAGCGTGATGCTATGAACCCCGAGCAGCCGTCGCAGGTCGCTTTGTACACGGCCCCGATGGTGAGACGACTCTGGAGGTGCGCACCGATGCTGAGACGGTGTGGCTGACGCGGCAACAGCTTGCTGCGCTTTTCGGGCGTGACGTGAAGACCATCGGTAAGCATGTGAGCAATGCCCTGAAGGAGGAACTCGCGGACATTCCAACTGTCGCAAAATTTGCGACAGTTGGAATCGAAGGTGATCGCCGAGTAGAACGCCAGGTTGAGCACTACAACCTCGACATGATTCTGTCGGTCGGCTACCGAGTGAAGTCGACAGACGTTGACCCTCGATGAGGCGCGCGCGGTCATCGCTCAGGTGCGGGATGATTTCGAGTCGGACACTCTGTTCGGACAAGAACGTGGAGACGCGCTGGCAGGAGTTGTCGGTGCGATCTATCAAGGCTTCGCCGGGCATGAGTTATACCCCGGTGTTGAAGAGAAGGCAGCCAACCTGCTGTATCTCGTGGTCAAGGACCACCCTCTCTCCGACGGCAATAAGCGCAGCGGCGCTGCGCTGTTCGTCACGTTCCTCAGTCGCAACGGTCTTCTTGAGGGCTCGAACGGCGTGGTCGTCAACAACAATGCGCTCGCCGCAATCACCTTGCTCGTGGCGATGAGCGATCCGAAGGAGAAAGACCTCATGATCGCCCTGATCACGCGCATGATCGCGGAGGGTGCTTAGACTCGGACTCGTGACCGAGCCGATCCTTCCCCGCATTCGCCCCGAGATCGCCGCGCTGGCGCCGTACCGGCAGGGCAAGCAGGCGGGCCCCGACGCGTTCAAGCTCTCCAGCAACGAGAATCCGTTCGCGCCCCTGCCCTCGGTGCTCGAGGCGCTGCAGGGCACGACGCCGATCAATCGCTATCCGGATGCCTCGGCCACCCGCCTGCGCGAACGCCTCGCCACCCGTTACGGGGTCGGTCTCGCCGAGGTGCACGTCGCCAGCGGCAGCGTCGCCATCCTGTACCAGCTCGTGCAGGCCGCGGCATCCGTCGGCGACGAGGTGATCTACGCCTGGCGCTCCTTCGAGGCCTACCCGGGGCTCGTGCTCGTCTCCGGCGCGACCGGCATCCAGGTGCCGCTGGCGCCCGATGGTCGCCACGACCTCGACGCAATGGCGGATGCCGTCACCGACCGCACCCGCGCGATCATCGTGTGCACGCCGAACAACCCCACCGGCCCGATCGTCACGAGCGCGGAGTTCGCCGCGTTCGTAGACCGCGTCCCCGCAGACATGCTCATCATTCTCGATGAGGCATATGCCGAGTTCGTGACCGCCGCCGACGCTGTCGATGGCCTGGGCGAGCGGATCTTCGAGAAGCATCCGAACGTCGTCGTGCTGCGCACCTTCTCGAAGGCGTACGGCCTCGCCGGCCTCCGCGTCGGCTATGCCATCGGGCACGCGCAGGTGCTCAACGGCGCGCGCGCCACCGGCATCCCACTGTCGGTGACGTCGGCCGCGGAGGTCGCGGCGATCGCGAGCCTCGAAGCCGAGGACGAACTGCTGCAGCGCGTCGCTGTGATCGTCGAGCGCCGCACGAGGCTGGGAGACGGCCTGCGGGCCCAGGGTTGGGCCGTGCCGGACAGCCAATCGAACTTCGTCTGGCTGCCGACGGGCGACCGCACCGACGAGATCGCCCAGGTGTTCCACGCCGCCGACATCGTCGTACGACCGTTCTCGGGTGACGGCATGCGCATATCCGTCGGAGAGCATGAATCCGTGGATAAGGTCCTACGGGTCGCACAATCCGTTGTGGCACCCCTCCAGTGAATGACGGCTTGAAGCGGATAGCGTAGAACGGTGACCTCGTCAGAGACCGAATTCGTCCGCGTCCTGGAGGCGGACGGCCGTTACGCGCCGAACGCTGCCGCCGAGCAGTATCTGCCGCTGATCGAAGCGATCAGCGATGCGGAGCTCGAACAGTTCTATCGCGACATGGTCGTCATCCGCGCCATCGACAACCAGGCGACCAACCTGCAGCGCCAGGGGCAGCTCGCGCTCTGGCCCCCGAGCCTCGGACAGGAGGCCGCGCAGGTCGGCTCGGCCCGAGCCGCTCGCGCCCAGGACACGCTCTTCCCGTCGTATCGCGAGCACGCCGTGACGCACATCCGCGGCGTCGATCCGCTGGGGATCATCAAGCTCATGCGCGGCGTCTCGCACGGTGGCTGGGACCCGATCGACCCGGCCAACGGCAACACCCGCCTCTACACGCTCGTGCTCGGCTCGCAGACGCTGCACGCCACGGGCTACGCCATGGGCCTCACCCTCGACGGACGATCCGGCACTGGCGACCCCGACCACGATGAGGCCGTGATCGTCTACTACGGCGACGGAGCCTCCAGTCAGGGAGATGTGCACGAGGCCATGGTCTTCGCCGCCAGCTACCAGGCCCCCACGGTGTTCTTCCTGCAGAACAACCAGTGGGCGATCTCGGTGCCCGTCTCGACCCAGGCGCGTGCGCCGTTCGCCCAGCGGAGCAGTGGATACGGCATCCCGAGCGTCCGCGTCGATGGCAACGACGTGCTCGCCAGCTACGCGGTCTCGAAGGTCGCGCTCGACGAGGCGCGCTCGGGCCAGGGCCCCCGCGCGATCGAGGCGGAGACGTACCGGGTCGGCGCGCACACCACCAGCGACGACCCGACGAAGTACCGCACCAGCGACGAGGAGCAGTCCTGGGAGCAGCGCGACCCGATCACGCGCATGCGCGCGTTCCTCGAAGGCAGAGGCGCTGCCGGTTCTTTCTTCGACGAGGTGGATGCCGAGGGCGCAGCCGCCGCCGACGACCTGCGCGTACGCACCCTCGAACTCGGGCCCCCGCCGGCGAGCAAGCTCTTCGACCACGTCTACAGCGACCCGCACCCGCTGATGGACGAGCAGCGCGCGTGGCGCGAACAGTACGAGGCATCGTTCGGCCCCGCATCCGGCAGTCAGGGAGGACAGGCATGACGCTCGAGACGATGCCGTTCGCGAAGGCACTGAACGCCGGGCTGCGAAAGGCCATGGAAAACGACCAGAAGGTCCTGCTCATGGGCGAGGACATCGGCAAGCTCGGAGGCGTGTTCCGCATCACCGAGCACCTCGAGCGCGATTTCGGCGACAAGCGCGTGCTGGACACGCCGCTGGCGGAGTCCGGGATCGTCGGGACGGCGATCGGCCTGGCGATGGCGGGGTTCCGACCGGTCTGCGAGATCCAGTTTGACGGGTTCGTCTTCCCGGCGTTCGATCAGATCACCTCGCAGCTGGCGAAGATCACGAACCGGCACGAGGGCGCGGTGTCGATGCCGATCGTGATCCGCATCCCGTACGGCGGGCACATCGGGGCGATCGAGCACCACCAGGAGAGCCCGGAGGCGTACTTCGCGCACACCCCTGGTCTGCGGGTGGTGTCGCCGTCGACGCCGAACGACGCGTACTGGATGATCCAGGAGGCGATCGGATCTAACGACCCCGTGATCTTCTTGGAGCCCAAGAGCAAGTACTGGCAGAAGGGCGAGGTCGAGTTCGACCAATCCGCCGCACCGCTGCACGCCTCGCGCGTCGTGCGCACCGGCACCGACATCACGCTCGTCGGGCACGGTGCGATGGTCACCACGCTGCTGCAGGCCGCCGCGCTCGCCGAGAACGAGGGGACGAGTTGCGAGGTCGTCGACGTGAGGTCGCTGTCGCCGGTCGAGTACGGGCCGATTCTCGATTCGGTTCGCAAGACCGGTCGGATGGTCTACGCGCAGGAGGCTCCTGCGCACGTCAGTGTCGGCAGCGAGATCGCCGCGACCGTCATGGAGCGGGCGTTCTACGCGTTGGAGGCCCCGGTCCTTCGGGTGTCGGGCTACGACGCGCCGTTCCCCCCGGCGAAGCTCGAGGGAACGTTCCTGCCCGATGCCGACCGCATCCTCGACGCTGTCGACCGATCGATGGCCTACTGATTACCGGGTGGTCGAGCGAATGAACCCAGCGGGTCGTTGAGCGAATGAAGCGAGACGAAACGCATTGAGCGAGCGCAGCGAGTCGAAATGACTCGCCCGAGCGAAGGGCACCACACAATGAGCACGCAGAACTTCAACCTCCCCGACGTCGGCGAGGGCCTGACCGAGGCCGAGATCGTCACCTGGAAGGTCGCCCCCGGCGACACCGTGGCGATCAACGACGTGATCTGCGAGATCGAGACGGCCAAGTCGCTCGTCGAGCTGCCCTCCCCGCACGCGGGCGTCGTCGGCGACCTGCTGGTGAGCGAGGGGACGACCGTCGAGGTCGGATCGCCGATCATCACCTTCGAATCGGATGCCGCAGCCCCCGCCGCAGCGACGCCCGCGGCCCCCGCAGCCGAGGAGGCCGGGGGAGCCGTGCTCGTCGGCTACGGAACCGGCGCCGGTGCGACGTCGCGACGCAGTCGCCCGGCCGTGCGCCCGGTGCGCTCTTCGGTCGGCGTGATCGCGAAGCCGCCGATCCGCAAGCTCGCCCGTGATCTCGGCGTCGACCTGTCGTCGGTGACCCCGAGCGGCGGCGACGGCGAGGTCACCCGCGACGACGTCATGAAGCACGCCTCGCAGGCGAGCGTTTTCCGCAACATCGAGACGCCGGAGTGGGGTGCGGTGCGCGAGGAGATCGTGCCGGCACCGGCAAGCGCACCGGTCGGTCTCGCACGGGGTATCGCACCCACGCCGCGGCAGACCGGGGCGGATGCTGAGCGCACGGAGTCGATCCCGGTCAAGGGCGTCCGCAAGGTCAGTGCGTCGGCGATGGTGCAGAGCGCGTACTCGGCCCCGCACGTCACTGTCTGGAAAGAGGTCGACGCGACGCGCACGATGGAGCTCGTCAAGCGCCTCAAGTCGTCGCCGGACTACGCCGACATCAAGGTCTCCCCACTGCTCATCGTCGCCCGCGCGGTGATCTGGGCCGTGCGCCGCAACCCGATGGTCAACGCTGCCTGGGTCGAGACCGACGACGGCGCCGAGATCGCCGTGCGCCACTACGTCAACCTCGGCATCGCCGCGGCGACCCCGCGCGGGCTGCTCGTTCCGAACATCAAGGACGCGCAGGAACTCAGCATGAAAGACCTCGCCCGCGCCCTGAACCGCCTCACCCTCACGGCGCGCGACGGCAAGACGCCGCCGGCGGATCAGCAGGGCGGAACGTTCACGATCACCAACATCGGCGTATTCGGGATGGATGCCGGAACTCCGATCATCAACCCGGGCGAAGCGGGCATCCTGGCGATGGGCACGATCAGCCAGAAGCCGTGGGTCGTCGATGGCGAGGTGCGCCCGCGATACGTCACCACGGTCGCCGGGTCGTTCGACCACCGCGTCATCGACGGCGACGGCATGAGCCGCTTCATCGCCGACGTCGCCTCGATCCTCGAAGAGCCCGCACTGCTCGTCGACTGAGGTTCGGGTGACGCTGCTTTCGACTCGTCGCTTCGCTCCTCGCTCAAGCCGTTTCGGCTCGCTGCGCTCGCTCAACGCCCCGCGCATCCGCTCGCTTCGCTCGCTCAACGACCGCACCTGACCGGTCGTTGAGCGAAGGGCGAAGCCCGAAGTCGAAACGGGCTGAGCGAGCGCAGCGAGTCGAAGCCGAGATCACCCGACCGCTCAGCGTGAGAATGGTTATCATTAGCGTGTATTATCGGAGCATGCAGAAACTCCGTGCCGCAGCGCTCCTGACCGCATCCGCCTTCGTGCTCGCCGGGTGCGCGTCGACAGCCGGCGCAGACAGTGACGGCGGCGATGACGGACTCATCCAGGTCACGGCATCCACGAACATCTACGGCTCGCTCGCCGAGCAGATCGGTGGCGACCGGGTCGAGGTAACCACGATCATCGATTCGGCCACGCAGGATCCGCACTCCTACGAGGCCACCGCGCGCGACCGGCTCGCGGTGCAGGACGTCGACCTCGTCATCGAGAACGGCGGCGGCTATGACGCGTTCATCGACACGCTGCTCGACGGCTCTGACGCGCATGTCCTCACGGCGGCGGAGTTCTCGCACGACTTCCCCGGCAACGAGGGCCATGAGCATGAAGACGGCGAGGATGCCGAAACCCACGACCACACCGACGACGAAGCCCACGCCGAGGAAGGCAGCGCCGACGATGAAGAGCACGACCACGACCACGAAGGCGAAGAGGGCCACGAAGGTCACGACCACATCGAGGGATTCAACGAGCACGTCTGGTTCGACCCGCACACGATGATCCACGTCGTCGAGGGCATCGCTGACGAGCTCGGAGAGATCGACCCCGACGGCGCCGCCGACTTCACTGCCGCCGCCGACGAGATCATCGCCGACCTCGAAGAGGCCGAAGCCGAGCTTGAGACCATCAAGACTGAGGCAGACGGCGCCGGTTTCTTCATGACCGAACCGCTGCCCGGCTACATCGCCGCAGCCGCCGGCCTCACCGATCTCACCCCTGAAGGCTTCGCCGAGGCAGTCGAGGAGGGCACCGATGTTGCCCCGGCCACACTCCTCGACGCGCTCGATGTCATCGAGAGCGGGGACGCCGCCGTGCTGCTGACCAACGCGCAGACCGGCGGTGCCGAAACCGAACGTGTCGAAGAGGCGGCAGAGGCCGCCGGCATCCCTGTCGTAGCGTTCACCGAGCTCCTTGCGGACGGATCGTCGTACTCTGAATGGATGCACGACGCGATTCAGAACCTCGCTGACGCACTCGGTTCGTGAGTGCGGGCGGCGCCGCGCGCCCTCCCGTCCTCGAAATCGGCGGTGCCGCGCTCCGGCGCGGTGAGCACGAGCTGTGGTCCGGCCTGGACCTCGACGTCGAGCCCGGCGAGTTCATCGCGGTGCTCGGCCCATCGGGGTCGGGCAAGACCACGCTGCTGCGAGCCATCCTCGGCCTGCAGCCGCTCAGTGCCGGCAGCATCCGGGTCGCAGGTCAGCCCGTCCGGCGCGGTAATCCGCGGATCGGGTACATCCCGCAGCAGCGCCCCCTGCCGCCCGACACGAGCATGCGCGCTCGCGACGTCGTCGCCCTCGGCGTGAGCGGCACCCGCTTCGGGCTCCCGATCCCGCGCCGCGGCGACCGCGCCCGCGTGGACGCACTGCTCGAGGGAGTCGGGGCATCGGACTTCGCCGATCGCCGGGTCGGCATGCTGTCCGGCGGCGAGCAGCAGCGGCTGCGCGTCGGTCAGGCGCTGGCCGATGAGCCGACCCTGCTGCTGTGCGATGAGCCGTTGTCGAACCTCGACCTCGCCAACCAGCTCGGGGTGACCGAGATCATCGACCGGCAGCGTCGCGAGCGCGACGCCGCGGTGCTGTTCGTCACGCACGACATCAACCCGATCCTCGGCCGGGTCGACCGCATCCTGTACATCGCTGGCGGCCGATTCGTGCTCGGCACGCCCGACGAGGTGCTGCAGAGCCGGGTGCTCACCGATCTGTACGGCACGCCGGTGTTCGTGCTGCGCGCCGGCGACCGGCTGGTCGTCGTCGGCGCTCCGGATGCTGTGCCGCACCACGATCATGACGACGAGGACATCGCATGATCGTCCCCCTGTTCGACTGGAGCGACGTGTTCTCCTTCCAGGACTACGGCGCGCTCGTCGCGCTGCTGTCGAACTCGATCATCGCCGGGGCCGTGCTCGGCATCGTGGGCGGCCTCGTCGGCGTCTTCGTGATGCAGCGCGATCTGGCCTTCGCCGTGCACGGGGTGAGCGAGCTCTCCTTCGCCGGAGCGGCCGCCGCCCTGCTGTTCGGCGGAAGTGTCGTCGTCGGCTCCCTCGGCGGAGCGCTGGTCGCGGCGATCCTCATCGGCATCCTCGGCTCGAAGGCGCGCGATCGCAACTCGATCGTCGGCGTGCTCATGCCATTCGGCCTGGGCCTGGGCATCCTGTTCCTGTCGCTCTACGACGGGCGCAGCGCGAACCGCTTCAGCCTGCTCACCGGGCAGATCGTGTCGGTCTCCAGCCCCGATCTCGGCTGGCTGATCGGCATCAGCGTGGTCGTCCTGATCGGACTGCTGCTGATGTGGAACCCGCTGCGCTTCGACTCGCTCGACGCCGTCGCGGCATCCGCTCGCGGCATCCCGACCCGGTTCGTGAGCCTGGCGTTCATGGTGCTGCTCGGCCTTATCGTCGCCGTCAGCGTCCACATCATCGGCGCGCTGCTCATCATGGCACTGCTGGTGACGCCGGCGGCCGCCGCGATGCGGCTGACGGCGGGCCCGCTCGCGGTGCCGCTGCTGGCCGCGCTGTTCGGTTTCGTCTCGGCGGTCGGCGGAATCCTGCTCGCGCTCGCCGGCACCCTGCCGGTGAGCCCGTACATCACAACGATCTCGTTCCTCATCTACGTCGGATGCTGGGTTACGCAGCGCATACGGGGACGGGTGCGGCGGACCGCGGCTCCCAGGCCCGACACACCGCTTGCGGCCTAGAATCTAGGGCATGGCTCAACGGAACACTTGGCAGCGCGAACGTGTGCGCGATGCGCTCGCCGACGCGCGCGGTTTCGTGAGCGCGCAGACCCTGCACGCCACCCTCCGCGACGAGAAGACCGGTATCGGTCTCGCCACGGTCTACCGCGCCCTGTCGGGGCTGGCGGCATCCGGCGACGCCGACTCGCTGCAGAGCCCCGAGGGCGAGGCGCTGTACCGCGCCTGCACCACCGAGGGGCACCACCACCACCTGATCTGCCGCTCCTGCGGGCTGACCGTCGAGATCGAGGCGAAGGACGTCGAGGCCTGGGCTCACCGCACCGCCGCCCTGCACGGCTTCAGCGCGGCCGAGCACGTCGTCGACATCTTCGGCCTGTGCACTCCGTGCACCAACCGACGCGCCGCCGAAGGGGACGCGTGAGCACGGCGACTGCGACGCATCGCCCGTCCGCAGGCTCTGGGCACGGCGCGCCGCCGCCGCGCCGCCGTTCGCCGTGGATCGGCGTCGGGATCGGTGTCGTCGTCATCGCCGTGCTGTTCCTCATCGACCGGTTCGCGCCGGCGCTGTTCACAGACGGACTGCCCACCCGCGCGCAGGACGGGCTCACGCTCGCGCTGAGCGTGCTCATCGAAGCTCTGCCGTTCGTCGTCCTCGGCGTCGTGCTCTCGATCGTCGTGCAGGTGTGGCTGCCCCCGGATCTCATCCACCGCTGGTTGCCGAAGGCCGGCTGGGCGCGTCGCGCGGTGCTGTCGCTGCTCGGCATGCTGATCCCCGTCTGCGAGTGCGGCAACGTCCCCTTCGCCCGCGGCCTGATGATGCGCGGCCTCGCACCCGCCGAGGCGATGACCTTCCTCGTCGCGGCCCCGATCGTGAACCCGATCGTGATCATCACTACGCACGCCGCCTTCGGCTTCGACGGCGGCATCCTCATCGCCCGCCTCGTCGGCGGATATCTGATCGCCAACCTCATCGGCTGGATCTACAGCCGCCACCCTGACCCCGACGCCATGCTCACCCGGCAGTTCACCGCGACGTGCGAGCGGGTCACGCACGAGCACGGCACCCCGGCCCGCCGCAGCCTCACGCAGTTCATCATCGAGCTGCGGGCGGTCATGCCGGCGCTGGTGATCGGTTCGGCGCTCGCCGGAGCCGTGCAGGTGCTCGTGCCGCGCGACATGCTCCTGGCGATCGGTTCGAATCCCGTCCTGTCGATCGTGGCGATGATGGCGCTGGCGATGACGGTCGCGATCTGCTCCAACGTCGACGCGTTCTTCGCGTTGTCGTTCGCATCGACGTTCTCGTCGGGCGCGCTGATCGCCTTCCTGCTGGTGGGCCCGCTCGTCGACATCAAGATGCTCGCGCTGCTGCGCACCACGTTCACCGCCCGCACCCTGGTCGGCATCGTCGCCGTGGTGCTGGCGAGCGCTTTCGCGATCGGGATCGGGGTGAACGTCTTTGGCTGAGTCGCACACCACGTCGCTCTGGTCCGCTGTCGGCACGCGGTGGCTCGGCGTCGGCCTCGCCACGCTGATCGCCGTCGTCACCATCGGCCTGGGCATCACCGGGCAACTCACGCTGTTCATCAGCCCCGAGTCGATCTGGTTCGCCTGCGCCGGAGCCGTCGTCGTGCTCGCCGGTGCGATCTGGTCGTTCACGCTGCCGCTGGGCGCGGAATCCGATCATGGCCACGATCATGCGCCGGCGGAGGATGCTGAGGACGCCCCTCGACGCACCCTCACCGCGGTCGGCTCGATCTCGGCCGGCGTTGTCGCGACCGGTGTCGTCGCGGCCGCGCTCGTGCTGCCGCCGGCGTCGCTGTCGGTCGAGCTCGCGATGTCGCGAACGGATGCCGCGGGCTCGGGCACCCTGTTCGCCGGTGCAGACACCCCCACGCTCGGGGTCGCCGACACGACGACGTTCGGGATCGGCGAGTGGTCGAGCGTGTTCGCGACCGCATCGCGCCCGGAGGCGTACGACGGGGCACCCGTCACCCTGGTCGGGTTCGTGACGCCGGGAGAATCGGATGCTGTCAACCTCACCCGCATGATCATCACCCACTGCGTGATCGATGCGCAGCCCGCTGCGGTTCCGGTCGCGATGGATGCCGGAGAGTTCGGGGCTGACGTGACCAGCACCGGGCAGTGGATCGAGGTCACCGGTACGGTCACGGCGGATGACGACGGCTCGCTGCGCGTGCTGCCGACCTCGGTCGTCGCGGTCGACGAGCCCGGGGACCCGTATGAGTACTGAGGACCACGGTGCGGGTGAGCAGCCACCGCGCACCCGGGCAGAGGCCCGCGCAGCGCGCGAGGCCGCAGAGCGTGAAGCCGCAGAGCGTGAGCCCGCTGAGCGCGAGCCCGCTAAGGAGCCTCCCCGCGGGTCGTTGAGCGAGGAGCGCAGCGACGAGACGAAACGGGTTGAGCGAGCGCCAGCGAGTCGAAACCCCGAGCCGACACCCCCCGAGATCCCGCGTGCGCCGGAGGGGGAGCGGCTTCGACTCCCTCCGGTCGCTCAGCCCGTTTCGTCTGCGGCTGCTGCGCAGCCTCCGCTCAACGACCACGACGACGCTCCCGATCCCACCCGCGGGTCGTTGAGCGAGGAGCGCAGCGACGAGACGAAACGGGTTGAGCGAGCCGAAGGCGAGTCGAAGCCACCAGCCCCGAAGAACCGCCGCTTCCTGTACACGATCCTCGCGGTCGTCGGTGTTCTCGTGGTCGTGGTGGCCGGGCTCAGCGTGGTCAGCCTCTTCCAGGGCCCTCGCGTATCCGAGGTGCAGGTCGATGCCGCCGAGGCCATCCAGGTCTCGGGAAGCCGCGTCATCCTCACGGCGAATCAGTCCCTGCAGGAGATCGACGAGTCGCAGGTCTCCGTCGAACCCGCCGCGCCGTTCACCATCGACGCCGCCGGCCGCAACGTCGGCATCCGCTTCACCGTCCCCCTCGACGACGCGACCGATTACACGGTCCGCGTCGCGGGTGTCACCGGCGAAGGCGGCGGTCCGACGTCCGATCTGTCGACGACCTTCACGACACCGGCATCCGAGATCTTCCTGCTGAATCGCACGGACGACGACGATTCGATCTTCCGCACCGACCTCAGCGGAGAGAAGGCCGTTCCCGTCTTCGCGCACCCGCGCATCAACGACTACCGTTCGACGTCGACCTCGCTGGTCGTCGCGGTCGAGGATGACGATGGTTCCCGCATCCTCGTCATGGATCACGAGGGTGAGAATGTGCGCGAGCTCCCCCTCCCCGGCGACGGGTTCGTCAGTTCTGTACAGGTGTCCGAGCGCGGCGGGCTGGTCGGCTACACCTATTCGGACAAGAAGATCACTGAGGACAGCGGGCGCGCCAGCGTGCTCGTGACCCAGCTGCTCAGCGGCGAGGGTGAGCCGCAGATCATCGAAGTGGGCGGAGAAGAGGCGAGTATCGCCGAGTGGCAGTTCGTGCCCGACTCGGCTGCCGTGCTGTTCATCGACTTCGACGGTGCGCTGTCGTTGGATGATCGATCCGGCGACGCCGGTGCGCAGAGCATGGGACTCGCGGCACGGCTTCTCGGCGTCTCGCGCGGAACGTACACCGCCGTCGTCGAGCGGGCCGATCAGACGATCGTCGAGCTGAATCTGGCCGACGGGGCCGAGACGCCGCTGGCGGCATCCGACCCCGACTTCGGCCCGGCGACGGAGATCACGCCTTTCCCCGGTGGCACGCTGCGCCACGTCGTTGCTCGGGATGCGGGGGGCCTGCCCACCGGTCAGGCGACCATCCGCGTCGACGACGAGGGTGTCGCAGAGCCGCTGCTCGAGGTCGAATCCGGCAATGCGATCCTGCAGGCGTGCGCGTCGCCGAGCGGACAGTACGCGGCTGTCACTGTCGCCCCGAACCTCGCCGACAACGCCTACGACAACCTGCTCGTGCCGCTGCCGAAGACGCTCGAGACGCACCTGTTCGATCTGCGGAGCGGCGAGGAGCTCGTCGCACTCACCGGGTTCGACGCGTCGTGGTGTCAGATGGCGCCGTCGTTCTGATGAAGCGGGCCGTCAGGGCCGACCTCGAGGCTCTGCCCCTCGAAGTGGCGCCGCGGCTCCTCGGAGCCCAACTGCGCACCGTCGTCGATGGCACCGAGGTGCGGCTGCGCATCACCGAGACTGAGGCGTATCACGGCCAGGGCACCGGCGACGTTCCCGACCCCGGCTCGCACGCGCGGATGGGGCGCACCGCTCGCAACGCCACGATGTGGGGCGAGCCGGGTCATCTGTACGTGTACCTCAGCCACGGCATCCATTCGTGCGTGAACGTCGTGTGCGGGCCGGCAGGTACGGCCGGCGGTGTGCTGCTGCGCGCCGGTGAGGTTATCGACGGAGCGGATGCTGCGGCATCCCGCTCGGGTCGCGCCGGGCGCGACCTCGCTCGCGGACCGGGACGATTCGGGCAGGTGTCCGGGCTGCGGCATCCGCTGCATGACGGCATCGACGCCATTGCCGGATCAGAGTGGAACGGCGCGCGCGCCGAGCTGTGGTGGGGCACCGAAGAGGTCGTTGTCGTCTCCGGTCCGCGGGTCGGTGTCGCGGGGATTGCAGGGACGGATGCCTTCCCCTGGCGCTTCTGGATCGAGGGCGACCCGACGGTGTCGGCGTTCCGCTGGGGACGCGGTGCTGCTGACGCCCAGGCCGTGCTAAACTGACTCCTTGTCTGCGCACACTCCTGTGCGCAGTTCGTGTGCTGCTCGGTCCTTGAGTCTGACTTCGGGGCTGCGGCGCGCAGACAAGGGATCTTGGGTGAGGCCGTCCGGTCTCACGGTAATGAAGGAGTAATCACATGGCAGCAGTGTGCCAGGTGACTGGAGCAGTTCCCGGCTTCGGTCACAACATCTCGCACTCGCACCGCCGGACGAAGCGCCGCTTCGACCCGAACGTGCAGAAGAAGACCTACTACGTGCCCTCGCTCGGTCGTAAGGTCACCCTGAACGTGTCCGCCAAGGGCATCAAGGTGATCGACGCGCGCGGCATCGAGAAGGTCGTCGCGGACCTCCAGGCGAAGGGTGTGAAGCTCTAATGGCCAAGAAGGCTCAGGACGTACGTCCGATCATCAAGCTCCGTTCGACGGCGGGCACCGGTTACACCTACGTGACCAAGAAGAACCGTCGCAACACCCCCGACCGCATCGTGCTCAAGAAGTACGACCCGGTAGTCCGCAAGCACGTCGAATTCCGAGAGGAGCGTTGATCCATGGCTAAGAAGAGCAAGATCGCTCGCAACGAGCAGCGCAAGGTCATCGTCGAGCGCTACGCCGAGCGTCGCGCCGAGCTGAAGAAGACGCTCGTCGACCCGAACGCTACCGATGAGGCCCGCGAGGCCGCCCGCGTCGGCCTGCAGAAGCTTCCGCGCAACGCGTCGCCGGTGCGCGTGCGTTCGCGTGACGCCATCGACGGTCGCCCCCGTGGCATGCTGACCAAGTTCGGCGTCTCGCGCGTGCGCTTCCGCGACATGGCCCACCGCGGCGAACTGCCCGGTGTGACCAAGTCGAGCTGGTAAGCATCGCTTGAAAGGGGCGAGGATCTTCGGATCCTCGCCCCTTTTCGTGTGCCCGGGGCGTGCGCCCGCCGCGGCCTCGGGCGGAGTTCTCGCGCTGGGGAGGAGTTCTGGCGCAGCATCCTCCTCCCCACGCTGTGTTCTCCTCCCCAGCGGGTGAGCGACAACATCCGCAAGAGCGCGCGGCACACGCCCATTCCTGTGACTGGAGTGACTGATGTGACTCGACACGCCCAATAAAACCCCAAAACCCGCGAAATGACGCGGAAAAACAGGTGTCGGTTGGTACATTCGAGGCGGTCGATCGACCAACGGGCGGCATCCGTCACCCGAACCACGAATTATGCGACGTGAACCCGTCGCTGGAGGATGACATGGCTGACAAGTCCATCACCAAGACCGAGCTCGTCGCGAGCATCGCTTCCGCCACCGGCCAGAGCCAGGCCACCGTCTCGGGCGTCCTCGACTCGCTCTTCGGCACGGTGTCCGACGCAGTTGCCAAGGGCAGCAAGGTCTCGATCCCGGGCTGGATCTCGTTCGAGCAGGTCGACACCGCCGCCCGCACGGGCCGCAACCCGCAGACCGGCGCCGAGATCAAGATCCCGGCCGGCAAGCGCGTCAAGGTGACCGCTGGCTCCAAGCTCAAGGCTGCCGTCAAGTAAGACCGCTTCCTTTCACGAAGGCCGTCCCGCGAGGGGCGGCCTTCGTGGTGCCAGGGGCTGGTTTCTGCGCCCGGTGAGAACCGGGACCGCGCGAGCTTAGGCTTGAGGGGTGAATCTCTCCGGCCCCGCGCGCGACACCACCCGCACCGCGCGCGAGGCGACGCCAGCGACGCCCGGCACGATGCCGGCATCGTCGTACCGGGCCGCCGGCATCCTGATCCTGGCGACAACCGCGGCGATCGCGCTCGTCGCCTCTCTCGTGTTCGGGGGCGGCGCAGCGCCTCTGCTTGTGGGCGACCCGGGCGACTTCGTCCGCTGGAGCATCCCGATCGCGCGGCTGGTGAACAACCTCAGCGCCGCCGTCATGATCGGCCCGATGGTGTTGGCTCTGTTCGCCCTCCGCGCGGGCGAGAAGCCGTTCGACGTCGCGATGGATACGGCATCCATTGGCGCCGCTCTGTTCACGGTGTCATCCGCGGCCACCGGATTTCTGACGTTCCTCGGCGCATTCAACCCGCAGGTCAGCCTCGGCGAGCAGTTCGGCACCGATCTCGGCCGCTTCCTGCTCGCCCTCCCGCTCGGCCAGGCCTGGCTCATCACCACGATCATGGGCGCGGTCGTCACGATCCTCGCCTTCGCCTGGCGCAGCTGGACGCCCACTCTCCTCACGGCGATCATCGCCGTAGCCGCTCTCCTGCCGATGGCGCAGCAGGGGCACTCGGGCGAGCTCGCCGGACACGTCACCGCAGTGAACTCGATCCTGCTGCACACCGTCGGGGCCGCCGTCTGGCTCGGCGGGCTCGTGCTGCTGGTCATCCTGCACTTCATGAAGGGCGTTGATCCGCAGGCGCTCGTGCGCCGCTACTCGAGCATCGCGATCGCCGCGTTCTTCGTCGTCGCCGTCTCGGGCGTCGTGCGCTCGACGGTGGGGCTGGGCAGCTGGGAAGGGCTCTGGTCGCCCTACGGCCTCATCATCATCGCCAAGGCCGTGCTGCTCGGCGGCATGGGCCTTTTCGGCGCCTGGTACCGCACGCGGCTCATCCCGCGTCTGGACGGGGCGCGCGCGTCGAATTGGTTCTGGATGCTGGTGCTCGGCGAAGTCGCGCTGATGGGGCTCGCCTCCGGCGCCGCCGCAGCCCTCGCCCGCACACCGCCGCCGGTCGGGGAGACGGCCGCCGTGCGCCAGACGCCCGCCGAGATCCTCACCCGCTCGCCGCTGCCGCCCGAGTTCACGATCGACAAGTGGTTCACGGGGTGGGACTACGACATCCTCTGGGCGG
This sequence comes from Microbacterium sp., assembly GCF_052102115.1. GTDB lineage: Bacteria > Actinomycetota > Actinomycetes > Actinomycetales > Microbacteriaceae > Microbacterium. The sequence goes on from NZ_JBQDVP010000007.1 coordinate 15,995, forward strand.
TGGCCGCCGCATTCGGCGCTTTCCTCTACCTCGCCGCCGTCTGGCGCCTGCACCGGCGCGGTGACCGCTGGCCGATCCACCGCACCGTGTTCTGGATGCTGGGCCTGCTGCTGCTGGTCTGGGTCACCTGCGGGCCGCTGAACATGTACCAGGAGTACCTGTTCAGCGTGCACATGCTGGGCCACATGATCCTGTCGATGGCGATACCGCTGCTGCTCGTCTCCGCGGCGCCGATCACGCTCGCGCTGCGCAGCATCCACAAGCGCGACGACGGCACGCGCGGCGGGCGCGAGTGGATCCTGTGGGCCGTCCAATCGCCGTTCTCTCGGGTCGTCACCCACCCGTTCGTCGCGGCCGGGATCTTCGTGGTCTCGCTGTGGGCGTTCTACTTCACCGACCTCGTCCGGTGGGCGATGTACGAGCACCTCGGGCACGAGTGGATGGTGATCCACTTCCTCATCTCGGGCTACCTGTTCGTGATGAGCCTGGTCGGCATCGACCCCGTGCCGTACCGGCTGCCCTACCCGGGGCGTCTGATCACCCTCATCGCCGTCATGGCCATGCATGCGTTCTTCGGCCTGGCGATCATGATGCAGGAGGGGCTCATGGTCGCCGAGTGGTTCGGGGCGATGGGCCGCACCTGGGGTCCGACGCCGATGGAGGATCAGTACATCGGCGGCGGCATCGCCTGGTCGGTCGGCGAGATCCCGACGCTCATCCTCGCGATCACGGTCGCCATCCAGTGGAGCCGCGACGACACGAAGGTGCAGCGCCGCACCGACCGCAACGCCGACCGAACCGGCGATGCGGAGCTCGAGGAGTACAACGCGAAGCTCGCGAAGATGGCAGAACGCGACAAGCGCGAAGCGGCGCGCGGCCGCTGAGGGGCGCAGGCTGCGGCGTCAGCCCTCTGTCGGAGCGCCGACCCGGATCGACGCCGACCCGTCGGGGAGGATCGCGATCGTCCCGTCGACGCGGAACGGCACATCCTCGGACACGTGCTCGATCGATCCGTCGTAGAGCGATTGGATGTCGACCTCGATGTGCGCCACCGCGTCGGTGGGCGGGATCTTCCACTGTCCGCCATCCGGCTCGACGGTGACGGCGGGCTGCTCGGTGATCGACCACACCGGCGGCTCGACGATGCGGTTCTGCACCTCGAGACCGAACGGGCACGCCGTGGGCTGCAGCACCTGCTGCGTGGTGCATTCGGTGAGGAACTCCTCGACGCGGGTCTGCACGACCGAGATGAACTCGTCGGTCGGCGCGGTCTGCACTTCGATCGGCGTCTGCGTGAGCGGCGAGTCGGCGAGGACGCTGACCCCTGGCGACGCCGAGATCGCGGTGCCGACGTTCACCGCGTAGAGACCGGGTGTGAACACGAGCATGGGCACGGGATCGGTTGCCGGCGACGCGGTCCCGGCCGCGGAAACCTGCGCCCGCTGGACCTCGAAGCCGTTCACCGCGAAGCTGTCGGCACCGAGCACGGTGAGCGAGACGGCGGCGAGGGGCGACTGCGCGAACCGCCAGTTCGGGGTCACTCCCGCCCACCCGGCCTGCTCGACCTCGAACGTGGTCGTGCCCTGGTGGGAGCCGGCGAGATACGAGACCGTGACCGCGGTGACGTCGTCGGACGTCTCTTCGGAGACGACGTCGACGTCGGTCAGCGGTGCGAGGGCCGCCTCGCGGAGCAGCGCCTCGGATGCCGTCGCGTCGATGCCCGATTCCTCGAGGATGCTGCGATCGAGCGCCACCCCGGGCATGAGCAGGGCGTCGGCGGCTCGCCCGGTGGAGAGCATGTCCAGGTAGCGGGTGACGAACGCGGCGGGGCCGTAGAACTCCTTATACAGCCCCATCACGCTCGCCCCGAGCGCGGCGATCAGCAGAGCGCCGACGACCGCGAGCGCGGTCAGATCGACCCACAACCGGCGGCGCCGGGGCGTCGTCGAGCCCTGATCCATGGGGCAAGTCTAGAAGGACGGGCTGTGACAGTGCCGAGCACGACGGCCCATGCGACGTACCATGAGAGTCGTGTCTTTTCCCGCCCTCTCCGTCGAACAGCAGGAGCTGTTCCGGCTCATCGAGGACACCAGGGAGCACGTATTCATCACCGGCCGCGCCGGAACCGGAAAATCCACGCTGCTGCAGTACTTCGCGTGGCACACCGAGAAGCAGATCGCGATCTGCGCGCCGACCGGCGTTGCCGCCCTCAACGTCGAGGGGCAGACGATCCACTCGCTGTTCCGGCTCCCGATCGGTCTCATCGCCGAGGGCGAGATCGAGCAGAACGACGCCACCCGCCGCATCCTCAACGCCATCGACACGCTCGTCATCGATGAGGTGTCGATGGTCAACGCCGACCTCATGGACGGCATGGACCGGGCGCTGCGCCAGGCGCGAGGCCGGCGGGCCGAGCCGTTCGGCGGGGTGCAGGTCGTCATGTTCGGCGACCCGTACCAGCTGGCACCGGTGCCCCCGCGCGGTGACGAGCTGCGCTACGTGCAGGATCACTACCGCTCATTCTGGTTCTTCGACGCGAAGGTGTGGGCGGGCGCGACAATGGGCGACGCCGACGGCCTCATGGACCTCGGCAGGCACGGCGCACCGCTGCACGTGCGTGAGCTCGTGCAGATCCATCGGCAGTCCGACGACGGGTTCAAAGCCATGCTGAACGCCGTGCGCTATGGACGGGTGACCGCCGAGATCGCCGAGGTGCTCAACACTCAGGGGACGCGCACGCCGCCCGATCCCGAACCGGGTGAGATCCCGATGATCACCCTCGCCACGCGCAACGACATCGTCAACAACATCAATCGGCGCCATCTCGCAGCTCTTCCGGGTAAGGAGCAGACAGCCCGCGCCGAGATCAACGGCGACTTCGGCCGGGGCGAGGGCAATTTTCCGGCCGACTCCGACCTGAAGCTCAAGGTGGGGGCGCAGGTCATGTTCCTGCGCAACGACGTCTCGATGACGGGCGAACCGCCGCGGTGGGTCAACGGCACGATCGGCACAGTCAAACGCATCCTCGGCGGTTCGGTGCGCGTCGAGATCGACGGCGAAGACGTCGACGTCGAGCCAGCGGTCTGGGAGAGGTTCCGCTATTCGTACGACCAGAACACCAAGACGCTCAGCCGCGACGTCATCGCGGAGTTCACGCAGTTTCCCCTGCGGTTGGCGTGGGCGGTGACGATCCACAAGTCGCAGGGCAAGACGTACGACCGTGCGATCATCGACCTCGGTGGCGGCGCCTTCGCCCCGGGGCAGACGTACGTGGCGCTGTCGCGGCTGACCGCGCTCGACGGCCTCTACCTGTCACGGCCACTGCGGCCCAGCGACATTCGCGTCGATCAGGACGTTCGCCGGTTCATGCGCGAGGCCTGGGAGGCGCGGCAGTCGTCGACGCCGCAAGTCTCCGGCAGCTGAAACCGCCCTCAGGCCGCCACGCGCGCTCGGTCGAGGTCTTCGAACAGCTCGGTGTTGAACCGGTAGGCCAGCAGCACCTCGTCGATAACGCGCTCGCGTTCTGCGTCATCCCAGGGAGCAGCATCCAACTGCTCGCGGTAGACGTCCTTGAATGCGCTCGGGTCGGCGATGTCGTCGAACAGATAGAAGCCGACACCGTTGGTCTCGAAGCCGAAGCGGCGCTGCATGATCCGGCCGATGAAGATGCCGCCGGAGAGGTCGCCCAGGTAGCGGGTGTAGTGGTGGGCGACGAAACCGCCTGACCAGGTGGCGCCGACCTCGTTGATGCGGGCGACGTAGCGCTCCGTCGTCGGCAGCGGAACGATCTGCTCACGCCAGTCAGGGCCGACGAGGAACTCGAGGTCGGCCTCCAGGGCGGGCAGTCGGGTGAGCTTGTCACTGATGAAGACGGACGCCACCGGGTCGCGCCGCATGCGCTCGCCGGCGGACTCGAGTGCCTCGTAGATGAAGTAGTGCTGGGCGACGAGGGAGATGTAGTCCTCGCGAGATCCTTCGCCCTTGAGCAGGTCCGCCATGAACCCGGCGTGCTCGCTGCGCGAGTGCGAGCTGGACGAGCGCTCACGGAGCGCGGCGGAGAAGGAGAGGATTTCAGCCATGGCCCCAGTGTAAGGGGAACCTAACCTGATCGGGAAGCCCCCCGATGCCTCAAGCGTGCGGGCGCGGCTCGATGCCGAGCCTCCCACAGGCCGCGTCATACAGCGCGACGACCTCGCGCCGCACCGCCGGACGCTCGTCGATCGGGCCACCCGGCCACGGCACGCGCAGCTCCTCCGCGATGCCCGCGCGGGTGATCTGCCAGACGCCGCCGTCCCCGTCGAGGTCGGTCATCACAGCATCCGTGATGGGCAGATCGGATGCCGTGGCGAACGCACGAGCAATGAGCAGGTTGTCGTCGACGTGGTCGTCATTCATGTGGTGGAGGATGGCCGCGACAACGTCGCTGTCGAAGATGTGGGGCATGGTCTTTACTGTACGTCTGCCCGAAGCGGATCGAAGCACACGGTGTTTCGAGCGGAGCACCTTAGAATCGGTGAGACCGATCACGCCGGGAGTCTTCTACATGCATCTTGTCTCGTCACGCCGTCTGCGCGCCGCCGCAGCGGGCGCCGTCGCGCTCGCCCTCGTGCTGACCGGGTGCTCATCGGATGGTTCATTCTCATATACCGCACCGGATCAGGTGGAGCAGGCGCTCCCGGAGGAGACGGCGGCTCAGCTTCAGGAATCCGTCGAGAACGCGATGGCCAAGACGGGTGCGACCGGTGCGATCGTCGGTGTCTGGGTGCCGTGGAGCGGTACCTGGGTGACCGGACTCGGCACGCAATCGGTGGAGGATCAGACCGCGGTCACCGCGGACATGACATTCCGGGTCGGCGATGTCACCCGCCTGATGACCTGCGACATCCTGTACGCGCTCGCCGATGACGATGTCGTCGAGCTCGACGGACCCGTGCCCGAGTACGTCTCCGGCGTCGCCCAGCTGGGCGACATCACTCTCCTGGATCTGTGCAACGGCACCGCCGGCATCGGATCGTCCGAATCTGCAGTGCGCGGCGCCTGGGCCAACACTCCGAAGCGCGTGTGGGCACCGCTCGAACTGGCATCCTTCGGGCTGGGGCAGGACCGGACCGAACCGCACACGACGTACCGTGACTCCGATGCGAGCTACCTGCTTCTGGGTCTCGCGCTGGAGCGCGCGTCGGGCATGACCGCATCCGAACTCGTCGAGGAGTACATCTCAGACCCGCTGGATCTGGCGGCCACGTCGCTTCCCGGACCGGCCGCGGCAGCACCGGGCGACAACCCCCTCAGCGGCAACCGTCTGAAAGCGATCGACGGCGGCTACGACTGCACGGCGCAGGCCGACACCACCGTGCTCTCCTCCAGTACGGGATTCACCGATTCGGGTGCCGTGTCGACGATCGACGACCTCGGTGCGTTCGTGCAGGCGACGGCACGCCAGGGTCTGCGGGAGGACGGGGCCGAGCCCGATCAGTTCGGTTCGCCCCTGCCCGCGTCGTCGAAAGCGCCGACCTGGTATCAGGCGACCGGCGGTGCCCGCTTGGTCGGCCCGCTTGTGGGCCAGCATGGGTGGACGCCGGGATACTCGACAGCGGCCTACGCCGACCCCGAGACCGGCTTCGCCGTCGCGGTCGTGCTGAACAACTCCGCGACCCGGGGCAGTTCCGCGGCCTATCTCGCCTGGGAGCTCGCGGCGATCGCGTCGAAGGCACCCGTCGCCGATGGGCAGACCGCGCCGGAGTTCGGGCTTCCGTTCACCGCGGAGCAGTACCGCGCATCCATCGACGGCCTCACGGTCTGCGCCACGCCGCTGCCGGCGGAGTGAGCCCGGGGGACTCGCCTCTACTCTGGGGGCATGTCCCAGACGGAGAAGTCTGACCGCGTCCGCCGGATCGTCGTCGCACTGACGGTCGCCGGATCGCTGGTCGCCGCCCTGTTCGGCTCGGGGCTGTTCGGCGGCCAGGGAATAGCGGATGCTGCGGGCGGAGCGTTCGCCGCCGATGCCACGGTGCTCGCACCGGCGGGCTTCGCCTTCGCCATCTGGTCGGTCATCTACCTGGGCCTTCTGGCGTACGCGCTCTGGCAATTCGTGCCGGCGCAGGCGGCGAAGCCGCGACATCGGGCGGTCGGCTACGGCGTCGCAGCATCCGCTCTTCTGAACGCCGTGTGGATCGTGTGCGTGCTCGCGTGGCGGATCGCGGAATCGTTCGTGATCATCGTGGTCCTGCTGGCCGTGCTGCTGGCGACGTTCGTGCGGGCCTGTCGGCGGCCACGCCGCGGCACCGTCGCCGAGGCCGTGCTCATCGACGGGGTCATCGGTCTGTATCTCGGGTGGGTGACGGTGGCCGCGGCGGCCAACCTCGCCGCCTGGCTCGCCGACATGGGAATCGCGGCATGGGCTCAGGCGCCCGGGGTCCCCGGGACGATCACGCTCGTGGGAGCCGGGATCATCGCTGTCCTCACCGCGTGGCGCAGCGGGCGGTGGGCGCCGGGCGCAGCGACCGCCTGGGGTCTGTCCTGGATCGCGGTCGGCCGATGGGCGGGCGGGCCCGAGGCGCCCGTCGTGGCCACCACGGCCGTCGTGCTCGCGATCATCGTGCTCGTGGTCACGGCGTGGCGATTCCGAGAGAGGCTCGCGGCGGGTCAGGGCCGCCTGCCGACGTCATCCGCGGAATCCGGACCGAACGTCTGACGCCGTCGGGACCGGTGCTCGGCGGCGCAACCGGTCGATGCCAGGGATCGACAGACCCTGGTTAGGTCTGCGGGCTCGCGCGATCCTGAACTACGTAAGCGATGCACACGTAGACAGTTCGTAGAGGAGAAGAAGATGTCGGATCTGGCTGGAAAGGTCGCGGTGGTCACAGGATCGGCCCGCGGCGTCGGCAAGGCGATCGCCCAGAGGTACGCACGCCTGGGCGCGAGCGTCGTCGTCAACTACTCGAGCGACGAGCAGAATGCGCGCCGCACCGTCGAGGAGATCGAAGCGGCCGGGGGCGACGCGATCGCCGTGCAAGCGGACATCGCGACGCCGGCGGAGATCGACAGGCTGTTCGCAACCGCGGTCGAGACGTATGGAAGCCTCGACATCGTCGTGGCCAATGCCGGTCTCGAGATCGTCGATGAACCGGTGCTCGACGCGACGGAGGAGCAGTTCGATCGGTTGTTCGCGATCAACTCCAAGGGCGCGTTCTTCACGCTGCAGAAGGCGGCGAAGCTGCTGACAGACGGCGGCCGGCTCATCAACATCGGCTCGAGTTCGACGGTGAGCCCCGTACCCGGCACCGGTCTGTACTCGTCGAGCAAGACCGCCTCGCGCCAGCTCGTACGGGTGCTCGCCCTTGAGCTGGGCCCGCGGAACATCACGGTCAACACGATTCTCCCGACCGTGATCGCCGGGGCGGGTGTGTTCACACAGGTCACCGAGGGCGACGAATTCCATCAGGTCAACGCAGGGATGCGGCCGCTCGGCGGGCGACCCGGCACTCCGGAAGATGTCGCCGACGCCGCCGAGTACCTGGCCGGCGACCTCGCCGCCTGGGTCAGCGGACAGGCGCTGCTCGTCAGCGGCGGCGCAGTCCAATAGCATCCGCGAGAACCTTGGTCGAGTCGAGAGTCAGGAGCGAGAAGATGGCACGCAAGAAGGTCGATATCAGGATCCCGGATCTGTCGGGTAGGCGCGCCGTGGTCACCGGCGCGAGCGACGGGATGAGCCTGGGCATCGCCACCCGCCTGGCCCGCGCCGGCGCCCAGGTGATCATGCCGGTCCGCAATCTCCGCAAGGGAGACACCGCGATGGCGAAGATCGTGCAGGCCGTTCCAGGGGCCGACGTGTCGCTGCGCGACCTCGATCTCTCGTCACTGGCCTCCGTCGCCGCCCTCGGCGAGACCCTGCGTGATGAGGGTGTGCCGATTCACCTCCTCATCAACAACGCCGGTGTGATGACCCCGCCCGAACGGCAGGAGACTGCCGACGGACTCGAGCTGCAGTTCGGCTCGAATCACCTCGGGCACTTCGCGCTCGTGGCGCACCTGCTGCCGCTGCTCAAGGAGGGGCGTGCACGGGTGACCTCGCAGATCAGTGTCGCGGCGGACCAGAACTCCATCAACTGGGACGACCTGAACTGGGAGCGGTCGTACAACGGCGCGCGTGCGTACAGCCAGTCCAAGATCGCGTTCGGACTGTTCGGGCTCGAGCTGGATCGACGCAGCAAGGCCAACGGCTGGGGCATCAGCAGCAACCTGTCGCATCCCGGAGTGGCTCCGACCAATCTGCTGGCAGCCCGCCCGGAACTCGGCCGTTCTCGCGAGACGCCGCGCCGCAGGCTCATCCGCACGCTGTCCGAGCGCGGCATCCTGTTCGGCACTGTCGAGACGGCGGGCATGCCCGACCTCATGGCGGCGACCGATCCGGCGGCGAAGCCGGGCGCGCTGTACGGGCCGAGCGGCCCCGGCCACCTCGGAGGGGCGCCTGCCGAGCAGAGACTGCACTCGCGTCTGCGCGGAGCCGAAGACGCCAAGCGCATCTGGGATGTCTCGGAGCGGTTGGCTCGGGTTGAGTTCCCGGCATCCTGACGCGGGGGCGGGCCCTCAGCGGTTGGCGAGTCGGTACCACAGGCCATAGGGCGCTCGGTCTGTGTCCATAGAGGGCCAGCGCGAACCCGGCGGGTCAGATCGCCTCGCGTGATGGTGACCAACGAAGTATGCGTCGACGCGAGTTGACGGTGACCATTCCCATGGTGTGCGCTCGCCGCGCAGATTTGGCGGTATTCTGCGTGTCAGCCTGAAGCGACCGAGGTGACTCGCGGTGACGTCCCCTGGAGTGGTGGAGATTCCGATCGGCTGGTCTGCGTCGTAGACGTGGGTGAGCCATCGTGCGATGGTCAGTGAGAACTGTCGCCGCGCACCGTGGATGATGCTCGGGGCGCTCGCCGGAGGCCTCGCACTCGTCGGCCTTGCGTTCGCGGACTCTCTCGTCGGCGTGATCATCGCATGGACGCTCGTGCAGGTGAGTTACAACTTCGCCCAGGGACCTCTCTCGGCCGTCATGCCCGATCGTGTGCCGCTGAGACGTCGCGGCACGTTCGCCGCGCTCTCCGGCATCGGGCTCATGGTCGGCGCGCTGGGCGGCCAGATCGTCGGCTCCCTGTTCTTCAACAGTCTGACGGCGGGCTACATCGTCTTCGCGATGTTCGCCCTGGTCGTCCTGGCGCTGTTCGTTGTGGCGAACCCCGACTACCCCAGCACGAAGATCGAGCCCGAGCCGTTCCGCCTCAACGAGTTCCTCCGGACGTTCTGGGTGAGCCCCCTCAAGCATCCCGACTTCTTCTGGGCGTTCACCGGGCGGCTTCTGCTGTACACCGGATACTTCCTGGTCATCGGGTATCAGCTGTTCCTCCTCACCGACTACTTCGGCGTCGAGCATCCTGAGCAGGTCATCCCGCTGCTGGGTATCCTCAGTCTCGTCGGCATTCTCATCTCGACAGTCGTCTCCGGGCCGCTCTCCGATCGGATCGGCCGGCGCAAGCCCTTCGTCTTCGCCTCCGCGCTGGTCGTGACCCTCGCGCTGCTGCTGCCGTGGATGTGGCCCGACCTCACCGCGTGGATGATCATGACCTTCGTCGCCGGATTCGGCTTCGGCATGTTCCAAGCGGTCGACACGGCACTCATGAGCGAGGTGCTGCCCTCGGCGAAGTCGTTCGCGAAGGATCTCGGCGTCGTCAACATCGCAGCGACGCTGCCGCAGACGCTCGCGCCAGGTCTCGCCGGCGCGATCGTGCTGCTCTTCGGCTACGCCGGCCTCTTCCCCGTCGCGATCATCCTCGGCATCCTGGGAGCATTGGCGGTCTGGCCGATCAAGCCCACGCGATGACTCGATCCGCACCGCCGATCACGACGAGCATCTCCTGAAAACACCACTCAACACAGTAAGGAACCCGATGAGCATCCCCGATGTGACGGAACTGACCCTCGAAGAGAAGGCCTCGCTCACCAGCGGCGCGAGCTTCTGGTACACCAAGCCGATCGACCGCGCGGGCGTGCCGGCGATCATGATGACCGACGGACCGCACGGCCTGCGCAAGCAGCGCGAGGGCGGCGACCACCTCGGCATCGGCGACAGCGTGCCGGCCACGTGCTTCCCGCCGGCGGTCGGTCTCGGCTCGTCGTGGGACATCGATCTCGTGCAGCGCGTCGGCGAGGCGCTCGGCACCGAGACGTCGATCGAGAACGTCTCGGTGCTGCTCGGTCCCGGCGTCAACATCAAGCGGTCGCCGCTGTGCGGGCGCAACTTCGAGTACCTGTCGGAGGATCCGATCGTCTCCGGTGCGCTCGGCGCCGCCCTCGTCAAGGGGATTCAGTCCCAGGGCGTCGGCGCCTCGCTCAAGCACTTCGCCGCGAACAACCAGGAGAACGACCGGATGCGGTCCTCGTCCGACGTCGACCCGCGACCGCTGCGCGAGATCTACCTGCGCGGCTTCCAGCGAGTCGTCGAGGACGCACAGCCCTGGACCGTGATGTGCTCGTACAACCGCATCAACGGGGTCTATGCCTCGGAGGATCCGTGGCTGCTCACGCAGGTACTGCGCGACGAGTGGGGCTTCGAGGGCCTCGTGGTCTCGGACTGGGGTGCCGTGAACGAGCGGGTGCCTGGTCTTTCCGCCGGCATGGACCTCGAGATGCCGGCTTCCGGCGGCGTCACAGACGCGCAGATCGTCGCAGCGGTCGAGGACGGCTCACTCGACGAGGTCGTGGTGGATGCTGCGGCCGGCCGCGTGCTCGATCTCGTGGGCAAGGCGACCGAGGGAGCAGGCCGCGCCGCAGGCCCTCTCGACGTCGACGCGCATCATGCACTCGCCCGCGAGGCGGCCGGACGTTCGATCGTGCTGCTGAAGAACGACCCCCTTCGACAGGCGCAGGGAGCGGGAGCAAAGGAGGGACCGCTGCTGCCGCTCGCGAGGGACGCGAAGCTCGCCGTCATCGGCGAGTTCGCCGAGAAGCCGCGCTACCAGGGCGCAGGGTCGTCGATGATCAATCCGACCCGCCTCGACACCGCGCTCGACGAGATCCGCGCACTCGCCACCGGCGAAGTCGCATACGCTCGCGGCTTCAGCAACGCGCTCGAGGTCGCAGCAGACGAGGTCGCTGCGCTGCGCGATGAGGCCGTGGCCGCGGCATCCGCCGCCGATGTGGCCGTCGTGTTCGTCGGACTGCCGGCGCGGCTGGAGTCCGAGGGCTACGACCGCGACGACATCGACTTGCCGGCTGCACAGCTCGACCTGCTCGATGCCGTGCTTGCCGTCAACGCGAACACGGTTGTGGTGCTCTCGAACGGCTCGGTCGTCGCGCTGCCGTTCGCCGGGCGCGTGCCGGCGATCCTCGAGGCGTGGCTACTAGGGCAGGCCGGGGGCGGTGGCACCGCCGACGTGCTGTTCGGCGAGGTCAACCCCTCGGCGAAGCTCACCGAGACCGTTCCCGCTCGTATCGAAGACACCCCGGCGTACCTCGACTTCCCCGGTGAGTTCTCCCACACCCGCTACGGCGAGGGGCTGTTCGTCGGGTACCGCTGGTACGACGCGCGCCGCCTCGACGTCGCGTTCCCCTTCGGCCACGGCCTGTCGTATACGACGTTCTCATATGCGGATGCCTCGGCCGCTGTAGCGGCGGACGGCGACATCGAGGTGACGGTCGCCGTCACGAACACCGGCGATCGTGCGGGCCGTGAAGTCGTGCAGGTGTACACGTCGCTGCCCGGCTCGACCGTTCAACGGGCGCCGCGAGAGCTCAAGGCGTTCGCGTCGGTCGCGCTCGAGCGGGGTGAGACTCGTGCGCTCACGCTGCGGGTGCGCCGCGAAGACCTCGCGTACTGGGATATCCGCGCCGATCGTTGGGTCGTCGAAGGCGGCGAGTACACGCTGGATGTCGCCGCATCCAGCCGCGACATCCGCTCGTCCGTCGTTGTGACGGTCGACGGCGATGCGGTCACGCTGCCGCTGTCGCGCACGTCGTCGATGGGTGAGGTGCTGCGTCACCCGGTCGCCGGTCCCATCGTGCAGGGTCTGATAACCCAGGCGATGGGCGACTTCGATCAGAGCGCGTCGTCGATCATGCCGGAGGGCGTCGACATGTCGAAGATGATGGAGTCGTTCCCCATCGGCCGCATCGGCATGATGGGCGCGCTCAGCGGCGACGGCGAAGGGGTGAGTGTCGAGATGATCGACGGACTCATCGCGATGGCCAACGCTCCGCAGCAGTAGGGCCTCTTGGGATGGTGCGATCGACCGGCCGTGCTACCTGTCGCTCGGCTCGGTCGATCGCACCTTCGCCGTGCTGCCTCTGACGATGAAGTCCACGTGCGGCAGGTCGATCTCAGGGGTTTCGCCGCCCTCGACTGTCGCGACGAGCAGTTCGGCCGCGGCCGTGCCCCACGTCACCACGTTCTCTTTCACCGTGGTGAGGGGAGGAGAGACGAATGCGGCCAATGGCACGTCATCGAATCCGACGATCGAGAGGTCTCGGGGAACACGCACGCCACGATCGGCCGCAGCCGCCATCCCTGCGATGGCCATCAGGTCGTTGCCGTAGACGATCGCCGTCGGGGGTTCGGGCAGATCCAGAAGCTCGTGCGTCGCGCGTGCGCCGGCTGCGCCGCTGAAATCCGCCATGGCCAGCGGTCCCGCAGGCAGCCCGAGCTCGCTCAGCGCTTGTTCCCACGATCGACGGCGCAGTTCGGAGTGCACATAGCCGGCCGCCCCGGTCACGTGGCCGATGCGCCGGTGGCCGAGGGCGAAGAGATGCTGAACCGCTCGTCGGATGCCGACGCCGTCATCCATGCCGATCGAGTGCGCCGTCTCGCCCGCTGCGCGCGGTGACACGACGATCGCGGAGAGCCCGAGAGACGCGAGCAGTGCGGGCCTCGGGTCGTCGATCAGCAGATCGGTGAGAAAAACGCCCTCGAGCCGTGATTCGTCGGCGAACCTCTCGTAGGCGGCCTTCTCGGCGGCGGCATCGGCCACGACCTGCAGCAGCAGCGCGTACCCGTGCCGGGAGAGCCCGGCCTCGACGCCGGCGACGAACTGCGGAAAGAACGGATCGGTACTGAGCAACTCGGGTTCGCGGCGGATCACCAGGCCCACCGTCTGCGTCCTGCGTCTCGAGAGGGCGCGCGCACGGGCGCTGGGCCTCCAGCGCAGCTCGGCGGCCGCCTGAAGGATCCGTTCGCGCGACTCGGCGCTCACCCCCGGCCTGTTGTTGAAGACGAACGACACCGCGCTCTTGGATACTCCGGCCCTGCTGGCGACGTCACCGATCGTCGGACGGCGTCCGGCAAGGTCCGCTGGCCGCGCCTCGTGGTCGGCTGCCTCGGTTTCGGAGGGGGTCATCCTTTCAGCATAGCTCCGGTCTAGAAACGGTTTAGTAACGATCGGAGGCAGGTCGTTCTTTGTTCTCTTGGGTGGCGGGTGCTTGGGCGGGCTTGGCTTGACTCTTTAACTGAACCGGTTTAGATTGTCCGTGCGTCACCAGGTCGAGCTCGTGGACCCGATGCGCGCCCTGCACATTCGACCGGACACGAGTCCGAAAGGGAGTTGGACACAATGAGGCGTCACACACACATCGCATCGCTGGCAGCGCTGGGGCTGCTCGCCGTTCCACTGGCGGCATGCAGTTCGGGCAGCACAGACGGCGGAGGGTCCGGTGAGCTCACCAGCGGCCCCATCGAGATCTGGTACTCGACGAACGAGCAGGAGATCGCCTGGGGGGAGCAGGTGGTTGAAGCCTGGAACGCCGACCACCCCGATGAGCAGGTCACCGCGCAGGCGATCCCCGCCGGAAGCTCTTCTGAGGACGTCATCGCGGCCTCGATCACCGCGGGCAACACTCCGTGCCTCGTCTTCAACACCGCGCCCTCGGCCGTGCCGGCCTTCCAGAAGCAGGGCGGCCTGGTCAACCTGTCGAAGACATTCGACGACGCCGAGGACTACATCACCTCCCGCTCCGGTGGTGCGGCCGACGGTTTCCGCAGCGCGGACGGCGACCTCTATCAGCTGCCGTGGAAGACCAACCCGTTCATGCTGTACTACAACAAGGACGTGTTCGCCGAGGCAGGACTCGACCCCGAGAACCCCGCGCTCGAAACGTACGACGACGTGCTCGCGGCGGCCAAGGCCATCAAGGAGTCCGGTGCGGCCGACTACGCCCTGTACCCGCCGGCGACAGCGGACTACACGAACGTCAACTTCGACTTCTACCCGTTCTTCCTCGCCAACTCCGGTGGCACGCAGCTGATCGAGGACGGGGAGGCCGCGTTCGCCGGCGAAGCCGGCCTGGAGACGCTGGAGTTCTGGCAGACCCTCTATTCCGAGGGCTACTCCTCGGCCGAGGCGTACAGCGGAGACATGTGGGCGGGTCCGTTCGCCGACGGCGTCTCCGCCATGGGAGTGGCAGGTCCATGGGGCAAGGCGCAGTTCGACGGCAAGGTGGACTACGGCGTCGTCTCCCTGCCCACCTCCGACGGCACCGCCGCGGACGAGACCTCGACGTTCGCGGACTCGAAGAACATCGGTCTGTACAGCTCCTGCGAGAACCAGCAGACCGCATGGGACTTCCTGAAGTTCGCCACGAACGACGACAACGACCTCGCCCTGCTCGAGGGCACGGGTCAGTTCCCCACGCGCACCGACGTCGACGAACTGGCGGCGGACTTCCTGGCGTCCGAGCCGTTCTTCGAACCGTTCTCCACCGGAGTCCCCCTCGCCGTGGACGTCCCGACGGTGGGCGGTCTCGCCGAGAAGCTGCAGGTGTTCCGTGACGCCTGGAGTCAGAACGTCCAGTCGGGATCAGGTGATCTGAAGGCGGCCTTCGAAGAGGCCGCGCAGTCAGTCGACGCGATCGCAGACTGACGAGCCGAGGAGATACGAGATGAGCACCCTCAGGAATGAGGCTGTGCGCGTGCGGGGACGGGATGCGCGTGAGAGCACCCCGTCCCCGCGGCGCGGACGGCGCCTGCAGCGATGGCTGGGGGAGAACCCGATCGGTCTGCTGCTGAGCAGCCCGTACATCCTGTTCGTCGTCGTGGTCTTCCTGGTCCCCTTCGGCTTCGGCGTCTGGATGTCGTTGCATGACTTCTTCTTCACCGCACCGGGCGTGCAGGTCGAGCATCCGTTCGTCGGATTCGACAACTTCGCCACCATCTTCACCGATCCGCTGGTGCGCCAGTCGTTCCTGAACCTGCTGGTCTTCCTCGTCATCAACGTGCCGCTGACGGTCGTGCTCGCGCTCGTGTTCGCCATGGGGCTGAACTCGGTCATCCACTGGAAGGGCTTCTTCCGGGTCTCGTACTACATCCCGTATGTGACGGCCTCGGTTGCCACCCTCACGGTGTGGATCTTCATGTTCAGCGGCAACGGCGTGGTGAACAAGTTCCTCGGTGATCTCGCCCCCGACCCGTCATGGCTCGCGAACCAGGGGCTGATCATGCCGTTGATCGCGGTGTACGTCACCTGGAAGAACCTGGGCTTCTTCATCCTGCTCTACCTCGCCGCTCTCCAGAACGTCCCCGCCGAACTGCATGAGGCGGCCGAGATGGATGGTGCCGGCATCTGGCAGCGCTTCCGCTCGGTGACGCTGCCCTCGGTTCGGCCGGTCACCTCGCTGGTCGTTCTGCTGTCGATCATCACGACCGGGCAGATCTTCACCGAGCCGTATCTGCTCACCGGAGGCGGCCCCAACGGGGCCTCGATGACGCCCTCGCTGCTGATGTACCAGAAGGGGATTCAGCAGGGCCAGCCCGACATCGCAGCCGCGATCGGAATGGTTCTCGTGATCGTCGTGATGCTGTTGTCCCTCGCCTCCCGGCGCGTGACGGAAGGGAAGAACCGATGAGCGCCACCTCGGAGACCGTCCCCGCAGGGCGCGCCCGCTCCTCGTTCGGCGCCCGCGTCATGATCGGGCTGCGGTTCGCGTTGCTGGTGCTGGGGGCGATCATCTCGCTGCTGCCGTTCTACTACATGATCATCGGCGCGCTGCAGAAGCAGCGTGACACGAGCTTTCTCGGCCTGCTCCCGCTGCCCGGCAATCTCACCCTCGACAACTTCGTCGATGTCAATGAGTCGCTGAATCTGCTGCAGTCCCTGGGGAACTCGCTGATCATGACGGCCGGCGTCATGGGCTGCACTCTCGTGTTCGGACTGCTCGTCGGATATGCGCTGTCGATCCTGTCATTCCGCGGACAGGGGCTGGTATTCGCGCTCGTCCTGCTCGTGCAGGCGATCCCGTTCCAGTTGCTGATGGTGCCGCTGTACGTCATGGTCGTGCGGTACTTCGGGCTGGCGGACACATATGTCGGCATGATCCTCCCGTTCGCCGTCAATTCCGTCGCCGTGCTGATCTTCCGGCAGTACTTCATGCAGATCCCCAAGGAGATCTTCGACGCCGCGCGCATCGACGGAGCCGGAGAGTTCACCATCCTGCGCACCATCGCCGTGCCCCTGGTGCGCCCTGCGGTGCTCACCGCGATGCTCGTGACGTTCATCGGACCGTGGAACGAGTTCCTGTGGCCCTTCCTGGTGACCAAGGATGCCTCGATGCAGCCGCTCGCGGTGAGCCTGGCCAACTTCTCCCAGGCCAACTCCACGTTCCAGGACAACCCGATGGGCGCCGTTCTCGCCGGGGCTTGCGTGCTCGCCATACCGGCGGTCGTGTTGTTCATCCTCTTCCAGCGCCACTTCACTTCGGCGAATCTAGGGTCGGCCGTCAAGGGCTGACCGCTGCGCCTCCACCCCTGAGATCCCACGAGGAAAGACTCTGTGAACGCAACAAAACTCTCTGTCGCCGTGCCCTACGACCTGCGTCGGATCGGCACGATCATGTCGCCCGAGCCCGGTGATCCGTTGGAGGTCGAAGGCGTTCTGAATCCGGCGACCGCGTGGGGGAAGGATGGCGAGCTCTACCTCTTCCCGCGGATGGTGGCCGAGGGCAACGTCTCCAGGGTCGGCCGTGCCCGTGTCGTGATCGAGAACGGCGTGCCCGTCGGCGTCGAGCGGATGGGCGTGGTCCTCGAACCCGATGAGGGGTGGGAGCGCGGAGCTGCCAATGCGGGCGTCGAAGATCCCCGGATCACCTTTGTCGAGCCGCTCGGGCTGCATGTGATGACCTACATCGCGTACGGCCCGCTGGGCCCGAAACCCGCACTCGCGGTCTCCGAGGACACCGTCCACTGGCGCCGTCTCGGGCCGGTCCGCTTCGCATATCAGCCGGAGCTCGACACCGATCTGAATCTGTTCCCGAACAAGGACATCGTCTTCTTCCCCGAGGCGGTCACCGGACCGGACGGAAGACCGGCGCTCGCGGTGCTGCACCGTCCGATGTGGGATCTGGACTGGCTCCGCCCCGGCGAGGGCGCTCCGACCCCGGCGGGAATCGATGACGATCGCCCCGCGATCTGGATCGGATTCGTGGATCTCGACAGCGCTCTGCGCGACGTCGCATCCCTCGTGCTCGTCGAGAACTCATCGCAGCTGGCCGCATCCATGTTCCCCTACGAGGACTCGAAGATCGGCGGGGGGCCCGCCCCGTTGCGTGTTCCCGAGGGGTGGCTCGTGCTGCACCATGGGGTGACCGGCGCGAACACGAAGGGCTTCGAGCTCGCTTACGGTGCCCGCTACACGGCCGGAGCGATGCTGCTGGACGCGGATGACGTCAGTCGGGTCATCGCCCGCACTTCGGAGCCGTTGCTTGCGCCCGAGACCGACGATGAGATGACCGGCACCCTCGGGAACGTGGTCTTCCCCACCGCCATCGAGCAGATCGGCGATCGGCGATTCGTCTTCTACGGGATGGCGGACTCGAAGATCGGCGTTGCGGAGCTGACACGCGTTGATGGGTGATCTCTCGCACATCTTCAAGGCATACGACATCAGAGGCGTCGTGCCAGACCAGTTCGACGCGCTGCGTGCACGCGTCATCGGACAGGCCTTCGTCGAGACGGTCGTACGCAGCGTCGAGACGCGAACGAGTGTCGTGGTCGGCAGGGACATGCGCTCAACCGGTCCCGAGCTGGCCGCCGCTTTCGCCGAAGGCGCACGAGCGGCCGGTGCGGTCGTGCACGACGTCGGACTGTGCTCGACCGATGAGCTCTACTTCGCCTCCGGCCATCTGCAAGCCGCGGGGGCGATGTTCACCGCGAGCCACAATCCCGCCGAGTACAACGGCATCAAACTGTGCCTGCCGGGTGCGCGTCCTGTCGGACAGGACACCGGGCTTCGCGACGTCGAGCAGCGCGCACAGGAACTCCTCGACGACCCGGCATCCATCGTCTCGGTGGGGGGATGCGAACCTGTGGACGTTCTCGGCGCCTACGCCGCGCACCTGCGCGGGCTCGTCGACCTGGCCGGTTCCCGTCCCCTGCGTGTCGTGGTGGATGCCGGCAACGGGATGGCCGGTCTCACGGTTCCCGCGGTCCTCGGGGATGCGGCGGGCCTGCCCGCGCTGCCGGTGGAGATCATCCCGCTCTTCTTCGAGCTCGACGGTCGGTTCCCGAATCACGAGGCCAACCCGATCGTGCCGGCGAACACTGCGGCCCTCCAGACCGAGGTCGTGCGCCGCGGCGCCGACCTGGGACTCGCGTTCGACGGCGACGCCGACCGGTGCTTCGTCATCGACGAGCGCGGTCACCGCGTCGATCCGTCCGTCCTGACCGCTCTCATCGGCCTGCGCGAGTCCCGTCGCGTGAGGGCGCACGGCGAGCAGCCTGTCGTCCTGCACAACCTGATCACGTCGCGGTTCGTGCCCGAGGTCCTCGCCCGCGACGGCGTCCGCACGGTCCGCACCCGTGTCGGACACTCTTTCATCAAGACGCTGATGGCGAGCGAGAACGCGGTCTTCGGCGGAGAGCACAGCGGGCACTACTACTTCCGCGATTTCTTCGGCGCTGATTCCGGGCTGCTCGCGGCGATGCACGTCCTGTCCGCGCTCGCCACGGACACCCGGCCCCTGTCCGTCGTCGCCGGAGAACTGGACCCGTACTCGCGGTCCGGCGAGATCGACCTGCCCGTGCAGGACGTCGAGGCCGCGCAGCGGGCTCTCATCGACGGCTTCCGCGCCGACGATCCCGCCTCCGGACTCGAGCTGGACACACTGGACGGAGTGATGATCTCGCACTGGGACGACGACATCGCCTCCGCAGACCGGTGGTGGCTCAGCATCCGGCCATCCAATACCGAGCCGCTCCTGCGGCTGAACATCGAAGCGGCGTCGACCGAGGCCGTGCACGCGCGGCGAGAGAAGGCACTCGCAGCGTTGCGTCGACACTGACGCGCAACCGGACGCACCGCTTCACGAGAGCGCCGTGCGTGCGCCCCATACAACGAAGTAAGGAGACACGAGATGAGATCCAGCCCCTACGCGAGACGGCTCACCGCCGGCATCGCCGCACTCGCCGTCGTCGGCGGCGGTGCGCTGATCGCGCCCACGGCGGCTCTGGCCGCGCCGGAGGAGGAGGTGAGCACTGCGTACCTCGCAGACGGATCAGAGGCGCAGCAGCGCTGGCTGTCGGTCCCGGACTCCCGCATCGTGCTCAACCCCTTCGATTCCGGCGGATCAGGAAGCGAACTCGATCAGACCTCCGGCCCTGCCCTGCCGCTTCACCTCGGCTACTACGCGAACGACAAGGCGCTGCACCACAAGCGCCTGCTCGAGACGTATGCGACGTCCGGAGAGCGCCCCGACGGCGCGGCCTATCGCACCGCGTTCTCGGAATCGTTCGACGACGCGCAGGACTGGTCGTCTTCGGGCGTCGCCGCCGAGTCGGAGGGCGGCATCACCACCCTTGCGCTGGAGGGCGCGAATCAGTGGGGACACATCGCACGAACCGTGGATGTGGCCGACATCTCGGACACGCGATTGCTGACCGTCGATGTGGCATCCCTCAGCGCGGACACGAGCTGGAACGTGAAGGTCGCCGACGGCGACGGAGAAGATCTGGCCGAACTCCAGCCGGACTCGACGGACACCGGATCCGTCACTTTCGACCTTGCCGACGCCTATGACTGGACGAGCGGCCCGCATCGACTCACGATCAGGATCTATGCGGTCAACAAGTCCGGCGAGCCGGGCGGCACGGTCTCGTTGCGGTCGATCGCGCTGCACAACGACGGCGAACTGCCCTGGGCCGGGGCGTCGGACGCACTCGTGGACGACCTCGACGACGCGACGGAATGGGCGACGGCCGAGAGCTCCGGGTACTCCGCGAGCATCTCCTCCGATGGTGCGCAGTCGACGGTGCGGCTGGGCGAGCACGACTTCGGTGCCGTCGAGCGGCGCTTCACGGTCGACCTGGCCAGCACTCGGCTGCTGAGCATCAGGGTGGCCGAGACCTCCGGCGAGTGGGCGCTCAAGCTCTCCACCGGCAGCGGCGATGACGTCACGGTGCAGCCGGACACCTCTCAGACGGGCGTGCTCACCTACGATCTCGAGGCCGCGACGGGGTGGAGCGGCGAGCAGACGTTCACGGTGAAGCTGTTCCACATCGGCAGGGGAGGTCACACGACCTTCGATGATCTGGCCTTCCATTCCGGTTCGCCCTGGCTGCAGACGGCGAGCTCGTACGAGAACACCTGGCATCCGCAGGCGCTCGAATCGCTCGGCAGCTACGCCGAGGGCACGATCGGCACCGCTGATGTCTTCCATGACGAGGACTCGTTCTCGAGGACTGTGACGGCCACGACCTCAGCGGCGCTCGCCGGAGCATACGAGGGTGCGGCCACCTGGGATCAGGACAGCGAGATGCTGACGGTCGTGCGAACGGACGAGACGTTCTCGCTCGCGCTGCCGGAGGGCGTCGACATCCGTTTCGGCGCATCCGTGGCGGAGCTCTCCACCGGTGGCGGGTCGTCCGAGCCTCTTGCCGGAAGCGGCGCGTGGGCCGCGTCGCTGCCCGACGACTCCGGCACCGCGTCGATCGGACTCGGGTTCGCCGTCAATGATCAGCGGGTCACGGATGACGCCGTCGCCGCGTCGCAGCAGCGTGCCGCGGCCGCTGCGCAGGACCCGGCGGGCGACCGCGACGAGTGGACCTCGTTCTGGGATCGCTATCTGGCGTCCGTGCCTCAGGTGCAGGACTTCTCGGTCCAGCGCGTCGCCGATGGGGGTGTGACCGGCGACGAGATGCGCCACTTCTGGTTCAAAGCCTGGGTCAATCTCGAGATGAACGTGCTTCCGGCGACGCCGGAGACCGGGAACGAGTACGCGCAACTGGGCACGGGCAAGCCATCCATGTGGATGAACGGCACCCCGGGGACGAAGAACGTCGCCAGCTGGGATTCCCTGCTGGGGATGCAGCAGCTGGTGTACGTGGACCCCGAGAACGCCTGGGCGTCCTTCCAGGGCATGATGGCGCTGGTCGAGGACGGTCCCGATGCGACCGAACCGAGCGACGAGGAGTACGGCACGCGAGGCGAGCTCGGCGGTGAGTCGTTGCCGTCGCGGAAGGCGCAGACGGCGTGGATCCTCTACTCGGTCACCGGAGATCGCGAGAAGCTCGAGGGCATCTACGACGCCCTCGCGCTGCACCTGAACTGGGAGCGCTACAACATGCGGTGGGTGCTCGGTGAGAACAACCACTTCGACGAGCGCGACAGCGAGTTCGTCACCTCGCTCGCCTACGATCTCGAGTTCGCGATCAAGATCGCCGACCTGCTCGGTCGCGATGCGGATGTCGAGCGGTACGAGTCGATCATCTCGGAGATCAGTGCGAGTTACGCGGACTGGTTCTTCCCCACCGGGGCGGATGCCGACGGCAAGGTCTGGGACACGGTTCAGAAGGTGTATCTGGATGCGTCGCGCGACGAGGTGCCCTTCGGGGACGACACCGAGGGAAGTCCGTTCCGCAACGAGGACGGCCAGTGGGTTCGTCCGGGGTTCTCGTTCTACACCTCGACGGCCTTCGTCATGGATCAGCTCGACGAGCACTCGATGGTCAAGGTGATGGACCGCTTCCTCTCCGACTACGACGAGACCGAGCAGCTCGCAGGGCTGGGGGACTTCGCCGTCAAGGCGCCGGACATCCAGCTGATCGCGTACGGTCTGCTCGACATGGAGCCCGTCTCCGGTTCGTCCGAGCCGGAGCTGCGCGACCGCGCCTCGGTGCTGGTCAACGCCATCATCCGTGACATGGTGCGCAGCGGGTGGTTCGCCGAGGTCTACTACGCAGGCGGAGAACCGGGGGATTCCGTGGGGGCACGAGGCGTTCGTCCATCGCTGTTCGGGATCTCGAACTACATCGACTTCGTCATGATGGCCAACGGGGTTCGCACCGACGCCGGAGACCCGACGTTCGTCCGGCTCGACGGCGCGACGGGCGGGGTCAGCGGCCTGACCTATCTCGGTGAGTCGCTCGATGTCGATATCGACGGGTCCTCGATCCGGTTCGCCGGCGATGCGGCGGTCGACGTCTGCGACGCCATCGACGCGCCCGTCGGGAAGTCCGTCACGTGGGCCGATTGCGCCGACGACTCGGACGGCTCCGACGGCACGGACGGCACAGGTGGTTCGGATGATTCGGATTCCGGATCCACCGGCGGCGAGGACGGTTCCGCATCCGCGGATGACGATGGAGCGCTGGCGACCACCGGTGCTGACACGTCCGGCATCCTGCTCGCCGTCTTCATCGCTCTCGCTCTCGCCGCAGCGGGGACGGCCCTCGTGCGGCGGCGAAGCGCCGCAGTGACCGGCGGATCCGCGGGGTCGCAGGACGACTGAACGGTCTGATCCGCAGTGCGGGGCCGGTGCTGATGCGCCGGCCCCGCACTGCGTTCGGGCAGACCGCTACAGCGTGCTGAGCATCGCCTCGATCGCACGTCGCGCCTGGGCGGTGCGATCGGAATCGCGGTCGAAGTCGCTGAGGAACACGTTGCCCATGGCCGCGGTGAGAATGCCCTCGGCCGCCCACGCGCACTGCTCGGGGGATGCTGCGGCATGAGCCTGGCCCACAAGCGTCACGATCCTCGCTCGGGTGGCGCGGTGCGCTTCGGCGAGCACTGCCGCGATTCGCGGGTTGGTCCGTGCGATCTCGACGAGTCCGAGCACGATGGCGTCCTCATCGCTCGACTCCGTGAATGCGCCGCCGAAGAAGTAGTCGAGCGCCTTGTCGAGCGACGAGACGTCTGCGGGAATGATGGACGGAGGCCTGGCCGGACGAGGACGCAATTGTCCAACGGCCCGTTGGACAATTGCCGTGGGGGCACGTGATCGAGCTGCTCGACAAACTGGACGACCAAGAGTTGCGCGACTGGTACGCCGCGAAGGACGTTCATCACGGTTGGACCAGATCGGTACTCCAGCACCAGATCACCACTCGCTTACACGAGCGGGAGGCAGCTGCACCGAGCAATTTCGCTGGTGCGCTCGACCAACTCGATTCCGAGCAGGCTCAGGAGATCACCAAGGACCCGTATGCACTGCAGTTCCTCGCAGTCGACAGCAATGCCTCCGAACGAGAACTCGAGCAACGCATGCTCGATCGGATCCTCGACACCATGCGCGAACTCGGACCAGGCCTGGCGTTCGTTGGGCGCCAGGTGCATTTCGATGTCGACGGCGACGACTTCTTCGCCGATTGTTCCGATTCTCGGATTATTCCGATCGCAGCGTGAACTGCCCTCGCCGGCGTGGCGAGTCAATCGACGGGCTCGGGATAACGAGCTGCTGTCGTTCGCGAGCGGAGCCCCGAGTGGCTATGCGTCCTCGCCCCTCGTACCCAGGACGAATACAGGGTGATGCCGCGCTCCGTTTGCAGTCGTCATCCGGCCTGGGCGTGACCATCTCGGTCCTGCCGAGGTGTCTCAAAACCAACGATGAGTACATTCATCTGGCGCGTAGGATCCGCCCGGATGGCGGGGATCGATAAGGAGGTCGGCTACCGATTCCTGCGTGACCGGTACCTCGAGCTGCGTCGTAGCGGCCTGAGCACCGGTGACGCGGTCGATGCGCTCGGGTTCCGTTCGAGTCGCGTGCCGGACTGAGAAGCGTTGGTCGGGCGTGATGATCGCCATCATCTGCGGGTCGATCCATCACGAGAGCAGGTGTTCTGGGCAGCGTTCGAGTCCGGGGCGGACTGGTCCCAAGCGCCTCGACATCGGTTCGTACCCGCCTATGCAGTCGCGCCCGTGGATCGAGGAGCACGACAAGATGTTCCGCTGGTACGACTACTGGATCAAGGGCATCGACAACGGGATCATGGACGAGCCCGCGCTCAATGTTTTCGTAGAGGGAACGCGCGAGGTCGTCGGCGGCGCGCAGTGGCCGCCGAAGGACGTCGAGTACCGCTCGCTGTACCTGCGCCCGCGCGGCAAGCTGTCGACGGAGCCGGAGTCGATGACCGCGGAGCACGTCGCTGCGGACGGCTTCTACCAGGCGCCGCTCACGGTGACCGACAAGGTCGAGAAGCTCATCTGGTCGACGCCCGTGTTCGAAGAGGCGACCGAGCTGATCGGCACCGGCGCGGCGCACGTGTTCGCCGAGATCGACCAGGACGACACGAATTTCATCCTGCGGCTGTGGGACGAGGCCCCGAAGGCAAGCGCCAGCTGCTGACCACCGGTTTCTCAAGGCGTCGCACCGCGAACTCGACACCGAACGCACCGCCGAGGGCAACCCGTGCCACCCGCAAACGCGCGCGGTGCCGGTCGAGCCTGGTGCGATCGAGGGGTACGTGCTGCGGGTCTACCCGTTCGCGGCGGTGTTGCTGCCCGGCCACCGGCTGACCGTCGAGCTGTCGAACAACGAGCCCTTCGTAGACGAGCACAACTCGCTGCTGCCGCCCGACGCGTTCCACCTGCCCGTTGGGCGACCGGTGACCCACAAGGTGTACCGTGACGCGCGGCATCCGTCTCGCCTCGTGCTGCCGTTCACAAAGGGCTGAGTCCCCGCTTCTTTGAATTGTCTCGCGAAACATGTATGGTGATACATGGTTTGATCGTGAGATCCGATGCGAGGAGTTGTCGAATGCCGGAGAACGAAGCCAAGGTCGCGTTGATCGTCGGTGGGACCGGCGGAATCGGTGGTGAGACTGCGCGCCGATTGTCGGCAGCGGGCTGGCGCACCGTCATCACGGGTTCCCGTGAGCAGGCCGCGGGCGATGCGATCGCCGCCGACCTGCCCGGGTCTCACTACGTGCGCGCCGATATGGGTGATGCGGCGTCATCGTCGGTCGTCGTCGACGCCGCGGTGGCGGCGTTCGGCCGCCTCGACGCGCTCGTGTACACCGCCGGTGCCACGGCGAAGATCCCGCATTCCGATCTCGCCGCCGTTACCGACGACGTGTGGGAGCGCATCCTCACGCACAACATCGTCGCCATCTGGCGCACGATCCTCGCGGCCCAGCCGCACCTGCGCGCCAACGGCGACGGGGCGATCGTCGTCACGGGCGCGCTGGCGGGCGTTCACGTCGGCGGCAGCAGCATCCCCTATGCGGTCAGCAAGGCGGGCCTGCACCACCTGGTGAAGCTGCTCGGGCCCGTGCTCGCCCCGGAGGTGCGGATCAACGCCGTCGCCCCAGGCCTGGTCGAGACGCCCTGGACGAGCGATCCGGCGTGGGAGCCGCTCTACCAGTTCTGGCGCGAGAAGGCGCCGCTGGCCCGCGTCGGCGAGCCCGAGGACGTCGCAGAGGTCGTCCAGTCGCTCATCGAGTGGAAGTACGTCACCGGACGCACGATCGTCGTCGACGGTGGATTCTCGCTGGTCTGAATCGAAGAAGGAGCACAACCCAGATGGCCGAACACAACGTCACCCTCTCGGGCGCGGCGCCCGCGCCGACGACCAGGAGGTTCCGCCGGCTCGTCACCGGTCTGGACGAGAGCGGCAAGGCCGTCTTCGTCTCAGACGGCGAGAGCCCCTCGGTGCAGGTCGTCGCGAACACGCCGACGTTCGTCGTCACGAACTTCTGGCAGCACGCCGAGGTGCCCGTCGACAACAACGCCCCGCTCGACGACGGCGTGAGCGGACCGGTGAGCCTCAACCCTCCCGCCGGCGGATCGGTCTTCCGCATCGTCGAGTTCCCGCCGGACTCGGACTGGTCGGATCGGCCGGACGGCCCGTCCGACCAGGTGCACGCGACACCGTCGCTCGACTACGCGCTCGTGATCGAGGGCGACGTCTGGGCCGTGCTCGACGGTGAGGAGCGCGAGATGCACCCCGGAGACGTGCTGATCCAGCGGGGCACGCGCCACGCCTGGTCCAACCGCACCCAGAAAGCCGCACTCGTCGCCTTCACGCTCATCGGCGGCACCGCCGTCCAGGACTGAACCCCGAAAGGAATCGCATCATGGCCACAATCATCGGCAACATCAGCAGCTCCCACTCTCCGTTGTGGAACCTCAAGCCCGATCCCGAGCCGGGCAACCCCGGTGCGGAGTTCGTGTCGTACATCGCGAAGGCCCGTGAGATCGTCGAACGGCTCGCGCCCGACGCGATCGTGATCTTCGGCCCCGACCACGCGCGCGGCGTCTTCTACGATCTGCTCCCCGCCTTCAGCATTGGCGTGGAACGCGTCGTGGG
Organism: Microbacterium sp.; assembly: GCF_052102115.1. GTDB lineage: Bacteria > Actinomycetota > Actinomycetes > Actinomycetales > Microbacteriaceae > Microbacterium. The sequence continues at coordinate 42,542 of NZ_JBQDVP010000007.1, forward strand.
CGCCGGCGACTACTTCACCCCCGACGGCGAGCTGCCGGTCGCGACGCAGCTGGGCATGGACATCTTCCAAGGCGTGACCGCCCGCGGCTTCGACCCCGCGATCTCGCTCGACCTGAGGATCGACCACGGGCTCACCCAGGTGTACCAGCGACTGAACCCCGCCATCGACATCCCGATCGTGCCGATCATCGTGAACTCCGGCACCTCGCCGCTGCCGACCTTCGCCCGCAGTTACGCGTTCGGCCAGGCCGTCGGCGCAGCCATCGCCCAGAGCGACCTCGACGCCCGCGTCCTCGTCATCGGCTCGGGCGGCCTGTCGCACTGGCCGAACTCGATCGATGCCTTCGACACGTCGATCACTCCGGAGTGGCGCGACTTCCTGATCCACGGGCGCAACCAGGTCGAGGAGCGCGAGGCAGGACGCCAGGCCACCGCCCTCAAGCTCGCCGAGGGCGAAGCGTCCGGTGAGGTCAACGAGGAGTGGGATCGCGACATCCTGGAGCGGATCCAGGCCGACCCGAGCGTGCTCGGCCGCCTCGACGAGGAGAATATCGAGGTCACCGCGGGCCCCGGCGCGGGCGAGCTGCGCACGTGGGCGGCCGCCGCCGGCGCCTGGGGCGGATCCATCGCGTGGACCGGGTACGAGCCCGTGCACCGCTGGATCACCGGCATGGGCGTCGTGTCGAGCGAGCAGTAGGGGTCACGATGCCGACCCTGGGAACGACCGAATACCGCACGCCCGCATTCTTCGGCCTCGAGGACCGATGGATCGAGACCGCGCCGGGTGAGACGACGCACTACCACGAGGCGGGGGAGGGGCTGCCCGTCGTCTTCCTGCACGGATCCGGCACCGGGGTCTCCGCCGCAGCCAACTGGTGGCGGACCCTTCCCGCGGTGAGCGGTCGGGTGCGGGCGATCGCCCCCGATCTGATCGGGTGGGGAGCCACCGTGCAGCCCGACACCGCCGCTTTCGGCATCCGGGAGTGGGGGGAGCACGCGCTCCGCCTGCTCGACGCCCTAGGGATCGAGCAGGCCTGGTTCGCGGGCAACTCGCTCGGAGGCTGGATCGCGCTGCAACTCGCACTCGACCATCCCGACCGGCTGCGGGGGATCGTGTCGATGGGCACCGGTGGTGCGATCGTCAAGACCGCCGCGATCGCGCAGCACCTCGATCCCGACATCTCGACCGAAGGCCTCAGGAACGCCTTCGGCAAGTTCGTCACCGACCCGTCGATGCTCGAGGACGACATGATCGCGGCCAGGCAGCAGATCGCCGAGTACGAGGTGAGCACCGGCCGGCTCGCCCGGGTCATGGCGGCGCGCGAACGGGATCGCCATGACCTGCCGCTGCGCCCCGAGCAGTTGGCGCGGCTGGCGTTGCCGGTGCTGCTCGTCCACGGCAAGCAGGATGTGGTGATCCCCGCCGAACGCACGTGGGAGCTCGCCGGGCAGATCCCGACCGCCGATGCGCTGGTGCTCAACGGCTGCGGGCACTGGTCGATGATCGAGCGCGCGAACGTGTTCAACCGCGCGCTCGTGGACTTCGTGACCGGCGCATGGCAGTGCTGAGCCGCGCCGCGCGGCTGCCCTAGGATCCGAGCATGTCTCTCGAGCACGTCATTCTCGGCTGGCTGAGCACCGGGCCGGGGTCGGGGTACGATCTCGTGCGCGCGATGGATTTCGGCGTCAACTGGTTCTGGTCGGCACCGCACAGTCAGATCTACCCGAAGCTGAGAGACCTCGAAGAGCGCGGTCTCGTCGAGTCGGCTCCGACCGTCGTCGGCGAACGACTGGAGAAGCGCATCTACTCGATCACCGAGGAGGGCCGCCGCGCGGTCGACTCCTGGGCGGGCGGGCCGCCGTCGTACCCGGCCAATCGCGACGTCGAGCGGATCAAGCTCATCTTCGGAGACACCGGAGACCTCAAGGCACTGCGCGTCCATTTCGAACGGCACCACGAGCACTACCGGCAGCGCCGCGACGCCATGCGCGCCTTCCTCGACGAAGTCGACGGCCGCCGCCATCGGCGTATCGAGCACCGGATCGCCAGCCGACCCACCGAGGCGCACGGCGAACTGACCCTGGCCGTTCGCGAACTCGCCTATCGCGGCGACATCGCCCGTGCCGAGAACGAGATGTCGTGGGCCCGTGATGCCCTGGAATGGCTGGATCGCTTCGAGGAGAAATGGGGCGTATTGAACGGTGTTCTCCCGCTGGATGGATCAGCGACACCGCCTTCGGAGACAACGGTGGCGATGATGCCGCGGATCTCTCCGGATCCGTTCCATTGAATGGAATCCCGTAGCCAGTCGCTTGAAAGCCGTCGTTACAGTCATCCCAAACGCACGTCGAGCGCGAGAGGGAAACGCATGGCGAAGACGAAGGTCGCGATCATCGGATCGGGGAACATCGGCACGGATCTCATGTTCAAGGTGATGCGCCTGAGCGAGGTCCTCGAGATGGGGGCGATGGTCGGCATCGATCCCGACTCGGACGGGCTGGCGCGGGCCGCACGGCTCGGCATCCCCACGACCGCTCAAGGTGTGGAAGGCCTCATCGGTCTGCCAGGGTTCGACGAGATCGAGATCGTCTTCGACGCCACCAGCGCAGGCGCGCACCGGCGCAACGCCGCGGCGCTCGAGCCGTACGGCAAGCTCATGGTGGACCTGACCCCGGCCGCCATCGGTCCGTACGTGGTGCCCGTGGCCAACCTCGACGAGCACCTGGATGCGACGAACGTGAACATGGTCACGTGCGGCGGCCAGGCGACGATCCCGATCGTGAGCGCGGTCAGCTCGGTCGTCCCGGTCCACTACGCCGAGATCGTCGCCTCGATCGCGTCGAAGTCGGCCGGACCGGGCACGCGTGCGAACATCGACGAGTTCACCGAGACCACCTCGGCCGCGATCGAGCAGGTCGGCGGCGCTGCACGAGGCAAAGCCATCATCATCCTCAACCCGGCGGAGCCGCCGATGATCATGCGCGACACCGTGCTCCTCATCACCGACCGCCTGAGCGACCAGGAGCGTGGCGAGGTCGAAGCCGCGGTCGAGGCCCGGGTTGCGGCCGTGGCCGAGTACGTTCCGGGCTACCGCCTGAAGCAGGTCGTGCAGTTCAGCGACCAGGACTCCACAGTCGATCTGCTCGTGCCCGAAGCTCAGCGCACCGGCGCGTACACGAAGATCTCGGTCTTCCTCGAGGTCGAAGGCGCTGCCATGTATCTTCCGGCGTACGCCGGAAACCTCGACATCATGACCTCCGCCGCGGTGCGTACCGCCGAGCGGATGGTCTCCACGCGGAAGGCGGTCGTCGCATGACGAAGATCTACCTGCAGGACGTCACCCTGCGCGACGGGATGCACGCGATCTCGCATCGCATCGAGCCTGCCAAGGCGGCTGAGATCGCCCGGGCTCTCGACGCGGCGGGCGTCGACGCGATCGAAGTCGCCCACGGCGACGGGCTGGCCGGATCCAGCCTGACGTACGGTGCCGGCTCGAACACCAACTGGGAGTGGATCGAGGCGGTCGCGGCCGCCGTCGAGAAGGCGGTCCTCACCACGTTGCTCCTTCCTGGCATCGGCACGATCTCCGACCTCCGCCGCGCGTACGACCTCGGGATCCGGTCGGTGCGGGTCGCCACGCACTGCACCGAAGCGGATGTCTCGCAGCAACACATCGAGACCGCCAAGTCGTGGGGCATGGACGTCTCGGGCTTTCTCATGATGTCGCACCTGAACGATCCGGCCGGCCTGGCGGCACAGGCCAAGCTGATGGAGTCCTACGGCGCGGACTGCGTCTACGTCACCGACTCGGCGGGCCGGCTCACCATGGACGGCGTGCGCGAGCGCGTCCGTGCCTACCGGGACGTGCTGGACCCGAAGACCCAGATCGGGATCCATGCCCACCAGAACCTGTCGCTCGCGGTGGCGAACTCCGTGATCGCTGTCGAAGCCGGCGCGACCCGGGTGGACGCCTCGCTCGCCGGTCACGGCGCCGGCGCGGGCAACACGCCGATCGAGCCGTTCGTCGCCGTCGCGAAGCTGACGGGGTGGGATGTCGCGGCCGACGTCTTCGCACTGCAGGACGCGGCGGACGACCTCGTGCGCCCGCTGCACGACCGTCCGGTGCAGGTCGACCGCGAGACCCTCACGCTCGGCTACGCCGGCGTGTACTCGAGCTTCCTGCGTCACGCCGAGCGCGTCGGCGCGCAGTACGGCCTCGACGCGCGCGATCTGCTCGTGACCGTCGGCGAGCGGAAGCTCATCGGCGGGCAGGAGGACATGATCGAAGACATCGCGCTGGACGCCTCCCGCGCCTGACCTTCGGCGCCGAGCGCCTCCTCGGATCAGTCGGTGAGATACCGGTAGATCCGGGGAAGGAGCTCGTCGGCCCGCTCGGCCCACCAGTCGATCTCGTCCTGCGGCAGCGGCCGGGGGGTTCCGGCGGCCAGCGCATCGAGCGCGAGGCGCGCGCTGCGTTCGAGCACCCACATCCGTGCGACCGCCTGTGCCGCATCCGTTCCCACGGTGACCGCCCCATTGCCGCGGAGGATGATCGCGCCAGAAGCGCCCGCGGCCTCGGCCAGCGCGTCTGCCGTGGCGCGGTCGCGCACCAGGCGCGAGCTCTCATGGATGTGCACGCCGTGCAGCATCGCGCCGTGGCCGCCGAGGACGGGCAGTGCGATGCCCAGGGCGCTGAATGCTGCGACCGCACGTGGCTGTGCGCGCACGATCGATCCGACCTCGGGCCGCGCGGCGGCCAGCGCAAGGTGCATCCATCCCTCCAGCGGCACGCCCGCGGGCAGCTCGTCGCTCGCGACGTCCACCCTGACCGGCGGGGCTTCGCCGGCCCGGCCGAGGGGCACCGGTGGAGTGATCAGCAGGGAGCGTTCCCCCGCGCGGACGGACACGTGTCCGAATGCGTCGCTCAAGCCGGCCGCGGCCACGGCCGAGGCGGCCGTGCGCAGCTGTGTGGTCAGATCGTCGTTCATACGCCTCCATCGTCCGGGCTAGGGTAACCGGAAACGCCGGAACCGCCGAGACGGATGTCAATCAGCGGAACCGAGTTGCGGAAGGCGTCGCACCTCGTCGCTGAGGGCCGTGGCCATGCCGCGCACCATCGGGATCGAACGGTCGACGTCGAGTCGCTCGCTCCAGCCCGAGACCGAGATCGCGGCGACCGGGCTGCTTCGCCCGCTGCCGATGATCGGTGCCGCCACGCACGAGATTCCCGGCCCGGACTCCTCGATCTCGGTCGCGTAGCCCTTGCCGTGGATCTCGGCGAGGTCCTGCCGCAGCCGGGCTGCATCCGTGATCGTGTTGGGCCCGATCTTCCAGAGACCGCGCGCCTCCACCTGGTCGAGCACCTCGGGCGGAGAGAAGGCGAGCAGGGCCTTGCCGACACCGGTGGCGAATGCCGGCAGCCGGCCTCCCACCCGGGACGGAAGACGCGGCGAGGTGGACGAGTGCAGGATCTCGATGTACACCACGGTCGTCTCCTCGAGCACCGCGAGGTGCACCGTGTTGCCGGTCGCGCGCCGCAGCTCCGCCATTCGGGGCAGCGCGAGCAGCCGCAGGCTCCGCGGCCGGGCGGCTTGCTGTCCGAGCTCGAAGATGCGGATGCCGAGCGAGAGCGACGAGCCGTGGCGTTCGAGCCAGCCGTAGTCGACGAGTTCGTTGGTGATGCGGGATGCCGTCGATTTGGCGAGCCCGGTGAGGCGCGAGATCTCGCCGAGGGTGATGGCGGGCGTGCCGTCGCTGAAGCAGTCGAGCACCATGCTCACGCGGCCGATCATCGAGTCCGGCATGTCCTTCGAAGGGGTTATGGCGCCGGCGTTCCATTCAGTGGAATCCACGTTGCCAGTGTCGTTCGTCGGGCGCCTAATAGTCAAACCAGCAAGTCCGAAAGACGACGAGGTCACATTGTCCAACCAGCCGATTAACGCACTCGTGACGGCGCTGTCCGGCGCCTACACCACAGGCGCGCCGATCGAGCCGCTGAGCGCCACGACGCCCGGCCTCACGGTCGACGACGCCTACGCGATCCAGCTGGCTCAGGTCGCCGCCTGGCAGGCGGAGGGCCGCCGGATCCGCGGGCACAAGGTGGGTCTGACCGCACTCGCGATGCAGCGCCAGCTCGGTGTGGATCAGCCCGACTACGGGCACCTGTTCGACGACATGTTCTTCCTCGACTCGGCGCCGATCCCGGCAGGCCGGTTCATCGCCCCGCGCGTCGAGCCCGAGTTCGCATTCGTGCTCTCGCGCCCCCTGGCCGGGCCGGGCATCACGATCGCCGACGCCATCAGGGCGGTCGACTGCGTGCTCGGGTCGATCGAGATCATCGACTCGCGCATCGCCGACTGGAAGATCGGCCTGGTCGACACGATCGCCGACAACGCCTCCAGCGGCGGCGTGGTGCTCGGTAGCCGCCCGATGCGGCTCGATGAGCTCAACCTCGTGACCGCCGGCTGCACGCTCACCAAGAACGGCGTCGTCGTCGGAACCGGAGCGGGAGGCGCCGTCCTCGGCTCGCCGCTGAACGCTCTGGTCTGGCTCGCGAATCGGCTCGGCGACCTCGGCACGCAGCTCGACGAAGGCGCCGTCGTCCTGCCCGGTTCGATCTGCGCCGCCGTCCCGGTGGCGGCCGGCGATTCGGTCACCGCGGACTTCGGCCCGCTCGGCACCGTCACCGCACGATTCACGGAGGAGGGCTAGACCGTGGCTTTCGATCAGATCGTCGACCGTCTGCTGGCAGCCGAGACCGACCGCACCGACGTCGTCTCTTTCGCGGAGGAGTTCCCGCACTTCACCCCCGAGGACGCCTACCGCGCGCAGCACGCGCTCATCGAGCGCAAGGTCGCCGGCGGCGAGCGGATCATCGGCGTCAAGCTCGGTCTCACCTCGCGCGCGAAGCAGCAGCGCATGGGGATTTCGTCTCCGCTGACCGCCGTGGTCACCGACGCGATGCACCTCGACCCCGGTGTGCCGATCCCGTACGACAGGCTCATCCACCCGCGCGTCGAGCCCGAGATCGTGTTCGTCCTCGGCTCCGACCTCACCGGGCCGGGAGTGACTCCCGAGACCGCGCTTCGTGCCGTGGCATCGGTGCACGCCGGGCTCGAGGTCATCGACAGCCGCTACCGCGACTTCAAGTTCTCGCTCGCCGACGTGATCGCAGACAACGCGTCGAGCAGCTACTTCGCGGTCGGCGGCACCGCAGTGGGTGTGGCGGGGCTCGATCTGGCGAACGAAGCCTGCGTGCTCCGTGTCAACGGGCAGGTCGTGGACTCCGCTACGGGTGCCGCCGTGCAGGGGCATCCCGCAGCTGCTCTTTCGCTCGCCGCCAACGCGCTCGGCGCGCGGGGCATTTCGATTCCTGCGGGATCGATCGTGCTCACCGGAGGCCTCACGGATGCCGTCCCGATCGCACCGGGTGACAGCGTCACCGTGGAGTTCACGACGCTCGGCAGCGTCACCGTGAGCGTTCACGGAGGTGACGCATGAGCACGGTGTCGATCACGACGGTTCCGGATGCCGCGAAGAAGAGGTTCTTCGACTCGCGACCGGTTCAAGGCATCACGGGCGTCGTCGTCCTCATCCTGGTGATGGAGATCCTCTCGCGTACCGGAGTGATCCCCACGACCGTGCTCCCTCCCGTCTCGGAGGTCCTCGCGCAGATCCCGGTCCTTCTCGTAGACCCCGCGTTCCTCGTCGACATCGGTTCCACGATGCAGGCGTGGGCGATCGGTCTGGCCATCGCGGTGCTGGTCGGGGTGCCCGCCGGATTGCTCCTGGGGTCGTTCCGGCTCCTCTACGAGGGCTCCCGCGGCGTGATCGAGATGCTTCGCCCGATTCCTTCGGTCGCACTCATTCCTCTTGCGGTCCTCGTCCTCGGGCTGAGCACCGAGATGAAGGTGGCGCTGGTCGTCTACGCCTCGATCTGGCCGATCCTGTTCAACACGCTGTACGGCGTGCGTGACATCGAACCGGTGACCAAAGAGACGGCACGCACGTTCCGCACCTCCCCCGGTGAGCTGATCGGCCGCGTCCTGCTCCCGGCGGCGGCGCCCTTCGCGTTCACCGGCGTGCGCATCTCGGCTTCGATCGCGCTCATCGTGACCATCAGCGCGGAGTTGCTCGCAGGCACGCCGACGGGTATCGGCTCGTTCATCATGCGCATCTCGGCCGCGGGCGGTGACACCGCCGTCGTCCTGGCAGCCACGATCATCGCGGGCGTGATCGGAGTGCTGGTCAACGTGGTGCTCCAGTTCATCGAACGGCGGACGTTCCGCTGGCGGGAGGCATCCAACTCATGACGATCATCGATGGGCAGAACAGCCCCGCCACGATGCGCGATGACTCGACGGCCGAGAAGGCTCGCGATCGCGCCGCACGCAGGGCCGAACGTCGCGCCGGCGCGAAGTCGCTCTCGCTGAGCCTCGGTGTGCTCCTGGCACTTCTCGTACTCTGGCAGATCGTCGCCACCGTCTGGCCGTCGACGTACTGGCCGCCGCCGCTGAAGATCCTGCAGCGCATGGCCGAGCTGTGGCTTCCGAGCCTGGAACAGCCCGTGCCCCCGGGCCTCACGTCGGACGTGATCCCCAGCCTGTTGCGCATGGGTGCGGGCTTCGGGCTCGCCGTGGTGTTCGGGATCGTCCTGGGCATGGCACTCGGACTCTCTCGACGATTCGAGGGATACACCGACTGGATCCTGCAGTTCTTCCGCGCGATCCCGCCGCCCACGCTCTTTCCCGTCTTCCTGCTGCTGTTCGGAGTGAGTGACACCATGCGCGTCATGCTCATCGCCTTCGGCACGGTGTGGCCGATCCTTCTCAACACGATCGAGGGCGTGCGGTCCATCCCGCCGCTGACCTTCGAGTCCTCGTCGGTGTTCCGCATCCGATGGATGGATCGTCTTTTCGGCATCATCCTGCCGGCGGCCGCTCCCAAGATCCTCGCGGGCGTTCGCACCAGTCTCGGACTCGCGATCATCCTCATGGTGATCTCGGAGATGATGGCGACGACCAACGGCATCGGCTTCCAGCTCATCCAAGCCCAGCGGACGTTCCTCACGCTCGACATGTGGGCGGCGATCGCGCTGCTGGGCCTCATCGGTTACGTCCTGAACCTCATTCTTACGTACGTCGAGCGCCGCATCCTCACGTGGCAGCGTCTCGGTGGAAAGGAGACCTCATGACCTCTGCGGTCGATACCGCCCCCGTTCTCGACGTGGAAGCGCTGACGCACACGTACGGTTCCGGCAGCACGCGGCATCTCGCGCTCAAAGACATCACGTTCGATGTCGCGCAGGGCGAACTCGTCTCCATCGTCGGCCCGTCCGGATGCGGCAAGACGACGCTCCTGCGCGCCATGGCGGGACTCATGGCCCCGACCGGGGGCCAGCTCGACTTGGACGGCGCCCCGATCACGGGCGTTCCCGACGGGCTGGCGATGGTGTTCCAGGACTACCGCGGCTCGCTCTTTCCGTGGCTCACGGTGCAAGACAACGTCCGGTTCCCCCTGCGGCGCCTGCGCCTGCCCGCCGAGGAAGTGTCGACGCGCGTCGCCGAGGCACTGGGTGCCGTCGGTCTCGAGGGCTTCGAGAACCGGTACCCGACGCAGCTGTCGGGCGGAATGCAGCAGCGCGTCGCGATCGCCCGCGCGCTCGCCTACCGGCCGAAGATCCTGCTCATGGACGAGCCGTTCGCCTCGATCGACGCGCAGACGCGCGAAGAGCTCGAAGACCTCGTGCTGGAGGTGCGCGACCACTTCAACATGACGATCCTGTTCGTCACGCACGACATCGACGAGTCCGTGTACCTGGCCGATCGGGTGGTCGTGCTCTCCAAGCCGCCGACGGTCGTGCAGACCATCTTCGAGATCGATCTGGCTCGTCCACGCGACCAGATCTCCACCAAAGAGGACCCGGCGTTCATCCATCTGCGGGGGGAAGTGGCTCGACTCATCCGCAATGCGGCGCCGGGCGGGATGTCGGACGACGCCCTCAAGACGCTCGTCGGCGAGTAGGGCGCAGGCATGGATCTCGGCCTGCACGGCGCGCGTGTGGTCGTCACCGGCTCCTCCAGCGGGATCGGTTGGCAGACCGTTCGCGCGTTCATCGAGGAGGGTGCCGACGTCATCGGCGTCGACCGCACTCTGCCTCGCGATGCCTCCGAGCTGGGCGCCGACGCCGAGTTCGCCGCGTTAGTGGTGGATCTCGTCGTGGATGAGGCGCCTGCGGCGGTTGCGGCGGCGGTGGCGGAGCGATGGGGCGAGTTCGACGTCCTCGTCAACTGCGCGGGGGTCGCCCCCACGCGCGCGTCCGCCGTGGGCGTGGACGAGGCCGGGTGGGCGCACACTCTCGCGGCCAATCTGCTGGCCCCGGTGCGTCTCGTATCGGCCCTCGCGCCGATGCTCGCCGACGACATCGGTGTGGTCGTGAACATCGCATCCACGTCCGCCAGAGCACCCGAGCCGGCGATGGTGGACTATGCGGCGTCGAAGGCCGCGCTGGTCGCGTACACGAATGCCATCGCACAGGAACTCGGGCCTGGCGGCATCCGCGCAGTCGTGGTCAGTCCCGGCCCCACCCGCACCGAGCTGTGGGACGCCCCCGGCGGGTTCGTCGACGCGATCGCGAACGGCTACGGCATGTCACGCGAGGCAGCCGTGGATCACCACATCCGAAACATCCGTCGCATCCCGCTCGGGCGTCCCGGTGACGCGCGAGAGATCGCCGATTCCATCGTCTTCCTGGCCTCGCGACGCTCGCGATTCACCACCGGCAGCGCGCTCGCCGTCCATGGGGGAATGGCGACGCATCCGGCGTGAGCGTCCACAGACACCACCTCACCACCCGAACTCCGTCATCGTGACGGCACAGCAAGAGGAGAATCAATGAAAGGCACCACAATCCGGTCACGCTTCGCGATCCTGGGCGCCGTCGCGGCGCTCGCGCTCACGTTGAGCGCCTGCGGATCGTCGACCGAACCCGCCGCCACGACCGAGCCGAGCGCCGGTGGTGGCGCCCCCGAGGTGACCGAGCTCACCGTGGGCATCGTCCCCGTCGTCGATCACGCGGGGATCTTCCAGGCCGTCAACGAGGGTTACTTCGAAGAAGAAGGCCTCACCGTCACAGTCCAGCCCGCGGCGAGCGGCGGAGCCCTCGGGCCTGCGCTGCTCGCGGGCGACCTCCAGGCGTCCTTCGCGACGTGGCCGTCGTGGTTCCTCGCGAACGAGAACGCCGCGCCGCTGCGCTTCGTGGGCCTCGGCGTCTCGGGTACCGAAGGAACGGCGGGAATCTACTCCGCTCCGGACTCCGACATCACCGAGCCCGCCGACCTCGAAGGCAAGACCATCGCCGTCAACAGCCTGAAGAACACGGGCGAGCTGACGATCCGTGCGGTGCTGGACGCCGAGGGCGTCGATACGACGACGGTCACGTTCACCGAGCTCCCCTTCCCCGACATGATCGGCGCGGTCACGCAGGGCAACGTCGATGCGATCTGGCTCGTCGAGCCGTTCGCGACAGGCGGCGACGATGCCGGTCTGGTGAAGGTCGCGCCCAGTTACACCGGCCCAACCGCCGACATCCCCGTTTCTGGAGTCGCCATGCTCGCGTCGTTCGTCGAGCAGAACCCGAACACGGCTGCGGCCTTCGCGCGGGCGCTGGCCAAGGGCAACGCCGACATCGCGGCCGACCCCGAACTGGCGCGGGAGATCCTCCTGGCCGCACCGTTCAACCAGAAGCCCGAGGTCGTGGAGGCGATGAACCTTCCCGCGTGGGTCGAGGGCTATCCGACGGCCGAAGGGCTCGAGATCTGGAACGAGCTGATGGTCGAATACGATCTGCTTCCCGCAGCCGTCGACCTCTCGGGCGTCGTCTTCCAGCCCTGACAACGACGTGTGTCCGGGGCGGCACCGCGCCGCCCCGGACACACTTTTCCGCACGATAGAGTCCGCACGATAGAGAAGGAATCCCATGACAGAGCGTTATGGCCACATCATCGATGGCCACGAGGTCGAGTCGACACTCGGCCACCAGTTCCAGAGCATCGATCCCTATGACCAGAAGCCGTGGGCCGAAGTGGCATTCGGCGGCGCTCCCGATGTCGACCGCGCGGTGGCCGCAGCCCGGCACGCGTTCGACGAGGGTCCCTGGCCGCGCATGACGCACGAAGAGCGACGCTCGCTGATCCACCGGTTCGCGGATCTCATCATCGAGAACGGCGCAGAGCTCGCCCTCGCCGACACGCGCGACATGGGCAAGCCCTACGCGCAGGCGCTCGGCAACGACGTGCCCCGGACGGCCGCCAACTTCCGCTTCTTCGCCGATCACGCCGCGCTCGCCACCGGTGACGTGTATCCGCGCGACGATCGCCACCACCTGTACTCCAGCTACGACCCGGCGGGCGTCGTCGCGGCGATCGCGCCGTGGAACTTCCCCATGATGCTCGAGAGCTGGAAGGTCGCCCCCGCCCTGGCGTGGGGCAACACCGTCGTGCTCAAGCCCGCCGAGGACTCCCCGGCGTCGGCCACGATCCTCGCGCGGCTCGCGCTCGAAGCCGGCATTCCGGCGGGCGTCTTCAACGTCGTGCATGGCTACGGCCCGGACTCCGCAGGTCAGGCCCTGACCGAGAGCCCCTTCATCGACCGCATCACCTTCACGGGCGAGTCCAACACGGGGCGCGTCATCGCCGCTGCGGCGGCGAAGAACCTCGTGCCGGTCAGCCTCGAGCTCGGCGGTAAGGGCGCCAACATCGTGTTCGACGACGCCGACATCGACAACGCGGTGGAGTGGTCGATCAATGCCGCGTTCACCAACACCGGTCAGGTGTGTCTGGCGGGTTCGCGGCTGTACGTGCAGCGCGGCATCCTGCCCGAGTTCAAGCGGCGTTTCGTCGCCGCCGCCGAAGCGATGGTCGTGGGCGACCCCAAGGACGATTCCACCCAGATCGGTCCACTGTCGTCGGACGAGCACTACACCAAGGTGCGTCGCTACTTCGATAGCATCGAGCAGGCCGGCGGTTCGATCGACACCGGTCGGCTCGGCGACGGCTGGACCATCACGCCCACGGTCATCTCGGGTCTGTCCGAAGAAGCCCCGCACCTTCGCGAAGAGATCTTCGGTCCCATCGTGTCGATGACCCCGTTCGACACCGTCGACGAGGCGGTGCGGCTCGTGAACGCGTCGCCCTTCGGCCTGAACGCGATGATGTTCACCGAGAACCTGTCGACGGCCCACAAGGTCGCCGGCCGCCTCCGCGTCGGCACAGTGTGGGTGAACTGCTTCTTCATCCGCGACCTGCGCGCTCCGTTCGGCGGTGCGGGCGATTCGGGTGTCGGGCGAGAAGGCGGCAACTTCAGCCGCGAGTTCTTCACCGAGCCCAAGGCCGTCGTCATGCAGCTGAACTGATCCACCCGACCTCGCAAGGAGAAACGACATGCCGCTCATCACCGTAAACATCGCCGAGGGTCGTTCCGAGGCGGACATCCGCAAGCTCATGGCCGCGCTGCACACCGCGGCGCACGAGTCGATCGGCGCACCGGAGCCGAGCATCCGCGTGATCGTGAACGAGGTCGCCACGGACCGGTGGCTGAGCGGCGGGCAGACGCTCGCCGAGAAGGCTGCCCGCAGCTGACCAGACGCCTGCGCGGGCGGGCCGCCTCACACTTCGAGCGACGCCTCCAGGGGTGGGGTGGCCCACGAGTGGAACGTGGCCGGCACCGGGGTGCCCCACGCCGTGCCGCGACCGTCGGCCTCGGTGGTCCACGTCACCGGCTCCCAGTCCGGCTGGAAGATGTGGATGCCGTCGGTGAAGATCTCGACGCGGTTGCCGCCTGGCTCGATGACGTACACGAAGAAGCCCTGCGTGCGCGAGTGCTTCGCCGGGCCGAACTCGACCGGAGTGCCCAGCTGGAGGAACATGTCCGCTGCGCGGATCACGTCCATGTGACTCTCGACCGCGTAGGCGAGGTGGTGCAGGCGTCCCTCTGTGGGCGAGGGCTCCCTTGTCAGCGCGAGGTCGTGCGCCTTCGTCATGACACTCAGCCACGCGCCGACCTCGTCGCCGCCGGCCGGAGTCAGCCGTTCGCGCAGCTTGAAGCCGAGCGTCTCTTGCTGAAACGCGCTCGCCGCTGCCACATCGGGCACCAGCACGTTGATGTGGTCGATGTGCGCGGCCGCCGCCCCGTGCGGAATGAACCGTTGTGCCTGGTTCGGCAGGTAGGGCTCCTCGCCGGGCGGGGCCACGTACTTCTCGGTCTCGAAGTAGACCTCCTGCACGTGGCCGCCGATGCCGGCGAACCTGTAGGCGGCGCCGTGGCCGAGATCGCCGTCGTGCCATTCGCCCTCGATGCCGCGCGCCTCCAGAGCGTCCACGGGGCGCTGGAGCGCCTGCGGACTCGTCGTGCGCCATGCCATGTGGCCCAGGCCCGGGTGCGTGGTCGCGGTCAGCCGCAGGGACGTGAGAACGTCGTCGTTCCAGGCACGCAGGTACACGGCATCCTTCGTCTCACCGACGGGGAACAGTCCGTAGGTGTCGGTGAAGAATCGTGCGCTCGCCTCGAGATCCGGCGTCAGCAACTCGACGTGGCCGAGCTGGGCCACGTCGTAGATGGGCTCGGACATGTCAGACGCGTGTCTGCGCCGCTTCGGTCAGCGCCTGAACGGCCGCGGCATCCGCGTCGTTGTCGGCGGTGAGGATCTGACGCTGAGTCGACGGCTTCTGCGAGCTGCCGCCCCACATGTCGATCGCACCGAACATCGTCGGATCGAAGGTGCGGGGGATCCAGGCGTCGTCGTCGTGAATCAGCCGCACGTTCCACGAGTACTCGTACGTGAAGCCCTCGGGACCCTTGAAGTAGAGGAAGACGGCGCCCGACTGCGGGTGGCGGCCGGGCCCCTGCTCGATCTCGACGTCGTGCTCCTTGAGGAAGTTCCAGTTGCGGAAGATCGCGTCGATCTCGTCGACCTGGAAGTTCATGTGGCAGAGGCCCGGCTCATCGCCCTGGAAGACCGCCAGAGTGTGGTGCACCGGGTTGAAGCGCATGAGCGCTGCGTTGTTCTGCACCCAGTCCGACACCTTGATGTTGAAGTTTTCGGTCCAGAACTCCGCCGCCTTGTAGATGTCTTTCGCGTCGACGCACAAGTGCCCGAACTCGGTGATACCGCTCGATGCGCGCGTCAGCTCCAGGAACGACGGGTCGTGCATCTGCCCGATCACGAGGTCGAACTTGTTGCCCCAGGGGTCATCGAATGAGATGAAGTCCGTCACGCGGCGGCTGCGCGCTTCTTCGTCGGTGCCGCGATGCACGCGGATGCCGATGGATTCGAGGTGTTTGGCGGCATTGTGCAGCGCCTTGTCGTCGCGCAGGACGAGGCCGCTCGAGAGCACTCCGCTCTCGCCCTCGACGAACGCGAGGCAGTGCTGACGCTTGTCGGCGCGCAGGTAGTGGACACCGTCGTCGGCGCCCTGATACTTCATTCCGACGATGTCGCGGGCGAAGCCGACGGCGGTATCGACGTCCTTCGCGCCGCTTCGGACATAGCCGATGTCAACGAGTTCGATCATTTCAATTGCTCCTTCGTCGGAGGTGGCGTACTTTCAGTATAGGTATACATATACATATGTCACAAGTGATACTAGGGTGGCACTCGTGTCCCTGCGCTTCGCGATTCTCGGCATCCTCGAGGCCACGCCCATGACGGGGTACGAGCTGGGTCAGCGGTTCGCCTCGAGTGCACGATGGGTGTGGTCGGCTCCCCGGAGCCAGATCTATCCGCTGCTGGCCAAGCTCGAAGCCGACGGGCTCATCGCGGGGGAGCACGCCATCGTCGATGGGCGTGCCCAGCGCCGCTATGGCATCACCGGCGACGGATGCCGCGAACTGCGCCGGTGGGTGAGCGAAGCGCACGACCTGCCGCCGGTGCGCGACCCGATGCTGCTGCACGCACTGTTCCTTGACATCGTCGGCGTCTCCGAAGCCGAGGAGGTGCTCCGAGGCGAATGGGCGGCCGAGCGCGCGCGGATCGTCGAGTGGGAGGCACACCGCGATGCGCTCGCAGCGGGGAAGACGCCGGTGATCCGGGCCCGGCTGCGCAATCGCGATCCGAGCGAGCACGAGCGGATCACCCGCATCAAGGCCGCGGCCTTCAACGGTCTGGTCGAGACCGGTCGTGCGCGGCTGCGGTGGCTAGAGTCGATGATCGAAGCGGTCCGCGACTGACGTCCCCGGCGCCGAGCCAGCCGTGCCGGATCGGGCCGAAGCCTTGTTGCGCCGGGTCAGGCAGGGGCGCGCCAGAGGCTGCGGCGCTCGATGAACTCCGCCGTCATGGTCGAGGCGTGCTCTTCGGGCGCCTGCGCGTCGAGCATGCGGATCGCCATCGTGACGCCGAGCTCGCCCAGCCGTTCGAGCGGTGGTCGGATCGTGGTGAGCGCCGGCATCATGAAGTCCGCACCGAACACATCGTCGTTGCCGCAGACGCTCAGCTCGTCCGGAACCGAGACGCCGAGCCGCTGGAGTTCGAGGATCAGCCCGATGGCGCGGAGGTCGTTGAACGCGACCACCAGCGTCGCACGCGAGGCGAGCACCGGCGCGGCCGCCTCCCGCCCGCCGTCCAGCCCAAACGGGAAGGCTCCGAGCGTCTCGATCCGCAGCCCGTCAGGTAGTGAGTCCGCAGAGTCGCCGGATGATGTCGTCTCGGTCGTGCCACATCGGTACGGCCGGTGGACTGGCGGTGCCGACGGTGGTCTTGGCGAGAGCTCGACGTTTCATCTCGGTGTCGGCGTGGGCGTAGATGAGTGTGGTCTCGGGATCCGTGTGCCCGAGCCATTCGGTGATCAGCGCCAGGGGCATGCCCGCTTGGTAGAGGTGCATGGCACGGGAGTGGCGCAGCATGTGGGGGTGTACCTTCTCCGGGATCTCCGTGCAGCTCTCGCGGGCGGTGCTGGCATGATGGCGAACGAATCGGCCGACGTTGTCGTCGGACATGCGTGTCTTGCGGTGACCGTGGATGGTGAAGAACAACGGCTGGTCAGCGGTGGGATCGTGGTGGAACACCTCGGTGTAGCGGCGATAGTGGGCAGCGGTCTCGCTGGTGATAGGTAGCCGCCGCGGTTTCGCACCCTTCCCGACCAGGTCGACGGTGAGTCGCCTGAGATCGATATCGCCGACGGTCAGGGCGAGCATCTCAGCGTCGCGGGCCGCGACGTCATACATCAAGATCATGAAGAACTGGTCGCGAAGGCCGGTCTTCGTGGCGTGATCGGGCGCGGCAAGCAGCGCCGTGACGGCGCCGGTCGTCAGATAGTGGACGGATGGGGTCGCTGTGGTCTTCAGCTGCGGGACGCCGTTGACGTCAGCCAGGTGGATGGCGAGGATCGGTTCGGCGGTAGCGGCGTAGCGGAAGAAGGACCGGATGCAGGCGAGCCGTTGGTTGTAGGTCGTCGCGGTCCACGAACGCGTTGCCCTCATGTGGTCGAGGAATTCGATGATGCAGGCCCGGTTAATGATGGAGAACGTCACGTGCTCGAGTGGGACCCCGCGGGTCTCCGCGACGTATCCCAGGAGCATATTCCAGGTGTGGCGGCACGCGGTGATCGTGTGCGGGCTGACTCCGCGTTGCCGAGGCATGAAAACGGTGAACCACTCGCGCAGGTGCCGGTAGAAGTCGTCGGTGGGATTGGTCATGATGTCACTTCCGGGATGATGCCCGCCGCGCTCGTCAGGCCGGTTGCGGCCAGGCGCTCGGGAAGCAGATGGATGTAGTAGGCAGTGGTCGAGTAGGTGTTGTGACCCATGTAGGCCGACAGGTACGGCAGCCAGACATTGAGGTCGCGGCCCTCCTCGACCCATCGCGTCAGGGTGCGTGTGGCGTAGTTGTGGCGCAGCGTGTACGGCGTGGAACCGGGTGCGACGCCGCCCGCACGATCACGGCAGCGGTGATAGTGGGCCGTGATCCAGCGGCCCGGGTAGGGCTGTTCTGGGTGGTCCTCGAAGAAGAACTCCCGGCCGGGCCGGCGCAGATCGGCGAGCTCGTCAAACCGGGCCAACAGGTCGGCCATGCCGGTGTCCACCGGGACACGGCGGTCCTTGTTCCGTTTCGACTGCTCGATCGTCACGATGGCGCCGCCGAGGTCGACGTTCCGGCGGCGGAGCAGTCGGGCTTCTTGGGGCCGCAGCCCGCAGCCCAGCATCAGTCGGAAGAGCACCGGGATCGTGTACTCACGGAATGGGCTGGTCCCGGAGGGGGTGACCAAGTCGGTAGCTCCGAAGAAGGCGGCCAGTTCGCTGTCACTGAAGATGTGGGGCAGGTTCCTGGTGGGCTGTCGGATCCACTGCGCGGGCAGCACGAATGCTTCCACGCCGACCAGGTGCAGGTACCTGCCGAACTCGCGAATCGCGTGGCCCTTGTACGCAGGCCATTCAACCCTCGCGCCTTCTTGACACCAGGCGGTGACCAGTTCCCGGGTCAGGATCGGCTCGCCAGGCGGGTGTGCGACGCAATACCGGTCGAAGCTGAGCATCGGATACGCGAGTGTGCGGCGGGAGTAGCCGAGAGCTGTGCGCCACTGGAGCATCGCCTCGATGTGAGTGGCGAAGCCGCTGCTGAACGTGATGGTCATCGCGGGGCGCCCTTCGCTAGGGCGAAGCTGTCGAGAGGGAGGGCGCAGTCACGGAGGAATTCGTCGGCCAGCGCGATGTAGCGTCGAGAGGAGTCAATGCTGGCGTGACCGAGCACCTGCGCCGTCAGCGCCAGCTCGGCTCCGGACTCGATCAGGCGGGTGCCCGTCGTGCGCCGCAGCGCGTGGGACGTCTTACCGTCATGTGCGCGGTGCGACACGCCTTGGCAAGCCACCGGCGCATGATGAGAGCCCCCGTTGGCCCGGTCAGCTTCGTGAACGGCGCGTAGAGACGGACGAATACCTCGGGCGCATCGCTATCGGGTCTTCCGTGCAGGAGCCAGTCCGCGATCGCGTTGCCGGCGTCCGCCGACAGTGGCAGTGTCAACGGCGCCGAGGTCTTATTCTGCACCAGGCGGATCTCATCGTTGTGCCAGTCGATCTGGTTGAGCCGGAGTGACACGATGTCGCAGCAGCGAAGCCCGGTCGACAGCGCCAACCGGACCATCGCGTAGTCCCTCTTCCCGCGGGGGGTTGCGGTCTCGATCGCGCTGACGAGCCGGTCAGCCTCCTCGGGGGTGAAGCAGGGTAGCGCACGCGTCCGTCTCGGCCCGACCCGCGCCAGCAGGGCATCGACCTTCAATTCGGTCAGCCGCTGATGGTTCAGGAACTGGAGGAACCGCTTGATGGCCCACACCGTGTTTCCCATGCCCGATGCGTGACGCGGCCTCGCTTCGACGAGAAATGCTCGGACATCGTCGACAGAGACCGATTCGAGCGAACGGCCGACGCGGTCCAGATAACCCATGAATCCGCGGGCTTCACTGACCACATCGCGCACCGAGCCAGGCGCGAGTTCCTTCTGCACGTGCTGAGCGAAGCCGCTGAGAACCACCGTGGCAGACGCGCTCAGGCTCGATGCTGGCCTTCGTCGTTTCCATACGACCGCGCCGGTCCGCTGGAACTCCAGCATCAGCCGGGCAATCTTCTCCAAGTTCGATCGCAGCCCAGCGTGGATCTCACCTCGGCGCACTCGATCATCCATTGCCGCGAGGAACTCCTCCACGGCCCGCTCGGTCAGCTGATCGATTCCTCGGCTGTGCGAGAACCGCATCACGGTCCAGCAGCAGCTCCGGTAGTACCGGATCGAGCCGGGCGCCAGGCCGATGCGCGTGGCCTCTGCCAACACGCCCTCGGCAACCCAAGATGGTTCGTCATTCACGACCCAACCTCCTGTCGGACGGCGTCGCGGCCGCTCCAAAGACGGTCGCGACACGCACCACAATCCCGCGGAAAGGTGCCGACGACTACCCGTTCCGTCGGCTTCTGAGGCGCATGCGGATTATTCCGAGCCAGACAGGTGGCTGCACCATGCCCCAGGAGCCCGTCAGGCAGTCGTCGGAATAATCCGAGAATCGGAACAATCGACATTATGCCGAGGTCGGCATAACGTCGACCTGCTGTTCTTCCACGTCGAGCAGTTGAGGTACGTCGTGATCGAGCTTAAGGTCAGCAAGTTTGAGCCACGTGACGCCGGACAGATCGGGTTCTATGTTGCGCTCGTCGACGACCGCCTCCGGATCACCGAGAAGCACCAGCCAACCATCGGGATCCTGCTCGTCGCCGACAAGAACGACACTGTCGTCCGTTACGCGCTCGCTGGCGCTGCCCAGCCGGTCGCGGTGAGCAGGTACGAGCTCACTCCGGAAACGCAGAAGGCGCTGCCGGATGAAGAGACGATCACGCGGGCGTTCGAGGACGAGCTCGCGCTTGAGGCCTCTGCCGATGATGACGACGACTGAGCTATGAACCGTCCCAGGTTCTGTGCCGCTTCTATGCGGGGAGCGGCTCTCGGGTGAGGGCCGCGTAGTAGGTCGCCTCGTATTCGTCGGGGCTGACCATGCCGAGGCTACCGTGGAGCCTGCGGTTGTTGGCCGTATTCAACCGGTCGTCGCAACGATTGTTTGTTGGGTCGATCGTAGTAGCTCTTCGAAGGCCTCGGCGGGGGTGCGCCAGTCGAGGATTTCTCTCGGGCGGTTGTTGATCGCGTCCGCGACGGCGGTGATCTCTGCCGCGTTCCACCGGGAGAGATCTGTGCCCTTGGGGAAGTACTGGCGTAGGAGTCCGTTGAGGTGCTCGTTGCTGCCGCGCTGCCGGGGGCTTTTCGGATCGGCGAAATAGACCGGCAGCCCGATCTCAGTCGTAAGCAATCGGTGCGCGGAGAGCTCTTTGCCGCGATCCCAGGTCAGCGAACGACGTAATGCCGCCGGTAGCGTGGAGAACGTCGCAGTGAGGGCGTTCTTCGTCGTGATCGCTCCATACCCCGTCAGCGCCGGGCCATTTTTCCGTGGTGGGATGATCCCGTATCCGGCCTGACGTGGAAGATGAACGAGCATCGCGAATCGAGTGGTCCGATCCACGAGCGTGGCGATCGCGGAGCGCTTCAACCCGATGATGAGGTCTCCTTCCCAATGCCCTGCAGTTTTGCGATCCGTTGCCTCCTTCGGACGCTTCGATAGCACCGTGTCCTCGGTGACGTGAGCCCACGCCTGCTGCCTGGTCCGTGCCCTTGGCATGCGCTTGGTTCGTCCTCGACGTAGATGCCAGGACCGATGCCGCTCCAGTCCTCCGCGCGCTTCGACGTAGAGGGCCTGATAGATCGCTTCGTGCGAGATCCGCATCGAAGGATCGCCGGGGAAATCGATCGGTAGCCGCTTGGCGATCTGCCGTGGACTCCACGCCGTCACCCACTCCCGATCCCCGCGATGCGGTTTGTTCTTCCCATCCCAGGCAGGCCCGACCGGCCCGATCCGTGTGCCGTCCGCAGCGAAGAGGCTGCCGCTGAGCTTGTCCTGGACGTAAGTGCGCAGCGCATCGTGGGCGACGAGCTTCGCGGTCTTCGGCCTGCGTGCACGACGCTCCGCATGCCACTGCGCCGTCGACGCCTTGTACTCGAGCCGATACGTACGCGTGGACGCATTGCGCCGCAACTCCCGCGAGATCGTCGATGGCGCACGCCCCAAGCGTCCGGCGATCTCACGCACGCCAGCTCCTTGCGCACGCCACAGCGCGATGTTCTCACGTTCTGACGGCGACAGATATCGACCAGACACGGTGGGAGGCAATTGTGGATTCACTCCACCAGCGTCGCGGAACCACCGGTGCGCGACCGGTTCCGAAACACCCGCAGCCGCCCCCGCCTCGCGTGTCTTCTTCCCCGCAGCGATCGCCACCCAAAACTGCACCCGATCCTGCCGCCACGCGACGCTCGGCCGACCAGGAGACACGATCTGCCCTCGATATGCCCGGACCTGCTTCTGCTTGTCCCACACGCTCATCCGATACCCCGATTCGCCGGTGTTGCGACGACCGGTTGAATACGGCTGAGCCACCAGCTGCAGGGGCCGCGCGCCGGGCTCATCAATGAGGAGTGGGACAACGCATTCCTCGACCATCTCATCGAAGACCCGCTGGGGCTGACCGAGTGGCAGCACATGGAGTACGTCGATGAGGCAGGTTCCGAGGGGATCGAACTCGTGGACTGGCTGATCGCGCGCGGCGCAATGGATGACCAGTTCGGCGGTGAGGACCCCTCGACGGATCACCGGTTCTATCACGTGCCGGCATCCAACACTGCTGTCGGCCATCTCGTCATGAGCAACCCGGTCGGCAAGACGGACTTCATCGCAGACGACGCGGACGTCGCTGAGCCCGCAGGCCAGGCGTCCGCCCCCGAGCCCGCGGAGACCGCGGCCGTGGCGAACGCCTGACATCCTGATACCGGACTGCGAAAGGAACAGCGAATGAGCGACAAGATCCGCATCGCCGTCGTCGGCGCCAACGGCGCCTTCGGCATGAAGCACCTCGACGGCCTTCAGAACATCGAGGACGCCGAGGTGACGGTCGTGGCCGCCACCTCGCAGGGGAAGGCGGATGCGGTCGCGGCGCAGTACGGCGTCCCGAACGCGGTTGTCGGTCTCGAGGGCGTTCTCGAGCGTGACGACGTGGATGCCGTGATCCTCGCCACCCCGACAGGGCTCCACGCCTCGCAGACGCAGGCTGTGCTCGCCGCCGGCAAGCACGTGCAGGTCGAGATTCCGTTGGCCGATTCGCTGGCGGATGCCGAGGCCACCCTCGCTGCGGCGGACGCGGCTGAAGCGGCGAACCTGGTCGCGATGGTCGGGCACACGCGCCGGTTCAACCCCTCGCACCAGCTCGTGCACGACAGGATCACCGCGGGCGAGTTCAACGTGCAGCAGATGGACGTGCAGACGTACTTCTTCCGCCGCACGAACACCAACGCCAAGGGCGAGGCGCGGTCGTGGACCGACCACTTGCTGTGGCACCACGCCGCGCACACCGTCGACCTGTTCGCCTACCAGGCGGGCAAGATCGTCGAGGCGCACGCCGTCCAGGGTCCGATCCACCCCGAGCTACGGATCGCCATGGACATGGGGATTCTGCTCAAGAGCGAGTCGGGTGCGATCTGCACGCTGTCGCTGTCGTTCAACAACGAGGGTCCGTTCGGCACGTTCTTCCGCTACATCGGCGACACCGCGACCTACATCGCCCGCTACGACGATCTGTTCACCGGCAAGGAGGAGCAGATCGACGTCTCGAACGTGGCCGTCAGCATGAACGGCATCGAGCTACAGGACCGCGAGTTCGTGAGCGCGATCCGCGAGGGTCGCGAACCGAACTCTTCGCTGCGCCAGGTCATCGACTGCTACCGCGTGCTCGGACAGCTGGAGGAGCAGCTCGCGTGAAGCTTCCCCGCATGGGCCTCGGGTGCATGAACCTGAGCCACGCCTACGGCATCCCGCCGTCTCCTGAAGAAGGGCTGGCGGTGCTGCGCGCAGCGCTGGATGACGGGGTGACGCATCTCGACACCGCGACGCTCTACGGCGGCGGCCGCAACGAGGAGCTCGTCGGGCACGCCCTGCGCGGACGACGGGATGACGTCGTGCTCGCCAGCAAGGGCGGCATGGCGATGGTCGACGGCGTGAAGGTCATCGACGGGCGGCCCTCGACTCTCCAGCGGCAAGTGGATGCCTCGCTTTCGCGGCTCGGCGTGGACCACATCGATCTCTACTACCTGCACCGGTGGGACAAGACCGTGCCGATCGGCGAGAGTGTCGGCGCGCTGGCGTCGCTGGTGGATGCCGGGAAGATCGGCGCCATCGGGCTCTCGGAGGTCTCTGTCGCGCGACTGCGCGAAGGGCAGGAAGTCGCACCGATCGCCGCGGTGCAGAACGAGTATTCACTGTGGAGCCGCAACCCCGAGCTCGGGATGCTGGCCGCCACCGCGGCTGACGGGATCGCGCTCGTTGCGTTCTCTCCGGTTGCGCGCGGGTTCCTCGGCGGTTCCGTCGGTGATCCTTCGGAGTTCGCGGAGAAGGATATCCGCCGCGCGATGCCGCGGTTCTCGTCGGACAACTGGCCGGCGAACGCGGCACTGCTCCCGGCGTGGCGGGCGCTCGCCGCGGAAGCCGGATGCACGCCCGCACAGCTCGCGCTCGCCTGGCTGTTGTCGCGTGGCGACCATGTGGTTCCGATTCCCGGGACGACCAGCGTTTCGCATCTGCGCGAGGACTTCGCCGCGCTCGAGGTGACGGTGGATGCCGCGTTGCTCGAGCGTGCAGGCTCGCTGATCAACACGGCTACAGTCGCCGGCCCGCGCTACGCGCCCGGCCCCGCCTCCGAGGTCGATGCCGAGAGCTTCGAGGATGCTGCGTGAGAGCCATTTCGTCGATGGCGACGCGCCACGTGCTCGCCGACCTGTCGGAGACAGCTACTGCGACGGGGCTCGCGCGGCTCGACGTCGAGTCGGTCGGGGGAGTGGACGCGGCTGATCGTGTCGCCTCCGGAGAAGTCTTCGATCTCGTCTTCCTTGCATCCGGGACCCTCGGGCGACTTGCGGATGCCGGGCATGTGTGCCCTGCGACGGTCGTACCGATCGTGCTGTCGCAGGTGGCCGTGGCCGTGCCGTCTGGTTCGGGGGTTCCGGCGGCACGGCCCGATGGACCGGCATTTGGTTCGGCAGAAGAGCTGCGTCAGGCGCTGCGCACTGCAACACGAATCGGCTACTCGACCGGCCCCAGCGGAACCGCGCTCGTAAAGATGATCGAGGACTGGGGGCTGACCTCCGAGGTCGGCGACCGGCTCGTGCGGGCGCAACCGGGGATCCCGGTGGCTCATTCGCTGGCCGAAGGCGAGGTCGACCTCGGGTTCCAGCAGCTCAGCGAGCTGGTCGGGCAGCCGGGCGTGCGCATCCTCGGCGTCATGCCGGAGGACTGCGCGATCGACACTGTGTTCGCGGGGGCGGTGGCGACGGCATCCGCCTCGCCCGCTCAGGCCGCCGACGTGCTCGCGTTCCTCTCGTCTCCAGCCGTTGCCGCGATCAAGGAACGGCACGCATTCGGCGTGCCCGCCGCCGTCTGACCACCCCCGCGACCCGCCCCGCGGTACTCCTTCCGCAGCCCCCGCTTCCGCAGCCCGCCCCCGCAGCCCCCGCTTCCGCAGCCCGCCCCCGCGGGTCGTTGAGCGAGCGCAGCGAGACGAAACGGGCTGAGCGAGCGGAGCGAGTCGAAGCCACTCCCCGCCGCGCCGCCCAGCCCCTCAACCTCAGCTGTACAGCATCCCGCCGTCGACGAGCAGGGTCTGACCGGTGACGTACGCGGCGTTCGGTCCGGCGAAGAACGAGACGACTCCGGCAACGTCCTCCGGGGTCTCGATGCGGCCGAGGCTGATGCTCTCGACGTTCTCCTTCAGGTTCTGCCCGATCGGCTTGCCGTTGATCTCGGACAGGCGCTTGTCGATCTCGTCCCACATGCCGGTGCCGACGATGCCGGGGGCGTAGGCGTTGACCGTGATGCCCTTCGCGGCCAGCTCTTGCGAGGCTGCCTGGGTGAGACCGCGGACGGCGAACTTCGACGCCGAGTAGGCACCGAGGATGGGGAATCCCTTGACGGCGGCGATCGAGGCGGCCGAGATGATGCGGCCCTTCTTGCCGAGTTCCGTGAACTTGGCGGCCGCGGCTTGGATGCCCCAGACGACGCTGTTGACGTTGATCGCGAAGATCTTGTTCAGCTCTTCTTCGGTGATCTCCTCGATGGGCTTCACCTGCGCGATTCCGGCGTTGTTCACGATGACGTCGAAGCTGCCGAGCTCGGCGGCGGCACGGTCGACGGCGGTGACAATGTCATCCTTCTTCGAGACGTCGGCGCCCACGAAGATCGCCTTGCGGCCCAGCGCCTCGATCTCGGAGATGACGCCAGCGGCCTTCTCCTCCTGGAACGGCAGATCCACGATCGCGACATCGAACCCGTCGGATGCGAGCTTCAGCGCGATACCGCGGCCAATGCCCTGCCCGGCACCGGTGACCAGCGCGACCTTGTTCTCGGAAGCTGTGTTCTCTGACATTGTCATCCTTCTCCTTCTTCTGCCCGTCTGTGCGAGCGAGTCATCGAGATGTGAAGAGGTGGATGCCGGTGGGCTTCCGCCTCTTCATGGACAACCTGTTAGCGAGCAAAAGTATTCCTGTGAGTATAAAGTGACGACCCGTGAGCTCGGGATGCCGGCTGCAGCATCCGCCAGCACCCGCACCCGCGCGATACGCTCTGGAGAAGATCGGGCTGGAGCTCTCATGACCACGACTCACATCTACGACGCTGTTCGCACGCCGTTCGGTCGTGCGGGCGGTGCGCTGGCCGGCATCCGTCCGGATGATCTCGCAGCGACCGTGATGCGCGCGACCATCGAGCGCACGGGCCTGGATCCCGCGCGTATCGATGATGTGATCTTCGGGGACGCGAATCAGGCCGGGGAGGACAACCGCAACGTCGCGCGGATGGGTGCGCTGCTCGCAGGTTTCCCGACCTCCGTGACCGGTGTGACGGTGAACCGGCTGTGCGCGTCGAGCGTCGAGGCGGTGATCCAGGGGTCGCGGGCGATCGAGTCCGGAGATGCCCAGGTCATCCTCGCGGGCGGCGTGGAATCGATGAGCCGGGCGCCGTTCGTGATCGAGAAGTTCGCGAAACCGTACCCGGCGACGGGTAATCAGACGATGTGGAACACGGCGATCGGTTGGCGGATGACGAACCGGATGCTGCCGACGCCCTGGACGATATCGAACGGTGAGGCAGCGGAGCAGACCGCGAGCACGCGGGGCATCGGCCGCGAGGATCAGGATGCGTTCGCTGTGCGCTCGCACGAACTCGCCGCCCGTGCGTGGGCCGAGGGTGTGTATGACGGGGAGATCGTGCAGGTCGCCGGTGCGGAGCTCGCCCGGGACGAGGGCATCCGTGACGGGTCGACGGTGGAGAAGCTCGCCGGGCTCCGTGCGCTGTTCGCCGATGACGGCACCGTGACAGCGGGGAACTCATCGTCGATCAATGACGGCGCCTCGGCCGTGCTGCTCGGCGCCGAGGGCGCCCTCGATGCCGAACCACTGGCCCGCATCACCGGCCGCGGGGCGCACGGGGTCGATCCGGACGACTTCCCGATCGCACCGATCGAGGCCGCGAACAAGGCCCTGACCCGCGCGGGACGCACCTGGGCCGATGTCGATCTCGTGGAGCTGAACGAGGCGTTCGCCTCGCAGTCGCTCGCGTGCCTGCGCGGCTGGCCCGACCTTGATCCCGACAAGCTCAACATCCATGGTGGGGCGCTGGCGATCGGGCATCCGCTCGGCGCCTCCGGCGGCCGGATCATCGGCCACGCCGCACATGAACTGGGGCGCCGTGGCACAGGAATCGCGGTCGTCGCCATCTGCATCGGCGTCGGACAAGGCCTCGCCGTCGTTCTCGAACGCTGACAGCGCGACCGACGGGCATCGGCCCGGCTCTGAACCACCGCAACCCCGATATCACAGGGAACGCCGGGCAACCTGCGCGATGCTTCCGGATGAGCCGGATAACTTTGAGCGCGTTCGATTCGGTAGAGGCCGTGCTTCATGGACGGCGGCCGCGCTGCATAGGGGGAAGTCAGCATGTCCAACCGCAAGAAGGCGATCACGCGCCGCAGGAGGCTCGAGGTCGACGACGTCCTCGTCGTCGAAAAGTCCAAACTGCGCACCGCGATATCCGGAACCGTGGTCGGAAACTTCATGGAGTGGTTCGACTTCGGCATCTACGGCTACCTGGCCGTGACGCTGACGAAGGTGTTCACGGAGGATGCGCCCGGCGGTCTTGGTCTGCTGCTGACTCTGTTCGGCTTCGCGATCTCGTTCTTGGTGCGCCCGCTCGGCGGGTTCATCCTCGGTCCGCTCGGCGACCGGATCGGTCGGCAGCGGGTACTGTTCCTGACGATGACCATGATGGCGATCGCCACGGCGCTCATCGGTCTGCTGCCGACATCTGAGGCGATCGGTCTGTGGGCGGTCATCCCGCTGTACGTGCTGAAGATGGTGCAGGGCTTCGCGACGGGCGGGGAGTACGCCGGTGCGACCACGTACGTTTCGGAGTTCTCGCCCGACCGCTCCCGCGGCTTCTGGTCCTCGTTCCTCGACGTCGGCTCCTACGTCGGCTTCGCCGCGGGTGCCTCGACCGTTGCCATCACCACCTGGATCACCGAGAGCATCTCGGGCACCGGCGCGATGGTCGACTACGGATGGCGCATCCCGTTCCTCGTCGCGATTCCGCTCGGGGCCGTGGCGATCTGGTTCCGGTTGCGGATCCCCGAGACCCCCGCATTCGAGGCCGAAGAGGCCGACACCCGCTCGGCGGACGGCACCGATCCGCTCGGACGACTGGGCATCATCGGTATCTTCCGGCACCACTGGCGGGTCGTCATCATCGGCGTCGCCCTGGTGGCCGCGACCAATACGGCCGCCTATGCGCTGACCAGCTACATGCCGACGTATCTCGAGACCGAGGTCGGCGTCTCCAACCTCATGGCCGCCATCGCCACCGTTCCCGTGCTCATCGTGATGAGCGCCTGCCTTCCCCTGATCGGCAAGCTCTCCGACCGCATCGGCCGCAAGCCGGTCTACGGCATCGCCGTCGTGTCGACCATCGTGCTGATGGTGCCGGCGTTCACGGTGATGCAGATCGGCGAGGAGTGGGCGGTCACGATCGCGCTGGCGATGGTCGCGATCCCCGTCGCGTTCTACGTCGCGATCTCGGCATCTGCCCTGCCGGCGCTGTTCCCGACGGCATCCCGGTTCGGCGCCATGGCGATCGCGTACAACCTCGCGGTGTCGCTGTTCGGCGGTACGACGCCGCTGTTCAGCCAGGCGCTGATCGAGCTGACCGGCAACATCTACATGCCGGCGTTCTACATCATGTTCTTCGCCGCACTCGGCGGCATCGCAATGCTGTCGATGAAGGAGACAGCGAAGCGCCCGCTGCTCGGCTCCTTCCCGACGGTAGAGACGAAGGACGAGGCCAAAGAGCTCGTCGCCGACCAGGACGAGAACGAGTACCTCGACACGAGCACGATGCCGCTCGACGTCATCCTGCCGGTGAAGGAGGGGACTGAGGATGCCGAGAGCCTTGAGAACCCCGAGCCGGTGTGACCGGGGTCGCTGACCCGAATCCGCCGACCCGAGGCTCGAAAACTCCGGAAGAATGGGTGGACGACGCGAAGGAGCAGCATGACCCAGCATCCGTTCGACGAGATCACCGAGACTGACCTGCGGGCCGCGGGCAGCGTGAAATGGACGATGTTCCCCGACACCATCGGTGCCTTCGTCGCCGAGATGGACTTCGGCCTCGCGCCGGCCATCACCGAGGCGATCAGCGGTTCGCTGGAAGCCGGGCTCACCGGGTACCTGCCGCAGCATCTGGCGACCGCGCTGCAGGAGGAGACCGCGCGCCGGTACACCGAGCACCACGGCTGGCATCTCACGGGCGATCAGGTACGGCTCGTTCCCGACGTCATCGCGGCGTTCGAGTTCGCGATCGAGACCTTCACGGCACCTGGCGCCGCGATCATCGTGCCGACACCGGCATATATGCCGTTCCTGTCGGTGCCCCCGCGGCTCGGACGGCGGGTCATCGAGGTGCCGAGCATCCAGTCGGGCGGTCGGTGGGCGATGGATCTGGATGCTGTCGCCGCCGCATTCGCGGACGGCGCTGAACTGCTTGTGCTGTGCAATCCGCACAATCCGCTCGGCACGGTCGCGACCCGTGACGAGCTGGTTCGCATCGCCGAGACGGTGACGGATGCTGGTGGGCGGGTGTTCTCGGACGAGATCCACGCGCCGCTCGTCTACGCCCCGGCGACGCACATCCCTTACGCGTCGGTGTCTCCTGCTGCCGCCGCGCACACGGTCACCGCGGCATCCGCATCGAAGGCGTGGAACCTCGCAGGCCTGAAGTGCGCGCAGATCATCTTCTCGAATGCCGAGTCGCTGGAGCGGTGGGAGGCCGACGACGGCTGGATCGGACACGGCACGTCGACGACGGGTGCGGTCGCGAATCTCGCGGCGTACACATCGGGCGGTGCCTGGCTCGACGAGGTGACGGCGTATCTGGATGAGAATCGTCGCCTACTGGCCGAGCTCGTGGCCGAGATCCCTGGCGTGCACGTGTCTATGCCGGAGGGAACATATATCGCCCTGCTCGACTTCCGCGAGACTGGGTTGACGGGCGATCTCGGCGAATGGTTCCGCGAGCACGCTGGAGTCGCGATGACCGATGGGGCGGCGTGCGGGGAGGCGGCGATCGGATTCACCCGCTTCGTGTTCGCGACCCCGCGGCCGGTGTTGCGCGAGGCCGTGGAGCGGATCGGGCGGGCGCTCGCGGCGCGATAACCGGGGTCAGTCGGAGAGGCGCTTCAGCGCGCTGCTCTTGTGCGCGGCGATGTGATCGGTCTTGTCGCTCTTGATCTCGTACTGCGGGTCGTCATCGCTCGCGCGATGCGTGTGACCCTTGTAGTCGAAGTCGGACGTGTGCACCTTGACGATGCGACCGCTGACGTGGCCAGCTTCGGAGTTCCAGCCGACATGGTCGCCGACGGTGAAGTGCTTCGTCATATGTGACCTCCGGTCTCGGATACAAAGATCCCGGTTGGTGGAGGGACTGACGGGAATCGAACCCGCGCTATCTGCTTGGGAAGCAGAAGTTCTACCATTGAACTACAGTCCCGGGGCCTTGCGGCGTCTGGCCAGCATAACAAACGCGCGGCCCCTCCCGATCACCCCCATTAGGCTGAACCCGTGCTTCTCAGCGATCGCGACATCAGGACTGAACTCGCTTCCGGCCGCATCGGACTGCAGCCGGAAGCGCCGGAGATGATCCAGCCGTCGAGCGTCGACGTGCGTCTGGACCGGTACTTCCGCCTGTTCGACAACCACAAGTATCCGTTCATCGATCCGGCCGCAGACCAGCCCGACCTCACCCATCTGATCGAGGTCAAGCCCGACGAGGCGTTCATTCTGCACCCCGGCGAGTTCGCGCTCGGCGCGACGTTCGAGCAGGTCACGCTGCCGGACGACGTCGCCGCGCGCCTTGAGGGCAAGAGCTCGCTCGGGCGCCTCGGCCTGATCACTCACTCCACGGCGGGCTTCATCGACCCCGGATTCACCGGCCACGTCACGCTCGAACTCGCGAACGTCGCGACACTGCCGATCAAACTCTGGCCGGGCATGAAGATCGGGCAACTATGCTTCTTCCGCCTGACCTCTCCGGCCGAGAACCCGTACGGATCCGGCCCGTACGGCAACCGCTATCAGGGCCAGCGGGGGCCGACGGCATCCCGATCGTTCCAGAATTTCCACCGCACCGACGTCGGCAATACCGATCTGGGGTCGCTCGGCGGTTGACCGCGCCGGGCCCACACGTAGTATCGAGAGCGTGAGCGGCGACAACACGGAAGAACCGCAGAGCCCCGGCGAGGATGCCATCGCCAACGAGACCGCGCCCGATTCGCCGGTCACGGCGTCGGATGTCGAGCCGTTCGCGGTCCCGGCACCGGAGACGGTCACCACTCCCGATGCCGCAGCGGCCATCGAGGAGTTCGAAGTGCCGCCGCCGCCCCAGTTCGCTTCAGCGCCGCCGCCGGACCCCGAGCCGGTCATTCCCCCGGCGTCGGTGGATGCCGGAGCCGGTGCCGCGACACGCCGCAAGCGCAGCACGTGGACGCCCGATGACACCTGGACGTCGGAGTCGGCACACAAGCAGGATGCTGTGCCCCTGACCGCTGCGCAGAAAGCAGAGTCACGTGCGGCCGCCTCGCGCGCGGCGACGGCGCGCGACGAAGCGACCCGGAACTACGTCAGCCCGGCCGCGGGCGGCACAGACGGGCAGAGCTACCGCGGTTGGACCGTCGCCATATACGGAGGCCTCACAGTGTTGTTGTTCGCCGCCGTCGGCTTCATGATCTTCCTGGGCGTGCCCGGCTGACGAGCGCTCGCCGGGCTCGCTGGGCTCGCTGGGTCCGCTGGGCTCGCTGTGCGAGTTGGAAAGTGCCGATTATGAGCGTTCATAACCGGCACAAATCCTCTCGCATGGGCTGGGGGTCAGCTGCGGCCCCGGGAGAAGCCGGCATCGAAGCCGCGCTCGTAGGCTCCCTGCGCGAAACGCGCGAAGCGTGCTCGGCCGCCGTGACCGTGCTCGCCGTGACCGCGGTCGTGCCTGCCGTGTCCCTCGCCGTGGGCGAAGGGATGCCGACCGTGCCCGCAGTCGACGAGCTCGCCGAAGCGGCGCTCACCGAAGTCCGGTGCGCCCTGGCCAGCGTGTCCGCCCGGGCCAGCGTGGAAGCCTTGACCGGCCGGGAAGCCGTGACCGGCACGACCGTCATGGCCGCGCCCGTGCCCGAACCCACGAGGTCCGTGCCCGAATCCGCGCCCGAACCCACGGGGCCCGCGCCCGAATCCGCGACGGTGACCGTGCCCACCGCGCCCACGCGGGAGCGGCGTGTTCTCGTCCCAACCGAACGCGCGAGCGAGCTGCTCGAGCGTCGCGATCGTGGTGGCGAGGTCGTCGGCCGGAACAGCGTCGGTGACCTTCGCGCGGATGCCGTCGACGATCGTGCCGAGGCGCTCCTTGGCCTCGCGGCCTTCGTCGGTGAGGGTCCAGGTGCCATCGGCATCGGTCACCCACCCGAGTTCGAGGAGGCGGTCGAGCTTGTGCGTCGGAATAGGGCGCGCATCGTCGGAAACGGTTCCGGCGACGCGGTTCAGTAGTCGCCATTCGCGGCGCGTGACCCCGAACGATTCGAAGGCTTCGGCGAACTCGGCCGCCATCAGGCGGTCGACGGCCTTCAGCCAGAATCCGAACGGGCGGGAAGTCTCTTGATTGTCATCGGTGGTGTTCATGAGAAAAGTCCTTTGCTTGTAACTGTGCATGTATATGTAGTGTGACATGCAATGCTGATGCATGTCAAATCACATGTAAAGTCGGAAGCGTGAGCACCGAGAATCCCGACCCCGCCGAAGCCATCGCGCACGCCCTGTCCCGCCTGCGCGGGCGGCGCCCGTTCGGGCCGCGTGGGCACGGCCACGGCGGACCGCACGGTGAGCACGGCCCGCAGCATGAGCACGGCCGGCACCAGCCCGGTCACGGATTCCGCGGGGCACCCGCGTTCGGCCCCCCGCCCTGGGCGGGCGGAGCGCGCGGGCGCCTCGGAGGACCGGCGCTCGTCCGGATGTTGGATGCTCTCGCCACGGCATCCGAACCGCTCAGCGTCAGCGCTCTCGGCGAGGCGATCGGCGTCGACCAGCCGCGCGCCTCACGCCTCGTGCAGCAGGGCGTTCAGCGCGGGCTCGTCCAGCGCGAGGCCGACCCCGACGACGCTCGCCGCACCCGCATTGCGCTGACAGACGAGGGCCGACGTATAGCGCGCGGCATGCGCGGTGAGCGGCGCGAGGCGTTGTCGAAAGCTCTCGAGTCGTTTACCGAAGATGAGAAGAGCGAACTCGCCCGCCTGCTCGACAAGCTCGCCGACAACTGGGAGAGCTGACTCAGCCCACCCGCTGCGACTTCACTGGCAAAAGCAGCAGGAACCCGGCCAGCAGCACGAGGACGATGCCGAGAATGCCGTAGGCCGTGGCGCCGGTGAGGACGATGAGCAGCGCCCAGGCTCCCGAAGCCATCCAGCTCGCGGCGCGCCCGGTGGTCGCGTACAGACCGAAGATCTCGCCCTCCCGTCCGGCCGGAGTGACGCGGGCGAGGAAGGAGCGGGACGCCGCCTGCGCCGGCCCGACGAAGGCGCACAGCAGCAGGCCGCCGATCCAGAACACGACGGTCCCGGCATCCACGAGGAAGAACACCGCGAGCCCGGCGACCACCATCGCCGCCAGCGCGACGAGGATGATGCGCTTCGGGCCGAACCGGTCATCGAGGCGTCCGGCGATGATCGTCGAGATTCCCGCGATGAGGTTCGCCGCGATGCCGAAGATCACAAGCTCGAGGAACTCGAACCCGAACACCTGACCGGCGATGATCGCACCGAACGCGAACACCCCGCCCAGGCCGTCGCGGAACACGGCGCTCGAGAGCAGGAACCAGAAGGTCGGCCGCGTCTCGGGCGAGCGGTACAGGCCGATGACGTCTTTCACGAGCAACGCGTACGACCGGAAGAACCCGACCTTGCGCTCCGGCCGACCCAGCGATGGCTCCGGCACATTGAGGAAGATCGGGATGCTGAAGATGATCGCCCAAAGCGCGCAGCCGACGGCGATGATGCGGAAGGGCAAGCCGCCGTCTGCGGAGATGCCGAACCAGTCGAACATGTAGAAGATGACGACGAGCACGAGAGCGACGATGCCGCCGATGTAACCGAAGCCCCATCCGAGACCGGAGACCTTGCCGACGGTCTTGGGATTCGCGATCCCGATCAGCATGGCGTTCGAGTTCACTGCGGCGATCTCACCGAACACCGACCCGGCTGAGATCAGCGCCACACCGAGCCAGAACAGGGCAGGAGTCGGCTCGACGAACCATAGGCCGAACATGCACAGGATGAGCGCGCCGGTGCCGATGCCGAGCCACAGCTTCTGGCGCCCGGCGGCATCCGCGCGCTGACCGAGCACCGGCGCGAGCAGCAGAATGGCGAGGCCGGCGATCGTCGAGCCCAGACCGAGCCCCGACGCGAGCCCCGCCTCGGCCGCGAGGCGCACCGGGTCATCCTTGTCGAGGGCGGCGATCTCTGCGGGAAGGAACTGCGAGGTCGTCAGATAGAGCGCGGTGAAGATGAACGTGAGGATGACGGTGTTGAAAGGCTGCGTCGCCCAATCCCACAGCGCCCACGAGTAGATCTGCTTCTTCGGAGCCGGAGTCTCGCCGCGCAGTTCCAGACCGATGACGCCGACAGCGCCGCTGTTCGTGGTCGCTTCGGGGAGCGGAGCCGCACCGCTCTCAGGCGCAGTCATGATTCTCAGGCACAGTCATGCTCGAATTCTGGCCTCGTCAGGTGAACTGCGGGTAGCGGCGCGCCGCCCGGCGCCCGTGCATGTCTGGTGGATGCCGTGCCTTCACCCGTACGACGCCGCCATCAGCTCGGCGAACAGCTCCTCCGCATCGCACTCGACGCGGTGCCGGGTGAACCAGGTGCAGACGTTCACGCAGTCGCGATGCAGCAGGTCAAGCCCCTGCGGGTTCGAGATGATGTCGACGATCTGCGGCAGGTCGATCACGCGCACGCGATCGTCGTGCACCAGAAGGTTGTAGGGCGACAGGTCGCCGTGAGCGTAGCCGGCGCCGGCGAAGATGTGCATGAGCTCGACGATCTGCCGGTACCAGTCGGTGAGTGCCGCGCGGTCACCGCGCACCTGGGCGAGGCGCGGAGCAGCCGTGGCATCGGTGCCGATGAACTCCATCAGCACCTCGGTGCCGTTCACCTGCACGGGGTAGGGAACCGGAGCGCCGAGTTCCCACATGCGGCTCAGGGCATCGAACTCGGCGAACGACCACTCGGCCGCCGCCACTTCGCGGCCGAACGCCGACTTGCTCGCGATGGCGCGGCCGGCTCGCGTGTCGGTCACCTTCCGGCCCTCGGTATAGGCGCCGGAGCGGTGGAAGCTGCGGTGCTCGGGGCTGCGATAGCGCTTGGCGGCCAGCAGCGTGCGCGCTCCCGGGCTGTCGGGCACGGCGCGCTCGATCAGGAAGACGTCGGCCTCCTTGCCGGTCTTGAGCACGCCGAGCTCGGTGTCGAGCGCGCCGGCCGAGGTCACGACCCAGTCGGGCCAGGGTTCGGGTCCGCGCTCGGAGGGCGTGATCGCCGGCCACGTGGACCAGCGCTGGTCTTCGCCGGGTTCGACATCGGCGAAGGCGAGGGATTCATCGAAAATGAGGGATGCGTCGGACGACGCGAAAGGATCAGTCACGGTGGTTGCTCCGGAAGGGAGACCACACGCGGATCAGCGGCGGGTGGCCTCGAGGGGAAGATGGTCGGCGAGAGGCGCGACAATGACAGTGTTCATGTCACAACTCCTCTCTCGCAGACTTCTTCCGGGAACGTCCCGGTCCAGGAGCGAGCATACGTGCAGGCGAGTTCGGTGTCCAACGTCGGACGATCGGTCGGATGCCGTGGACGAGCGGTCGGGCGCAGCATCCGCCTTCCTGCGATCGTAGAACCATGACATCGACTGCGCCCATCCCCGTCGCGGTAACAAGCACGGCCACTCCGACGAACAACGCTGAGCGCATCCGATACGGCGCCCTCGTCGTGGTGATGATGCTGAGCTTCCTGCTCGTCACCGCAGAGTTCCTTCCCAACGGGATGCTCACCGAGATGGCCGCCGGGCTCGGGGTGACACCCGGGCAGGCCGGTCAGACCGTCACCGTCACGGCGCTGGTGGGCCTCATCGTCGCGCCGACGGTCGGGATGGTCTTCCCGCGCCTGGATCGCCGCTCATTGCTGGTGTGGATGGCGCTCGCCGCCGCGGCATCCAATCTCATCGTCGCGATCGCGCCGAACCTCGTTCTCGTGCTGCTCGCCCGCTTCCTGTTGGGGGCGGCGCTGAGTACGTTCTGGTCGATCTCGATCACCGTCGCCGTACGGATCGCGGGCCCCGACAAGCTCGGACGAGCCGTGATGTTCACTTCGGCCGGCACGTCGCTCGCGACGGTCGCCGGCGTTCCGGTCGGGGTCATGCTGAGCGAGCTGATGGACTGGCGCGCCGTGTTCGCACTGGCGGGCGTCGTCACGGGCATCCTCGCCATCGCGCTGCGGACGATGCTGCCGCCGGTGCCGGCGGCGCAGGTCTCGAGCTTCCGGCTCCTCCTGGACACCCTCCGTCGCCCCGGCGTGGGCCTCGGACTCGCCGGTCACGTGCTGATCGTCCTCGGGCATTTCCTCGCCTACACATACATCCGGCTCGCCCTGGAGCGGATGCCGGACGTCGACGCCGGCACGATCGTCATGCTGCTCGCGTTCTTCGGCATCGGCGGACTCGTCGGAAACCTGACGATCGGCCTGATCATCGACCGCACCTTCCGGCTGTTCGCGGTGCTCGCGCCGGCCGTGATCGCTGTCACGGTGGCCGCCACCATCCTGCTGTCGGGCACCGTGCTCGGCGTCGGCATCGCGGTGTTCGTGTGGGGCTTCTTCTTCGCGTCGTGGTTGATCGTCGTGAACACCTGGGTCGGGCACCGGATGCCGGACCGCCTGGAGGCGGGCGGGAGCCTCGTCGTCGTCGGATTCCAGGGAGCGATCATGATCGCGGCGGGTGTCGGCGGCATCCTCGTCGACAGCATCGGCGTCGAGCCGTCGTACGGGCTGGGGGCTGCGGCGCTGGTGGCCGGTGCTGTGCTGTTCGGTGCGTCGAATCGGGTGCGTGTCTGAAACGTGGGGTTTCACTCCCGCGGACGCCCGGATGAGCGTCTGACGACGAGTTCGTGGTCGGTCGTGATCGTTCTGGGCTCGTCGCTGGCGGGGCGGAGGATGAGCCCGACGGCGTGCTGACCCATCTCGAACATGGGTATCCGTGCGGTCGTGAGGGCGGGCGCGACGTCGCCCGCCACGGCGATGTCGTCGAACCCGACCACCGATAGATCCTCGGGCACGCGGACGTCGTGCTGGCGCAATTCGCTCAGGATGCCGATTGCCATGGCATCGTTGAGGCCGACGATCGCGGTGAGATCACGATCGCGCAGCTCTCGGGCGCCGGCGATCCCACCCTCGCGGGTGAACGCCTTCGAGACCACGGTGAGTTCGGCGCCGGCGGCACCTGCTCCCTCGCGCAGGCCCGCGATGCGATCGGAGACGGTGTTGAGTTCGATGGGCCCGGCCACGATGCCGATGCGTCGATGCCCGAGCTCTGCGAGGTGCTGGCCGACCGAGATTCCCGCGCGATGGTTGTCGGGCAGTACGGCATCGATGGGCAGGTG
Organism: Microbacterium sp.; assembly: GCF_052102115.1. GTDB lineage: Bacteria > Actinomycetota > Actinomycetes > Actinomycetales > Microbacteriaceae > Microbacterium. The sequence continues at coordinate 80,437 of NZ_JBQDVP010000007.1, forward strand.
ATGACGCCCGATGACTGCGGCGCGCCCTCCGGCCAGCGTGAAGTCGGCGAGCACATCGGTCATCTTCTGCTCCGGGACAACTTCGGATGGTCGGTCCGTGAGGGGTCCTTCCTCGCCGATAATCGGCAGATCTTTCCGCTTCCCGACGATGACGCCGAGAACGGCTTCACCTACCCGGTCGCGGCGTACGACCACAACCGCGATCCGGGGCAGACCGGTGACGCCGGAGTCGCGGTGAACGGAGGTTTCGTCTATCGCGGCGAGATCGCTGAGCTGCAGGGACGCTACCTGTTCACCGATCTGGTGCGCGGCTGGGTGCTGTCGACGAATGCGGACGAGATGGTGCGCAACGACGGAGACATCGACGACCTCGCGACGATCGAACAGTTGCGCGTGTTCGACGACGGGCAGGAGACCACCTTCCAGGACTTGGTAGGCGATAAGCGCGTCGACCTACGATTCGGGTCGGATGCCGATGGCGAGCTCTATCTCGTGTCAAAGGCGAACGGCAAGATCTGGAAGGTCACCGGCGCGCGTGAGGCAGCGCCTTCGTCGCCGTTCGTCCTGCCGGAACTTGCGCCGAATCTGGTCACCCACCACAACTTCGATCAAGCTTCCGAGGCAGACCCGACGGTGGAATCCGATCAGGGCCTGTCGGGGACGGACATCTCACTCGTCAACGGCGGGGCGGAAATGCGTGTCGCCGACCGGGCCTACCCCGGCGCCGGTGAAGCCTTGCAGACCCAACAGATGAGCCCGGGCGCCTCATCGAATGATGACTGGAAGGCTGGCGTGCATGACGCGGCGGGCGTGGAGTCGATGGCGGCCCTCGGAGACACGGACAAGATCTCGGTCATGGGTTGGTTCAAGCCGACCGGTGACCATCCGGCGTTGAACTCGGGCACGGAGAATCCGGACGACGTCTACAACGCGATCGGCCTGGCCGGAGTGCTCACCGGCAACTCCAACGGGCACGATGTGCGCGCACTGCTGGAAGTGATCACCGTGGACGGAGAGCTCAAGGTCGTTGCCCTCGGCCGCCGTGTCGACGGCGGATCATCCTGGACTTTCGCCGCAGACAAGCCATGGGACGAAATCCTGCAGAAGGGGAAGTGGGTACACCTCGCCGCCACCTTCGACTACTCAGCGGGCGAGATGAAGCTTTACATGAATGGCGAGGAGCTGGAGGGCGAGTACACGGCGTCGAACCCGTGGGGTTCTGGGTCTGTCTCGGCCACCAACCCGGCTGGCATCAAGATCGGGGGGAGCTTCCCGCAGAACACGCGCGAAGCCAATCCGTTCAATGGGCGGATGGACGACATCGCAATTCTCGATACCGTCCCGACGCCAGAGCAGATGGCCGCGCAGTACGCGCTGTTCGATGTTCAGCCGAATGAGCCCCCGACGCCGCCCACGTGCACACCGGACGGCTCCGTCATCACCGACGTGATGTCGGAGGACGACTGGGCGCCGCGGACGCCGGACAAGTGGGACTTTCCTGGTGAAGAGGTCGTTCTCACCGAGGCAGGCACGAATCCGGATGACGGCATCCGCCGACCGTTCGAGTACGCCGTCCTCACCGACGGGCCGGAACTCGGTTCGTTCGATCTCAGCGCGCAGGTGCGACTGGACGAGCCGGCTTCTGTGAACAACCGCGACGTGATCCTCGTGTTCGGGTGGCAGTCGGACACGGAGTACTACTACGCCCATCTCTCGCAGGACAACACGATCTACGCGCACAACGGCATCTTCAAGGTCGATAACGCCGACCGTGAGCGGATCGACGACCAGTGGGACGGCGCGGTCGGCGCACCGCCGGCGGTCACCGACGAGGAGTGGCACGACGTCCGCGTCGTCCGGTGTGCGGACAGCGGCGACATCGCCGTCTACGTCGACGGGCTCGACACCCCGCTGATGACAGCGAACGATGACACGTTCGGAGACGGCCGAGTCGGCTTCGGCTCCTTCGACAACTTCGGGCGTCTGCGCGACCTCACGGTGACAGCTGCCGCTGATGATGCGACGGCTCCCGCCGTGACGGTCAAGACTGGCGCGGAGTTCACGGTCGGCCGAAACGGCATCTACAGCAAGGTGTCGTTCAAGCTCCACGACGAGGGCAAGATTGACCGTCTCACGCTCAACGGGGTCGAAAAGGATCTGACGGACGACGTCTGGTCGGATCTCAACGGGGTGGTTCCCGGAGCCTTCGGCGCTGTCGCGGGTGAGAACACGCTGGTCGTGTACGACGTGGCGGGCAATGCCATGACCGTAGATTTCACCCTTGCGGGGGCCGGCGGCTGACCGGCAGCTGACCGCGCTCCGGCGGGGAGACGATCAGACGACGACGGGAGCGCGTCGCGTCGATCGCCAGACGGACGGCGTCATGCCCGTCGCCCGCCGGAACGCCCGGCTGAATCCCTCGTCGGAGGTATAACCGAGGCTGCGGGACGTATCGGACACAGCGCCGCCGGCATCGAGCAGCTGCTTCGCGGTATTCATCCGCACTTCTGTGACGTACCCGGCGGGCGAGCGGCCGAGCGCCGCGTGGAACCGTGCCGCGAAAACCGACCGCGACATGGCGGCGACCGAAGACATCTGCTCGACCGTCCAGTCACGACCAGGGTCATCGTCGACGGCAACGAGCACGCGGTCCAGGAACGGGTCGCCCGTGCGCGACGGCCATCCAGCAGGCGCGCAACCGATCGCTGCCCACGCGCGAATCATGGACTGCACGAGCATCGTCGCCATCATGCGGCAGATGACCATGTCGCCGTCGCGCTCGCTGCGACGCTGGGGTGTCTTGATGCCCATGTGATGAGCGAGCGCGGCCGCGGCGGGCTCGAGGTCGTCGAACCCGCGGATCCATGCGACCGAGGGCAGCAGCGTGCGAAGGTGCGCGGCGGTGGCGGCGAGGGCGAGGCTCGACACGAGCACCCGCGAACCGGCCGGGATGCGGAGCGTTGTCGCCCGCTGCCCCGAGCTGAGCAGCGCGTCGCCGGTGGTGAACGCACGGGGAAGAGTGTCGTCACCGGGGAGGTTGACCTCACCGGCGAGTACGTAGATCAGCGACAGCGCGTCCGGTTCGAGCGCGATCACCTCGTCAACGGATGCGAGGATGCGGTGCTGGGAACGGACGCTGACGGCGATGTCGCCCAGCAGCCGCTCCAAGGCATCATCCCGCACTTCGACGGGAGGGGGCGTGGCGACAAGGCTCATGACTCTGGGAACCGGTCGCCGCCCTCTGGTATTCCGGGCGCTAAGGTCTTCCCATGTCTGACGGCAGTGCGACGCCGCGGGCTGCCGTGCTGTTCGAGGGCAGGAGCGACAGCCTCGCCTTCCGCGCCCTGGCCCGCCGTCGTGCAGCGCGACTGGATGCTGCCGAGCTCATCGAACTCGGCGGGATCACGAGTCTGCGGCGGCAGCTGGCGGCGCTGCGGGCCGCTGGGCGGCGACCGGTGCTCGGCCTCTACGACGGTGCCGAGGAGCGCTACGTCGCCGACGTGCTGCGAGATGCCGGGATGATCGACGACGCCGCGGCGGACCTGCGCGGCATCGGATTCTTTGCATGCGACCGCGATCTCGAAGACGAGGTGATTCGTGCCGCCGGGCACGACGTAGTCCTCGAGACCCTTGCGGCCCGCGGCGAACTCACGCGCTTCCGGGTGTTCCAGGGGCAGCCGGCGCAGCGCGATCGCTCCCTCGAGCAGCAGTTGCACCGGTTCGCCGGCACGGCGGCAGGGCGCAAAGCCCGCTTCGCCGCCGACGTGATCGCCGCGATACCCCTCGAGCGGATGCCGCGCCCGCTCACCGAATTGTTGGATGCCGTGCTGTCCCTGAGCTGACGAGGAGGCCGCGGAACCCGGCCGGCTCAGCCGAGGACGCCGCTGAGCCAGCCGACAACGGCGACGGCGATCACAGCGGCGACCACCGGCACGAACGTCACGAGAAGCCGGCGACGCGTAAGGCGGACGCCTCCGCTATCGATGAAGTCCGGATCGGACGAGCGCTCGTCGACGTAGCGCGCGCTCTGCGACGCCGTTCGGGAGCCGAGAGTCGCGACCAAGCGGCGAGCGAACTCGAGCACGCGCGGGTCCGTCATATCGAACGGACTGCGGGCGATGACGAACATCATGTCGTCGATGATTTCGATGTCGAACCCGGACGCCTCGTCGATCATCAGAGCCATGACGTCGGGTGTCATGACATACAGTGCGTCGGTCTCGTACTCACGCGGGCAGAACAGACGGAAATGGCGATTGAAGTCGCCTTCGAGCTCGAGACGCTGATCCTTTGCGAAGGTCGGCACGCGGTAGGGCCGCACGCGGCGCGGGCCGGCCTGCGAGAACAGGTACATGTGTGGCAGGGTGCGATCGAGTTCGACCCCGATCCAGCCGACCGAGGCCCGCCCGCGCCCCGCCTGGCCGGCGTCGAAGATGTAGTTGCCGACTTCGACGTAGCGCGGCTCGTGCAGATGCATCGGGCTCTCGAACCACGATCCGCTTTTGGTGCCCGAGCGGAACGCGGATGCCGCATGCTCGCGCGGGTCGCCCTCGAGGCGGACGTGCCACCCCTGCGCGATCCCCATCCGCGCGGCACGGTGCAGGCGCCGATGGCGTCGCCGGTTCGTCCAGATGAGCGACGCGGCGAGTCCGATGAACAGCGCGGCGAAGAGCAGGATGAGCCCGCCGATGAGGAACTGCTCACTCGCGGTCATAGTCGGCGAGGGCGTCTCCAGCGTCGCCAGCAGGAGCACGCCGATCGATCCGAACAGCACGCCCAGAATGACGAACAGAGTCACGGCGGGCCAGATGCGGCTTCTGCGACGACTCACCGGCGTCTGGTTGCGCGCCATCGTACGGAAGCCGCCCATCGATTCGAGCGCGTGCATGTCGGACTGGGTCAAGGTGGCCTCCGTGCGGCGTATGCACCCAGGCTAGCGGGCGATGTCGGGCGCTGCAGTGTCGGTCCCGACGGTTACGGTAGTAGGGCCCGTCGAACAAGGAGCACGATGTTCCGCACGCCTGCCCGTCTGTACCGCGTCCTCGCGATCGCCGAGGCGATCACCTGGACCCTCCTCATCGGAGGTCTCATCGCCCGAGCCGTCGGGGCGCCCGGCATCGTGGTGACCATCGCCGGCGGCATCCACGGTTTCGTGTTCCTCTCCTACGGGGCAACCGCGATCCTCGTCGCGTTCAACCAGCGCTGGTCGATCGGTCTCGGTATCTTGGCGGTGGTCAGCGCGATCGTGCCGTACGCGACCATCCCGATGGAGATCTGGCTGCACCGCAAGGGCCGTCTCGGCGGGTACTGGCGCCTGGAGGCGAGCGACCACCCTCAGGATCACACCTGGTACGACCGGACGATGCGGTGGTTCCTCAACCACGCCTGGTTGCTGGTCGTCCTCATCGCCGTTGCCGTGATCGCGCTGTACGTGATCCTGCTGATCATCGGCCCTCCCGGCGGGAAGTGACCGACAGGCGGATGCCGGTGCACACCCTCCGAGAGACGTTCGTCTGGAACGGCCGGACGGTCGCCTGGGATCGGTTCGGGTCCGGTCCTCCCGTCGTGTTCCTGCACGGAACGCCGTGGTCGTCGGCGCTCTGGCGGCCGCTCGCCGAGGCGCTCGCCACGCGCTTCACCGTGTATCTCTGGGATATGCCGGGGTACGGTCAGTCGTCGAAGGATGCCGCGCACGCCGTGGATCTCGGCACTCAGGGCGAGCTGTTCGCCGCGCTGCTGACAGAGTGGCAGCTCGACCGCCCGAACGTCGTCGCGCACGACTTTGGCGGCGCCGTCGCGCTGCGCGCACGGCTGCTGCACGGAGCACGCTACCGTTCGCTCTGTCTCGTGGATGTCGTGGCGCTCACCCCCTGGGGATCGCCGTTCTTCACCCTGGTGAAGCAGCATGCGGATGTCTTCGCGCAGCTGCCGGCCGCCGTGCATCGCGGTGCGATCGAGGCGTATATCCGCGGCGCGAGCCACCGCGGCCTGCGTGACGATGACCTCGCGATGCTCGTCGAACCGTGGCTCGGTGAGCGCGGCCAACCGGCGTTCTATCGGCAGATCGCCCAAGCCGACGAGCGCTTCACCGACGAGATCGAATCGCTGTACTCGACGATCGACGAACCCACGCACGTCGTGTGGGGCGCTGACGATACGTGGATCCCGGTCGATCGCGCGCACCGCCTGCAGTCGTCGATCCCCGGCTCAACGCTGGCGATCATCGAGGGGGCGGGGCACCTGATCCCGCTCGATGCGCCGGCGCAACTGGGCATCGAGGTCAGCGGCTGGCTCGAGTCACAGCGCTAGCCGAGCGATTCGGGCTCGATGGAGATCACGTTCTTCGAGAGCACGTCGAGGACGGCGGCGTTCACGTCCACACCATCGCACATCACCATGACCTGAACGGAATAGTCCAGGGCTGCGAAGGCGCGTACGGCCATGAACCGGCCGAGTCCGTCGATGGTGATGGAGAACTGACGATGGGCGACCTGCGCCTCTTCTGATCCGTACTTGAGGAAGTACCCATCGGTGACCAGGCCGTCGAGGTCACCCAGATCGTCGCCCACGTCGGCGGTGATCACGGCATCGCTGGCCTCCCGATCGTCCATGACGGCGCTGTTTCCCAGGGCGCCGCCGCCGAATGCCGCCGTGCATGTTCTGTCGGTGTTGATGTACATCCAGCGCCCGGGCTCCGTCAGGTGCGTGACTTCCTCCCAGTTGTCGTCGTTGGCGAAGCCGTCTCCCCAAGAGACGTCGGCGTCGGGCGGCAAGGTGGCTCCGTCGGTGAAGGAGACCGAATCGAGAGTCGGGGCGCTGGCTTCAGCGGTAGGTTCGGGTCCCGGCTCTGCACTGCATGCGCTCAGCGCCACTATGAGTACGAGCGCACTGAGGGTTGCGAGCGGGGCCAGCTGTTTTCTCATGGTCAGTGAGCCTATTGATTCCGAAAGATCCGTAGTCGGCTTGTGGATAACCAGAAGTTGAGTCAGTTCATATCAAGTTCATTTGACAGTGCTCCGACGGGAGCGTACAGTTGAGCCATCGCGACTCAGGTTTCTGAATCGCCCACAATCTTCACTTACGCACTTCAACCAGAAGGAGAATCACATGGCACGTGCTGTTGGAATCGACCTCGGAACGACGAACTCCGTCGTCAGCGTCCTCGAGGGTGGCGAGCCGAAGGTCATCGCCAACGCCGAGGGCTTCCGCACGACCCCGTCGGTGGTCGCCTACACCAAGGATGGCGAGGTGCTCGTCGGCGAGACCGCGAAGCGCCAGGCCGTCACCAACGTCGACCGCACCGTCGCATCCGTCAAGCGCCACATGGGCACGGACTGGAGCTTCGACCTCGACGGCAAGAAGTGGACGCCGCAGGAGATCTCCGCGCGCATCCTCATGAAGCTCAAGCGCGACGCCGAGTCGTACCTGGGCGACACCGTGACCGACGCTGTCGTCACTGTCCCCGCATACTTCAACGACGCCGAGCGCCAGGCCACCAAGGAGGCCGGTGAGATCGCGGGCCTCAACGTCCTGCGCATCATCAACG
>NZ_JBQDVP010000008.1:0-75336 GCF_052102115.1 Microbacterium sp.
GACGTGCTCGGCGATCGCGGATCCGTGGTGGCCCGTGTTGCAGACCGCGGCGTCCGCGGGAATCGCGTCCGGGGCGATCCGGTCGATGCCGGCGCCGGTCGCGTGAATGAGCCGCGCCGACGGCGCATCGGGCATGTCCTCCGCGGTGAGCCGCGAGCACACGACGACATCCGCGCCGTCGAGCACCTCTCGCGGGGAGGAGTCGGCCGCGAAGCGCCACTCGTGCTCGCGCGCCGTCAACCGCAGGTGACCTGCGAACCCCGTGATGATGGGATCCGTCACGGCGATGCGCAGCGGGCTCACCATCGCGGCGACGTGTTCGTGAAGGCGGGATCGAACCGCTGCATGTACCCGGTGTCGTCGCGCTCGCGGATGCGGCAGTCGATGTACTGCCGGTGCAGCTTCTGGAGCAGATCCTCGTCGAGCTCGACGCCGAGGCCGGGAGCGGTGGGCACCGCGAGCGATCCGCTCTCGAACTCCAGCGCGCCGGGCGCGATCACGTCTTCGTCCGCGCGCTTCCACGGCCAGTGCGTGTCACAGGCGTAGTCGAGCACGGGCGTCGCGCCGGCGAGGTGGGTCATGGCGGCGAGGCTGATGCCGAGGTGCGAGTTCGAGTGCATCGACAGGCCCCAGCCGAGCGTCTCGGAGATGCCGCCGAGCAGCTTCGACCGCTCGAAGCCGCCCCAGAAGTGGTGGTCGCTCAGCACGATGTCGATCGCGCCGAGGCGGACGGCTTCCTTGATGTGGTCGAACGCGACGACCCACATGTTCGTCGCGAGCGGCAGATCGGTGTGCCGGCGCACCTCGGCCATCTTCTCGAGGCTGTTCGTCGGGTCCTCGAGGTACTCGAGCACGTCCTTCAAAGAGTCGGCGACGCGGATCGACGTCGCGACCGTCCATGCGCCGTTCGGATCGATGCGCAGGGGCATGTCGGGAAACGCCTCGCGCAGCGCGAGGACGGCGGCGATCTCCTGGTCGGGCTCGAACACGCCTCCCTTGAGCTTCAAGGCGCCGAAGCCGTACTCGTCGACGATGCGGCGGGCCTGCTCGACGATGCCCTCGGGGGTGAGCGCCTCGCCCCAGCTGTCGGGCTCATCGCCCGGATGGCCCGCCCACTTATAGAAGAGGTAGCCGCTGAACGGCACCGCATCGCGCACGCGACCGCCGAGCAGCTCGCTCACGGGAACGCCGAGGATCTTGCCGCGGGCGTCGAAGGAGGCCACGTCGAACGGGCTGAGCGCGCGATCGGCGGTGCTCGTCCCCGTCACCATGCCGGACATGCCGTGGCCGCCCGCGGTCGTATCGGCGGTGACGGCCGCCGTCACTCGGGTGCGGAGGTCGTTGGTCGCGAACACGTCGCACCCGAGCACGCGATCGGCCGCCTTCGCGAGGCGGGTGAGGTGCGCCTCGTCGCCGTACGTCTCGCCGAGGCCGGTCACACCGGATGCGGTGTGGATCTGCACGATCGCGCGCAGAGCGAACGGCTCGTGCACGCCAACGGTGTTCAGCAGCGGCGTATCGTGAAACGCGACGGGCGTGATCCGGATCTCGCGGATCGCGTGCTCGGAGACCGCCGTCGCGCTCGGCAGAGACACCAGAATTTCGTCGGACATCGAGCCTCCACATCGTCGTGCACCTCTTTTCCGAACCTATGGTTGTGTTTAATGCCGTGTCAAACCAAAATGAGCACAGATCAATGTCGGGAGTGAATCGATGATTTCGTTGGTACAGCTCGAGTGCTTCATCGCCGTCGCGGAAGAGCTGCACTTCGGCGCAGCCGCCTCGCGGCTCAAGATGACGCAGCCGCCGCTCAGTCGACAGATCCAGCAGCTCGAGCGCGAGCTCGAGACGCAATTGTTCTCGCGCACGAGCCGCCGCGTCGAGCTCACCCAGGCGGGTCGGGCGCTGCTGCCCAGCGCCCGGCGCCTCATCGACCTGGCCGCAAAGGCCGTCGCCGACGTGAAGTCGGTCGGCAAGGGCGCCGCGGGCACCCTGACGATCGCATACACGGCCATGGCGGGGCAGGCCGTGATACCTCGGCTCATGCGGCGCGCGTCGACGGCGCTGCCCGACGTCTCCCTGCTGCTCAGGGAGATGGTCACGCTCGAACAGGTCGACGCGATCGAGAAGGGAACGGTCGATGTCGGGCTAGTGCGCCCCCTGTTGTCGCGCCCGCAGCTCGAGAGCCGCCCCGTCTACCGGGAGAAGCTCGTCGTCGCGGTGCCGTCGGATTCGGTGCTGGCCGAACGGGGAGATCCCGCGCGCCTCATCGATCTCCTGGACGAGCCGCTGCTCATGTACTCCCCGGGCGTCGCGCGCTACTTCCACGACCTCCTACTGTCGATGTTCGTCGCGAGCGGCGTGCATCCGCGCATCTCGCAGTACGCCGGGCAGATCCCGACGCTGCTCGCCCTCGTGAGCGCCGGGCTCGGCGTCGCGCTCGTGCCCGAGTCGGCTTCGCGCATCTGCCCCGACACCGTCGCGCTGCTGCCCGTGAGCGAGAAGGATCCGTCGGATCGGGTCAACCGCGTCGAGCTCGACATCGCGTGGAGCCGCGAGACGCAGAACCCGCTCGTGCCCGCGATCCTGGCGCTGATCGATGAAGAGGGCGGCGACGTCGCCATCGATGCATTGGGTGCATAGTGTCATGCCCAACTAGCTGTTGATCGGAAGGATCGCGCGGCATAGCGTGAGCATCATCGCCCGTGCGCTCAACGAGGAGGACGCCTCATGGTCGAACAGCTCTCCGACGCGATTCTGCGCGTCGAAGGCCTCCGTGTCAGCTACCGCATCGGCGACCGCGAGGTGGAGGCCGTCCGCGGCGTCGATCTCACGGTGCGCCGCGGCGAGGTCGTCGCGATCGTCGGCGAATCGGGATCCGGAAAGAGCACCGTCGCGCAGGCGATCATGAACCTGCTCGCCCCCAATGCCGAGGTCACGGGCGGCGAGACCTCTTTCGATGGACAGAGCCTGCGCGGCCTCAGCGAGGCTCGGTGGCGCGCGATCCGCGGCCGCGTCATGGGTCTCGTGCCGCAGGATCCGTCGCTCAGTCTCAACCCCGTTCGGCGCGTGGGCGCGCAGGTCGCCGAGCCCCTCCTGGTGCACGGGCTCGCGAGCAAGCGACAGGCCGAGGTCAAGGCCGTCGAGCTGCTCGAGATGGCGGGCATCACGTACCCGTCCGAGCGGGCGAAGCAGTACCCTCATCAGTTCTCCGGCGGCATGAAGCAGCGCGCGCTCATCGCCGGGGCGCTTGCGGCCGACCCCGATCTGCTCATCGCCGACGAGCCGACGAGCGCGCTCGATGTGACGGTGCAGAAGCAGATCCTCGATCACCTCGAGAAGCTGTCGGCGGACCTCGGCACGGCGATCCTGCTCATCACGCACGACCTCGGTATGGCCGCCGAGCGGGCGGACACCGTCGTTGTGATGCGCAAGGGCGAGGTCGTCGACTCTGGGCCGGCGGGCGAGGTCATGACGAACCCGAGCCACGAGTACACGCGGGCCCTCATCGCCGCTGCGCCGCGGCTGTCGGCGCACGAGCGGCGCGCGGCGGCGACGAGCGAGCGCATCGTGTTCGGAGGCGAGCCGATCGTCGAGATCCAGAACCTCACGAAGGTCTTCCCCCTGCCGAAGGGGGAGGGCGGCAAGAAATCGCTCACGGCGGTCGACGACGTCACGCTCGAGATCCGCCGCGGCGAGACGCTCGCGGTGGTCGGCGAGTCCGGATCCGGGAAGAGCACGCTTGCGCGCCTGGTGTTGCGGCTCGACGACCCGACCTCCGGATCCATCCGCTTCGAGGGGCAGGACATCACCGACCTCAAGGGCGAGAAGCTGCGCCAGCTGCGCCGCCGATTCCAGATGGTTTACCAGAGCCCGTTCGACTCGCTGAATCCGCGCATGACGATCGAGCAGCTGATCACCGAGCCGCTCCTGTCGTTCGGCGAGGGCGACCGGGCGTCGCGCTCCGCGCGGGCGCGGGACCTCGCCGACCAGACCGCGCTGCCGGGCGGCATGCTCGACCGCTATCCGGACGAGCTGTCGGGCGGACAGCGCCAGCGCGTCGCGATCGCGCGGGCGCTCGCGCTGGATCCGGAGTTCATCGTGCTCGACGAGGCCGTGTCGGCGCTCGACGTCTCGGTGCAGGCCCAGGTGCTGGCCCTGCTCGACGAGCTGCAGCGCGAACGCGAGCTGACCTATATGTTCATCACCCACGACCTCGGCGTGGTCGCCGAGAGCGCCGACCGCGTCGCCGTGCTCAAGAACGGTGTGCTCGTCGAGTGCGATGAGACCGGCAAGCTGTTCACGAACCCGCAGGAGGACTACACGCGCATGCTGATCGACGCGGTGCCCGCTTTCACCGCGTGAGAACGGCCCGTTGGGGCGCTATCACCGCGATCCCGTAACTTGAGTCGGCTCGTATCAAGTCGGACTTGACGCAGCTCGACTCAGGTTCTATGCTTGAGCCATCGCGACTCAAGTCTCGCGAGTGAACTTGTCTCAACGAAACGGAGCTGAACATGGCACGTGCTGTAGGTATCGACCTCGGAACGACGAACTCGGTTGTCTCTGTCCTGGAAGGCGGCGAGCCGAAGGTCATCGCCAACGCCGAGGGCATGCGCACGACCCCGTCGGTCGTCGCATTCGCAAAGGACGGCGAGGTGCTGGTCGGCGAGACCGCGAAGCGCCAGGCGGTCACCAACGTCGACAACACGATCGCGTCGGTCAAGCGCCACATGGGCACCGACTGGTCGTTCGAGGCCGAGGGCAAGAAGTACACGCCGCAGGAGATCTCGGCGCGCATCCTTCAGAAGCTGAAGCGCGACGCCGAGCAGTACCTGGGCGACACCGTGACCGACGCGGTCGTCACGGTTCCCGCGTACTTCAACGACGCCGAGCGCCAGGCCACGAAGGAGGCCGGCGAGATCGCGGGCCTCAACGTGCTGCGCATCATCAACGAGCCGACCGCTGCCGCCCTCGCCTACGGCCTCGACCGCGGCAAGGAGGACGAGCTCATCCTCGTCTTCGACCTCGGTGGCGGAACGTTCGACGTGTCGCTGCTCGAGGTGGGCAAGGACGATGACTTCTCGACCATCCAGGTGCGCTCCACCGCCGGTGATAACCGCCTCGGCGGTGACGACTGGGACCAGCGCCTCGTCGACCACCTGATCAAGCAGTTCAAGGAGACCAGCGGCGTCGACGTCTCGAGTGACAAGATCGCTCTGCAGCGTCTGAAGGAGGCTGCAGAGCAGGCGAAGAAGGAGCTCTCCTCTTCGACCAGCACTTCGATCAACCTGCCGTACCTGTCGCTGACCGAGTCGGGCCCCGTTTCGCTCTCCGAGACGATCACCCGTGCGAAGTTCGAGGACCTCACCAAGGACCTCCTCGACCGCACCAAGAAGCCGTTCGAAGACGTCATTCGCGAGGCGAACGTCAAGGTCGCCGACATCGACCACGTCGTGCTCGTCGGTGGATCGACCCGTATGCCCGCCGTCGCCGAGCTCGTCAAGCGCGAGACCGGCAAGGAAGCGAACAAGGGCGTCAACCCTGACGAGGTCGTCGCCGTCGGTGCTGCCCTGCAGGCTGGTGTCCTCAAGGGTGAGCGCAAGGATGTTCTCCTCATCGACGTCACCCCGCTGAGCCTCGGCATCGAGACCAAGGGTGGCCGGATGACGAAGCTCATCGAGCGCAACACCGCCATCCCGACCAAGCGCAGCGAGACCTTCACCACGGCAGACGACAACCAGCCGTCCGTCGCGATCCAGGTCTTCCAGGGCGAGCGCGAGTTCACCCGCGACAACAAGCCGCTGGGCACCTTCGAGCTCACCGGGATCGCCCCGGCTCCCCGCGGCATGCCGCAGGTCGAGGTCACCTTCGACATCGACGCGAACGGCATCGTGCACGTGTCCGCTAAGGACAAGGGCACGGGCACCGAGCAGTCGATGACCATCACCGGCGGCTCGTCGCTGTCGAAGGAAGACATCGAGCGCATGGTCCGCGAGGCCGAGGAGAACGCCGCTGAAGACAAGAAGCGTGCCGACGCCCTCGAGCAGCGCAACCAGGCCGAGACCCTGTCGTACTCGATCGAGAAGCTGATCAAGGAGAACGAGGACAAGCTCCCCGCCGAGGTCAAGGACGAGGTCCAGGCCGACGTCGACGCTCTGAAGGCGGCCCTGGCCGGCGAGGACGACGACGCCGTCAAGACGGCGCTCGACAAGCTGAACGAGTCGCAGGGCAAGCTCGGCGAAGCGATCTACGCGCAGTCGCAGGCAGATGCCGCATCCGATGCCGGCCCGGCCGAGGGCGAGGCCCCCGCGGGTGACGCTTCCGACGAGGAGGACGTCGTCGACGCCGAGGTCATCGATGACGAGGATGAGAAGAAGTAACCATGACGGACAAGAACTTCGACGCGAACGGCGAAGTTCCTGAGGACGAGGGGTCGGATGCTGCGGCATCCGGCCCCGCGTCGCAGGACACGCCTGACGCGACCCAGAACCCCGATTCCGCTGAGGCGGCCGCGGCCGAAGGGTCGGACGACGACTTGACGATCGACGACATCCTCGGCGCGGAGCAGACCGGCGAGGCAGCGGCAGAGGATGCCGTGCTCGCCGACCTCGAGTCGACGCTGCTCAACGATCTCAAGCGCCTGCAGGCCGAGTACGCCAACTACCGTCGGCGTACAGAGGACCAGCGACAGGTCGAGATCGAGCGCGCGAAGGGCGAGGCGGCCAAGGGTCTGCTGCCCGTGCTCGACGACCTTGACCGTGCCGCCGCGCACGGCGACCTCGTTGAGGGCACGCCGTTCTTCGTGATCGGCGAGAAGGTCCGCGCTGTCGTCGAGCGTCTCGGCGTGGTCGCCTACGGCGCCTCGGGCGAGGATTTCGACCCGCAGCATCACGAGGCGATCTTCCAGCAGCCGACGCCCGGCGCAGAGACGTCCACGATCCTCGAGGTCGTCGAGGTCGGCTATCGCCTGGGCGAGGTCGAACTGCGGCCTGCCAAGGTCGTGGTCGCCGTTCCTGCAGAGTAGGCCGGTAATACATGGCAAGTCAGGATTGGTTCGACAAGGACTTCTACAAGATGCTCGGCGTCGCCAAGGATGTCAGTGACGCGGATCTGAAGAAGACGTACCGCAAGCTGGCGCGCAAATACCACCCGGATTCCAATCAGGGAGATGCCGCGGCTGAGGCGAAGTTCAAGGAGATCAGCGAGGCGTATTCGGTTCTCGCCGATCCGGAGCAGCGCAAGGAGTATGACGAGATCCGAGCCATGGGTTCGGGGGCGCGCTTCACCGCGGGCGGATCCAGCGCGGGCGGTTTCGAGGACGTCTTCAGCCGGTTCGGCCAGGGCGGACGTGGTCAGAGCGCCGACTTCGAGGACATCTTCGCGATGTTCAACCAGGGTGGCCAGGGCGGCACGTTCGGCTCGGGTCGCTTCGGCCAGCCGACCGGCGGGTACCGCGGATTCGGCGGTCCGCAGAAGGGCGCCGATGTCACGGCCCGCACCACGCTCGACTTCGTCACCGCCGTGCAGGGCGAGACCATCACGCTGCAGGGCGAGGATGGCAAGCCCTTCAAGGTGAAGATTCCCGCCGGGGTCGCGAACGGGCAGAAGATTCGCCTGCGCGGCCGTGGTCGCCCGTCGCCCGACGGCGGCGAGAGCGGCGACATCGTGGTGTCGATCACGGTGCGGTCGCACCCGGTCTTCACGCGCGACGGGCTGAACCTGCGCCTCACGGTGCCGGTGACGTTCACGGAGGCGACGCTCGGGGCGACGATCGAGGTGCCGACCCTTGCCGGCGACGTGGTCAAGCTCCGCGTCGCGCCGGGAACGCCCTCCGGGCGCGTGCTGCGCGTCAAGGGGCGCGGCGTGAAGAGCTCGAAGGGCACTGGTGACCTGCTCGCTGAGCTGCAAGTCGCCGTGCCTGCACATCTGGATGACGCCGCGCGTGAAGCGCTGCTCGCCTTCCAGGCGACAGAGCCGAAGGAGAACCCGCGCGCGGAGATGATGGCGAAAGCCCGCGCCTGATCGCGCGGCGGCGTGATTGAGAACTGAGGCGGGTCGTTGAGCGGAGGCGGCTTGATTGAGGACCGATGCGGGTCGTTGAGCGGAGGTGGCCTGATTGGGAGCTGAGGCGGGTCGTTGAGCGGAGGCGGCACAGCCGCCGAAGACGAAACGCGTTGAGCGAGCGCAGCGAGTCGAAGCGATCAGAAACGTAGAGTGAGCAGAAGGAAGGTGATCACGATGGTCGAGGACGAGGATGCCCCGGTCTTCGCGATCACCGTCGCGGCCGAACTCTCGGGTATGCACCCGCAGACGCTGCGTCAATACGACCGAATCGGGCTCGTCGTCCCCGGCCGCACCCGCGGAGGCTCTCGCCGTTACTCCGCGCGGAACATCGAGCAACTGCGTGAGGTGGCCCGCCTCTCGGCAGACGGGATGAGCCTGCCCGCCATCGCCCGGCTGCTCGATCTCGAAGATGAAGTGCGGATGCTGCGCCGCCGCGTCCTCGACCTCGAAGGCGCGCTGCGCGCCGAGCGGGAGAACCGCCCGGGCGTCCGTGTCTTCGCCGCCGGTTCGACGGGGGTTATCCCCGTCACCGGCGGCCGCCGCATCCGCCGTTCGACCGAGGTCGTGCTGTGGCGGCCGGGGAACCGCGGCGACGAGAAGTAGCAGGCGCTGGATGCGACGCGGTAATACGGCTCAGGCGAAGCGGACCCAATTCGCGCCGCGACCGGTCTCGATGCGCTGCAGAAGGTCGAGCTCGTCACCCTTCACCGCATACAGTGAGACGCTCGTCGACCGCTCGCCTGCCGCGATGAGGTAGTGCCCGCCGGGGCTGACGGCGAATCCGCGTGGCTGTGTCTCGGTGACGGTGAAGCGTTCAGGTGCTCGGACCGATCCGTCGGCTGCAACCGACACCGCTCCCAGCGTGCTCTCGGTGCGCTCCGTCACCCAAAGCCGTGCGCCATCGTCGCCGAAGTGGAGGTCGGCGCCCCAGATGTAGTGATTCTCGAGGGGGTCTGCCCCGAACACGCTGTGACCGAGATTCTTCGTGGTGTCGAAGGCCGTCGCAGTGTCCCGCAGCGCGAGCGCACCAGTGGTGGTGTCGCGTTGGTAATGAAGCACCTCACCGGAGAACTCGGTGAGCACATACACGGCAGTCTGCGCCTCGTTCAGCACGAGGTGCCGCGGGCCGCTCCCCGTCGGTGCGGCAACAGTTTCGGGCTGCAGCGGAGCGAGTCGTAGATCGTTGCTGAGTGCATACTGCGCGACGAGGTCGGCACCCAGAGATACGAAGTAGGCGAAGCGCCCGTCTGCGCTCGGCAAGACGGAGTGCAGGTTCGGGAAATGAACCTTCGCCACCGGTTCACCGATGACGCCGTCGGTGATCGGGCAGCTGATGCCGTAGCCGCCGCCGTAGGAAGCCCCCAGCAATCCGGTACCACCGTGGGTGAGGGCGAGGTAGCTCATGCCGCCACCGGGGAGGTCGAGGCGCGACTGGGGTGTAAGTCGTCCCGTCGCGCGATCGAGGGAGAGCGTGAGGATGCCGGCCGGTTCCACCTTCACCGCTGCGTAGACGAGATCGCCCTCTGCGTCGACGGCGAAGGTCGAGCATCCGGTGAGTCCTTCGGTGACGGCCAGGCGTTCGAGCCGTCCGCTCTCAAGGACGAAGGTGCTGATGGAACCATCCGCTGCATTGGCGACCAGCACGTGCATGGAATCAGTCATACCTTGATCGTAGAGGTGGGCGCGAACGGGTAGTGTGGCGTCACGATGAGGATGACGCGTCGCGAGCTGCTGGTGGGCGCCGGAGCGGGGGCGCTCGGGGTGCTCCTCGTGTCGTGCACGCCGGAGCCGCAGCCCACTCCCACGAAGACGCGCACTCCCTCGCCGTTGCCGACCACGGAGGTTCCTGCCCCGGCATCCAGCGCCCGAAGCACCTGGGCGACCGATCCCTATTCCCGCGGCGCCGTCAGTTACAACCGCGTCGGCGTGCAGGCCGACGCGCGCAGCCGTCTGGCAGAACCCGTCGAGGGTCGCGTCTTCTTCGCCGGTGAGGCGACGGATGCCGACAACCCTGCCACCATCCGCGGTGCGATCCACTCCGGGGAGAGCGCGGCGATGCGCATCAGGGCGGCCGCGGCCGCCGGCGAGCGGATCGCCGTGATCGGTGCGGGGCTCGCCGGCGCGACGGTTGCCGCCGGGCTCGCGGATCTCGACCTCGAGGTCACCGTTCTGGAAGCGCGCGACCGCGTGGGCGGACGCACGCACACGCAGCTCAACGACGAGTGGGTGATACCCGTCCAGCTCGGCGGTTGGCTGCTGCCGCCGCTCGCCGAAGGCGAGGAGCCCGCCCGCGAGGAGTCGGGTCTGCCCGAGACGGCAGCCCTGGCATCCGCTCTCTGGCGTGCGCCGGGCCGCGACGTCGACCCGATCAGCAATGACCCGATCGACTCCGCGATCGCTGAGGCGCGGGCGCTTCCGACGGACATCTCCCTCGCCGAGGCGCTCACGGAGACCGGCGCCGACCTTGAGGATCCGAGCATGGTCGCGCTGCTCGCGTATCTCGGTACGACCGCGGGGGCGGATGCTGACCTGCTCTCCTCCTGGTTCCCACCCGCGCTCCCGTCAGCCGACCGAAGAGGTGTGATCGGCGACTTCGACGCGCACATCCACGATCTCCTCGAGTCGGCGCAGCTGACGATGTCGTCACCGGTGACTCGCATCGCCTACGACGACGCCGGGGTCAGCCTGCGCCTGGGCACCGGCGAGTCCACGTCGTACGACCGGGTCGTCGTCACCGTCCCCCTCGGAGTGCTCCAGGGCGATCGCCTCGAGTTCTCGCCGCCGCTGCCCTTCGCACACCGCGGCGCGATCAACGCCCTCGGCATGGGCCACATCGAGACCATCTGGCTGCGTTACGACGAGCCGTTCTGGCAGACCGACGCGACCATCTGGCACGCCATCGGCGGCGACGAGAATCAGCCCGTGCGGACCTGGATCAACCTGCTGCCCGTCACGGGCGAGAGCATCCTCGTCGGGATCGTCGGCGCGGATGCCGCCGAGAGCTTCGCCGAACTCGAGGATCAGGAGGCGCTGCTGGCCGCACTCAGGTCGCTGGCGTCGTTCCTGCCTGCCGAATCGGACTGACCGCCTTCCGGCGTGACGGGCTGATCCGACTGATCAGCGCGAGCACCGCCGCGATCAGAGCGAAGATGGAAAGGGCGATGCCGCTGGTGATGAGGAACTCCCCGATGCCGCTGACCTGCCGCAGATCGAGGAAGTAGTACGGGTACCAACCGATCATCGGACCCCGCCACATCGTCACCCCGCCCCAAACGAGCGGGAACACCAGCGAACCGGGAACGATCCACCACGGCACTGCGCGGTGACCGGGGGTGAGCGTCCACGCGATCGCGGTGAACGCAGGAAGCCAGAAATGCAGCACCTGATCCGACCAGGGAACGTCGACGCGGATGCCGCGGAGCCCGGCCTGCCACACGATGAGGGCGAACGCGAGGCCGGCCGTGGTCGTCCAGGTGAGCACGAGGGAGAGCGCGATGCTGAACCAGCGCGGATCGTCGTCGCGTCGGAACGCCAGCACCCCGCCGACGATGAGCAGCACGACGAGCGCGATGTTCGACTCGACCGTGAGATACGCGAAGAAGTTGCGGCCGGCGATCGTCTGCGAGCTCAGGCCCCAGAACAAACGGTGCACGAGCGCGACGAGGCACACGGCGGCCGTGAAGAGGCGAAGCACGCCGAACGTGTTCCGTGCCTTCACTCTCGCCGGGTCTCCCTCCTGACGCTCGATCACGCCATCCCGCGAGTCTACGGAGAAGCAGCCGTCAGATCCCGAGGATCGCCTTGGCGACGAGGAAGTAGATCACGAGCCCCGTCGCATCCACGAAGGTCGTGATGAACGGGTTCGAGAACACGGCGGGGTCGACGCGGATCATGCGTGCGACGATCGGCATGATCCCGCCGATCGTCGCGGCGACGGCGCACACTGCGACCAGCGTGCAACCGATCACGAGCCCGATCTGCCAGTCGTACACGAGCGCCGTGATCCCGAATCCCAGCAGGCCGAGAAGCACCCCGAGCGACAAGCCCACCCGCAGCTCTCGGGTGAGAACACGCACGAGATCTCGCGGACGCACCTCGCCGAGCGCGAGAGCGCGCGTCACGGTCGTCGCGGCTTGGTTGCCGGTGTTCCCTCCGGTGCCGATCAGCAGCGGAACGAACAGCGCGAGCACCGTCATCTGCTCGAGGGTCGCCTCGAACACCGACAGCACCTTGACGGTGAGCGTCGCGCCGATCGCGAGGACGAACAGCCAGACGATGCGCGAGCGCACGATCCGGCGGATCGGGGTGGACAGGTACGGGCGGCTGAGCGGTTCCACGCCACCCTGGCGCGCAGCATCCTGGTTCTCCTCGCGCTTGAGGATGCGGGCGGCGTCGTCAATCGTGAAGATCCCGACCAAGCGGTCCTCGCTGTCGACCACCGGAACAGCGAGCAGCCCGAGATCGGTGCAGTCGCGGGCGGCGGCCTCGGCGCCCGAGTCGGCCGGAACGGTGTGCGCGTCGTGCATCATCGACTCGACGATCGAGTCATCGTCGGCGGCGAGCAGGTCGCGGAGGCTGACGACGCCCACCACGCGGCGCGCATGATCGGTCACCGGAAGGGTGTAGATCGTCTCGGCATCCGAGAGTCGCGCGCGCACCCGCCGCAGCGTCTCCGCCGCGGTGAGGCCGGGGTGGGTTGCGACGTATTCCGGGCTCATGCGCCGGCCGATCGAGTCCTGCGAGTACCCGAGCACGGACGCGGTGAGCTCGCGGTCCCGCCGCGAGAGTCCGCGCAGCAGCCGCGGCGCGACCGACGCCGGCAGCTCATCCAGCAGCCAGACCCGGTCGTCCGGGTCCATCTCGGCGAACAGGGCGGCGACCTCGGCATCCTGCAGGCCGCGCACGAGCTCGCCCTGCAGCTCCGGCGACAGCGCCTCGAACGCCTCCACGGCGCGCTGCTTCGGCAGCAGCCGGTAGACGACGGCGCAGTCTCGCGGGTTCAGTCGTTCGAGCACCGGCACGACCTGCCTGATCGGCACCGGCGACAGTGCGGCGGATGCTGCGGCGAGATCGCGCCGCGAAAGACTCTGCTCGATCAGGTCGAGAAGGTCATCGGTGTCGACGTTCTGGGTGGGGATCTGCTCCGTGGTCATGGCGTGCTTCTTTCGGGCAGGCCGACAACGAGCGCTCGCAGCGGTGCGCGGGCAGTCGTCGGCTGGATGGTCGTGTCGAAGCCGGACACCCGCGAGGAACGTCAGAGGCTGGATGCCTCGAAGGCGATGGCGGAGTCCGGATGCTGATGGCAACTATCACCACTCATGGGAGTACCACCTCGCTTCGGTCGTCGCAGACCGCCTCAGATGCGGTCGAGCCTCGGCAGGACGATCACCCTGCCTCCGCCAATGTAGTCCATCAGAGTGGACGATGTCTGCGGTGAGATCTGAGGCCCGTCAGGCCGGGTCGATCCGCAGCACCTCGGGCGCCTCGCCGCCCTCCAGATCGTCGGCGATGCGGATGCTGCGCGCAAGATCGTCCAGCGCGGGGATCAGCGTGCCGAAGCGCTCGCGGTTGCCGCCGACCGCCGACAGCGTGATCAGGTGCGAACCGGTGTCCCAGGTGTAGGTCGCGAACGGCGGCTGAGCCGGGTCAGGAGGCAAGGAGATCACGAGCTTCTCGCCGGCGCCGAGCGCCGAGGTGAACGTCTCGGTGTCGTCGTACTCGATGGGCATCATGGCCCGTGCTCGTCGCACGTCGTTGGTCAGCTCCTGCGTCGTGGCCATCGCGACGATGAGCTCGGGGTCCGCCTTCCACGTCCACACCAGCACGCGCCCGTCGGCACGCTTCATCATCGCGGGGGCGAACTGGCTGATGATCCAGGCTCCGGCGCCGGCGCCGCGGGGGAGCGGACTCTGCCCGCGCTGCAAGGCCTGGCCCATCAGCATCCTGATCGCCGCCTTGCGATGGCGGCGTCCCTTCCAGCCGAACGATCCGGTGACGGGGATCCAGAGCTGCGGGTCGGCGGAGCTGACGATGCGCATGCGCCCACGCTACCGCCCGAGCCCGTGAGCTCACCCGTGAGGTCGCCCGTGAGACTGCATTCCGCGGATGAGACCCGCGGGACTCCCGGCCGTCTCATCCGCGGAATGCAGTCTCGCAGCGGGGAAACTGGGGAATCGGGGGCGGCGGGCGAGGCGGACGAGGGCGCGCAGGGCCCTCAGGTAGAGTGGCGTGCGCCCGATCCGGGCTCCCGCGTACCGAAGGCTGCCTATCCGTGACCTCCCCTGACGCCCCGTTGAAGATCCTCATCGGCTGTGACACGTTCGCCCCGGACATCAACGGCGCAGCGCGCTTCGCTGAGCGACTCGCCGCAGGGCTCGTGCAGCGGGGGCACGACGTGCACGTCGTCGCCCCGAACCGCAAGTACCGGCGCGCAGATCCCGCCATCGAGATCATCGAGGGCGAGCCCATGACGCTGCACCGTCTGCCGTCGGTGCGCTGGGCGCCGCACGACTGGCTGCGCTTCGTCTGGCCGTGGCGCTCGAAGCACTACGCGCGCAAAGTGATCGACCACGTCAAGCCCGACGTGGTGCACATCCAATCGCACATCGTGATCGGCCGTGGCCTGTCGCGCATCGCGCATCAGCGCGGCATCCCGGTGATCGCCACCAACCACGTGATGGCCGAGAACATCCTCGATCACACGACGTTCCCGAAGTTCGTCGACGACGCGGTGCTGAAACTCGCCTGGGCAGATGCGAAACGCACCTTCGAGCTCACCCGCGCCATCACCACGCCGACCCGCCGCGCCGCCGACTTCCTCGAGCGCACGGTCGACGTCAGCGGCGTCATTCCCGTCAGCTGCGGCATCGACCGCACGCAGTACGCGCCGGTAGTCGGCCCGCGCGAGAAGAACCGCATGGTGTTCGTCGGGCGCCTCACCGCCGAGAAGCAGGTCGAGGTGATCCTCGAGGCGATGACGAAGCTCGACCCGGCGCTGGATGTGAGCTTCGACATCGTCGGCGGCGGCGACCAACGCAAGAGCCTCGAGCGTCTCACCGGCGAACTCGGTCTTTCTGACCGCGTCACCTTCCACGGGCGCACGACGGATGACGAGCTGCGCGGGCTGCTGTCGCGGGCGAGCCTGTTCGTGATCGCGTCGATCGCCGAACTGCAGTCGATCGCGACCATGGAGGCGATGGCCTCGGCCCTGCCGGTCGTCGCGGCGGATGCTGTTGCCCTCCCGCACCTCGTCCAGGACGGCGAGAACGGGTACCTGTTCGAGCCCGGCAACGCCGATGAGCTCGCCGCGCGTCTCACCGATGTCTTCACCGCGGAGCCCGCCGAGTACGAGCGCATGCAGCAGGCCTCCCTCGAGGGCGTCGTCGTGCACGACATCAACCGCACGCTCGACACGTTCGAGGCGCTGTACCGCGGTCAGCCGCTGCCGGAGTAGTCATGCACATCGTCTTCTTCGGCGATCAGCACCTCGAATCGCTCGGCGGCGCGCAGGTGTCGATGCGGCTGCAGCGGCGGTTCCTCGAGCGGGCCGGTCACACCGTGACGGCGGTCGCGCCGAAGATGCACGCCGGCGCGCACGGGGCGGATGCCGGATACCTCGACCTGCCGTCGATCCCGATCACGCTCGACCGGGAGTACTCGATGTCGTGGCCGGGCCGTCGCACCGATCGATTCCTCGATCGGGCGTTCACCACCCGCCCTCCGGTCGATCTCGTGCATGTGCAGGCCGACTTCTGGGGCGCGTTCATCGGGCACCGGTTCGCGCATCGCCACGGCATTCCGGTCGTCCACACGATGCACAACCGGGTCGACGTCGGCATGGCTGCCGTCACGCCGCTGCACAGGCAGGCGCTCGCGGTGCTGAACATGTGGCGGCGGCAGTCGATGCGCGGGATCGGTGAGGCGGTCTCGGGCCGCGGCGGGTGGGCATTCCTGCGCGGCATCGCCCAGGGCTCGAGTGCCGTCACGGCCCCTTCGGGGCACTTCGCCCGGCGCCTCGAACAGCACGATGTCTTTCCCGAGGTCGACGTCGTCTGGAACGGCATCGATGACGAACTGCTCGCCGCAACGCTCGCCTCGCGCGAACCGCGGACGGATCGGCGCCCCCGGTTCGTCTGGCTCGGACGGATGAGCCCCGAGAAGCGCCTGCTGCCGTTCATCGAGGCTGTCGTCGAGTCGCAGGTGGATGCTGACATCGAGGTCATCGGCGGCGGTGGGCAGCTGCGCGCGGCGGAGAAGATCGCCCGCGGTCACGGTGCCTCTCGGGGGCATGCGGGCATCCGGTTCGTCGGCCGGCTGCCGTATGCCGAGACGCTCGCGCGGATCGCCGCGGCGGATGCCGTCGTGCAGACGTCGATCGGGTTCGAGACGCAGGGGATGACGCCGTTCGAGGCTGCGACGCTGGGAACCCCGACGATCGTCAGCGATCCCGACATCGCCGGTGAGTTGCGTGCGGGCCTGTGGTCCGTGCCCGACGCGTCGGTGGCTGCTCTGGCGCAGACGCTGACGCACGCGGCATCCGACATCCGGGCCGGAACCGCCCCGACGCCTGACGCCGACGTCGCCGAGGCTTTCCGGCAGTCATCGCGCACCGCCGCCATGATCGAGGTCTACGAGCGGGTGCTCGGCGAGGCATGAGTGCTGCCGGCGCGGGCAGCGCCGGTTCAGAAGGTCAGGAACGACCCGAAGAAGCCGACGAAGGTGCTGAAGGCGATGCCGACGACTTGCGCGATGCCGATGCCGACGGCGATGCCTGCGGCGGCGTGCGGAGCGCCCACCCGGCGGATGCCGATGAGGCCGAGGATCAGCGCCGCCAAGGCTGCCGCGAATGTGAGGAAGGTTCCGACTCCGCTCACCAAGCTGAAGCTGTAACCGGAGTACGCCGAGGAGGCGATCAGGACCTGGAGCACGATGTTGTTCACGACGGCGATCGCAATCGCGATCAATCCGAGGATGAGCCCGGCTCTGCCGACCGGATTGATGTTGGAGGTCGGCTGAGTCGCCTGCGGGGGCTGCCCGTTCAGGACGTAGCCCTGAGCTGCGTTCTGGTGCGGCCGCTGCTGAGGTGTCTGCTGCGAGTACGGGGGCTGCTGGGCGGCGTATGGCGGCACGGGAGGCGTGCCCGTAGGCTGCTGATCGCTCATGCTGCTGAGCATATCCAGCGATGCGACCTCAGCGGTAGGAGAGTGTGGGCTCTGCGTCGCGTGGGAGGTCGTGCTCGGCGACGCGTGTCCAGTCGGTTGCCACGGGACGGAAGCCGTCGCGATGAATCTCCACGATGGTGGCCGCGAGTCCGGTGAGCGCGAGCGCCGCGAGAAGGTAAATGATGATCATGGCAGAAACACTACGCTCGCTGTAATTGTGCCACGAGTGGCAGAATCGACATAGTGCATCGAAAAACTGCCACACTGGACAGCCGCGAGAAGGAGCCTCATGAAGACTGTCGCCTGCATCGTTCAAGACGGGTTCGCCCCGTTTGAGTTCGGTGTTGCCTGCGAGGCATTCGGCCTTGATCGCACGGATGACGGGGTGCCCAACTTCGACTTCCGTGTCGTCACGGCCGTGCCGGGCAAGGTGGTCTCGAAGGTCGGCTTCTCCATCAACGTCGACGACGATCTCTCATTCGCTTACGAGGCCGACCTCGTCGTCGTCTGCCCGATCCCGCGCGAATGGTGGGGCGCGACGGACCCGAGAGTTCTCGATGTCGTGCGTGATGCGGCGGCCAGAGGCGCGTGGCTGCTCAGCGTCTGCAGCGGTTCGTTCGTCCTCGCCGAGGCGGGCGTGCTCGACGGTCGCCGTGCGACGACGCACTGGAAGTACGCCGATGAGATGATTGCGATGTTCCCTCGGATCGATGTCGATCCCGAAGTGCTTTTCGTGCAGGACGGTCGGACCATCACTAGTGCGGGTACGGCTGCCGGCCTCGACGCATGCCTGCACTTGCTGCGCCAGGAGATCGGTGCCGAGCTCACCAACCGGGTCGCTCGGCGCATGGTCGTCCCGCCGCAGCGGGACGGCGGTCAGGCGCAGTTCATCGATCGGCCGTTGCCGGTCGCGCAGAGCGATGCGCTCCTCACGGTCACGGAATGGGCGATGGGCAATCTCCGCGACGAACTGACCGTCGATCAGCTGGCATCGCGCGCGCACATGTCGCCACGAACCTTCGCACGTCGGTTCAAAGCCGAGCATGGTGCGACGCCCGCAGCGTGGCTCTCCAGACAGCGCATCGTCCGGGCACAGCGCCTGCTCGAGCGATCTGATCTCGGGCTGGACGAGATCGCAACGGAATGCGGGTTCGGATCCGCCGCGGTGCTGCGGCAGAATTTCGCCCGAGTGCTGGGGACGACGCCGACCGCATATCGTGCGAAATTCGCCTGCGCGCGAAGCGAGTCGTCCGTCTGAACGCGTCAGGCCGAGATAGCTCTGGTCGTCGACCTTTCGATCAGTGAGCAGGGGAGCACGACGTGTTCCGTATCGCGGTCCGGCTCGGAGAGGCGGCTCACGATCAGTTCCACCGCCCCGAGTGACATGGCGCGGATGGGTTGGCGTACGGTCGTGAGCTCGAAGGCGTCCCACGCTGACATCGCGACGTCGTCGAATCCGAGGATCGATACGTCCTCCGGCACGGAGACGCCGAGTGCGTTCGCTGCATTGAACGCCGCGAACGCACTGAGGTCGTTATGGCAGAAGAGTGCGGTCGGGTGAACCGCGCGATTGAGTAGGGCCTCTGCGGATGCGCGAGCACGACCGTAGTCGAGATCCGCGACCTCGAGCAGGTCGGAATCGAACGGCACCTCGCGTTCGTGGAGCTCGTCCAGGAATCCACGGTGGCGGTCGCGTACCGACCCGGCGGTCAGGGGTCCCGCGACGACACCGATCCTGCGATGTCCCAGGTCGAGCAGATGCCGCGCGGCGATGCGGCCTCCGGAGTAGTTGTCCGGTGCGATTGAATCCACATTCTCAGCAGCATCGGGACCCAAGGTTGCTGACGGCACCCCGAGTGAGACTATGCGCGCTTCGTTCTCGGGGGACAGGAGCGTGGTCGCGATGATGACGCCGTCGACGTTGGCCTCCCAGAGCGTCGTCCGCAGGTCTTCGACGCTTCCCGCTCGGTCACTGAGGATGAGTGTCCGGTAGCCAGCGGAGTTGAGCTCGCCGCTCATGGTGTGCAGCAACTCGGCATAGTAACTGTTGGTCAGGTCACCAAGGATGACGCCGATCGTCTGGGTGCGACTGGTCACCAGGCTGCGGGCGCTCAGGTTGGGGCGATAACCGAGTCGGTCGATCGCGTCCGCGACCTTGGCCTGCATCCGTTCGGAGACTCCGGCGTGTCCGTTGAGGATGCGCGAGACTGTCGTCTGCGACACACCGGCGGCCTTTGCGACGTCGATACTCGTCGTACCCCGTGAACGTGGCGGCATGGTCTCACTTCCTCGTACCCGGAATTCATCGTAGCGAAGGTGGATCCCCGCGGCTCAGCGTTACTTGACAAGGATCAATGAATACGTAACCATTATGGAACACGAACCCCCGATGTGACGACGGAGACACGATGACGAGCAATGGAACGAAACGATGAACGGGCCCCTCGACGGGGTGGTGATCGCAGACTTCTCGCAGTTGCTGCAAGGGCCGTTCGCGACGCAGGCGATGGCGGACCTCGGCGCCCGCGTCATCAAGGTCGAGCCTCTCGATGGTGACTGGACCCGCTCCTACGCGATGCTCAATTCCTATCCGGGCGGGGAGTCGGTGAGCTACCTCGCCTTCAACCGGAACAAAGAATCGATCGCGATCGACCTGAAGTCACCCGAGGGTCTGCAAGTCGCTCGCGACATCATCCGCAAGGCCGATGTCGTCGTCGAGAACTTCCGTCCCGGAGTGATGGATCGACTCGGGATCGGGTACGAAGCGTCGAAGGCCGACAACCCCGGGCTCGTCTATGTCGCCTCTTCCGGCTTCGGCGTCGATGGACCGTATGCGAAGCGCCCGGGTCAGGATCTGCTCGCCCAGTCCGTCGCCGGACTGCCCAACCTGCAGGGCGACGCGGATGACCCGCCGGTGCCGGTCGGAGTGAGCGCCGCCGACGTCTCAGCGAGCCTGCACATCATCTACGGCACCCTCGCCGCACTCGTCGAGCGTTCGCGCACCGGCGTGGGTCAGCGCGTGGACGTCTCGCTCCTCAACAGCATCATCGCCTTCCAGACCCAGGAGTTCGTTGCCGCGCTGAGCAGCGGAGTGACGCCTCAGCGCCCAGAAGGCGGTGCGGGCAATGCCTTCACGGGCGCTCCCTATGGCGTGTACCGCACCCGCGACGGCTGGATCGCGATCTCGATGAACCCCGTGAACCTCATCGCGGGCATTCTGGACATTCCTGAGCTCTCCGACGAAGAGGCCAAGAGCGTGTTCGAGAAGCGCGGCGATGTCAAGGCGCTGATCGAGGCGAAGACCTCCGACCGTGACCGCGACGAACTGCTCGAGGAGCTGCTCGCGCACGATGTCTGGTGCGCTCCGGTCAACGAGTTCACCAAGGTGCCGGAAGATCCGCAGGTCGTGCACAACCGCATGTTCCGCACGATCCAGCATCCTGTGGCAGGAGATGTCACCCTCGTCGCACCGCCGATCAGCTTCTCGAACCAGTCGCATGAGCGTTTCGATCCGCCGCCAGCACTCGGCGCGGACAGTCGGCGCGTGGCGGAGGAGTTCGGCTCTCTGGATGCCGCCGCCGTGGATGCCCTGATCGAGAAGGGAGTGCTGCGTGGCTAAAGCAGAGTCCGTGGTCGACATCGACGGTGACGAACCCCTGGTGCGCACGCGCATCGAGGGACGCACCCTTATCATCACGATCGACCGTCCTGAGGTGCGCAACGCCGTCGACCTCCGAGTCGCCCGGAACCTCGCGGACGCCTTCGAGAGCGCCGAGAACGATCCGGATATCTGGACCGTCATCCTCACCGGAGCGGGAGATCGTGCTTTCAGCGCGGGAGCGGATCTGAAGGCGGTCTTCCGTGGCGAGGTGGTGCATGACCCCGATCGTGAGCATCTCGGCTTCGCCGGCATCGTACGATTCGACATCTCCAAGCCCGTCATCGCTGCCGTGAACGGCATGGCGCTCGGCGGCGGTTTTGAGATGGTGCTGCACTGTGACCTCGCCGTCGCGGCTTCTTCCGCCGTCTTCGGGTTCCCCGAGGCACGCGTCGGCAAGATGGCCGCAGCCGGAGGTGCTTTCCGGATCGGTCGGCAGGTGTCCACGAAGATCGCTGCAGAACTGCTCTACACGGCAGAGTCGATCGATGCGGACCGGGCGCTCGAGCTGGGGCTCATCAACGGCGTCGTCGCAGATGGCGAAGCGCTGACGGCGGCCCTCGAGCTCGCCGACAGGATCAACCGCAACTCGCCGCTGTCCGTCCGCGCGAGCAAGCGCACGCTCCTCGGCATCGATCCGGGCGAGACGCGGGACGACCCAGATTGGCAGCGCATCGCCGACGCGGACGCCGAACTGTTGCGTTCGGCCGATGCAGACGAGGGCGTGCGCGCCTTCGTCGAGAAGCGTGAACCCCGCTGGACCGGGAGATAGAGGAGCATCGTGACCACCCTGACCATGACCGAACAGCGCACGCGTGAAGAGATCGCAGCGCATATCCGCCGAACGATCCTTCTCGAGGCTGAGATCGCGGGGAGCGGGCACTACGGACCGAGCTTCTCGTGTGTGGAGCTTCTTGTCGCGCTGTACCACGGCTTCCTGCGCGTCGACGCAGATGACGCCGATCGCCTCGAGCGGGACAGGCTCGTCCTCAGCAAGGGTCACGCCTGTTCCGCCCTGTATGCGGTCCTGGCGGACCTCGGGTTCTTCGCACCGCAGGAACTGCGCACATATACGCGCTTGGGCACCGCTTTCGGTGACCACCCCGATATGAAGAAGGTCTCGGGGATGGACTTCTCGTCCGGAGCGCTGGGGCACGGCCTGTCGATCGCCGCCGGGATGGCGCTGCACGCGCGAATGCGTGGCGACGACGCCCGGTCGGTAGCGATCATCGGCGACGGCGAGTTGAACGAAGGGCAGATCTGGGAGGCCGTCGGGTTCGCCGGCGCCAACAGCCTCTCCGGACTCCTCGCGATCGTCGACGTCAACACCGTGTGCGTCGACGGCACGACCCGCGATGTGCTCGACTACGAGCCGATCGGTGATAAGTGGGGGGCCTTCGGATGGGCGGTGGAGCGCATCGACGGACACGATCTCGAGGCGATCGACGGAGCGCTTGCGCGCTTCGCTCAGCGTCACGCCGAGGGTGGGGCACCGACAGTCATCGTCGCCGACACTGTGGCGGGTAAGGGTGTACCGCCGATCGAGGGCAAGGCCGAATGGCATATCGGATACCTCGGAGGCGCCGACCTCGAGAGTGCCCTCAACACCGTGAGTACGGAAGGCGGAACCCGATGATGCGACCGACGAGACTAGCCACCGAGCTGACGGATCCGTCCTCGTTCGACCACGAGGGCCGGGATGGGTACCCCACCCGCTCCATCGGCATGATCCTCGCCGATCTCGCCGACGAGGACCCGCGCATCTTCGCGGGCAGTGCCGACCTGACCTGGTCGACTTTCATGGCGGACTTTCCGGTGCGGCATCCTGACCGGTTCATCCAGGCGGGGATCGCCGAGCGGAACATGCTGGGGATCGCCGCCGGTCTCGCTTCGTGCGGAGCCATCCCGTATATGTCGACGTTCTCTGCGTTCGCGAGCATGCAGAGCCTGGATGTGATCCGCAACGACCACGCGTACACGAACCTCCCGGTGCGCACGATCGGCACCCACACGGGCATCTCGATGGGGTACTTCGGATCGTCGCACCACGCGATCGAGGACATCGGGGCGCTGAGGTCGATCCCTAACCTGACCGTGGTTTCGCCGACAGATCTCACGGCCACGGAGTCGCTGGTGCGTGCCACCGTCGACGTGCCGGGTCCGGTGTACTTCCGGATGGGGCGCGGGGCCAGCGGCCCGGACGTCTATGACGACACCGCCTCCGTCGTGTTCGGCGAGGCATCGATCCTGCGTCAGGGGTCGGGAGTGCTCGTCATCTCCAGCGGCATCACCGTGCATGCTGCGCGCGATGCCGCCGATGCCCTGCGTGCGGACGGGCGCCTGGAGCCGACCGTGGTCGACTTGCACACCATCCGGCCGTTCCCCCAGGAGCAGATCGCCCGTCTCGCAGCCGACCACGACGTCGTCGTGGTCGTCGAGGATCACATGGTCGACGGCGGAATCGGCACGAGCATCCTCACGACCCTCGCCGATCACGGAGTCGCGACACCGGTGCATCGACACGGTCTTCGCGACTTCTCGATCTTCGGACCACCCACCCACCTCTACCGGTACTACGGCCTGGATGCCGCTGGCATCCGAACCGTCGTCGAACGGGCAGCAGGCCGCCGCGGTGTTGATCGGCGGACCCCCCTGTGGACAGAGGAGGACCGTGCTCACGCGCTCGCCGCTCAGCAGCAGCAGGATGCCGAGCGCAAGCCTGAGGTCGTCTTTGGCTGAGTCGCCGGCTGACGGGTTCCGTCAGGCACGGATCGTGGAGGTAGGGCGCGTCGAGCTGGAGTGCGCGGAGCGCGCGACTCCGGATGCCGGCGAGGTTGTCGTCCGTGTCACGAGCTGCGGCCTGTGCGGATCGGACGCGTCGATGTTGACCGGCCGGCATCCCGTCATCCGGCCACCGATTGTGCCGGGCCACGAAGTCGTCGGGGTAGTCGACCGTGCAGGAGCGGACGCCGCCCACCTCGTCGGCGCACGAGTGGCCATCCTGCCCTTCGTCGGATGCGATGTGTGCATCCAGTGTCGGCGGGGCCAGCCGCGCCTCTGCGCGCAGATGCGCTTGATCGGCGGGCAGATCGACGGCGGCGCCGCGGATGAGGTGCTCGTGCCGGCCGATGCGCTGGTCGTGATCCCAGACGGTGTGCCGGAGGAGATCGCACCGATCGTCGAGCCGCTCGCGGTCGCCTCGCATGCCGTCGACCGAGCATCCGGTGTCGCGGACGGCGATGTGCTCGTCGTCGGCGGCGGACCGATCGGACTGCTGGTGGCGCTCGCGGCCAGAGCGATGGGAGCCGCGTCCGTGACGCTCGTCGAGACCGTCCCCTCGCGTCAGCAGGTCGTCGCGCATTTCGGTCTCACCGTCGTCGCCGAGATACCGCCGACCGAGCATGACGTCGTCTTCGATTGCGTCGGCGGTGGCGAGCTCCCGGCTCGGTTGCTCGGGTCGGTTCTCGCCGGCGGAGCTCTCGTGCTTGTCGGCGTCGCCGCCCCGGAGCTCTCGTTCGACGGCATGCTGCTGCAGAGGCAGGAGCGCGCGATCCTCGGCTCGCACATGTACACCCGTGAGGACTTCGAGCGAGCGCTCGGTCTGCTCGCCGACGGTCTGCTGCCGACGGGCGATGTCACACTCGCCCTGCTCTTCGATCGTCGTCCGCTGGACGACGCCGCTTCGGCTTTCGACGATCTCATCGATCGTCGGTCGACGAGTCTGAAGATCCTGCTCGAGCCGTAACGAACCGGTGACGCACAAGAGGAGGGGCTGCTCTCGAGCAGCCCCTCCTCTTCGCTGTTCTCACACCCGGATCGACTGACCGTCGGCTGCGGCCTCGGCATCCGGCGCTCGACGATTCAAGGTCTCGGGAAGAAGAGCGATTCCGATGAGGCCGACGACGCTCAGCACCGCAAGGTACAGAGCCACGAGCCACGGCGTGCCCCCGCTCGCCGCTACCAGAGCAGTAGCGACCAAGGGCGCTGTACCGCCGACGATGGCCACCGGGATCTCGCGGGAGATCGCTATCCCGCTCCAACGCATCGACGTCGGGAAGAGCTCGGCGAGCATCGCGGCGGAGACGCCGATCGTCGATCCCTGGATCACAGCCAGCCCGATGATCAGGGCGATCGCGACGAGCACCGGATTCTCACTCTGGAACAGGAGGAACATCGGGTAGGCGTACAGGATGCCGAAGATCGCGGCTCCGATAAGCACGGGCTTGCGGCCGATGCGGTCCGCGAGGCGGCCGAACAGAGGAGCTGCCGGCATCGTCAGAACCTGCGCGACGATGAGGCCGACGAGGGCGTGCGTCGGGTCGACGGAGAGCGTTCCGGTCACGTACGACAGGGCGTACGTGCCCACGACGTACGTCCACGGCAGCGCGAACACGAAGATCGCCATTCCGGCGAGCAGAGTGCGCCAGTGGTCGCGCACGGCCTGCACGAGTGGGGCGCGGCGGATCTCGCCCTCTCGCTCGACAGCCTCGAACGCCGCCGTCTCCTTGACCTTGAGGCGGAAGTAGAGTGCGAACGCGACGATGACCACGCTGGCGATGAACGGGATGCGCCACCCCCACGACTGGAACTGCTCCTTGGGCAGCATGCTCACCAGCGCGAACGCCGTCGTGGCGAGAGCCATGCCCAGGTAGACGGCAGCGCCCGGGAAGCCAGCTATGTAGGCGCGGTTGCGCACGGCGGAGGATTCACTCGCCATCGTCATCGCCCCGGCGAACTCGGCGCCTGCACCTGCGCCCTGGAAGATGCGCAGCAGGATCAGCAGGATCGGCGCCCAGACGCCGATGGTATCGGCGGTGGGGAGGAGGCCGATGATCGTCGTAGCCGTGCCCATCATGAGCAGCGTCACCAGTAGCGTCGTCTTGCGGCCGACGCGGTCTCCGTAGTGCGCGAAGATCAGCCCGCCGATCGGGCGGGCGCCGAATCCGACGGCGAAGGTCGCGAATGCTCCGAGCATGCCGGCGAGGTCGCCGCCGCCCGGGAAGAACAGCGGTGCGAAGACGAGGGCCGAGGCAAGTCCATAGAGGGTGAAGTCGTACCACTCGATGATGGTGCCGACCGAACTGCCGATGACTGCTCGGTTGCGCTGCTTCTTCGAGTCGAGCCCGAGCTCGTCGATGTCGGGATGATGGGACATGACACTCCTTCGTGTGGCATCAATGGTTACGTACCCATTTGGTTGCGTAACCATAGTAACCGATGCGATCGGCGATTCGCCAGGTCAGTTGCCCGGGAGCGGCACCTCGTGCACCTCGACACCGGCATGACCGACCTCGGCGAGGCAGCAGAGGAGCGATTGAGTCGGGTAGCCGTGCGGACGGTTGTCGCGGATGATCGCCGCATCATCGGTCGGATCCAGCTCCGTGGACGCCGCGAGCAGGTCGCCCCAGCGCTCCTCCCAGTCGTCCGCATGTGCAGTGCGAGCGCGGAACTCGGGAAGCCAACGGGCGATGCGCGCGGTTGCCGGGTCGTCCAGCCCGTCGTGGGCGATCATGTGCACGCCCTGCGGCACCGGCGTCTCGATCAGCTCGGCGCCATCCCAGGAAAGCACGCGCGCGGCATCCGGTCCGACTTCGAGCAAGTTGAAACCGTGCATCGAAAGGGCGCCGACGGGAGAGCGCCCGACGACGGACTCGAGTGCGAGGCTGCCGCGAGTGTGCACGCGGTCCTCAGGCAGCTCGAGCACATCGGCGCGGTTCAGCAGCACGGCGAGCCGTCGTGTCTCGAGGTCGGCCGCGAGCCAGGCGCCGCCGGCGCGTCGATCCCGGATGCCGACCACGCCCGGATGCGTATCGGGCCACCACGGGCCGAGATGATCCCACTCGCGCTGCGGGTCCTCGTCTCGGACCGCGAGAAGACGGGACGCTCCGCCGTCGCCGACATCGATCACCACCGTGCACACGGACGCCAGTCTATGGGCGCGCGCGGGTGACGCCGCTACTGCTGTTGGAGGTCCGCCTCCGAGCTCGCGGCCGGGGTACCGTCAGCGAAGTCGAGCGAGATGGCGCCGAGCTCGCCGCTGAAGGAGAACGGCGGTGCGTAGGCGTCGCTCACCGCGGACGGCGCACTGTGCCCGACCTGTGTGCTCGCCTGCCCCAGTCCTCCCGGCAGGGTCGCCACTGCGCCCTCCATCACGACGCGCCCGTCGACGAGGAAGCGCGCATTCGCCAGCCAGCGCGACTTCACATCCATCTCCCATTCGAGCAGGAACGGCCCGACTGGCAGCGCCTCCGCCGATTCCAGCTCCGTGCGGAGCCCCGCGCGGTTGTAGTCGAGCCGGAGGCGGTCGTTCAGAGCGAACAGCGCGAACCCCGCCGCCCGCCGCCCGGACGAGATAATGACGCCGTCATCGCCAGGAGCACGGGTGATCCGCGTGGCCAGACGATAGGACCGACCCACCCAGTTCGGGCCGGCGACGGTTGAGAACTGCCGGCTTCCCGGCATCAGTACGAAGTGATCGCGGTGGCCATTCGGCCCACGATCCAGGGCACGCAAGTGCGTACGGTCGTCGAGGGGCAGTACGCTGTAACGCTCCGCGGCATCCCACCACTCGCGGTCGAGTCGCGCGACGATCTCCGGGTGCTGTGCGGCGAGGTCGAACTGTTCGGCGAGATCGGTGGTGACGTCGTACAGCTCCCATTCATGGATGCCGTACTCATCGCCCTCACTGTGCCTGGTGACGATCTTCCATCCGTCGTACCAGAGCCCGCGCTTGCCCGTGATCTCGAAGTACTGCGAGCGTGACGGGGCCGGCCGACGCAGAAGTGACGAGCCGTGGATCGGCAGCTGCTCGACGCCGTCGTAGCTCGTCCGCGGCGTGATCCCGGATGCCTCGAGGATGGTCGGCACGATGTCTACGGCGTGGGCGAAATCAGATCGGTATGTGCCCTGCCCTGCCAGCCCTCCGGGCCATCGTGCCATGCACGGCACCCGCACGCCGCCAGCGTAGGTGTCCCATTTGAAGAACCTCATGGGAGTGTTGCCCGCCTGCGCCCACCCGGCGGGGTAATGATTGTGCGTTTTCGGTCCGCCGATCTCATCGAGCTGTGCGAGGTTCTCTTCGATGGAGTCCTCGATGCCCATGTAGTGCCGGAACTGATTGACGGTGCCGTCGCGCCCGCCCTCCGCGGAAGCTCCGTTGTCGGAGACCACGACGACCAGAGTGTCTTCGCTCAGCCCGTTCGCGTCGAGATGGGCCAGAAGCCTTGCCACCTGGTCGTCGGTGTGCTCGAGGAATCCCGAGAACACCTCCTGCATCCGCGCGTACAGTCGCTTCTCGTCTGCGCTCAGGGAGTCCCACGCGGGGATCTTGTCCGCGGAGGGGGGCAGCTCGGTTCCCTGGGGCACGATGCCGTGCTCGATCTGACGCTGCAGAACTCTCGCGCGCTCCGCATCCCACCCGTGGTCGAATCGTCCTTTGTACTTCTCGATGTACGAGGCCGGAGCCTGATGAGGGGCGTGCATCGCGCCGAAGGCGAGGTAGAGGAAGAACGGCCGGTCCTGGCCGGCGCTGATGTGCTCGGAGATCATGCCGATGCTCTGGTCGACCAGATCTTCGGAGAGGTGATAATCCTGGTCCTTCGGCGGGTCGGCGAAGTGGTTGTCGACCCAGAGCTGCGGGGAGAACTGGTCATCCTCACCGCCGACGAACCCGTAGTGACGGTCGAATCCCTTCGCTAGTGGCCAGTGGTCGAAGGGGCCGTCGCCGCCGAGATCGCTCGGCGGAACCAGATGCCATTTGCCCACGGCGTATGTCGAGTAGCCTTCGTCGCGCAGCATCCGTGCGACCGTCGCGGCGTTGGGTTCGACTCGTCCCCGGTAGGAGGGGTAACCGGTGTCGTAGCCGGCCAGATAGCCCATGCCCACCGAATGATGGTTGCGTCCCGTAAGCAGGGAGGCGCGCGATGGTGAGCACAGTGGTGTCATATGGAAGTTCGTGAAGGTGACGCCCTCTGCGCCGATAGAGTCCATCGCGGGAGTATCGGTGGCGCCTCCGAACCGGCCGAGCTGCCCGAATCCGGTGTCGTCCAGGACGATCACCACGAAGTTCGGGGCTCCGACGGGCGGGCGGCGGAAGTCTTCCCAATCGGGCGTTGAGTCGGCGGTCGTCGTACCGATCCGGCCGCCGAACGTTCCGGGTGAGCTCATCGCCTGCTCTCTTCGTCGTGGAGGCATTCCTTTGATGGTTACGTATTCAACACCTATCTGTCAACGCGGCGCCCCGATGCCGTCGATGCGTGAATCCTGTCGATGCCATGCTGCTTCGGCATATCTTCGACCAAGCGACCCCGATTAGCCGAGCAGTGGGCGCATTCCGGTCGAGAGGGCGCGCAGCGCGGTCGCCGCGTAGTGATCCTGTTCCCAGGCAGCGAACAGCGGCAAGTGCAGAGGTGCCCTCGATCGGAGGGGGAGCTCGACGAGGCCCGCGGCGCGTGGCCGTTCGGTGGTGAGGGCCACCCCCTGGCCGGCGGCGACGAGCGAGAACAGCGTTCCGCCGTCATCCGATTCCAGGATGCTGGCGGGGTGGATCTTCTCGTGACGGAACGCGTCATCGACGACAGCCCTCGTGGCGCTGCGGGAAGTGGGGAGCAAGAGCCTGCGCGTAGCGAGCTTGCGGAGCGATATCTCGGAGAGCCCCGCCCACGGGTCATCGCGGCGCACCTGAGCGCGGACGGTGATCTCACCGAGGTACAGGTGCGCGAAGATCGGCGGCGGGGTGAAGGGCATGATGGCGAGATCCGCACCCTCGGCGAACGCGCGTTCGATGGTGTCCGGTGCGTATTCGACGGTGAGGACGGCAGGGTCCGGGGGAGACGTCTGGGCGATGAATCTCTCGAGCATCCCTCTGATCGTGGCGCGGGTGGCGGCGACCGTCACGTGGGTCAATCGCCCCAGGCGGAGGTCGTCAGCGGATCGCTGAGCCTGTTCGTGGGCGTTGAGGAGCGACCGGGCGATGGGTACGAAGGACTGGCCGGCGGCCGTGAGAACGAGTCGGCCGTGCGAGGTGCGGAACAGGGTGAGGCGGGTCTCGGCCTCCAGTGCGCGCAGCCGCCGACTCAGCGCCGGCTGCGCGACGTAGAGCGTCCGCGCGGCTGCCGAGACGGTGCCGAGCTCGACGACGGCGAGAAAGGTGCGAAGTCGTTCGGGGGTCACAGTGAATCCTCCTCGATGGTGATCACATCGACGAACCCTTCCCTTGATCCGTCCGAACGCAGCAGCGCTCCGTCGCGCTTGTAGAAGCGTGTGGTGCTCCATCGATCGGCCACGCGCACCTGCGGGAAGCTCGTCGTGATCATCTCCTCCATCACCTCGATCGCCCAGTGTTCGCGCGACCAGATGCTCACGGCGAGATTTGCCTGTCCGAACAGCGCGAGCGCGGTGCGGACGTGTCCCGGGTAGCGCCACAGCGCCGCACCGATCTCAGCGAGCTGCGCGCGGGGCGCCTGGAGGAGGATCGTGCCCATCGTCGTCCACCCCAGGTGCTCCGCGGCGAAATCGACGTGGAACTCCGCGATCCCGCTACCGTGCACGGCCCGGGGAATCGCGGAGTTCACCGCAGACAGTGAGTAGCCGATGCGTCTGGCGATGTCGGCGGCGGACCGGCGGCCGTCAGCGCCCAGTTCGCGCAGCACCCGCAGCTCGAGCACGGTGGGGTGCCGGGTGACGGTGCGTCCCGCGTCGATTCGTGACAGCTCGACCGCGGCGTGGTGCTGTGGCGCCGGCAGTTTTCCGGTCCGCCATGCCGCAGGCGACACGATCATCTCGCGTACCGGCGTCTGCCGGGCGGCGATGATCCCCGGTATCGAGCCCAGCACCGATTCGACGTACTCGTCCTGCTCGCGAGGAGTCCGGAATCGTGCGTGCAGCACGAGCCCTCTTTGACCGGTTGTCGCCTCGATCGTCGCGATTCGCGCGTCGTGCGCGACGCGAGCGGCGACGGCATCCCGACCCCCCGGTGCGACTTCGAGCTCAATGAGCACGGTGGCGCCGAACGGTGGAAACGAGAACCAGTCCTTGGTTCGGGATGGGAGGCACGTCACCCAGGCGAGGCCACTGTCGTGCAACCGCCTCCAGCGTCGGGACAGCGTTGAAGCGTCCACGTCGAGGATCGGCGCGAGATGGGACCAGCTTGCCCGGGGGTGGAGCTGCAGGGCTCCGATCAACGCCTCAGTCAAAGCATCGAGCGGCAGAGATTCATGCATTCATGGTGCTCTCCACTGTTGAATCATGCACCCAGTGTAGGTGTGGCGCGCATCGTGCTCAAATGGCGGATCACGCAACGAGGCGTCCCGAAAGCACCGCGAAAGGCATCAATCGTGAGTTTCCACAGCAGACGAGTCCGATTCGCCGCACTCGGCGTCGCCCTTGTCCTGGCATCCACCGCTGGCTGCGCTACGACCGGGGGAGGCGAGGGGGTCGACACTATCCGCGGCACGTGGACGAGTGACCCCACGACGTTCGATCCCGCTCTGGTCACCGGTGTCGACGATTACCGGATGGCGCAGATCGGCTACGACACCGTGCTGCGCCGCGACGACGACGGCATCATCGCCGGTATCGCCACGGACTACGAGCAGACCGACAGTGGCGTCATTCTGGAGATCGGCGACGCGGGCACGTGCGGAGACGGCACGGTGATCACCCCGACCATCGTCGCCGATTCCCTGCAGCGCCTCGCCGCCCCCGAGACCGGCTCCGCCATTGCGCCTCTGATCTTCGGCGGTGAAGGGGTGGCGGTCCTCGCCGACGACGAGGCGGGCACCGTCGAGATTCAGCTCGATGCGCCGTACTCGGAACTCGTGGTCGGGCTCACCGTCCCGGCGGCGGGGATCGTGTGTCCGGCTGGCCTCGATGACCCCGAGGGGCTCGCTGCCGGAACCGTCGATGGCGCCTGGAGCGGCCCGTACGCGTTGAGCAAGGCGACACCCGGCGTCGACTACCGCTTCACCCTGCGCGAGGACTACGACAACTGGGCCGACTACGCCGAACCGCTCGTGGGTCGCCCGGCGGAGAACCTCGCCTTCAGCGTCGGTGCGGACGACGCGGTGCCGAACCAGCTCTCAACGGGTGAACTGGACGTTGCGATCGTGCCGCATCAGGATCTGCCACGCTTCGAAGGGGACGACTACACGACCGAGTTCGGCGTGCTCGGAGATTACTTCCTGATCTTCAATCAGAGCGAGTCCAGCCCGTTCGCGGACGAGAAGGTCCGCCGCGCCGCCGCCCAGGTGGTCGACCAAGCGGCTTTCCGCGAGGCCGTCAACCCGCTCGGCGAACTGCTCCAATCCGCCGGCGATCCGCAGTTGCAGTGTGTGAACGAGGACGCATCGCTCCTCGTCCCACAGGATGAGGAAGCGGCATCACCGGTGCTCGAGGGCGTGACGATCCGCCTCATCGGACCGACAGCGATCGGTGTGAACGGCGCTGGCGTGACCTACATCGCTGAGCGGCTCCGGGCCGCTGGCGCGACGGTCGAGTCGGATGTGACCGACACCGGCACGTGGATCAGCACGGTCCTCAGCCCCGCGCAGTCCGGAGAATGGGACGCCACGGTCTTCGCGAGCATCAACAATGTGGGAACACTCGTGACCGGCATGAGCCGTCTGCTCGGACCGACCGCCGCCGACGGCGGACGCAACCTTGCGTACGCGCAGAACCCTGTCGCAGACGAGGCGTACGCGGCGGCGATGGCGGCGACGGATGACGAAGCTAAGTGCGCCGCGTACGCCGACGCGCAGGCGGCCGTCCTGGATTCCGTCGCCTTCGTGCCGCTCTCCACGAACGTGACCACCTATGTCGCTCGTGACGGGTTCTCCGTCAGGCACCCCGCCGGCCGCGAGAACCTCTCGACGCTGCGCATCACGGAATGAGCATGACGGGCACGCAGGCAGCGAAGACGAGCATGACGGCTCGTGGGGCGTCGGGGTGGGGGCGCTTCCTCAGACAGAAGGCGATCGAACTGGCAGTCGCGCTAGCAGCGCTGATCCTGCTGACTTTCGTGCTCGTCCTCCTCGTGCCCGGTGATCCCGCCCGTATCGCAGCCGGTATCGATGCGAGCCCTGAGCAGGTCGAGGCCGCGCGCATCGCGCTCGGCCTCGACCAGCCGATCCCTGTGCAGTTCCTGCAGTACGTCACAGGGATCTTCACCGGCGATCTCGGGCAGTCGTTCCGCACCGGTCAGGACGTCACGACGATCATCGCCGTGCGACTGCCGTACACCCTGACGATCGCGCTGGTGGCGATCGCGCTCACCCTGGTGATCTCGGTCGCGATCGGCATCGGGGTCGCCGGACTCACGCGGGGCAACCGCAACCGCTGGCTCGACGTCGGCTTCAGCTGGGTCACCGCCACGCTGCAGACGCTGCCCGTCTACGTCTTCGGGGCGATCCTCGTCATCGTATTCGCGGTCACTCTCGGTGTGCTCCCGGCTGCGGGCGCGACGAGCCCCGCCTCCTATGTGCTGCCCGCCGTCGCCCTCACCCTCGCACCGACGTGCTCGATCAGCAGGATCGTGCGCCGGGAGGCCTCGGCAGTGCTCGAGCAGGACTACATGCGCACCGCACGCGGATGGCGCATCGGCCGTGTGAAACAGCACATGAAGTACGCCCTCCCGAATCTGCTCGCCTCCACGCTGACGCTCTCGGGCCTGATCCTCGGAAACATGCTCGGCGGGGCCGTGATCGTGGAGCGGGTGTTCGCATGGCCAGGGCTGGGCAACGGGGTGGTCGAGGCGATTCTCGAACGCGACTACCCGTTGATCCGCGGAATCATCCTCACGATCGGGGTGCTCGCCATCATCATCAACCTGACGATCGACATCGTCCTCGCCATCGTCGATCCTCGTGTGCTGCGCTCCGGAAAGGCTTTCGCATGACCGCTGCGACCCCACCTGACACCGTCGCCGTCGCAACGGGCGCGACCGAGTCGCACCGCTGGCGCCTGCACCCGATCCTGCTGAGTGGACTGATCCTGCTCGTGCTCATCGCGCTCGTCGCGGTATTGGCGCCGATGTTCCTGACCACGGACGCGAATGCGCTGACCGACCAGACGCGGCTGTCACCGTCGCCGGAGCATCCGCTCGGCACCGACGAGTTCGGCCGCGATCTGCTCGCGAGATCGCTCGTCGCCACCCGACTGACTCTGCTTCTGACCATCAGTGCCTCGGCGATCTCCGTCATCGTCGGCGTGATCATCGGTCTCGCCGTCTGGCTGCTTCCCGTGCGGGTCAGGCGCTTCATCATCGGCGTCAACTCCGTCGCCGTCGCTTTCCCGAGCCTTGTGCTCGCCCTTGTGATCGCTGC
Source organism: Microbacterium sp. (assembly GCF_052102115.1). Taxonomy (GTDB): domain Bacteria; phylum Actinomycetota; class Actinomycetes; order Actinomycetales; family Microbacteriaceae; genus Microbacterium. The sequence goes on from NZ_JBQDVP010000008.1 coordinate 34,206, forward strand.
GATCCTCGGCCCTGGTGCCTGGACTGCCGCACTAGCAGTCGGCATCTCCAGCATCCCCGCGTTCGTGAGGCTCACGGTGAACATGGCGGCCCCCGTGCTGGAGCGTGAGTACGTTTCGACCGCACGCCTGCTGCATGTATCCCGGCCGCTCGTGATGACCCGGCACGTGCTCCCGAACATGGCCGAGCCGTTGCTCGTGCTCGCGGCGAGCAACTTCGCCGTCACGCTCGTCGAGCTTTCCGGTCTGTCGTTCATCGGTCTGGGAGTGCAGTCGCCGGAGTACGATTTCGGGCTCCTCCTCAGTGATGCACTCGCCGCGATCTACACGCAGCCGTCGCAGGTGGTCGGACCCAGCGTGATGATCATGCTGACGGGGCTCGCCGCCATGCTCATCGGCGATGGGCTCGCCGCGAGCAGCAATCCGCGCACCCGTGGTGCGCGCCGGGCGACACGAACCGGCATGCTGCACGGCGAGGGCACCTCCGCACCCCAGGATTCCGAGGCGAATTCGGGATCGGATGGTGATGCGAACGCCGTACGCGTGCGTGATCTCAAGGTCACAACAGGCAGTGGCATCGATCTCGTCAAGGGCATCTCCTTCGAGGTGGCTCCGGGTGAGATCGTCGGGCTCGTCGGCGAATCTGGATCGGGGAAGTCGTTGACCGCGATGACTCTCGCGGGCCTCGTGCCCGAAGGGGTCAACGCCACGGCATCCGCCATCGTCGCGGCGGGCAATGACATGCTGAGCGACGTGCCGCCGAAGACGCTCGCGCAGGACATCGCCCTGATCTATCAGGATCCGATGTCGACGTTCAACCCGGCACTTCGCATCGAGACGCAACTCACCGAGGTCGCGCGCACGCATCTCGGTCTCAGCAGAGGGGCTGCGCGCCGCGCACTGTTGGAGCGGTTCGAGCAGCTGCGCATCAGTCGTCCGGCGCGGCGCCTGCGGCAGCATCCGCATGAGTTGTCCGGCGGCATGCTCCAGCGCGCGATGATTGCCTCGTCCCTCATCGCGGATTCGAAGCTGATCATCGCCGACGAGCCGACCACGGCGTTGGACGTCACTGTGCAGGCGGCTGTGCTGCGGCAGTTCGTCGCCGCGGCGCGTGAGCTCGGCGCATCCGTTCTGTTCATCTCGCATGATCTCGGTGTTGTCGAAGCACTCTGCGATCGCGTGATGGTGATGCATCGCGGCGAGATCGTCGAGGAGATGACGGCCGACCGTCTTGCCCGTCGTGACGTCACCCACCCGTATACGCAGAAGCTGCTCGACGCGGCCGAGTACGTCGAAGCGCTGTGAGTTCCGAAATGGAGACGAGACGGAACATGCCGAAGGACCACGCCGCAGCGGGCGCACCGCTGGTGAGCGTCGAAGGACTCGATGTGACCTTCGGCGCGGGGGCCGACGCGACGCGAGCGTTGAGAGACGTGTCGCTGCGGATTATGCCAGGGGAATCCCTGGGCCTGGTCGGTGAGTCCGGGTCGGGCAAATCGACACTCGCGAAGGCTCTGGTGGGGATCAACCCCGTCAGCGCGGGACGGATCGTCATCGCGGGGGAGCAAGTTGGAATGCGCCGGCGCGGAACCCGAGCGGACCGGACGCTGCTGCAGCTGATTCCGCAGGACCCGTACTCCTCGTTGAGCCCGAGGCGCACCGCCGGGCAGGCCATCGCCGAGGCTCTTGATCCGCAGCGGGCGGATGTGCGGAGACAGCGCGAGACGATCATCGAATGGCTCGAACGCGTCGAACTGGATGCCGGTGCCGTCGACAAGTACCCCTATGAGTTCTCCGGTGGTCAGCGCCAGCGGATCGCGATCGCGCGGGCGCTCTGCATCAGGCCGAGGCTCGTGATCGCGGATGAGATCACCTCAGCCCTCGACCTCTCCGTTCAGGCGGAGGTACTGCGCCTGCTCGCGACACTGCGCGCCGAACTCGATCTGACGATGCTCTTCATCTCGCACAATCTCGCCGTGGTCAGGCATGTCAGCGACCGGGTCGCGGTGCTCTTCCAGGGTGAGCTCGTCGAGGAGGGCGACGTCGAGCAGGTCTTCCGTGCACCGCGCGCCGAGTACACCCGCAGCCTTCTCGATTCCGTCCCGGGTCGTCCCGGATTCCGGCTGCGTGACGATCGCGCCGTCGACCACAGCAAGGGAACACCATGAGGATCGACACGATCATTGAGAACGCGCGGATCCGAACCATGGATCCGCGCCGACCCGCGGCATCGAGGATCGGCATCCTGAGCGGGCGCGTCGTCGGTCTGGACGAGGCGCTTGATGGTGTGCAGGCCGATCGCGTCGTCGACCTCGCGGGCGCTGCTGTCCTGCCGGGATTCCACGATGCGCACTTCCATCTGATGCTCACCGGGTTCCGCCTCGCGGCCGTCGATGTGCGGCCGTCGGTCGCATCGACGATGGATGCCGTCCTCGACGCTGTGCGTGCGGGGGCAGCCGGTCTCCCGGAGGGGGAGGTCCTGCACGCCACCGGCTACGACCAAAACATCATCGGCGCGCACCCGACTGCTCGCCAGCTCGATGAGGCGTCCGGAGGTCGCGCCGTGGTGATGGAGCACGTGTCGGCGCACATGACCACGGTCAGCACCGCCGTGTTCGATCTGATCGGGTATCCCGGGGGCGCGGGCGTTCCGGACATCCCCGGCGGGTATGTCGAGCGGGATGTCGAGGGCAGGGCCACCGGTCTTCTCCAGGAGAACGCGCAGAACCTCATCGAGCGCCTGCGAGAGCCGGGGACACAGGAGCAGGTCGCGCGGTACATCGATCTCGCCTCGCGTTACGCACTCGAGTATGGGTTGACGTCGATCTCGGAACCGGGCGCCCGGTACGCGTTCACGGCGTACCAGACCGCACGCGAGCGCGGCGTGCTGATGCCGCGGATTGTCTATATGCCATTCGTATCGCGACTGCGCAGCATCCAGGTGTTCGACGACGGCGACGGGTGGCTCGGCTTCGACGACGGCATCCGGACAGGGCTCGGCGATGATCGGCTCATGCTCGGACCCATGAAGATCGTCACGGACGGCTCGCTCATCGGAAGATCCGCGGCGATGCACGTCTGCTATCACGGCGAGTCCGACAACGCCGGGTTCCTGCGATACGACGCCGAGGAGCTGCAGGCGGCCATCGTCGCGGGGCATCGTGCGGGCTGGACCATAGCCGCGCACGCCATCGGCGATGCCGCGATCGATCATGTGCTGGACGGTTTCGAAGAGGCGCAGCGTGTCCTTCCCCGCCCCGGTGTCCGCCATCGGATCGAGCACTTCGCGGTGGCCGATGATGCGCAGATCGCGCGCGCCGCGGCGCTCGGTGTCATCCCGGTCCCGCAGGGGCGCTTCATCTCGGAGTTCGGTGACGGCATGGCGAAGGCGCTCGGCGCCGATCGCGCACAGCACTGCTACCGGATGCGTTCCCTGCTGGATGCGGGGATCGTGCTACCGGGCTCGACGGACGCGCCGATCGCCGATGCGAATCCCTTGCGTTCGATCCACGACATGGTGAATAGGCAGACGGCGTCTGGAGCGGTGTTGGCGCCGGACGAACGGATCAGTGCGTATGAGGCCGTGCACGCGTATACGGTCGGTTCGAGCTATGCCGTGGGGCAGGAGCACGAGCGCGGAACGTTGATCCCGGGGATGCTCGCTGACCTCGTGGTGCTCTCCGACGATGTGCTCGCCGTCGAACCGGCGGAGATCGGCGGGGTGTCGGTGCGCGCGACGATGATCGGCGGGGAGTTCGTCTTCAACACCGGAGTGTGAGGCGCGGCACTCGTCAGGCAGAATCGAGTCATGAACATCGTCGTCGGAGTCACGGGCGGCATCGCCGCGTACAAGACGGTGCAGCTCGTGCGGCTGCTCATCAAGTCCGGGCATGAGGTGACGGTCATCCCGACCGAAGATGCGCTGCGCTTCGTCGGCACGCCGACTTGGGAGGCGATCAGCCGGAACACCGTCACGACCAGCGTGCACGACGACGTCGCCCGCGTGCGGCACGTGGCGCTCGGGCAGGCGGCCGAGCTCGTCATCGTCGCCCCCGCGACCGCGAACACCATCGCGAAGATGACGGCGGGCCTGGCCGATGACCTGCTCGGCACGACCCTGCTCGCCACGACCGCACCGGTCGCGATCGCCCCGGCGATGCACACCGAGATGTGGCGGCATCCGTCTACGCAGGCGAACATCACAACGCTCCGCGAGCGGGGCGTGCACGTCCTCGGCCCCGCCGACGGCGAGCTCACCGGCGGCGACTCCGGGCCGGGGCGGATGCTGGAACCGGAGGCGATCTTCGCCGACGCCCTCGCCCTCCTCGCCCCGCAGGACCTCACCGGCACGCGTGTCGCGATCTCAGCGGGAGGTACGCGCGAGCCCATCGACCCGGTGCGCTTCCTCGGCAACCGCTCCAGCGGTCGACAGGGCGTCGCGCTCGCCGCTGAGGCCGCCGCCCGTGGCGCGCAGGTCACGCTGGTCTCCGCGAACATTTCCGCGGACGTGCTCGCCGCGGCGAAGCATCCACTCGTCGACATCCACGTGGTCGGCACGGCCGCCGAGCTCGGTGCGGCAATGCAGGATGCTGCGGCCTCTGCCGACGTCGTCATCATGGCGGCTGCGGTCGCCGACTATCGCCCGGCGACGGCATCCGATCAGAAGCTCACCAAAGAGGAGGGCGTTCTCGACCGCATCGACCTCGCCGTGAACGACGACATCGTCGCGGGGCTCGCCGCTTCTCGTCCGGACGGGCAGACGATCGTCGCGTTCGCCGCCGAGACGCTCGCAGACCCGGCCGCCCGTCGCGAGCGCGCGGCAGGCAAGCGCGAGCGCAAGGGCGTCGACCTGCTCGCGGTCAACCTCGCCGACGCCGACCACGGGTTCGAGAATCCGGACAACGCCGTCGAGGTCATCGGCGCGGGCGGTGCCGTCGTGGCATCCGCCGAGGGGCCCAAGCGCGGCGTCGCCGCCGCGATCTGGGATGCGGTCGTCACCCTGCGCGGGTGACCGTCAGGCCTGCTTCTTCGCGAACGTGTGGAGTACTGCCTCGATCTCGTCGACGGCGCCGCGGATCGAAGCGTTCGCGGCCTCGATCGATGCGCGCATCGCGGCCTGCGCGTCGGCATTCTCGGGTGTCACCTCAGCCTCGAGCACAGCATCCCGCGCGGCATCCAGCCGCAGCGCGAGAGCAGCGATGTGATCCATGATGCCCTGCACATCTGCGCTCGCCGCGAGAAAGCCGGCCCATCGGACGAGCACCTGGGTGATCGTGCGACGCTCGCTGTGGATCGCCTCCAGAACCTGCGCGTGATCGCCGGCGTCGTCGATCGCACGCGCCACGATGACCCCGCGGCTGAGCTGGCTGCGCTCTTCGTCGCCCAGCGTATGCAGCAGATCGGTCAGAGCGAGATGGGTGACCGGGTACCAGCGCCGATGGTCTGCGCCGCTCATCCAGCGCTCGAAGAACAGAGCCGTCAGCAGGAAGGTGAGCACGCCCGCCGCGATGCCCGAGAGGATCACCGCCTGCTGCCAGACACCCGTGGTCAAGTCGATCCAGATGACGATGACGAAAACGAGCACGAGAGCGGCGGATCCCGCGATGCGCAACAGTTTTCGTCGCGTGCGCGACGGGTGGCCCTGCATGCGAGCTCCTTCCCTCAGGCCACACCATAGCCGGGAATCACTCCCTCGTCCTCTTCCGCAGATGACGCTGATCTGCTAAAGTTGAGTCAACAACACTCAACTTTGCGAGGAGTCCCAGGAGGAGACAGATGACCACGCCCGCACAAGACGACCAGCAGTCCGCCCTCGAGCAGTTCGGCATCAACCTGACCGACCGCGCCCGCCAGGGCAAGCTCGACCCGGTGATCGGCCGTGACAGCGAGATCCGTCGCGTCAGCCAGGTGCTCACCCGCCGCACGAAGAACAACCCCGTGCTCATCGGCGAGCCCGGCGTCGGTAAGACTGCTGTCGTAGAAGGGCTGGCGCAGCGCATCGTTGCGGGCGACGTCGCCGAATCTCTGAAGGACAAAGACCTCATCACCCTCGACATCTCGGCCCTCGTCGCCGGAGCCATGTACCGCGGGCAGTTCGAAGAGCGCCTGAAGCAGGTCCTGAAGGAGATTACCGAGTCCGACGGCCAGGTCATCACCTTCATCGACGAGCTGCACACGCTCATGGGTGCTGGCGGCGGCGAGGGGTCGGTTGCGGCATCCAACATGCTCAAGCCCATGCTCGCCCGCGGTGAGCTGCACCTGATCGGTGCCACGACGCTGAACGAGTACCGCGAGTACATCGAGAAGGATGCCGCTCTCGAGCGCCGCTTCCAGCAGGTGTACGTCGGCGAGCCGACCGTCGAAGATACGATTGCGATCCTGCGCGGGCTCAAGGGCCGCTACGAGGCGCACCACGGCGTGACGATCTCGGACGGCGCGCTCGTCGCCGCTGCCGCCCTGTCGAACCGGTATCTGCCCGCGCGGCAGCTGCCGGACAAGGCCATCGACCTGATTGACGAGGCGATGTCGCGGTTGAAGATGGAGATCGACTCGTCTCCCGTCGAGATCGATCAGCTCAAGCGCCAGGTCGATCGGATGAAGCTCGAAGAGCTCGCCCTGAAGCGCGAGAAAGATGCCGCGTCGAAGGAGCGCCTGGCCGCGCTGCGCGAGCAGCTCACCGAGCAGGAGCGTGAGCTCGCCGGTCTCGAAGAGCGCTGGGACCGTGAACGCCAGGGGCTCAACCGCGTGGGCGATCTGAAGAAGCAGCTCGACGACGCGGTCACCCAGCGCGACCTCGCGATGCGCAATGCCGACTACACGAAGGCATCCAAGCTCGAGTACGAGACGATCAAGCGCCTCGAGCGCGACATCGCCGAGGCCGAGCACGCCGAGGCCGCATCGGCGGAGTCGGGCGAAGCGCGCATGGTCAACGAGCAGGTCACCGACGAAGACATCGCGGGCGTCATCGCCGCATGGACCGGCATCCCCGTCGGCCGCCTGCTGCAGGGCGAGAGCGAGAGGCTGCTGCATCTCGAGAACGAACTCGGCAGGCGCCTGATCGGACAGAAGGATGCCGTGCGGGCGGTGTCGGATGCCGTCCGCCGCTCGCGCGCGGGCATCAGTGACCCCGGCCGCCCGACCGGATCGTTCCTGTTCCTCGGCCCGACCGGTGTCGGCAAGACCGAGTTGGCCAAGGCGCTCGCCGAGTTCCTGTTCGACGACGAGCACGCGATGGTGCGCATCGACATGTCCGAGTACGGCGAGAAGCACTCCGTGTCACGACTCGTCGGCGCCCCTCCGGGGTACGTCGGCTACGAGCAAGGCGGCCAGCTCACCGAGGCCGTTCGTCGTCGCCCGTACTCGGTCGTGCTGCTCGACGAGGTCGAGAAGGCGCATCCCGAGGTGTTCGACGTGCTGCTGCAGGTGCTCGACGACGGGCGCCTGACCGACGGACAGGGACGCACGGTCGACTTCTCGAACGTCATCCTGATCCTCACCTCGAACATCGGCTCGCCGATCCTCATCGACCCGGTGATGTCTGTTGAGGACAAGCGGGACGCCGTGATGGCGCTGGTGCGGCAGTCGTTCCGGCCCGAGTTCCTCAACCGGCTCGACGACATCGTGATGTTCCAGTCGCTGACCGAGGACGACCTCGCTCAGATCGTCGAGCTCACGGTCGACCAGTTGCAGCAGCGACTGCACGAGCGGCGGCTCGCGCTCGCGGTCACTCCAGACGCGCGGTCGTGGCTCGCCGAACGCGGATACGACCCGGTGTACGGCGCGCGCCCGCTGCGCCGGCTCATCACGACCGAGGTGCAGAACAGGCTCGCCACCGCGCTGCTCTCGGGCGGCGTGCGCGACGGCGACACGGTGCGGGTGGACGTCGCGGCAGACGGGACGGGGCTGGTGCTGACCTCGGCCTGAGTCGCCCCCGCGACACCTGTCAGTCGCGATCACGGATGCATGGACGCATCCGTCATTTCGCCTGACGCCTGTGAAATGGGCTGGCAAGTGTGGGGCTGTGTGATTCTGTAAAGAATCCAGATTCTTTCTGCACCGCCGGGCGGAATATTGCCTTGCGCTTCGGTTCGTCGTCGATAGAGTCTCGTCTCATGTGTGTCGAAGATGGGCAATGCCGTCTGTCATCGACGAGAGACAGGAGTTGTGGATGACGCGTATCGGCATCGTGCAGGAACAGGGCGGTGAGACGCGGGTCGCCGCGACGCCGCAGACCGTGGGCGCTCTGCGCAAGATCGGGTACGACATCGTCGTCGAGAGCGGGGCGGGCGTCGCATCCGCCTATCCGGATGCTGCGTATGCTGCCGCTGGCGCCGAGATCGTCGCCGCCGACGTGGCGTGGGGGTCGCCGATCCTGTTGAAGGTGAATGCACCGACGGATGCGGAGATCGCCAGGATCGCGGATGGCGCGACGCTCATCGCGCAGCTCGCCCCGAACCTGCGGCCCGAGCTGCGTCAGGCGCTGGCGACGCGCGGGATCACGGCGCTCGCCCTGGATGCTGTGCCGCGGATCTCCCGCGCGCAGTCGATGGATGTCCTGAGCTCCATGTCGAACATCTCCGGCTACCGCGCCGTCGTCGAGGCGGCGAACGAGTTCGGTCGCTTCTTCACCGGGCAGGTGACCGCGGCCGGCAAGGTTCCCCCGGCGAAGGTGCTCGTCGCCGGGGCCGGTGTCGCTGGGCTCGCGGCGATCGGCGCAGCATCCAGCCTCGGCGCGATCGTGCGCGCGACCGATCCGCGGCCCGAGGTCGCCGATCAGGTGAAGTCCATCGGCGGCGAGTACCTCGAGGTGATCGTTGCGGAGGAGCAGAAGGAGGTCTCCAGCGACGGGTACGCCAAGGCGACCAGCGAGGCGTATGACCGCCGCGCCGCCGAGCTCTACTCGGAGCAGGCCGCCGACGTCGACATCATCATCACCACGGCGCTGATCCCGGGGCGCGCAGCCCCCGTGCTGATCACGGCGGCGGATGTTGCGAGCATGAAGCCCGGCAGCGTCATCGTCGACATGGCGGCAGCTCTCGGCGGAAACGTCGAGGGCTCGGTCGCCGGAGAGCGCGTCGTCACCGAGAACGGCGTCGTCATTCTCGGCTACACCGACCTCGCCGGGCGCCTGCCCACCCAGGCGTCGCAGCTGTACGGCACGAACCTCGTGAACCTGCTGAAGCTCCTCACCCCCGAGAAGGACGGCCAGCTCGTCCTCGACTTCGACGATGTCGTGCAGCGGGCGGTGACGGTCGTGCGCGACGGCGAAGAGACGTGGCCGCCACCGCCGGTGCAGGTCTCTGCCGCCCCGGCACCGGCGAAGGCCGCGGATGCTGCGCCTGCAGCACCCGCGAAGAAGGGCCTCTCCGGGGGAGCGAAGGTCGCGCTGGTCGCCGTCGGTATCGCGGCGCTCTTCCTCGTCAACGCGGTCGCCCCCGCGCCGCTGCCGCAGCACTTCACCGTGCTGATGCTGTCGGTCGTCGTCGGCTTCTACGTGATCGGCAAGGTTTCGCACGCGCTGCACACCCCGCTGATGAGCGTCACGAACGCCATCTCGGGCATCATCATCGTCGGCGCGATCGTGCAGATCACGACGCCGAACCTCGTGGTGCAGATTCTCTCCGCGGTCGCTGTGCTCGTGGCATCCATCAACATCTTCGGAGGGTTCGCGGTCACGCGCCGAATGCTGAAGATGTTCTCGAAGGGAGCCAGCAAGTGAGCGCCATCGAACTCTCCGCATCGGTCGCGGGAGCGGCGTACATCGTCGCAGCCCTGCTGTTCATCATGAGCCTCGCCGGCCTCAGCCGCCACGAGTCCTCGCGCGCCGGCGTCACGTACGGCATGGTCGGCATGGCGATCGCGCTCGTGGCCACGATCTGGGTCACCTTCCAGGGGGCCTGGGGTCAGCCGCAGGCTGTCATCGGGCTCGTGCTGCTTCTGGTCGCGATGCTCGTGGGCGCCGTGATCGGGCTCTGGCGAGCCCGCAGTGTCGAGATGACCGGCATGCCCGAGCTCATCGCCCTGCTGCACAGCTTCGTGGGGTTGGCCGCCGTGCTCGTCGGCTGGAACGGTCACCTGCACAGCCCGGGCCTCACCGGGGCGCTCGCCGATATCCACCACGCCGAGGTCTTCATCGGCATCTTTATCGGCGGGGTGACCTTCACCGGCTCGATCGTCGCTTTCCTGAAGCTCTCGGGGCGCATCTCGTCGAAGCCGCTCATGCTGCCCGGCAAGAACGTGCTGAACCTCGGTGCGATCGTCGTGTTCATCGGCCTCACGGTCTGGTACGTGATCACCCCGACTCTCGTGCTACTCATCGTCGTGACCGTCCTGGCGCTCGCGCTCGGCTGGCACCTCGTGGCATCCATCGGCGGCGGCGACATGCCCGTGGTCGTCTCGATGCTCAACAGCTACTCGGGCTGGGCCGCGGCCGCCGCCGGATTCCTGCTGAACAACGACCTGCTGATCGTCACCGGCGCCCTGGTCGGATCGTCGGGTGCGTACCTGTCGTACATCATGTGCAAGGCGATGAACCGCTCGTTCATCTCGGTGATCGCCGGCGGGTTCGGGATTGCCGCGCCCGCGAAGGATGACATCGACCACGGCGAGCACCGCGAGATCGATGCGGAATCGGTCGCCGACATGCTCGGCAGCGCCTCGACCGTCGTGATCACCCCCGGCTACGGGATGGCTGTCGCACAGGCGCAGTACCCGGTCGCCGAGCTCACCCAGAAACTCCGCGATCGCGGGGTGGACGTGCGCTTCGGCATCCACCCCGTGGCGGGGCGTCTGCCCGGCCACATGAACGTGCTGCTCGCCGAGGCCAAGGTGCCCTACGACATCGTGCTCGAGATGGACGAAGTGAACGATGACCTGGCATCGACCGCCGTCGTCCTCGTCATCGGTGCGAACGACACCGTGAACCCGGCCGCCGCCGAAGACCCGGGCAGCCCCATCGCTGGGATGCCGGTGCTGCGCGTCTGGGAGGCCGAGAACGTCATCGTGTTCAAGCGCTCGATGGCCTCGGGATACGCCGGAGTGCAGAACCCGCTGTTCTTCCGCGAGAACGCCCAGATGCTGTTCGGCGACGCCAAGGAGCGCGTCGACGACATCCTCCGGGCCCTGTAGCCCCGCGTTCAGGTCGCACTTTCTGCCGTTCTGGCGCTCTGTGAACGGCAGAAGGTGCGACCCGAAGATAGCGTTGGGGCATGAGACTCTCCGGCACCCGTTTCGTTCGCATCTTCCAGTGGATCGCACCGGTGCTGTTGACGTTCCTCGTCGTGTTCGGGCGGGGCTTCTTCGGTGCTCCGATGGGGTGGATGGCGCTCATCGGGCTGTTCGTCGGCCCGGTCGTCGCCCTCGCGATGTACATTCCGCCGATCATCGTCGTCTTCGACCGCGATGCGAAGGCCGCGCGCAGCACCCGACTGTTCTACGACATCGCCAACTGGCTGACCTGGGCGGCGCTGCTGGTGCTGATGTTCACACTCGAAGACGGTGGAGATTCGCCGCCTTTCGGATCGGTGGTCTCGACGTGGGGAATGATGAGCAGCGACGCGGCCGGGTCGGTCTTCGCCGTCGCGCTGATCGTCGCTTTCCTCGGCTGGCTGGGAACCATCGCTAGCGCGATCGTCGGCGTCGTCGACTCGCGCAGCACGCGGCTCTGAGCCAGCTGGTCAGTTGCCGGGCGACTCCGGCTGCAATCGCATCAGGCGCTCGGCCATGGTGTTCGGATCCCAGGAGTGGTCAGAGCCGAGCAGCTGCTCGGCCGTGCCGTGCGCTGCGGCCTCGGCGAGTTCCGACGCGGTCTCCGCCATGCCGGGGAAGGCCTCGGTGGCGGTGAGGGCGAGCACAGGTGCCGAGGTCGTGGACAGCACGTCGCGGTACCCGCGCTGTTCGACGAGCGTCAGCGCCTCGCCATCCGGAATCCAGCTGAGGACGAGCTCCGGGTAGGAGGGGGACGTCTTGAGCTCCTCGATCCACTCCGGCGGCATACCGTCCATGTACCGCTCGACGGCGGTCTCGAGCGCGCCGTCGTCGATCGCGGCGCGAACGTGCGCCCACCAGGCCGGGGCACCCTGCGGGAACAGGCCCAGCGGCGCTTCCCAGAGCACGAGTCCGGCGAGTTCAGAGATGCGGGATGCTGCGAGCATCGCGATCGGGCACCCGGACGAGTGCCCGACGAGAGTGACCGGCGCCTGCGTGCTTGCGGCGAGCTCGGCGATCGCATCCACCTGTGCGTCGAGCCCGATCGCGCCGGATGCGGTGCTCTCGCCGCGGCCCAACCGGTCGGCATACAGGGAACGGATGCCCTGTTCAGCGAGGCGCTCCGCGGTCTCGTGCGTGTCGGTATCTCCGGCGCGCGTGTCGCCGGCGCCGGAGATGAAGAGCACGCTCGGCGCGCCCGCAGGGCCGAAGTCGTCGTACGCGACGTGGTCGCCTCGATTGGTAGCGAGCCAGGTCACGATGCCGCCTCGATTCGGACGGTGACGTGGTCGCCGGCGTCCTTCCCGAGCTGTTTGCGGGTGGCGGCCTTGACCGGGCCGAGATGGAAGCCGCGCCCCGACGGCATCAGAGTGAGTGCGACGGGGATCTCGTCGAGCGTGCCGACGACGCGAACCGGGTTGCCGGTGCCGAACGCCTCGTTCGACCCTGGCGCTTCGAAGACGGTCCAGCCGCCGGTCTCGTCGGCGTGGACGAGCTCGGCTTCGAACTGCATGGTGGGACTCTTCATGGTCGATTTCGCTTTCAAGACTGGCGAGTATGGTTTCTCCAAACTAGACTTATCAGTATGAAAACGTCAAGGGGCGGTCGAACGGAGCGGCCGAGCTCGATAGCGAAACGAGAAGCGATTCTCGAGGCCGCACAGGCCGCGTTCCTCGCGAACGCGTACGAGGCCGTGACGATGGATGCGATCTCCCACGACGCCGACGTCGCCAAGCAGACCCTGTACGGCCACTTCGGCAGCAAGGAATCACTGTTTCTCGAGCTCGTCCGTTCGCAGACACGAGCGGCGAGTGAACGGGTGCACAGTGCTCCACAGGCCATCGCGCCAGGAGACGACGCCCGCACTGTGCTTGGGCCGGTGTTGAATGAGCAACTCGCAACGGTGCTCGCTCCGAATCTGCTGGCGCTGCGCCGACTCGTCATCGGACTTCTTCCGCAGTTCCCCGACCTCGCCAGGGAGCTCTACGAGCACGGCGCCGAGCGTGCGATTCGGGCGCTCGCCGCGCTGATCCGGCTTCTGGTCGCCGCCGATCTTCTCGCTGTGACCGCGGTGGAACGCGCCGCCATTCAACTCAACTGGCTGGTGATGGGCGAGCCGGTCAACCGTGCCATGCTGCTGGGAGACCGCGCGGCGCGTGATGGGCTCGATATCGCTGCTCATGTCGATGCGGCGTTGGATGTGTTCCTTGCCACCTATGGGGCTGAAAGCTGAGTCTGCGGCGGCCGGTGCAACCGGTCAGCGTCCGGTGAACTCGGGTTTCCGCTTCTGCTGGAACGCGGCGAACCCTTCGCGGTAGTCGGCGGTGTCGCGCAGCGCAGTCTGGTTCGCGTTCTCGGCGGCAACGGCATCCCACAGGGCTAAGCGCTCGTCGCGCAGGCGGGCGACGAGGCGCTTGCTCGCGAGGAACGCCTGGGTCGCGCCTCCGGCGGCGCGGGATGCTGCGGCCTCCGTCGCTGCGCGCACCTCATCCTCCGGCAGCACCTGCGAGAACAACCCGGACTGCACCGCCTCGGCGCCGGTCATGAGTCGCCCGGTGTAGATGAGATCGAGGGTCTTGTGCGCGCCGAGCCGATCGAAGAACAGCGCGTGCCCGCCAGAGTCGAGCGTCGCACCGAGCGCGGCGAACGGCGAGCCGATCTTGGCAGTGTCGGCCACATAGACGACATCGGTAGCGATGAGCAGTCCCAGCCCAACGCCCAGGCACGCCCCGTGCGCTGCGGCGAACGTCGGCGCGGGGAACGCCGACATCTTCTTCAGCAACGGTGTCACGAGCCCGTCGAGGTAGCCGGTCACGTCGTCTGTGGCAGGGTCGACACCGCCGATGTCGCGACCCGCGCAGAACGCCGGACCCTCTCCGCGCAGCACCAGTGCGCGCACGCCCGCAGCCTCTGCCTCGTCGTAGGCGGCGCTGAGCTCTGCGAGCGCCTGCGGGTCGAGCGCGTTGCGCTTCTTCGGTGCGTTCAGAACGACGTGGGCGACATCATCGCCGGTGATGGTCAGATCGATCATGGTGCTCCTCCTTCGGGCGGTCACGCGTCGTAATCGACGACGACCCTCTCGGTCGTCGGGTGGGACTGGCAGGTGAGCACGTATCCGCGCTCGAGCTCATCGGGCTCCAGGGCGAAGTTCTGCGTCGTCCGCACGTCGCCTTCGATCAGACGCGCGCGGCACGTGCCGCACACTCCTCCGGCGCACGCGAACGGTACGTCGCCGCGCACCCGCAGCGCAGCATCCAGAATCGCCTCGTTCGCCGGAACGGGAGAGTCCACCGTCGACGACAGGCCATCGAGTGTGAACTCGATCCGGCGCACCTCGTCGCCGGTGTCGATGATGACCGGGCGGCCGCGGTCGACGCGCGGGCCGTCGGCGTCGCTCGTGAACAGTTCGAAGCGGATGCTGTCAGTTGCCACTCCGCGCCCCTCGAGCGTCTCGCGGCACAGGGCGACGAGGTCGAACGGCCCGCATAGGAACCACTCGGTCACAGTCTCAGGCGGAACCAGCCCGTCGAGGATCGCGTTCAGCTTGTCGGCGTCGATGCGCCCCGACAGCAGGGGAGCGGTGCGCTGCTCGCGCGAGAGCACGTGATGGAGGGCGAGGCGGGAGGGGTAGCGATCCTTCAGATCGGCGAGATCGTCGAGGAACATGACGTCCTGCGTGGCGCGGTTCGTGTAGACGAGGCTGAACTGCGCCGTCGGCGACGAGGCCAGCACGTGCGCGGCCAGCGCCATCATCGGCGTGACGCCCGAGCCCGCGGCGATGCCCGCGATGTGCGCGTGATCCAGGTCGGGAAGGTTCGTGGTGAACCGACCCTCCGGGCTCATCACCTCGATGCGGTCGCCGGGCTTCAGATTCTCGTGGGCCCACACGGAGAACAGCCCGCCGAGGTCGCGCTTGATGCCGACAGAGATTCGGCCGGGGGTCGGCGGCCGGCAGATCGAGTAACTGCGCCTGACCTCGTGCCCGTCGACGTGGGCACGCAGCGCCACGTACTGACCGGGGAGGTACTGGTAGTCGGCCTCAAGGTCCGGCGGCACGGCGAAGGTGACCTCGATGCTCTCCGCGGTCAGCGGTCTGACCTCTGCGACCTCGAGCTCGTGGAAGCGGCCGCGCCGCCGGGTGACCGTACTCATATCGCTTTGAAATGATCGAAGGGCTCGAGGCAGGCGCGGCACTCGTAGAGCGCCTTGCACGACGTCGAGCCGAAGCGGGCGACCTCGCGGGTGTCGAGCGATTCGCAGCGCGGGCACTTCACCGCCAGGCGCAGCCGGATCGGGCCCTGGCCCAGCGCGGCCCGGCCGGATGGCGGAGCGATTCCGAATTCGGTGAGCTTGCGCTTTCCGGCATCCGTCATCCAATCGGTCGTCCACGCGGGGGTGAGCGTCGTCTGCACCTCGACGTCGTCGAAGCCCGCCACGGTGAGCGCGAGGATGACGTCGTCGCGCATGGTGTCCAGCGCCGGGCATCCACTGTAGGTCGGGGTGAGCGTGACGGTGACGCGCTCACCGTCGCCCGCTCTGTTGACGGTGACGTCGCGCAGCACGCCGAGGTCTTCGATCGTGAGGACGGGAACCTCCGGGTCGGTCACGGTCGCGGCGATGCGCCAGGCTTCCTGCTGGCGAGTGGTGGTCACCATGTCGCCCCAGGATGCTGTCTGGCGAGAACCTGCATCTCAGCGAGGATGCGCGAAAGAGCAGGGAAATGGATGCCGCGGCGCCCGCCGCCGGACGACGGCTGGCCTTCCGGCCGCTCGAGTTCTGCTTCGGCGAAGACGGCGTCGATGGCCGCGTCGAACCTGTCGCGCAGGGCGGACGGGCGTACGGCGATGCCGTCGAGTTCGTCGATCAGCGGTTCGTCGCGGAAGAGCTCGTCGACGTACGGCCAGACGTCAGTCACGGCGCGGATCATGCGGCAACGGGACTCATCGGTGCCGCCGGCGAGACGCAGCGTCCACTGCACGGCGTGGTCGCGGTGGTAGTCGACCTCCTTGAGCGATTTCTCGGCGATCGCGGCGAGAACGGGGTCTTCTGAGAAGCGGAGCGCCGAGTAGAGCTCGAACATGTACGCGGATGCCGCGAGCTGCCGCGCGATCGTCTGCGCGAAGTCTCCGTTCGGCTGCTCGAACAGCCAGGCGCTGCGGAACTCCGGCTCGTCGCGGAAGTAGGCGAGGTCGTCTTCGGAGCGTCCGTCGGCCGTGCCCGCGTAGCGGAGGAACGAGCGGGCATGGCCCAACAGGTCGAGGGCGATGTTGCCGAGCGCGACGTCCTCTTCGAGCTCGGGGGCGCGGGTGATCCAGGCGCCGAGCTGCTGCGAGAGGATCAGCGCGTCATCGCCGAGCCACAGTGTGTACGTGGCGACGGCTTTCGTCGCCACGGCTTCGCTGTTACCGGAGAGCTCGGTGGCGAGGTCGAGTGCGTCGACGGTGACGTGGGCGGCCGTTTCGACTCCTCGCTGCGCTCGTCGCTCAACGCGTTTCGTCTCGCTCCGACCCGCACTGAGCGAGCGCGAGCGAGTCGAAGTGTCGCTCAACGACCCGCGGACAGAGCTGTCCGCAGCACTCGCGGGGCGTTGAGCGGAGGCGGCGGAGCCGCCGGAGACGAAACGGGTTGAGCGAGCGGAGCGAGTCGAAGCCACCCTTTCGCCCGCACCAGTCGAAGCCTCCCCACCGGAATCAACCTCACCGAATCCGTTCACAGGTGCGGCACCCCCTCGGACGCGGTGTAGTACACCGCGTGGCGGTAGTTCTTGCCGGCCGGGCTCTCGAAGAACGAGCCTTTGGCATCCGGGTCGCTCGCGGTGAGGGCATCCGACGGCACGACCCAGATCGACGTCCCCTCGCCGCGGCGCGTGTACAGGTCGCGGGCATTGCGCACGGCGAGCTCAGCATCCGGAGCGTGCAGCGACCCGGCGTGCACATGGCTCATGCCGCGGTTCGCGCGGACGAACACCTCCCACAGCGGCCAGCTCTCGCTCATGCCGCCACCTCCTCGGGCCGGGCCACCTGCTTGCGCGCATACGCTGCCGCAGCCTCGCGCACCCACGCGCCCTCTTCATGCGCCTCGCGCCGTGCCCGGACGCGCTCGGCGTTCATCGGGCCGCGCCCGGCGAGCACTTCGAAGAACTCGGTCCAGTCGATCTCGCCGCCGACGTACTCGCCGCGCTCCTCATCGAAGTGCAGCGCCGGGTCCGGGAGCGTGATGCCGAGCACCTCGGCCTGCGGCACCAGCATCCCGATGAAGCGCTGACGCAGCTCATCGTTCGAGAACCGTTTGATGTTCCAGGCCATCGACTGCGCGGAGTTCGGGGAGTCGCCGTCGGGTGGCCCGAACATCATCAGGCTCGGCCAGTACCAGCGGTTCACAGCATCCTGCGCCATCTGGCGCTGCGCCTCCGTTCCCTGCATGAGGGTGAGGAGGATCTCGAAACCTTGCCGCTGGTGGAACGACTCCTCCTTGCAGACCCGCACCATCGCGCGACCGTACGGGCCGTACGACGCCCGGCACAGCGGTACCTGGTTGCAGATCGCGGCGCCGTCGACGAGCCAGCCGATCGCGCCCATGTCTGCCCAGGTCGGGGTGGGGTAGTTGAAGATCGACGAGTACTTGGCCGTGCCGGTGATCAGCTGGTCCATCATCTCGTCGCGCGTGATGCCGAGGGTCTGGGCCGCCGAGTAGAGGTACAGCCCGTGCCCGGCCTCGTCCTGCACCTTCGCCATGAGGATCGCCTTGCGCTTCAGGCTCGGGGCGCGGGTGATCCAGTTTCCCTCCGGCTGCATGCCGATGATCTCGGAGTGCGCGTGCTGACTGATCTGCCGGATGAGTGTCTTGCGGTAGGCATCCGGCATCCAATCGCGCGGCTCGATGCGCGAGTCCGCGGCGATGATCTCGTCGAAGCGGCGCTGCTCGGCGCTCGTGGCGTCTTCGGTCATGGCGACTCCTTCGTCTTTACTGACCGTACGTTCAGTAATTATCGCATATGTTCGGGGTTGGTTGGCGGTGCTGTATGACTTCTGCCGGGGATCGGCGCGGTTAACCAACACAAGTCCTCTCGCCTGCGCGCCGGCTGGCCCTACTCCTTCGCGACCAGGGTCAGTACGTCGTAGGTCGCGACCACCTCGTCACGCTGGTTCTGAATCAGCGCATCCCAGCGAACCTCGCCGTACTCGTCGGTCTCGCGCGGCGTGATCTGCTTCGCGGTCAGTTCGACGCGGATGCTGTCGCCCGGCGACACCGGAGTGATGAAGCGCAGGTCTTCCAGCCCGTAGTTGGCGAGCACCGGCCCGGGCTCGGGATCGACGAAGAGCCCGGCGGCCCAGGAGACGAGCAGGTAGCCGTGCGCGACGCGTCCGGGGAAGAACGGGTTCGCGGCGGCCGCCTCTTCGTCCATGTGCGCGTAGAAGGTGTCGCCGGTGAAGTGCGCGAACGTCTCGATGTCGTCGAGCGTGACCTCGCGGGTGCGCGAGGCGATCCGATCTCCGATCCGCAGCTGCGCGAGCGGTTTGCGGAACGGATGGATGCCGTCATCGTGCGCCGCAGAACCCGCATGCCACACGCCGGTGATCGCCGTGAGCATCTCGGGCGATCCCTGCACGGCCGTCCGCTGCATGTGGTGCAGCACTGCGCGAATGCCGCCCAGCTCTTCGCCGCCGCCGGCCCGACCGGGCCCGCCGTGCACGAGACCCG
The DNA here is from genome assembly GCF_052102115.1 of Microbacterium sp. Lineage (GTDB taxonomy): Bacteria > Actinomycetota > Actinomycetes > Actinomycetales > Microbacteriaceae > Microbacterium. The sequence continues at coordinate 53,110 of NZ_JBQDVP010000008.1, forward strand.
GCATCGGCGACCCGTGACCGGTCGAGGCGCGGGCGTCATCGCGGTCGAGGAAGAGCACGCGCCCGTTCGACGCGGCGATGCCGGCCATGATCTCGGCGGCGAACGACGGGTCGTGCGTGGCGACGCTGGTCACCAGGGAACCGCCCCCGCGAGCGACGATGTCGGATGCCTCTGCCACGGTGTCGTATGTGATCAACGACGACACCGGGCCGAATGCCTCCACCGTGTGGACGGCCTCGGCGTGCGCGTCATCGAAGCGCAGCAGCACCGGCGAGACGAAGGCCCCCGCTGGTTCGGCGGACTCGGCGGAGCCGACGACGAATCGTCCACCGCCGTCGACGAGGGCGCCGATTTGGCGCAGCACCTCGTCGCGCTGCTCGATCGACACGAGAGGCCCCATCGTCACGCCCTCGGCTCGCGGGTCGCCGAGCACGACCTTGTCGATGATCCGCGCGCGAACCGCGTCGATCACGGCATCGGCCTGACCGGTCGGAACGATCGCGCGGCGGATCGCCGTGCACTTTTGGCCGGCCTTCGTGGTCATCTCGACGACGAGCTGGCGGATGTACGCGTCGAACTCCGGTGTGCCGGCGACGGCATCCGGGCCGAGCACCGACGCGTTGATCGAATCGGTCTCAGCGGTGAATCGCACGCCGGACGGCGTCTGCGCGCGCAGCGCTGCGGCCGTCGATGCGCTGCCGGTGAACCCGACGGTGTCGCCGACGCGCAGTGCGTCGAAGAGCGTCGGCACACTGCCGCTGACGAGTTGCAGCGACCCGGCGGGCAGCAGGTCTGCCTCCACGAGGATCCGCACCATCGCCTCGGTCACATAGCCGGTGGGGGTGGCGGGCTTGATCATCGACGGCATCCCGGCGAGGAATGCGGGAGCCAGCTTCTCCAATGGGCCCCATACCGGAAAGTTGAACGCGTTGATCTGCACGGCCACACCGGGCAGCCGCGTGTAGATGTGCCGACCGAGGAAGCTGCCGTCCTTGGAGAGCGGTTCGACCGGTCCGTCGACGTACACCTGGGCATTCGGCAACTCGCGACGACCCTTGCCCGAGTAGGCGAACAGCACGCCGATGCCGCCGTCGATGTCGACCCACGAGTCGGCCTTCGTCGCACCGGCGCGCGCCGAGAGTTCGTACAGCTCGTCTTTGCGCTCGGTCAGCGCGAGCGCGAACTGCTTCAGCAGCAGGGCGCGCTGGTGGAAGGTCAGCGCGCCGAGCGATGCCTGACCGACCGTGCGGGCATGATCAAGGGCGGCGGCGAGGTCGAGTCCTTCGGTGCTGACCTGGGCGATCTGCTCCCCGGTCGAGGCGTCGCGGACGACCGTGGTTTCTCCGACGGGGTCCGGCGTCCACCACGCATCCTGCAGGTAGCTCGGTACGATCTCGGGCGATGACGTCATGGTGTCTCCTGTCCTGGTCGCTCCCACGTGTAGAAGCCTTCGCCGCTCTTGCGGCCGAGCTTGCCCTCGGCGACGAGCCGGCGCAGCAGAGCGGGTGGGGCGAAGCGCTCGCCGAGGCTCGCCTGGAGTTCTTCGGCGATGCCGAGTCGTACGTCGAGCCCGACGATGTCGGTTGTGCGCAGCGGGCCCATCGGATGCCGGTAGCCGAGTTCCATCGCCCGGTCGATGTCCTCCGCCGAGGCGACTCCGGACTCCAGCATCCGGATCGCCTCCAGCGCCAGCGCCACCCCGAGCCGGCTGGAGGCGAAGCCGGGGGAGTCGCGGACGACGATCGGTGTCTTGCCGAGCATCTCGACCCAGCCCCGCGCCCGGTCGACCACCGCGGGAGCCGTCGCCGCGCCGACGACGACCTCGACCATCGTCGAGGCCGGCACCGGGTTGAAGAAGTGCAGCCCCAGGAACCGATCCGGGCGGGCGAGGGGGGCTGCCAGGTCGTCGATCGAGATGGCGGACGTATTCGATGCGACAGCGGCATCCGGCGCTGTGCGTTCGATTCGGGACAGTGCTTCGGCCTTCATCGCGCGGTCCTCTGGCACCGCCTCGATCACGAGGTCACAGGTTGCGAATGCCGCGGCATCGTGCCCGACGGATAGGGCGGCATTCAGTTCGTCGGCGCCGCGATCGGTCGTTCCTCGATCGATCGATCGCGCGATGATGTCGCGGATGCGGTGCGCCGCAGCATCCGCCGACGCATTGTCGCGCTCGACGATCGCGGCCTCGCAGCCGGCCAGCAGAAACGCGTGCGCGATGCCCGCGCCCATGCGTCCGCCGCCGAGCACTCCGACTTTCATCGGCGCCCCTTCCGTTCGAGGAACTCCGTCATCCGCCGCATCTTCTCCGGGCTCTCGAACAGCTCTGCCTGCAGTTCGCCGTCGATGGCGGGGTGGGCGTCGCGCGGCGTGCGCAGGGCGGTCTTCGTGTGCCGGATCGCGAGCGGGTCCGCGGCGGCGATCCGGTCCGCGATCGCGTGCGCCGCCGTCAGCAGATCGCCGGCCGGGTGGATGCCCGACACCAAGCCGGCGGCGAGCGCTTCATCGGCCGTCAGGGTGCGCCCGGTGAGCAGCATCTCGGTCGCGAGGCCGTCGCCGACGATCTCGCGGAGGCGCCACGAGGCTCCTGCCGCGGCGATGATGCCGAGGTTCGGTTCGGGGTTGCCGATCTTCAGACGTGGGGTGGCGATGCGGATGTCGGCGGCGTACGCGAGCTCAGCGCCGCCGCCGAGCGCGTAGCCGTCGAGCGCGGCGATGACCGGCATAGGCAGGGCGCTGATGCGGATGAACGCCATCGCGTTGATGCCGCGGTGTGCATCGGCGGCGCGGCGGGCGCGCAGTTGGGCGATGTCGGCTCCAGCGGCGAAGTCGTCACCGCTGCTCGCGAGGATGAGTGTGCGCGGCTCGACCTCGAGGTCCGCACACAGTGCATGGAGCTCGTCGATCATCTCGCGATCGATGGCGTTGCGCTTGTCCGGGCGGTTCAGATGCGCGATGACGCGGTCGGGGCGTCGATCGACGAGAAGTGCCTCGCTCATCTGCCCACCTGACTGCGTCGTCGGAGTAACGTAATTTCTGACCGTTCGTTCAGTAATCAAGTATGGCAAGGATGCCGGGGCTCGGCAATCACGGATGTCGCGCGTGCCGCGCGTGCCAGACTGGGGATTGTGCCAGACCCTGATCAGACGCCCGCGCGTCGAGGACGCCCCGGCTATGACCGGGATCAGATCCTCGAGATCGCCGTGCAGATGTTCATCGAGCAGGGGTACGAGGCGACCTCGGTCGCGTCGCTGGCCGCTCGACTGGGCCTGTCGAAGTCGGCGCTGTACCACCACTTCGTCTCGAAGGAAGCGCTGCTCGAGGTCGCGCTCGACGAGGCGCTGGGCGGCCTCGAAGGGGTGCTGAAGGATGCCGGCGACGGGTCAGCCCGCGACCGGCTCGAGCAGGTGCTGCGCGGAGCGGTGCTGGTGCTCGTCGACCGGCTCGCGTATGTCACGCTGTTGCTGCGGGTGCGCGGCAACAGCGACGTCGAACGGGCGGCTCTTGATCGGCGGCGCGCCTTCGATCGCGAGGTGACGGAGCTGGTGCAGGCCGCGCAGGCCGAGGGAACCGTGCGGGCAGACGTCGATCCATCGGTTGCCACGCGCCTGCTGTTCGGCATGGTCAACTCGATCGTCGAGTGGTATCGCCCCAGCGGCGGTGAAGGCGGAGCAGAGCTCGCCCGGGATGTCCTGGCCGTTGCCCTGGACGGGCTGGCCCCGGCGGGGCGTTGAGTTTGCTGGTGGACGTCGCGGGGATAGGAGGCTTCGACTCGCTCCGCTCGCTCAACCCGTTTCGTCTTCGGGCTTTGCCCTTCGCTCAACGACCGGTGGTGGGCGGGACGTTGAGCTCGTTTGCCCTCCGCTCAACGACCGGCGGTGGGCGGGGCGTTGAGGTCGTTCGCCCTCCGCTCAACGACCGGCGGTGGGTGGGGCGTTGAGCTCGTTCGCCCTCCGCTCAACGACCGGCGGTGGGCGGGGCGTTGAGCGGAGGCGGCGCAGCCGCTGGAGACGCAACGGGCTGAGCGGAGGCGCGGAGCGACGGAGTCGAAGCCTTCGATCCTGAAGTCGCGTCAGGCGGAGGCGATGACCGTCTCAGCGAGGGGGCGCCGTGCGCGGGGAGCGGTCTCGCGCTCCTGCAGCTTCTCCGACAGTGCTGATGCATCGCCGAGCTCACCCAGCGCGATCACGGAGACCGGGGTGAAGCGGTCCTCGACGCCGGGCAGTGCGCGCAGCACGTCGCGTTCGATGCCGCCCATCTGGTGCACGTACAAGTCGTCGGCGTGGGCCTGCACCGACAGGTGCGCCGCTGCCTGACCCAGATCGTAGTGTGCCCACGGGCGCGGGTTGCCCTCAGCATCCGTCTCTTCGGCGAACGTTGCGATCAATACCTGCGCGTTGCCGGCCCACTCGCGGTTGAACCCCATCAGCGCGTTGTCGATCGCCGCGTGCAGGTCGGTTCCGCGCCGGGCGACGATGAATCGCCAGGGCTGGGTGTTGCTCGCCGACGGCGCCCAGCGGGCAGCCTCGAGAGCGGCGGCGAGCTTGTCCTCGTCGATCGGGGTGTTCGAATCGAAGGCGCGGGGGCTCCAGCGTGCCGAGAGGATGTCGAGGATCGGGACGGACGTCTCAGCTGTGCGCTCGAGGGTGTGAGTGCTCATGGTGCCTTTCGGGTCGGCGGGAGATTTCGAACCCGGGGACCCCGTCGTCCTCGATCCATTCAGGCTAATGCAGACCGCCTGAGCGTTCGTCACACGGCGTCACTCACACCATCGCGAGGCGAGCAGCGCGCCGTTCCTGCTGCAGATCAGGATCCGGCACGGGCGCCGCCGCGAGCAGGCGCCTCGTGTAATCGTCGGACGGATGCTGGAGCACGCGCTCACGCGATCCGGACTCGACCACCACTCCGCGCCGCAGCACCGTCACACTGTCGCACAGCTCGTCGACGACGGCCAGGTCATGACTGATGAACACGCACGCGAACTTCAGCCGCTCCTGCAACTCGCGGAACACATCCAGCACCTGAGCCTGCACGGACACGTCCAGTGCGCTGGTCGGCTCATCGGCGATGAGCAGATCCGGGTCGAGCGCGACGCCGCGGGCGATGGCCACACGCTGCTTCTGCCCTCCGGAGAGTTCGTGCGAGTAGCGCGCGGCTCGCTCGAGCAGTCCGACCGAGTCCAGCAGAGCATCCACACGGTCGCTCAGCTCGCTGCCCTGCAGGCCTCGGATCGCATGCAGCGGCTCGGCCACGCTCTGCCGCACGGTGTAACGCGGATTCAGCGACAGTGCCGGGTTCTGGAACACGACACCGATCTTCCGTCGGGTCTCACGCCGCACGGCACGCGACGCTGAGAGCATGTCCACCCCGTCCACCCGGATCGACCCTCCCGTGACCGGAGCTGCGCCGATGATCGCCCTCCCGATGGTCGACTTGCCGCTGCCGGATTCGCCGACTAGCCCCAGGATCTCCCCGCGCCCCACCTGCAGACTCACTCCTTCGACTGCGCGGAACAGGCCGCGGATGCGGCCACCGTAGGTGACCTCGAGATCCGCGACGTCCAGCTCGACCGCATCCGTCGTCGGCTCCGCAACCGATGCCAAACGTGACCCGATCCGCGGCACCGCGCTCAACAATTGTTTCGTGTACGGCGCGGTCGGCTTCAGAAGAACGCCGCGTACGGAGCCCTGCTCGACGAGCTCCCCGTCGCGCATGACCACCACCCGATCGGCGAGCTCGGCGACCACCCCCATGTCGTGCGTGATGAGCAGGATTGCCCGGCCTTCCTGGCGCCCGATTCTTGCGAGCACGTCGAGAACCTCGGCCTGCACGGTGACGTCCAGTGCGGTGGTCGGCTCGTCGGCGATCAGCAGCCGCGGGTCGGATGCGAGCGCCATCGCGATGCCGACGCGCTGGCACTGCCCACCGGAGAGTTCATGCGGGTACTGCTTCATGCGCCGCTCGGGCTCGGGCAGGTCGACGAGCTCGAGCAGTTCCACCGCCCGTTGGCGCGCGGCGCGGGTGCTCAGCCTGCGATCGTGCGCGCGTACGGCCTCGACCACCTGGAAGCCGATGGTGAAGACCGGGTTGAGGGAGGCCACGGGATCCTGCGAAATCAGCGCGATCTCGGCTCCGCGCAGACGGCGCATCTCGCTCGCCTCCAGCCCGAGGAGCTCGCGCCCCTGCAAGGTGATCGACCCGGTGGCGCGCGCGTTCTCGGGCAGCAGCCCGATCACCGACAGTGCTGTCACCGACTTGCCCGATCCGGATTCGCCGACCACGGCGACGACCTCGCCCTGCGCGATGTCGAGGTCGAGTCCGTGGACGACCTCGATCGGATCGCGCTTACCGAATCGCACCCGCAGATCGCGGATGCCGAGCACGGCGTCGGACGTCGTGTCGAGTCCTTGGTCGTCGGTCGATGCGCTCATCGTCAGCCCTTGTCTGCACCCTCATCGCGGGCGCGCTTGTGCTCCTGCCAGTCGGCGAGCATCTTGTGGTGGTAGTCCTGCACCCATTCCAGATAGTCGCGTCCGTTGGTGAGGCGAATGCGTGCGTTGTTCTCCTCGGGCCCGAGCCAGTGCAGCGCGGTGTCGATCGAGCGGATATGCCGATCGAAATACCGGCGCTCGTTGGCCAGGAAGCTGCCCCACGGATCCTCTTCCGCCTTGAAATAGTGGCTGCGGTCGCCGGGTACCGGATGCCTGCGGATGTAGTTCGTGTCGATCAGCCGTCTCGTCGCCATCGAGACCGCGCCGGTGCTGGCACTGAGCGCCGTGGCGAGATCGGCGGAAGAGATGTACGGCTGGTCCATGATCATCAGGTACCCGAGTACTTTGCCGTCCATGCGGGACGTGCCCGTCATCTCCCAGATGAGACTGATCTCCTCGGCGAACTCGCGCCGATACTGCTCGCGCTCGTCGACTTCTTCGGGGGTGTCATCGGCCATGTTCGATCCCTTCTGCTGCATCCTCAGCATCCCATCCTCACCGGCGCTCGCGCGGATCGAAGACGCTGCGCAGCTCTTCGCCCAGGGCGACGACGGCGAGCACGGTGAGAGCGAGCATGACGCTCGGCAGCACGAGCACGTGCGGAGAAGCCTGGAACACCCGAGAGCCCGCCGCGATCTGGAGGCCCCACGAGATGGCGGGCGAGGAGAGTCCGACACCGAGGTATGTCAGCGTGCTCTCGGCGACGATGACCGCGCCGACCGTGAGGGTGGCCAGCAGCAGCACGGGCTGCACAGCGTTCGGAACGACATACCGGGCGACGATCCGCCCGGTGCCCAGGCCCATCGTGCGGGCGGCGAGCACGTGGTCGGCGCCCGTGACCGAGCGCACCGAGGCGCGCATGAGTCGCGCCATCATCGGCCAGCCGAACACCCCCAGCACGATGCCCACCGTGAGGACGCTCCGCGACCCGAGCATGTTCAGTACGACGATGGCAGCGAGTAGGAACGGGAACCCGAGGAACACCTCGGTCAGGCGCGACACGATCCAGTCGGCGGCACGACCGCCCATGCCGGCGATGAGGCCCATGATCAAGGCGATCGCCAGCGAGATGGTGGTCGCGAGCAGGCCGACCGAGATCGATGCTTGGGCTCCGTACACGGCTCCGGCCCAAATGTCGCATCCCTGAAGGTCGAACCCGAAGGGATGCCCCGGTGCCGACTCGATCTTGCTGTTCGCCAGGTCGCACGCCCGGGGATCTCCGTTGCCGAAGAGTCCGGCGAACGGTGCCGGTGCCACGGCGAACGCGAGCATGACCAGCAGGATGACGGCCGACAGCCAGAAGAGCGGCCGGCGCAGCAGCATCCGCCACGGGCTCCGCGGCTTCTGGGGCAGAACGACCCGGGTGGTCTTGGGAGCCGGGATCTTCGCGGTGGTCGGTGGGGTGTTCTCAGGCACGGCGGATCCTCGGGTCGAGCAACGCGTGGATGGCGTCCACGAGCAGCGAAGTGAGCAGGAAGATGACGATCAGAGCGGTCGAGATCCCGACCACCATGGCTGCCTCGTGGTCGCGGATCGCCGTGAAGAGCAGGTTGCCGACGCCCGGGAGATTGAAGATGCCCTCGATGACGACCGTGCCTCCGAGGAGGAATCCGAGGTCGGTGGCCAGGAACGTGGCGGTCGGGATGAGGGAGTTGCGCATGACGTGCAGACCCACCACGCGCCCCTCGCCGATGCCCTTGGCCCGTGCCGTGCGCACGTAGTCGGCCTCGAGGTTCTCGATCATCGACCCGCGCACCAGGCGGGAGACCGAGGCGAGTCCGATCGCCGCGATCACCAGTGAGGGAAGCAGGTAGGACAGCGGCCAGCCGTCGCTGATCCCGGCGACGGGCAGCCAGTCCAGCCGCACGCCGAAGATGATCTGCGCCGTGATGCCGAGGACGAACACGGGGATGCAGCTCAGGCCGATGCTGATCACCAGCAGTCCCTTGTCGATCACGGTGCCGTTCTTCAACGCTGAGACGATGCCGACCGCAAGGCCCAGAATGATCTGAATCACCCAGGCGGTGAGAGCGAGCGTGATGGTCACGGGCCACCGCGCAGCGAGCTTGTCAGCCACCGAACGCCCGGTGAGGTCGAGCCCGAGATCTCCGGTGAGCAGATTGCCGAGGTAGTTCGTGTACTGCACCCACAGCGGCTGATCGAGCAGGTACTTCGCGTTGATGGCATCCACCACCGATTGCGGAAGCTGCCGGTCCCCGGCCAGCGCGCGGATGGGGTCGCCGGGCAGGCTGAAGACCGCTACGTAGATGATGAACGTCACGCCGACGAAGACCAGCGCGAAGCCGGCCAGCCGCTGCAGAACGCCGAGTGTCACGCGCATCTGGACATCACCTGCATCAGGGGCGCTCCAGCTGGGCGTGGGCGGCGAGGATCGCCCCGTACTGCACTCCGACGACCTGCGCCAGGGGGAGCGGGGGAGCGTCGCCGCCGGCTCGCGCCTCGGCGAGCCAACCGTCGAAGACGGCCTCGATCTCGGTGGCCGCGCGTCGCACCTCCGGGCTGGCGACGCCCGCTGCGACTTCGGCGGTCAGTGCGCGTCGCAGCATCCCGCCCCAGCGCAGGCGATGCAGGTTGACGACCCCGTTGAGACTGCCGAGTTCGGCCACGGTGGCGCGCCGGTCGTCCTCCTTCTCGGCCCGGAGGAGATCGGCCTCCCCGGCGCCGGTCGCCATGGGTGAGAAGACGCGGGCGGCCCGCAGCAGCGGCGTGTCCATCCGCACATGCGGGTCGACCTGGGCGATGAGGCCGGTGAGCATGCGGCCGGTCTCGACGAGGCGCTCGCCGCAGCGTCGCAGCGCATCGCGGTGGATCGTGTCGGTCAGCGTGGAGTCGTCGGCGGCCGGGTCGCCGAACTGCGGGAGCTCGGCGATCAGCGACAGCGCGCCGTATCGATTGGCGTACGAGGTCGACGCCTCCCCGGCGCTGCCGGGCGGGTAGGGATCCAGGCCCGCCTCTTCGGTCCAGTCGTAGGCATCTTGCAGCGTGCCCATCTCGTAGATCGCGTCGGCGAGCACGGTGAAGTGCGCGCCCTCCGGCTCGCCGGTGTGCAGGGGAACCCCGCAGGATGCCGTGATCTCGTGCAGCAGGGGGTAAAGCGCAGGTATCGGGCGCGAGACGTAGAAGTACGCCCCGCCGCCCTCGCTGTTGTGCAGCGGTACGTACAGATCGGGCGTGGTGAGATCGATGGCGCGGGCGAGGGCGACCGTCTCGGGCATCATGGCGTCGAAGTAAGCGTCCTTGTAGGCGAACGGGAACGTCCACTCCACCTGTTCATCCGGAGCGGGCCGGAAGAACTCGCGGGTGTACAGCCCGCGGTCGGACGGATCGGCGAACCACCCCTCGTTCAGGCGCATCCCGTCCGGGTCAGCGCAGGGCACGACGTGCCACGCGGTATCGGCGCCGGTGCGGAAAGCGGCGTCGACCGCGAGCTGCTCGACCAGGTGCAGGATCGTCAGCGACCCGATCGGTTCGTTCGGGTGCACCCCGCCCACGATGAGCGCCGATCGACGGCCTGCTCCGACGTGGTAGAGCCAGATCGGCTCGCCGAGTCGGCTTGTGCCGATCCGCTCGCACGAGATGAGGTTCGGATGCTCGGCGCGCAGACGCTCGAGACCGGCGTTCAGTTCGTCGACGGTGGGGATGCTGGTCAGCTGCGGCACCGCGCCGGCACGGCGAAGAATATCCTCCGCCGTGCCGAGCGCCGCCTGGGGGTCGTGCACGTTCGGTGTGCTCCGTTTCTGTGAGAGGGCGCCGCGGTGTCAGCCGGCGACGGCGATCTTGGGCACATCGACAGCGCCGGCGTTGGTGTGCAGTTCGGCGATGCGGTCTGAGGTCACGTACAGGTAGCGGTTGCCGAACATCGGCACGGTCGGGAAGTCCTCCAGAATCCGCTCCTGCGCGGCCACGTAACCATCCAGAGACTCCTCGAGAGTGTCGGCGGCGTTCGCCTGCTGCAGCAGTTCATCGACCTCGGGGTTGCTGTACCCGCCGGCGCCGAAGTTTCCCTCACCGGTCGGGGTGAACACCGCGGTGAGAGTGTTCTGCTGGCTGGGATAGAGAGCGCCCCAGCGTGCACGGAACGGCCCATCGGTCTCCGCGTTCTGCACCAGATCGGTGAAGGCGGCGAAGTCTGCGGAGGGGCTGGCCACCACGGCTTCAATGTCCAGATTCTGACGCAACTGGTTGGCGATCGCCTCGAAGTAGTCCTCCTGGCCCCAGTTGGCGACGAAGTGCACCTTCATCTCCCCGTCGAAGCCGCCGGCCTCGTCGAGCAGTGCCTTCGCGGCATCCGGGTCGAACTCGCAGAACTCCCCGCACACGCCTTCGGGGTCTCCGGGCATGCTCGGCGCCGTCAACGACGTCGCGGGTACCTGGGATCCGCCGAAGACGGCGTCGTTGATCGATTCGCGGTCGATCGCCATCGAGATCGCCTGGCGGACGCGGATGTCGGAGAACCGCGGGTCGGTCAGCGTGAAGCCGAGGAAATCGACTCCCGGCGCGTCGAGCTCGTAGACATTGTCACCGAAGTCGTCTCGTGCCTGCATGGCTTGACCGGCGGCGATCGTCGCGATGTCGATGTCACCGGCGAGGGCGTCGGTGTACGAGGTCGCGGTGTCGAGATACGGCACGAAAGTCACAGCGTCGAGGGTCGGCTCATCCCCGGCGTAGTCCTCGTAGGCGACCGCGTCGATCGGGTTGGACTCGCTCCAGCCGTCGGCGAGCTCGAACGGCCCGTTGCCGACGGGTGCCTCTTCCCACGTCTCGAGGTCGTCGAGTGCTTCGGAGGGCAGCGGGTACAGCCCGGTCTGGCCGATCCCGAGCTGCAGCGGGTACTGGCGATCGGGAGCTGACAGCTCGACGGTGAACGTGCGATCGTCGACGACGGAGAGCCCCGTGAGCTCGGTGGCGCTCGGCTCGCCTTCGGCCGGGTTCAGGTCGGCGTACCCGGCGACGTTCGCCAACTGCGGGCCGTTCACCCACGCGTTCGGGCCATACGCGGCGTAGTTCCAGGTGTCGACGTAGTCCTGTGCGGTGACGGGTTCGCCGTCGTGGAACGTCCAGCCGTCGCGGAGCGTGATCGTCCAAGTCTGCGCATCATCGGACTCGACCGATTCCGCCGCGACGAAGGAGACCTCGCCGCTCTCTTCGACTTGCGTGAGCGGGGCGAAGATCGACTCCAGGATCACGTAGGAGCTGAACTGATTGCCGGGGATCATCGAGTCGGGCTGCTCGACCGCGAACCGGATCGGCTCGCCATTGTCGCCTCCGCCATCGGTCGATCCCGCCGAGCATCCCGCGAGTGTCAGTGCTGCCACTGCTGAAGCGGCCGCCACCAGTCGTGCCTTGCTGTGCATAACTCCTCCTTGAGCCACACCGTTTGGAATCCATCCGGGTGTGGCGGGGATGGGCTGCTCGGGTTCGCAGCCGGTTCCTCAGCACGCTAGAGGGAATTCCGTTCAGTAGTCAATGAACTTTCATGAAGTACTGAAAGTTGTAATAGGAGTGAAACACGTACGACTCGTGAGCGCAATACCCCGCCCCGTGAAACTGCATTCCGCGGATGAGAACGGCCGGAGTCCGGCACGTCTCATCCGCGGAATGCAGTCTCGGAGCGGGGCCCACCCGCGGCGCTCAGCCCCGCAGCGCCTCGCGGAACTTCACGCGCGCGCCCATCTTCAGCAGCGAGTTCTCGTAGATCTTCGCGCCGAGCAGGATCACGATCACGCACGACACGAGCATGATCGCCAGCGACGCCAGCGGCTCCCACCACTCGGCCTCGTTGAAGAACAGCCGGATCGGCATACCGACCGGCGCCGAGAACGGGACATACGACAGCACCGTCATCACGACCGGGTTGTCGCCGAAGAAGATCACCAGGAAGTACGGGATCATCGTCAGGTACATCACCGGGGTCATCGTGGCGCCGACGTCCTCCTGCCTCGACACCATCGCCCCCGCCGCGGCAAACATTGCCGCGAGCAGCACGAACCCGAACAGGAAGAACACCGCGAACCAGATCACCGGGCCGCCGAGTCCCGACAGAAGCCCGGTCTGACCGGTGACGATCAGCCCGATGGTTCCCACCGCCATGAGCAGCAGGATCTGCGAGATCGCCAGGATCGTATTGCCGATCACCTTGCCGGCCAGCAACACGCGCGCCGGGATGCTGGAGAGCAGGATCTCGATGACTCGTGTCTGCTTCTCTTCGACGACACTGGTCGCGATCGGCGTGCCGAACGTTATCGCCGCCATCATGAACACGAGTCCGAACGCGATGCCGAGAATGTAGCGGAGTGGTCCGCTCGCGGCATCCGGGTTGAGCAGTTCGACCTCCGGCGTCACGGAGACCGCCGTCAGCAGGCTCTGCGGAGCGGATTCGTCGGCAATGACGACGAGACCGGTCGCTGAAGACTCATCATCGATCACAGCGGCGTCGACCTCGCCCGATTCAACGAGCGCGGTCGCCTCTTCCCGATCCGCGACCTCGGTGACGTCGAAGCCGTCGAGCTCCGAAAGAGCGGATGCTGTCGCGCTCGTCGCCGCGACCGGCGTTGAGTCGGTGTTCGACGAGGCGAACCCCGCCCAGATGACGCCGGCGAGTGCGATCAGCAGCAAGATCGCCGTCGAGAACAGGTAGGCCTTGCTGCGCAGCTTGGTGCTGATCTCACGTTCTGCGACGAGCCAGATGCCCTGGCCCGTCGAGACGGCCGTGGGTGTGGGAGACGCGTTCACTGGATGACCTCCTTGAAGATCTGGGCGAGAGTGGGAAGCTGCGGACCGAACCTGCGGACGTCGCCATCCTGCAGTGCGCGCCGGAGAACCTTCTGCGCGGTGGCGGGGTCGTCCGCGTCGAACACGGCGCTGCCGCCCTCGAAGTCGACGACGGTGATGCCGGGCTCGTCGCGCAGCCAGCCGACATCGCTGGTGCCGTCGAGCTCCCACCGCGGCGCGGAGTGCTGTTCGCGCAACTGATCGCGGGGTCCCGCGGCACGGATCGTGCCCCCGGCGATGATGACGAGGTTGTCGCACAGGCGCTCGACCACGTCGAGCTGGTGAGACGAGAACAGTACCGATACGCCGCGGGACGCGCGCTCCTGCAGCACGCCGGCGACGGTTTCGACGGCAAGCGGGTCCAGGCCCGAGAACGGCTCGTCGAGGATCAGGACCTCCGGGTCGTGCACCAGGGATGCCGCGATCTGCGCCCGCTGCTGGTTGCCGAGCGAGAGGGTCTCGATGTTGTCGTTGAGTCGTTCGTCGAGCCCGAGTTCGGTGAGGAGTGCGGTGGCTTTGGTCGTGGCATCCGTCTTGGTGAACCCGTGCAGGCGCGCAAAGTACACGACCTGCTCGAGCACCTTCATCTTCGGGTACAGGCCGCGCTCTTCGGGCATGTAACCGAACTGGCGGCGGATGTCGCCGGTCAGCTCCTTGCCTCCGAGGGTGACCGTTCCGCCGTCCGAGACGAGCAAGCCGAGGATGATGCGCATCGTCGTGGTTTTACCGGCGCCGTTGCCGCCGACGAAGCCGGTCAGCTGGCCCGCGTGAACCGGGAAGGAGACATTGTCGAGCACGCGCCGAGAGCCGTAGCTCTTCGTGACGCCGTCCAGTTGCAAGGTTCCTGAAGTCACTTACTCACTCCTTCGTTCTGTGCATCGCATGGCTCCACGTTATGGAACGGGCTCGGGGTGCGGCATCCCCCCCAGGGCGGATCTTCGCCGTCCGCCGCCGGGCGGAGCGCTCAGCCGCCTCTTACATGCGACGGAATAGAATTCCCCGGGTGGTCGTTGCACTCACCGAACATCCCCAGCTCGTCTGAGCCCGAACAGAAGGAAACTCCCTGTGACTCGCACCATCGGATACATCGTAGGCAGCATCTCAAGCACCTCCATCAACCGCCGCCTCGCGCGCGTGCTGCAGAACCTCGCTCCGGAGGGAACCGAGCTCGTCGAGATCGAGATCAAGGACCTGCCCTTCTACTCGCCCGACTTCGACGGCGACTTCCCGCAGGTCGCGGTCGACTTCAAGAAGGCCATCGCAGACGTCGACGGCGTCATCATCGTGACCCCCGAGTACAGCCGCTCCATCCCCGGCGTCCTGAAGAACGCCCTGGACTGGTCGACCCGCCCGTACGGCGAGATGTCGTTCTTCGGCAAGCCGGTCGCCGTCATCGGCGCTTCAGGCTCGGGCGTCGCGACCGCCGCTGCACAGCAGCACCTGCGCGCGATCCTCGGCCACTTCAGCGCCGTCACCATGGGCCAGCCGGAGGGCTTCATCCAGGACCGTCCCGGCCTGTTCACCGATGACGGCCAGGTGACCGACGACTCGACCGCCGGCTTCCTCGTCGGCTACCTCGAGGCGTTCAACGGCCTCATCAACCGCGTGCAGCACTCCTCGGAGCTCGTGAACGCCTAAGCAATTCGACCAACAGGGCCGTCCGGCCGACCTCGTCAAGAGGTCAGGTCGGACGGCTTCGTCGTGCTCGGTCTCAACTCTCCAGCAGCGTCCAGCCCAGCGTTTCGGCGGCCTTCCGGTCGAAGGTGACGGTCGTGCTCGCACCGAACTGCTGAGCGGCCTGGTGAATGAGAGCATCAGCGAAGTCGGCGCCCTCTTCGGCGAAGTGGAGAGCCAGCATCGCTCCCTCGCCGTCCTCGAACTCCAGAGTTCGGCTCTCGAGGAGGCCGCGGATCACCGCGAGCGATTCACCTTTGCTGTAGCGAAAACTGCGGGCGAGCGTCCAATAGACCTCGACGAGCGTCACCTGAGTGATGAATCCGGGAGCGCTCTCGGTCAACGACAGCAGCAATCTCTCCGCTGCTGCATGCTGGGCCTCGTCATCGCGCGTCAGGTACCTGAGCAGGACATTCGTGTCGATCCCGGTGAGCTGGTCGACGAGCATCATCGCGACGGCGTCATGCCGTGCATGCCGCTTGCAGCACCGCCCTCTGCGATCGCATCGTTGACCTCTTCGATCGTCATCGATGCACGGTTCGGGTCGTAGAGAATGCCGGACAGGTCTGCAAGGGATCGGGTGCGGGCCGAAAGGGAGTAGCTGCCATCAGGTAATCGCACGAACGTGACTCTCGATCCGGCCTCGAGGCGCAACTCTTCTCGTACCTCCTTGGGGACGGTGATCTGCCCCTTGCTCGTCATCGTTGCGGTCGGCATGATGAACCTCCTTTCCTGCGAGAATATCTCCCGGCGGAGAAAATCGAAAGAGTAAGGAAATGGTCAAAGCTGCTTCCGCACGGCTCAAGCCGGGGCATCCGTCATCCCACCTCAATCAGTGAGCTCAGCGTTTCCGGTGGCTTCGATCTGCGGGACTGCGTCTGCCTCGGCGGCGAGAACAGCTGCGGCGAGACGGGCGGGCAGCCGGATGGGCAGCATCTCCAATCGGGTTCCATCCGGCAGTGTCAACTCGGCCGCAAGGATCGCATTGCGGCCGATCAGTGTGCCGGAAAACGTCACCGGTGGTCTGGCTTCGAACGGCCTCGACAGGATATGCGTCAGTCGATCGGTCGCATAGGAGACATCAGACGGCGTGAAAGTCTGTGTCAGTGGTCCCACCCAGGATCCGACGGTGCGTCCCGTATGCGTCTCGTCTGATCCGAAGTGATGCCACAGCTGGAGAAGCAGGTTGTACAGCCACTCCTGTGCGGCCGTATTGGGCATCGCGATGAGGCGCCAGGAGTCTTCGCCGGTCGAATACGTGGAGAACAGCCCGTCACCCATGAGGTTCGCACGTGTCGTCTCGTTGACCGTGAGATCTGCTTGGGTGGTTCCGTGCACGCGTCCCTTTGTGAGCGCCCCGCCGAATCCGATTCCTCGACGATTGACGACACCGATACCGACCGTCGTGCCGAAGAGGCTCATGCGAGTCTGCAGTGCACCGGTGATGGATCCCAGCGTCTGCTGGTCGAAGTGTCGTTCGACCTCCAACGGGATGGCGTCAGTGATGCGGTGATCCCAGGAACCGTCCGCGTTCTCGGCGGTGTCGACGGCGTACATCGCCGATCGCGGTTCGGTAGACAGCGCCGCTAGACGATCGCCCATCGCATGGGCGAGCACGGCGTCCCTGCGATTGAACTTCGTGGACTTGACCTCACCAACGACCCCGATGATGAGGAGGATGATCGCAACGATCAGCAGAACACCGACGAAGACCTGCGTAAGCAGAAAGGCCCCGAACTCGTTCGGCTGCGCGCCGGGAGCTGGTTGCAGAGCCGCCCGCGCGACGGGCATCATTCCGATTGTCGCGAAGACCCATCCAGTTGCGAACAGAATTCCCCAGGCGAGTGAGCCACGGTGCCGTTTCGCCTTTGCCGCCGCTGAATACTTTGAACCGCGCTTCGACATATGCCCCCTGAAAGTTGTTCTGCAACGATAGCGGTCGGCTGGGACATGGCCACGAATCGAGTGCTACGAACAGTGCCCGGACAGAATCTGCGCGGAGCCCGCTACGCCAATCCCCCGCGCAGCGCCAGCACCACGGCCTGCACGCGATCGCGCGCGCCGAGCTTCTGCAGAATTCGTGACACGTGCGTCTTCACGGTCGCCTCGCCGATGAAGAGCTTCGCGGCGATCTCCGCGTTGCTCATCGCCTCCGCCATCAGCGCCAGCACTTCGCTCTCGCGTTCCGTGAACGGGTCGGCGAGCTCGACCGGAGCGGATGCCGCGGCCGCACTCTCCGCGCCAGGCACCTTCGCCGCGTACCGCTGGACGACACGCCGAGTCACCTCCGGTGCCAGCATCCCGTCGCCGGCGGCGAGTACGCGGACCGCGGCGACGAGATCCTCCGGACCGCTGTTCTTGAGCAGAAAGCCACTGGCGCCAGCATCCAAGGCGTTGAACAGGTAGTCGTCGCGGTCGAAGGTCGTGACGATCGCGATCGCGGCGCGCACGTCGGGGTCGGCGACGATCCGCCGCGTCGCCTCGATGCCGTCCATGTCGGGCATCTGCACGTCCATGCTGATCACGTCGGGCTTCAGCACGGATGTCTGTGCCACCGCCTCGGCGCCCGTCGATGCCTCGCCGACCACGGTGATGTCGGGCTGGGTGTCGAGGATCGTCCGGAACCCGGCGCGCAGGACCGCGTGGTCATCGACGAGGAGGACGCGGATCGGAGCGGTCATGCGGGGGCTCCCACGAGATCTGGTGAATCGACGAGCGGAATCTGGGCACGCACCCGCCAGCCGCCCTGCTCGCGCGGCGCGGACTCGATCGTCCCCCCAGAGGCGAGCGCACGCTCACGCATCCCGAGCTGCCCCATGCCTGGGCGCGGTGCGAGCACACGCCGGCCGGTGTTCACCACTTCGAGCTCGACGTCGTCGTCCGTGTAACGCAGGCGCACGTCGGCCGTGGCGGCCGTGCCGGCGTGACGACGGGCATTCGTGAGCGACTCCTGGGCGATGCGGTAGAGGTTCACCTGTACGACGGAGGGTACCGGCCGTTCCTCGCCCACGACGGAGAACTCGGTGGGAAGACCCGCGGCGTTCGACGCGTCGACGAGCGCCGCGATGTCGACGAGCTCGACGGTGGACGCGGCCTCCTCGATCTCGCCGTCCGGTGAGCGCAGCGTCTCGAGCAGGTGATGCAGCTCGCTGATCGCGGTGCGCGCGGATGCCTCGATGCCGCCGAGCATGTCCTTCGAGCGCGCCGGATCCTGATCGATCACCATTCGTGCCGCGCCCGCCTGCACGCCCATGACCGACACGTGGTGGGCGACGACGTCATGCAGCTCACGGGCGATGCGCACCCGCTCCAGGGCGACGGCCTGCGCCGCGGTCACCTCGCGCTCGTGTTCGAGATCGGCGGTGCGCTGCTCGAGCGCCTGGCGCTGCATGGCGGACTTCCAGGCGTGCTCGCCGAAGAAGTACGCGCCCGCGAAGTACAGCACGTTGATGAGCAGGTTCAGCAGCATGTAGGCGAGGTACGGCGACATCGCGCCCGCGATGACGTCCTCCTCGCGGGAGGTGTCGATGGCATCGCGGTACATCGTGAACAGCAGCCAGACGAACATGCCGGTGATGATCGCGGCACGCACGACGAACGCCGCGCGACGGTTGGCCATCCAGGCGCCAACGGTATAGAGCGCGATGAACACGGCGATGTTGCCGGCGTAGACCTCGGGGATGCGGAGGGAGACGCCGATGAAATACGCGACGGACACGATGATGAGGACCGGCGCCGGCCAGACCCGGCGGAACGCCAACGGTGCGGACACGACCGCGAGGTAGATCAGTGCCTGCCAGAGCGGTGCTTGCTCGTCGCCGTAGATCTGCGAGATCGCCGACAGCGCGGCGCTGATGATTCCGGTGAGGAACACGACGACGGCTAGCAGCGCGTCGGCCTGACGCTGACGCGGCGTGAGCGCGCGAGAGGATGCGGACATGACTCAACGGTACGGGGGAGCGGATGCCGTGGCATCCGCCCTGCGACGGATTCGGGTGAGGGCGGATGGACGTTTCGACTCCTCGCTGCGCTCGTCGCTCAACGCGTTTCGTCTCGCTCCACTCGCTCAACGGCCCGCGTGTGGCAGCCGTCGGGCGTTGAGCGGAGGCAGGAACCCGGGCGTTGAGCGGAGTCGCCGGAGGCGACGAAGGCGAAACGGGCTGAGCGAGCGCAGCGAGTCGAAGCCTTCACAGCAGCGAGTCGAAGCCCTAACCCCAGCCGCTCACGCGAAGATCATCGGCATATCGCCGTCGTCGTCGGCGCCGCCGAAGTCGAGGTCGACGACCACCGGCACGTGATCGCTGGGCTGCTCGCCCTTGCGCTCATTGCGATGAATGGATGCTGCGGTGACGGCATCCGCCAGCGCCCGCGAACCGAGGACGAAGTCGATGCGGACCCCCTCGTTGCGGGGGAACTTCAGGCGCTGGTAGTCCCAGTACGTGAAGCCCTCGGGGATCAGCGGACGCACGACGTCGGTGACCCCGGCATCCTGGAACGCGAAGAATGCGGCGCGCTCCTCCGGCGACACATGCGTGGAGACGCCTTCGACGATGTCGGGGTCGCCGTTGTCGGAGTCGAACGGAATGATGTTGAAGTCGCCGACCAGGGCGAGCGGAAGGTCGGGCTTCGCCTGCAGCTCGGCGGCCGTCGCCTTGCGCAGTTCGTCGAGCCAGTGCAGCTTGTACGCGTAGTGCGGGTCGTCGAGCGACCGGCCGTTGGGCACGTACAGACTCCACACCTTGACGCCGTCGATCATCGCGCCCAGTGCGCGGGCCTCGAGCGGAGCATCCGGCCCCTCATGGCCCTTCGCGAAGCCCGGCATCCCGGCGAATGAAGTCTCGACATCGGTGATCGGCAGGCGGCTGGCGATGGCGACGCCGTTCCACTGATTCAGGCCGTGCGCCTCGACCTGGTACCCGGCCGCCTCGAACGGCTCATACGGGAACTGCTCGGGCTTGCACTTGATCTCCTGCAGCGCGAGCACGTCGATGTCTTCGCGTACGGCGAAGTCGACAGTGCGGGTGACGCGGGTGCGAATCGAGTTGATGTTCCAGGTGGCCAAACGCATGCATCCAGCCTACGGGCGAGGTCGGACACGGAGTTCACGTGACGTTCACGCTCTGTGGTCAGATCGTCCACATCCAGGTGCAACTGTGGACGCATCGTCCGACCGTGGCCGATGACCCCGAAGAACCGAGCAGGAGAGCAGTGACCGCGACCATCATCTTCGACTTCGATGGGACCATCGCGCTGGGCGCCGGTCCCCTCGAGGCCTTCGCTCGGGCCATCGCCTCCGCCGCCGGTGACGCCGCCTTCACGGACCGCGCCATGGCCGCCGTCTCCGCGTTCGAGCGCGGCGAGAGCGAAGCGCGCGACGGGTATGACGTGATCAGCACTCTCGCCGGTGAGCAGGGCGTGACAGTCGATGCCCTCGAAGCCGCCTACCAGTCGTCGCGGGCGCTGCTCGGATCTGAGAAAGCGGCGATCGCCCCGCCCACGGGTCTCGCCGTCTTCCTCGCGACGGTCCGCACGCACGCACGCGTCGTCCTCGCGACGAACGCGCCCGGTGCCGGCATTCG
This sequence comes from Microbacterium sp., assembly GCF_052102115.1. Lineage (GTDB taxonomy): Bacteria > Actinomycetota > Actinomycetes > Actinomycetales > Microbacteriaceae > Microbacterium. The sequence goes on from NZ_JBQDVP010000008.1 coordinate 73,646, forward strand.
CCCGGTGCTCGAGGGCTGGCACGTCGCGGATCTGTTCGACGAGCTGCACTTCACCGTCGGCAAACCGGATGGGCTCGTTCCCATCGTCAGCGCGGCCGTCATCGACGGCCCGGTGCTCTCCGTCGGCGACATCTTCGCGTTCGACCTCGCCCCCGCGGCCGACCTCGGAGCGACGACCGCGCTCGTCGGCGCCACCGCCGAACGATCCCCGGCCGCTGTCACGATGCGCGGACGCACCATCGCCGACCTGTACGGCGACATCGAAGCCTGGGCCGCCGATGCGGCATCCAGTAGTACCCCCACCGGCACCACCCTCACCGAAAGGCACGATCCGCATGCGTAAGTCCCTGCTCACCACGGGCATCGCCGCAGTCGCCGTACTCACCCTCGCCGGCTGCGCCAGCAGCTCCTCCGAGGGCGACACGGGCGGCGAAGCGACCGAATGGCCCTCGTCCATCACCCTGTCGCTCGTTCCTTCGGTCGAGGGCGAAGACCTCGCCCAGGCTCTCGACCCGCTCACCGCCTACCTGTCCGAGAACCTCGACATCGAGGTGGAAGGCGTCGTCGCATCCGACTACGCGGCCACCGTCGAAGCGCTCGGCACCGACCAGGCGCAGGTCATCATCACCGACGCCGGTTCGCTCTACAACGCCACCGAGCGCTACGACGCCGAACTGATCCTGCGCGATGTGCGCTTCGGCGCCACCTCGTACGCCGCCGTCGCCTACACGAACAACCCCGACAAGTACTGCGACGACGAGCCGGTCATGTCGACGTATGCCGCCAGCGGCATCGAACTGTCTTCGTGCAACGGCATCGAGGAGGACGGCGGCGAATCCACCGGCTCGGGTCCCGCGGCGGTCGAGGCGCTCGGTGAGATCACCGACGGCACGAAGGTCGCCCTGCAGGCCGCGACCTCGCCCGCCGGCTACCAGTACCCGGTCGTCGCGATGCGCGACCAGGGCGTCGATACGGATGCCGGCATCACCCAGGTGCCCGTCGAGGGCAACAACAACGCCGTCCTCGCCGTCTACAACGGCGACGCCGAGGTCAGCTTCGGTTACTGGGACGCGCGTACGACGGTCGCCGAGGAGGCACCGGACATCGCCGAGAAGGTCGTCGCGTTCGCCTACACGGAGATGATTCCCAACGGCGGCGTCGCGGTGAACCCGTCGCTGCCCGACGACCTCGTGGCCGAGCTGACGCAGCTGCTCGACGACTACGCCGACTCCTCTGAGGAAGCAGCATCGGTCATGTTCGACCTCGTCGGTCTGTCGGACTGGACGAGCGAAACCGCTGAAGAGGAGATCGACCGCTACGGCGAGATCCTCGGCGAGTTCTCGAACTGACGACCCACACCTGATTCACCACAGATGAGAGATCCGCTGCATGCACGCTGATGCGCTCCGCGCGGAGGCCGGGGCACCACTCCCGGCCTCCGCGTCGTGGTCGATCCGTCTGGACGACGTGTCGGTCACCTATCCCAACGGCACCCGTGCCCTCAGCGGCGTCTCGCTCGACATCGCGGCGGGCGAGATGGTGTCCGTCGTCGGCCTGTCCGGTTCGGGCAAGTCGACGCTCATCCGCACGATCAACGGGCTCGTCCCCGCGACATCGGGCACGGTGACGGTCGGCCCGCACACCGTGACCGGCATGCGCGGTCGGATGCTGCGCGAGCTGCGCGGTCACAT
>NZ_JBQDVP010000009.1:0-23714 GCF_052102115.1 Microbacterium sp.
TCACAGAGGTAGATCCCTGGCAACGGATGAATTCATCGGTCCAGAGCACGACCGCGGCCTCCCCAAAATTTCCGTTATCTGACCGTTGCGTTCGTTACCTTGCCGTTATACAGTGATCACACGGTGAATGTTTGCTGTGGCATTCACCGCATGTGATTGCAGGACACTCTTGGTGCAAGGGACAAGGGCCGGTCGGAAGCCTCTCCGACCGGCCCTTCACCATTCCGTTACTCTTGTATCTCATGACAGACCGAAAGCTCGCGCTCGAAGCGTGGGAGGGCCTGTTCCGCGCACAACATGAACTTTTCACGGCCATGGCAGCGGACTTCGAGGACACTCCGATCACCCAGGCCGAATACGACGTGCTCCTCACCGTCACGCGTGCGCCGAGCATGACAGCGCGGCTTCGCGATGTCACGACCCAGATGCTCATCAGCCAGCCCAGCGTCTCGCGTCTCGTGGACCGCATGGTCTCACGCGGACTGATCACGAAGCGCGCGGACCCGGAGGACGGTCGCGGATCTGTGCTCACGGCGACGGATGCCGGGGCGCGCAGCTTCCGCGAAGTCGCCATGACACACAGCCGGTCGATCGCCGAGCGCATGGCCGTGCTCGACGACGATGAACTGCGCACACTGCAGAAGCTGACCGACAAGCTCCGCGCGCGCTGACTCCACAGCATCCGCCGCCGGCGCCATCCCGACCTGCCATCTCTGGCATAGTCGTGGGTGCAGACTCCGGCCGGAACGGACCTGCAGAGAGGTACGCACATGGAGATCGCCGGAGCTGTCGGCATTCTGATCCTCGTCGGCATCGCCGTCGTCGCCCTGATCGTGGTCGGACTGATCGTGCTGCTGTTTGCACGCAGCTGGATCAAGGTCGCACGCGCCGATGAGGCGCTGGTCATTTCGGGCCGCAAGCAAAAAGTGCAGCGCGCGATCATCAGCGCAGACGGAACCAGCAGCTCCGAGAGCGTTGACTCCCCCGTCACCGTCATCGTCAACGGCAAATCGCTGGTCAACCCGATCACGCAGCGCCATGAGATCATCTCCCTGCGCTCACGCCAGGTCTCGCTGAACGCCGAGGCGCAGTCGCTCGACAGCGTGACGTTGAACGTCGACGGCGTCGCCATCGTGAAGATCGGCTCCGACCCGCTGTACGTCCGCCGCGCAGCCGAGCGCTTCGCCTCGCAGGATGCTGCGATCGAGCAGTTCACCACCGAACAGCTCGAGGGTGCCCTGCGTGGCATCGTCGCGACCCTGTCGGTCGTCGAACTCATGCGCGAGCGCAAGAAGTTCTCCGACCAGATCGCCGCCGATGTCTCGCAGGAGCTCGCCGAGCAGGGCCTCATCCTCGACTCGTTCCAGATCAAGGGCATCACCGACGCCGTCGGCTACATCCAGTCTCTCGGTGCACCGGAGATCCAGTCGAAGCGCCAGTCGGCCGAGATTTCACAGACCAACGCCGACCGTGCGATCAACCAGAAGATCATCGCCAACCAGGAATCGAACCTGGTCGAGCAGACCGCCCTCGACACGAACACGGCCAACGCGAACGCCGGTATCGGTCGCGCCCGCGCAGAAGCCGAGCAGGCCGAGCACCTCGCGCGCGCCCAGGCCGAGCAGGCCGTCCTGCAGCAGAACGCGGAGAACCGCCAGGCCCAGCTGGATGCCGACGTCAAGCGCGTCGCCGACGCGCAGAAGTATGAATCGGAGACCCGCGCCCAGGCCGATCTCTACACCCGTGAGCGTGCGGCAGAAGCAGCCGCGATCGAGCAGGTCAAGCAGGCTGAGGCACGCACCCGGATCGCTGAGCAGCAGGCCGAGGCAGACCGTGCCCGTGCCGCCGGTGAAGCCGCCGCGGCCGAAGCCACGGCCAGTGGTGAGGCGAACGCGCTGCGCGCTCTGGCAGACGCAGAGGCCGAAGCCCGCCGCCTGCGCGCCAACGCCGAAGCAGAAGCCATCCGTGCTGAGGGTGAGGCGCGGGCGTCGGCGACCGAAGCCGAAGCGAAGGCCATCGCCTCCAACCAGGAGGCATTCCTCTCTCAGCGCGTGCTCGACGTGCTCCCGTCCATGATGAGCGAGTTCGCCAAGGGCTACGCCGCGATCGGCAACGTGTCAATCATCGGCGGTGCCGGCGAGGACGGCGCATCGAACGTCGTCGGTGCCGACAACGCGAAGGCACTCAAGTCGGTCTTCGACAGCGTCAGCTCTGCGACGGGCCTCGACCTCGCGGCGATCATCCAGGGCCAGGCCGTCGGCCGCGGCATCGGCGACGGCTTCGCCAGCGCTCAGGGCGCGAGCTCGAGGTCAGCAACCACCGATGCCGGCGATCAGACGAGTACTTCGGGATCGCCTGAGCGCACCGTGACCAAGGAATCCGAGTCCACGCCGCCTCCGCCCCCGCCTGCCGCCTCGGCCGAGTGAGGTCGAGCGGCTGGGTGAGGGTTGGGTGAGGGTTGGGTGAGGGTTGGGCAGGTTTCGACTCGCTGCGCTCGCTCAACCCGTTTCGTCTCGCCTTCGGCTCGCTCAACGCACGGCTGAGTGCCCCACGTGACGGCCCTGCGTAACGGCCCGGTGTGACGGCCCGGTGTGACGACTTGGGCGTCGAGGAAGATAGAGGGGTGATGAGCGCGGCGTTCGACCTCGAGAGCATCGGCGACGGGCTCGCGTTCGCAGACGCACTCGGCGACCTCTCGTCGACACTCGATCAGAGCCCGGCCGTCATCGTCAGCGCTCCGCCGGGCACCGGAAAGACCACGCTCGTGCCGCCGGTGGTCGCGAACCGCACCGCCGGCCGCGTGATCGTCACGCAGCCGAGACGGGTCGCCGCCCGAGCCGCCGCACGACGGCTCGCCCAGCTCGATGACACCTCGCTCGGTACCCGGATCGGCTTCACCGTCCGCGGCGAGCACCAGGTCGAGATGGCCACACGCATCGAGTTCGTCACGGCTGGGGTGCTCCTGCGCCGCCTTCTCGACGATCCTGCCCTGGACGGCGTCGACGCGATCATCATCGACGAAGTGCACGAACGCGCGCTGGAGACCGACCTGCTGATCGGACTCCTCGGCGAAGTACGCCAGCTCCGCGACGACCTCGTTCTCGTCGCGATGTCGGCAACGCTCGACGCCGATCGCGTCGCGGCGGTGATCGGCACGGATGCTGCGCCCGCTCCCGTCGTCACGCAGACGATCCCGCAGCATCCGCTGGAAGAGCGCTGGGCGCCGAGCCTCGCGCCACGACTCGATGAACGCGGCGTCACCCGAGCCTTCCTCGACCATGTCGCCGGCACCGCGGCATCCGCCGGCCGTGAACTATCGCGCACCGATCCGGCCGCCGACATCCTGGTGTTCGCCCCCGGAGCGCGTGAGGTCGCCGAGATCGCCCGCGGCATCCGAGCCCGCGCCGACGACGTCGACGTCCGCGAGCTGCATGGCCATCTGCCCGCGGCAGACCAGGATGCCGTCATCCGCGGACGCGGTGCGCAGAGGATGCCGCGCATCATCGTCACCACGTCGCTGGCAGAGTCCTCGCTCACCGTCCCCGGCGTCCGCCTCGTGGTCGACACCTGCCTCTCGCGACAGCCGCAGCGCGACGCCGCCCGCGGAATGAGCGGCCTCGTCACCGTGCCCACGTCGCGCTCCTCCGCCGTCCAGCGGGCCGGACGCGCGACCCGCCAGGGACCGGGCACCGTCATCCGCTGCGTCGATGAGCGCACGTTCGCAGCAGCACCGGCACGCCCCTCCCCCGAGGTCGCCACGACCGACCTCACCGACGCCGCCCTGCTGCTCGCATGCTGGGGCACCCCCGGCGGCGCGGGGCTCCGCCTGCTCGATCCACTCCCGGGCGACAGCCTGCGCGATGCCGTCGCCGTGCTGCGCGGTCTCGGCGCGATCGACGACGACGGCAGAGCGACGCCCGTCGGACGGGAGCTCGGCCGCGTGCCGACCGACCCGCGTCTCGCCCGCGCCCTCCGCGACGGCGCACCGCGGGGCGGCAAGAGGTTCGCCGCCGAAGTCGTCGCCCTGCTCAGCGGGGAGATCCGCATCACCGACGCGGACATCGCAGCAGCACTGATCGCAATGCGGCAACGGCGGTCACCGGATTCTCGACGGTGGGCCGCAGAGGTCACGCGCCTGCTCCGGTTCGCAGGCTCCGCGACCGCCAACCGGACCGGAACGACCACCGACGACATCGGCCTCGTCATCGCCCTCGCGTTCCCCGACCGGGTCGCCCGACGCGCCGAGCGCACAGCCCACGGCGCGACGTTCCTGCTGGCCTCCGGTACCCGCGCTGGGGTCAGCGGTCCGCTCGCCGAGGCCGAGTGGCTGGCCGTCGCAGACGTCACCCGAGCACACGGGCGGGCCGCCGCCGGCACGGGCGCCGTCATCCGGGCAGCCGCCGTGATCTCGGAAAGCGACGCGGAACGCGCAGCCGACCATCTCGTCACCGACCGTGTCGAGGCCGAGTTCATCGACGGTCGGGTCGTCGCACGTCGCGAACGCCGCATCGGCGCGATCGTGCGCTCATCGTCCCCGGCGCGCGTGCAGGCCGGGGAGGGCGGCCAGGATGCTGTGCGACGAGCGATCAAGCGGCACGGCCTCGGGGTGTTCACCTGGTCGGACGCCGCGGATGATCTGCGTCGCCGGCTCGCCCTGCTGCATCGTGAGCTCGACGCACCGTGGCCGGACGTCTCGGATGCCGGGCTGCTCGACGACCTTCAGGGGTGGCTCGGGCCAGAACTCGACGCTCTCGCGACCGGCACGCCCGCCAGACGCATCGACCTCGCACCGGCGCTCCGGCGACTGCTGCCCTGGCCGGCGGCGACGGAGCTCGACTCCCTGGTGCCGGAGCGACTGGAGGTGCCGAGCGGCTCGCGCGTTCGCATCGCCTATCCGCCGCTGGACGATCCGACCGCGAAACCCGTGGTCGCCGTGAAGCTGCAGGAGTGCTTCGGGTGGGCCGAGACACCGCGGCTCGTGGGCGGACGGGTTCCGGTGCTGTTCCATCTGCTCTCCCCCGCCGGACGGCCACTGGCTGTGACCGATGACCTCGCCTCGTTCTGGTCTGGCCCCTATGCGCAGGTGCGCGCAGAGATGCGCGGGCGGTACCCGAAGCATCCCTGGCCGGAGGATCCGTGGGAGGCGGTGCCGACGCGGCACACGACCAAGCGGGCCGGGCGAGGCTGAGTCAGCGCGTGCGGCGGCGCAGGGTGAGGGATGCCAGCAGCAGCGCACCCACCGCGAACGCCAGCACGATGAGCAGCGGAGCGAAGATGTCCCAGTCCTCATCCCCGGCGGTGACCGCGCCGATGGCGTCGATCGCGTAGCTCAGCGGCAGCCAGTCCGAGATGGCGTGCAGCACGTCGGGCATCTGATCGCGCGGCATGAACAGGCCGCCGAGGATGATCTGCGGGAACACGAGCAGCGGCATGAACTGCACCGCCTGGAACTCGCGGAGGATGACGGGAACCTCGATGTCGGGACGCACCGGGAACCCGGCAGCCTCGGCGAACAGATCAGCCTTCGTGCCGAAATAGTGGTGCACGAGCGCGGAGTCGACCTCGGCGCGGGCGGCGATGCCGCGGATGGTCGCACCGTCGTAGCCATGCTCACCGAACTCGTGCACGGCCGCCGCAGCGATCCGCGAACGGGCGTCGGAGGCCCCGCGGGGGCGGCCGCGACCTCGGGTGCTCGACATGGTGTCAGCCTACGACGCCGGATCCGCCGCGCGGCCTCAGCACTCGATGACGTTGACCGCGAGGCCGCCCTCGCTGGTCTCTTTGTACTTCGTCGACATGTCGGCGCCGGTCTGGCGCATCGTCTCGACGACGACATCCAAAGAGACGTAGTGCTCGCCATCGCCGCGCAGGGCGAGACGGGCGGCGGTCACCGCCGTGGATGCCGCGATCGCATTGCGCTCGATGCACGGGATCTGCACGAGCCCGCCGATCGGATCGCAGGTGAGGCCGAGGTGATGCTCCATCGCGATCTCGGCGGCGTTCTCGATCTGCCGCGTCGTGCCGCCCATCACCGCGGTGAGCCCGCCCGCCGCCATCGCGCAGGCGGAGCCGACCTCGGCCTGGCAGCCGCCTTCGGCGCCCGAGATCGACGCGTTGGCCTTGAACAGCGACCCGAGTGCCGTCGCGGTGAGCAGGAAACGACGGATGCCGCGGCGACGGTTGGCCTCGGTGATGTCGAGAGGTTCGGCGGTTTCGGTGCTTTCGACTCGCTGCGCTCGCTCAAGCCGTTTCGTCTCGCTGCGCTCGCTCAACGACCCGTGCGGGGTGACGGCGTTGCCGGAGCCGAGCCCGGAATCGGCGAGGAACCGCCACCAGTACATCGCGACCGCGGGCAGGATGCCGGCGGCGCCGTTCGTGGGAGCTGTGACGACCCGGCCGCCGGCGGCGTTCTCTTCGTTGACGGCGAGCGCGAAGGCTCCGAGCCATTCCCCGGGCATCTCCCGCGCGCCACCGGATTCGATGCCCTCGAGCTGCTCGCGGATCGCGCCGGCGCGACGCTTGACCTTCAGCATGCCGGGGAGCACGCCGTCGGTATGGAGACCGGCGTCGACGCACCCGGCCATGGCGTCCCAGAGGGCATCGAGACCGGCTGCGACCTCTTCCTCCGAACGCAGGGCCATCTCGTTCTCGCGGGCGACGTCGGCGATCGTGATGCCTCGCTCATCGCACAGCGCGATCAGCGACGCGGCATCGGTGTAGTCGAGCGGGAACGAGCCCGCGGCGATCTGCGCCTCCTCGCCGTCGCGGCGGATGAAGCCGCCGCCGATGGAGTAATACGTCTCCTCGACGACGATCGCGCCGTCCCCCGCGTGCGCCCGCAGCGTCATGGCATTCGGATGCCCCGGCAGCCGGGTGCGCGGCACGAACTCGATATCGGCCTTGGCGAAGGGCACGGCGCGCTCACCGGCGATCCGCAGGTCGCCTCCTTCTGGGAACGACGCCCAAGCCGCGCGGACCTCGGCCGGGTCGCAGGACTCAGGTGCGAGTCCGCGCAGCCCGGCGACGACGGCATCCGGCGTGCCGTGGCCGATTCCCGTGGCGCCGAGCGACCCGTAGAGGGTGCAGGTCACGCGTGATATCTCGGGCAGTCGGGCATCACCGGCCAGGCGCTGCGAGAAGTCGAGCGCCGCGCGCATCGGCCCGACAGTGTGAGAGCTCGACGGCCCCACTCCGATGGAGAACAGATCGAATGCCGAGACGTACGCAGTCACTCCTCCAGGCTACGTCCTGCACAGCCGACCCGGACAAAGAAAAAGAACCCCGCCGCTTTCGCGACGGGGTTCGACTACTGTCTCAACACAGTGTGCGCCACAAGGGACTCGAACCCCTAACCTTCTGATCCGTAGTCAGATGCTCTATCCATTGAGCTAGTGGCGCATTTTGCTGCCCGTTTCAACGAATCGGGCCTCAGCAAGAATACATGACCGGGAGCACGAACGCGAAACCGCTCAGGACGCACCCTTGAGCTTGCGCCGGGCGCGCTGCTGCGAGGACAGCGCCTGCAGGTCGACCAGCCGCAGCGCCTGCATGCGGGCCTCGCGCATGACCGCGTAATCGGGGTCCTGCTCGGGACGCATACCCTCCACCACGAGCCGCCGATCGAGATTGCCGCGCACCTCCGCCCAGGCGGCTTCGCGAGCGTCTTCGACAAGGGCGCCGAGCTTCTCGGAGTCTTCAGCCATGGCCGTCAGTCGCTCGGCCACCCCGGCCGACTGCCGGGCCCGACGCCGCAGGTTGCGCACATCGCGGTCACGGTAGTCGTGGGTTCCGGCCGGATCGGAGTACCGGCCCCGCGCGCGCTTGCGCAATCGGGTCGCCGCCGCCGCCGCCTGTTCGGATTCCGCGGCCATGTCCAGCAGCGCCTCACGGGCATCGTCGAGGTAGCGCCCGGCGTCGAAGACACCGCCCTGAGCAATCGTCCCGACGAGGATACGGTTCTTCACGTCCAGACGCGCCGCAGCCGTGGCGATCGCGACGCCTTCAGCGACGGCATCCGCAGTTCGTCCCACGGCAAACCTCCTCCCTCGATCGTATCGTCAGCATCAGACAGTCAGGGAGCACGCTCGAGCCTGCTATGCCACTGGAGGCTCCTCGGCGAGCGCGAACCGTCGCATCGCAGCCTCATTTCCAGCGTCCAGATGCTCGCCGACCAAGCGCGTGACGAGCGGAACGTCACGCGCCGCAATCGCCTCGAACAACCGGCGATGCGATACTGCCATCACCGTCGGATCCTCATGCTGCCCGAAGATCCACTTCAGACGGGTCGCGAACACGTCGATGAGTTCCATAAGCACCTCGTTCCCGCTGAGCACCACCATCTGCTCATGGAAATGCCCGGCAGCCTCGCGAGCACTTTCGAGGTCGCCGGCATCCGCCGCATCCTGCTCACGTTCGAGAATCTCAGCCAGACGGGCAAGCCCCGACTCGTCATGACGCTCAGCTGCAAGGACGAAGAGCAGCGTCTCGACGGCGGACCGCATCTCGGAGAAGTCGCTCACGTCATCCACCGTGTACTCCCGCACCACTGCCCAGGTGCGGGGCCGGGGATGGACGAGCCCCTCGGCGGCCAGCTTGCGGATCGCTTCGCGCACCGGCAGACGTGAGACGCTCAGCGCGGTCGCGATGTCGCGCTCCACCAGACGGGAACCGGGTGCACGCCGTCCGAGCACGATGTCCTCACGCAGCATGCGTGCGACCCGTGCGGACTCCAGCTCCCCAGGCAAAGCCGCCATATCGTCATTCTGACACTATTCGGTGCCCCTCAGGCCCATCGCATCAGGGCAACCGGTTCGCCGCAGCCAGGTTCTCGGTGAGCTCGGTCGCGTTCTGGCGGACGACGTAGGCCGGGCGATCGCGCTCCACTCGCCACGACTCGCTCAGCGGTCCGACATTCACGGTGTCGAATCCGAGCTCGTCGTAGAAGGCGGTGACCCAGGCCACCGCGTCGTCAAAGTCGCTCGACGTCGCGAGCGCGCGACGGTTCTGGGTACCGGCGGGCGTGCCGTCGGTGGTGATGTCACCGGAGCGGATCTGGTTGAACGCCTTTACGACCTTCGACGTCGGCAGGTGCTCCTGCAGCAACTGCGACGTCGTCGTCTGTCCCGTGTCGAGGGCTTCGATGTGCCCGTCGCGTTCGAAGTAGTAGTTGTTCGTATCCAAAACGATCTTGCCGGCCAATGGCGCGACCGGGATCTGCGAGAGGGCGTTCAGCGGAACGCTCACCACGACCACGTCTCCTGCCGCGCCCGCATCCGCTGCGGTGGCGGCGCGCGCCTGAGGTCCGAGCTCCGCGACGAGATCGCTCAGAGTCTCCGGGCCGCGCGAATTCGCGATCACCACGTCGTATCCGTGGGCGATCGCCGCACGTGCGACCTGGCTGCCGATGTTTCCTGCGCCGATGATTCCGAGAGTTGTCATATCGGAGACAACGTGAGCCGAATGCAGCTATTCCGTCAGTCGAGCTTGTGCAAGGCGTCTTCGGCCGCGACCCAACCGAGCATCGCGCACTTCACCCGGGCGACGTAGCGCGAGACGCTGCCGAGGGCGGCGGCATCGCCGAGCAGCTCCTCGTCGGGCTCGATCTTGCCGCGCGAGCGCATCGCCTCGCGGAACACCTCGATGCGCTGCGTGACCTCTGGCACCGTCATGCCCTCGACGAGCTCAGCGAACAGCGACGCCGACGCCTGCGAGATCGCGCAGCCGTGCCCCTCCCAGGCGATCGCCTCGATGCTTCCGTCGGCGGCGAGATGCACCTGCAACGTGATCTCATCGCCGCAGGTGGGATTGAGCTGGTGCGACTGCGCCGTGACTTCGTCGCGCAGGCCGAAACCGTGCGGGGTGCGGGAGTGATCGAGGATCAGCTCCTGATACAGATTCTGCAGGTCGCTGGAGGTCATCAGTGCACCCCGAAGAACTCGATGGTCGCCGAGACACCGTCGAGGAACCCATCGACCTCGGCCTCGGTCGAATACAGATACGTGCTCGCGCGCGTCGACGCGGTCACGCCGAGCCGGCGATGCAGCGGCTGGGCGCAGTGGTGCCCGACGCGCACGGCGATCCCCCGGTCGTCGAGGAACTGTCCGGCGTCGTGCGAATGGATGCCGGGGATGTCGAAGCTCGCGAGCCCCACCCGCGGCAGATCGATGCCCGCACCGAGCACGCGCACGCCGTCGATCGCCGTCAGCCCGTCGACGAGCCGCTGCCCGAGAGCGGCCTCATGGGCGGCGATCCGCGGCATCCCGACGTCGTGCAGGTAGCGAACGGCTGCGGCGAGCGCGACCGCCTGCGACACGCGCTGGGTGCCGGCCTCAAAGCGCTGCGGCGGCGGCAGGTACTCGGCCTCGGTGATGGTGACGGTCGTGATCATGGAGCCGCCGGTGAGGAACGGCGGCATCGCCTCGAGCAGGTCGCGGCGCCCGTAGAGTGCGCCGATGCCGGTCGGCCCGAGCATCTTGTGACCGGAGAGCACAGCGAAGTCGACATCGAGCGCGCGCACGTCGAGCGGCAGATGCGGGGCCGACTGACAGGCATCCAGCAGGACGAGCGCGCCGACCCCGTGGGCGGCGGCGATCAGCTGCTCGACCGGGTTGATGACGCCGAGCACGTTGGAGACGTGCGTGACCGCCACCAGCTTCGTGCGCTCGGTGATCTGATTCTCGTCGAGACGGAGCGCACCGTCGTCGTCGAGTGGGATGACCCGCAGTGTCGCGCCGGTGTGCGCAGCGAGCTCCTGCCAGGGGATCAGGTTCGCGTGATGCTCCATCTCGGTCGTGACGATCTCATCGCCCGCGCCGAGCCGGAACCGCTCCGCCGCCGCCCCGCCGCGGCCCACGGAGGCGTTCGAGAACGCATAGGCGACGAGGTTGATCGCCTCGGTCGCATTCGAGGTCCAGACGATCTCGTCGTCGTCGGCACCGACGAACCGGGCAACGGCCGCCCGGGCATCTTCGAACGCCTCGGTCGCCTCGGCGGCGAGCGTGTGGGCGCCGCGGTGCACGGCCGAGTTCAGCGTGGTGGCGAACTCTCGCTCCGCATCCAGCACGACCAGCGGGCGCTGCGAGGTCGCCCCGGAATCGAGATAGACGAGCGGATGCCCGTTCACCTGCGTCTGCAGGATGGGGAAGTCCTCGCGGAGGCGGAGGATCTCCGCGACCTGCAGAGGAGCACCGGGCGAGGAGGGAGTCATCCTCCCAGTTTCTCACCTGCCCAGGCATGCCGGGCCCTGGCTGTACCCGTCGTCCTCCAGTGCCGCCGCGGCGCGGCGAAGTCGGTACTCCAGGAGGACGCGCCGGTACCCCCGACATCCGTAGCGTCGAAGCATGATCACTGCAGAAGGACTCACGAAGAGGTTCGGAGACAAGACCGCCGTAAAGGACGTGTCGTTCACCGTCCGCTCCGGAACGGTCACCGGCTTCCTCGGCCCGAACGGCGCCGGGAAGTCGACCACGATGCGCATGATCGTCGGCCTCGACAGCCCGACGTCAGGTCGCACCTCCATCAACGGCATCGATTACCGCCACCTGCGCGCCCCGCTCACCGAAGTCGGAGTGCTGCTGGACGCGAAGGCCGTGCACCCCGGCCGAACGGCGCGCAACCACCTGCGCGCGCTCGCCGCGACGCACGGCATCCCCCTCTCGCGCGTCGACGAGGTCATCGACCTGGCCGGCATCACACCGGTATCGCGCAAGCGCGCGGGAAAGTTCTCCCTGGGCATGGGCCAGCGGCTGGGCATCGCCTCGGCGCTGCTCGGAGACCCGCACACCCTCATCCTCGACGAGCCGGTCAACGGTCTCGACCCGGAGGGCGTGATGTGGGTGCGCCGGTTCGCGCGGCACGCGGCATCCGAGGGCCGGACCGTCCTGCTCTCCAGCCACCTCATGAGCGAGATGGCCCAGACCGCCGACCACGTCATCGTGATGGGTCGCGGGCAGGTGCTGGCGGATGCTCCGCTGGACGAACTCGTCCGCTCCTGGACGAGCCCGCTGGTGCGCCTGCGCACCCCGCGGGCCGCAGATCTCGCCGCCGCGGTCGCCGGACCCGACGTCGAGGTCATCAGTACGGGCCCGGAGACGCTCGAGATCTCCGGCCTCCCGGCATCCCGCATCGGCGACATCGCCGCCGAGCGCGGGCTCGCACTGCACGAACTCACCCCGGCCAGCGGCTCGCTGGAAGACGCGTACCTCGCGCTCACCGGCGACGCGGTCGAGTACCACTCGAAGGAGATCTCATGAGCACCGTCACCGCACCCCCGATGCGCACCGCTGCCCCGCCTGCGGCGCCGTACCGGCGGACCTTCGCCCGCGCCCTGCGCAGCGAGTGGATCAAACTGGCCACCGTCCGATCCACCTGGTGGTCGATCGGCATCGTCGCCGTGCTCACCATCGGCATCGCACTGCTGGTCGCGCAGGCCATGGATGTTCCCGGCTTCGAGCCGATCCAGGCGGTCGTCGCTCCCATCCAGTTCACAGTGCTGCTGGCCGGCATCCTCGGAGCGATCTCGGTGACCGGCGAGTACTCGTCGGGGATGATCCGCTCGACGCTCGCAGCGAACCCCTCGCGCGGCGCTGTCCTCATCGCCAAGGCGACCATCGTCGCCGTGCTCATGTTCGTGTCGTCGCTGATCATCTTCACGATCGCCGCGCTCGTGGTCACCCCGGTCTTCGCCGGACGCGACATGCCCTTCGCCTGGGACGACCCGGCGAAGTCGATCCTGCCGATCCTGGCCGCGTCGCTCTCGATGGCCGTGTTCGCTCTCATCGGCGTCGCCTTCGGCTTCCTGATCCGCTCTGGGGCCGGCGCGATCGCCGCGACGGTCGGGCTGCTGTTCGTCCTGCCCATCGTCGCGAGCGTGTTCACCGGAGTCGGCGCGGGTTGGGAGTGGATCACCGATGTGGCTGCCCGTCTGCCGATGGCCGCGTCGCAGAGCGCGATCCTTCCGCAGGATGACTGGGGACTCAGCGGTGTCGAGTCCTATGCGACGCTCGCGGCGTGGGTGGTCGCCGGCATCCTCGCGGCCTGGGCCGCGCTGCGAACACGTGACGCGTAGAGTCGGAGCCGTGACCGGCAGCCGCAGCGACGCTCCTCTCGATGAGGAGGCGCTGCGGCTGCCGCGTCCCCCCGGCGTCATCCGCCGATTCTGGGCACGCCATCCGGTGCTCGCCGATGTGCTGATCGCCGTGGTCTGCCTCCTCCTCTCGGCCGCCCCGTCGACGGTGTTCGTCGATGACGCCGACCCCGATCGACCGGCCGTGCAGTCGATCGTCATGAACATCTCGCTGACCGTGCTCATCCTGCTCGCCTGCGCCCTGCTGCTGCGCCGCAGGCAGTGGCCGGTGATCGCGAGCATCGGAGCGTACGCGCTCTCGATCGGCTACCTCTTCATGCTGGAACCGGCCGGTGGAACCGTACTGCTCGTGACGAGCTACTCGATCGCCGTGTACCGTTCGACGCGCGCCGCGTGGATCACGCTCGGCGTCGGCATGGGAACGGTGACCGTCCTGTCCATCCTGCTCCAGCTCATCGGCGCCAGCACGTGGATGTCGGCGGTGAACGGTGTCGCCGGTCAGCTCACCCTGGCCCTGATCGGCACGCTGATCGGTGTGAACATCGGCGGCCGCAAGCGCTACATCGAGGCGGTGATCGACCGCTCGCGTCAGCTGCTGGTCGAACGCGATCAGCAGGGGCAGATCGCCGCGGCGGCCGAGCGCGCCCGCATCGCCCGCGAGATGCACGACGTCGTCTCGCATTCGCTGACCGTGGTCGTCGCACTGTCCGAGGGGGCGGCCGCCACTGAGGACCGGCAGCGGGCGCAGGATGCTTCGATCTCTGCCGCCGCGACCGCACGCGCCGCGCTGACCGAGATGCGCTCGATGCTCGGTGTGCTCCGCGACGGAGACTCTGACGCGCCCCTGGCCCCCGGCGACCCCGTCTCGCCGCAGACCACGGCCGAGAGCGCGCAGCGCGCGGGATATCCGGTGAAACTGCGGACGATCGGCGAATCGTCGGCGTCGGCCATCGTGCAGTTCGCGATCGGCCGGATCGTGCAGGAAGGCGTGACCAATGCGATGCGGCATGCGCCAGGAGCACGGGCGATCAGCGTGCTCGTCGATCACTCCGCCGACCCGATCGTCGTCGAGATCGAGAACGACGGGGTGACCGGGCAGGCCGGCACGACCGGTTTCGGCATCCGCGGCCTGCAGGAGCGGGCCGCCCACGTCGGTGGAACGGTGCGCTCCGGCCCCGCCGGCGCCGACCGATGGATGCTGCGAGCCGAGCTGCCCGCAGACGGCGATGCCGCACGAGAACCGGGAGGGACGATCGATGGCTGAGAAGATCCGGGTGCTGCTCGTCGACGATCAGGAGCTGATCCGCGTCGGATTCCGACTCGTGCTCGAGTCCGAGGGTGATATCGAGGTCGTCGGCGAGGCCGGTGACGGCGCCGCAGCGATCACCGCGGTGGAGCAGCTGCACCCCGACGTCGTGCTGATGGACGTGCGGATGCCGGGAACAGACGGCATCGCGGCGACCGAGGCCATCGCACGCGATGCGCCGCAGAGCCGCGTGCTCGTGCTGACGACCTTCGACCTCGACGAGTACGCGTTCGGGGCGATGGCTGCGGGCGCCGGTGGCTTTCTGCTCAAGGACGCCCAGCGAGGCGAGCTGATCTCGGCCGTTCGTGCGGTGCATCGCGGCGACGCAGTGCTGTCACCGCGGGTGACTCGGCGGTTCCTCGAACACCTCGGGCCTCGATTGCGCGCCGCGCCGGACGGGCCGGATCCGACAGGATCCCTCACCGAGCGTGAACGCGACGTGTTCATCGCGATCGGGCAGGGCCTCACCAATGCCGAGATCGCCGGGGAGCTGCACCTCAGCGAATCGACCGTGAAGACCCACGTCGGCCGCGTGCTCATGAAGCTCGAGGCGCGCGACCGCATCCAGGCGGTAATCCTCGCGCACCGCGTCGGCGTCATCCCCTGACGGCGGGCGTCCTCGCCGGCGGCGTGCTCAGGCGGGCGAGTCGTCGGGATTCAGCGACTTCAGCATGTCGTCTTCGACCTCGTTATCGGCATCCAGCTGCTCTTCGGTCGTCTCGTCTCCGCCCAGCGGTGCGCTCTCCGCAGTTTCAGCGGCCTCGTCGGCGGTGTCCTCGGGACGACTTTCCTCAGCGGGGTCGGGGCGGTGCTCTTCCATACCCCGCACGCTACGCCGTACGCCGCAGGAACGCCATCCGCGGCGCTCGCGCGCCCGGCTCGTGGTCCCCGGCTCGTGCTGTATGACTTCTGCCGTTTGTGGATGGCGGCAGCCGACAGAAGTCATACAGCCTGAGCGGAGATCGCGTGATGCAGGCGCGCGACGAGTGCCTCATGGTCGTCGAGGTCGGACTGGGTGAGGCGGATCACGATCCAGCCGCAGTCCTCCAGATCGCGCTGGCGCCGGATGTCACTGCGCCATTGCTCTTTGTCCGTGCGATGCCCGTCGCCCTCGTACTCGATCGCGATCCTGAGCTCGGGATAGGCGAGGTCGACCCTGGCCACGAAGCGACCGCCGTCGCGCACCTCGTGCTGCACGGCGGGTTCCGGGAACCCGGCATCCCGGATCAGGAGCCGCGTCGCGGTCTCCTTCGGAGATTCGACGCGGGTTCGAGCGAGCGGAGCCGCCTTTCGCACTGTGCCGCTCCCCGGAAACCTCCCCCATTCGGCCAGGCGCTGCGTGATCTCGTCCATCGTCGCGAGCGGCCGACCGGGCCCGAGATCCGGGTAGTCATCGGCGGTGGTGAGGAGAGCATCGAGCATCGTCACTGCTTCGGGGACCGTCAACTCCGACGCACACGTGAACAGCGCGGTGACGGCATCCACCACCGCGGCGCCGGCGACTGTCCAGGGCCGGAGCTTGTGCGCCGCCAGGCGGTGCCCGCGCACTCCCGGGACCGTCGGTGGCGACAGATGCAGTGGCACGACGACATCGAGCAGCTCGGTCTTCTTCCAGTGCCACGGCAGAGGCAGGCCCCACAGTCGCGCCGCGGTCCGCCCGGAGAACAGGTGCTCGGGGCGAAGGCGCGGCCGATAGCAGTCGACCACCTGACGGAAGGTCTCGGGGATCCTCGTCGAGCGCATGCCGTGGAACGGACGATGCAGGTCGTCGGCGTCGCGACGGGAACGACCGACCCCGGCTCGCTGCGCTCCGCCGACGCTGAAGCTGTCACCGAGGCGGGCGGGAAGTCTCCTGCGGGTTCGCATGCCCACAGGTTCGCCGATGCCCCCGTCACCCCGCGCGTGTTTCGGACCAAATGTGGACGAATCCCCGCATCCGCGACCTGTGCAGAACGAGTCCCACCCGCACTCGCCTCCCCCGTCGCCGCTCAGGCGAGCGGGTTTCTGTCGGTTTTGGACGCGCGTAACCGACACAAACCATCCAGCACCGGTACGCACAACGCGGCGCGGCCCCGCGCACGGCCGCCTGACGCGTCAGGCGGCCGTGCGCTCGTTGCGGATCAGGATGCCGGCGACGATGAACAGCAGCGCGGCGACGAACTGCGCGGCGGTCCACACCTGGCCGGTGAAGCCGAACGGGAAGATAGGGTTCCAGATCACGGTGATCGCGACGAACGCCACGGTCCACCACCACTGCCCGGCCTGCCACGCGAACCAGGCGACGATGAGCGCGAGGATCGGCACGAGGAACATGATGATCGTCGCGACGACGTTGTCCCCGGGGAACAGCGGAGAGACGAAGAGGGCGATCGCGGCGAGGAGCCCAGGAGCAAGCGCGTTGCGCTGCATCTGCGGGGTGGGAGGAGCCATGTCTCCATCTTCCCGCACTTCCAGTTTACCGGTCGGGTGGGGGCTTGCGGCAAGGGCCCCTCGAGGGCGCATACTTGTCGATCGTGCGCAACGAGAACCGCAGATGCGCGCCGGAATCGGAGCTTTCGTGAACAACCCCGCCCTCAGCGCCTTCCACCTTTCGGACCAGCTCGCCCACAAGGCCGAGCACGACCTGATCGATCGCGACGATGAACAGTTCGCCGCGATCGCCGCGACGCTCAGCGAAAGTCTTGCCGAGGCATCCGCTCGCCTCGACCGCCTGCTCGCCTCGTCCCGCGGTGTCGGCGGCGCGGCCGTCGAGCGCGACCTCGAGATCCACCGGCTGAACGCACGGCTGACGATGCTGCGCCGCTATGGCATCGACATGTGCCTCGGACGCATGGTGACCGAGACCGGCGAGCATCTCTACATCGGCCGCCTCGGTCTCGCAGGCAGTGACGGAAGCCAGCTGCTCGTCGACTGGCGCGCCCCCGCAGCCGAGCCGTTCTTCGGCGCGACGCTCGCAGACCCGATGGGCCTGATCAGCCGCCGCCGTTACCGCTGGGCGAACGGACACGTCAGCGACTACTGGGACGAGGCTTTCACCACCGAAACGCTCGCCGCCGGCGGTGCGCTCGACGACCAGTCGTCGTTCATCGCCAGTCTCGGCACGTCGCGCTCCTCGCGCATGCAGGATGTGCTGGCGACGATCCAGGCGGATCAGGATGCCATCATCCGCGCCGGTTCGGAGGGCGCACTCGTCGTCGACGGAGGGCCGGGCACCGGCAAGACCGTCGTCGCCCTGCACCGCGCGGCGTACCTGCTGTACTCCGACGCGCGGATCTCGCGCGGCAGCGGCGGCGGGGTGCTCGTCGTCGGCCCCTCGCAGCCGTACCTCGCTTACGTCGACGACGTGCTGCCGAGCCTCGGGGAGGATCGCGTGCAGACCTGCACGTTACGTGACCTTGTTCCGGAAGGGCGTGACCTCGTTCCAGAAGGGCGCCAAGCAGACCCCGAATCCGACCCCGAGGTCGCCCGTCTCAAAGCATCCGGGCGCCTGATCGACGCGATCGGCACAGCGGTGCACCTCTACGAGCGCCCGCCCGAGCGCGCCACGGTCGTCGAGACGCCGTGGTTCGACCTGCGCGTGCGCGACATCGACTGGGAGGAAGCATTCGACACCGACACCGGTGCCGCGCACAACGAGGCGCGCGACGAGATCTGGGAGGCGCTGGTCGACATGGTCGCCGACCGGTTCGCCGAGCAGATCCCCCGCGCGCAGCTGAGCCTGGCGCTCGGCCAGAGCGAGGCGCTCACGCAGACGTTCAACCGCGCGTGGCCGCTGCTGGATCCTGCCGGGCTCGTCGCCGCCCTCTGGAGCAACCCCGGATTCCTGCGTCGCTGCGCGCCATGGCTCACCGACGACGAAGTGCGGATGCTGCAGCGTGAGGACGCCGCGGCATGGACAGCATCCGATCTGCCGTTTCTGGATGCCGCCCGCCGGGCGATCGGCGACCCCGACGCCGGGCGGATCCGCCGCGAGCGCGAGCGCCAGAGGGCAGCCGAGCGCGCGTACCGCGAGAACGTTGCGGACTCGCTGATGGAGGCCGCCGACGACGATCTGGGTCTGATGTCGATGCTCCGCGGCGACGACGTGCTGAACAGCCTCGATGATGACGGCGCCCTGCCGACGTTCCGTCACGATGCGCTCGCCGGCCCGTTCGCGCACATCATCGTCGACGAGGCACAGGAACTGACGGATGCCGAATGGCGCATGCTGCTCAGTCGTTGCCCATCACGCAGCTTCACCGTCGTTGGCGACCGCGCTCAGGCCCGGCACGGCTTCACGCAGACGTGGGAGGAGCGCCTGACGGATGCGGGCCTGCGCGACATCCGGCTCGCATCGCTCACGGTGAACTACCGCACGCCGGAGGAGATCATGCGCGAGGCCGAACCGGTGATCCGCGCGGCCCTGCCCGATGCGAACGTGCCGACGTCGGTGCGCTCCAGCGGCATCCCGGTGCGGCGTGCACCGCTCGCCCAACGCGACGCGATCATCGAAGCCTGGCTCGCCGAGAACGACGAGGGCACCGGGGTGGTGATCGGTGATGAGACGTTCACGGCTGGCGACCGTGTGCGTGCGCTGAGTCCGGAGACGGCGAAGGGTCTCGAGTTCGACCTGGTCGTGCTGGTCGAACCCGAGGCATTCGGCGCGGGCATCGAGGCGGCGGTGGATCGCTACGTGGCGATGACGAGGTCGACGCGGGAGCTCGTCATCCTCGTCTGACCGCCGTCACCACAACTGGTTGCGCAGGCGGGCGTCATCGACGCGGCGGGAAATGCGGGATGTGCGTCGGCCGGATGGAGCGGGGCAACGCCATCGCATCGGCGACCGCGGCGTCCAATTCGGCGAGCAGTTCGTCGAGATCGTGGTAGCTCGAGCGGGTCGGGCACGGACTGCGCAACCAGAGCACATCGTAGATGCCCGTCTCATTCCGGTCGACGTAGGCCACCAGGCGCGCGGCATCTGATTCGGCGACCGCGCCGTCGCAGATCCGCCACGCGCTGCGGGCGATCTGGATCACTTCCCAGACGGATGCCGGTAGCGGGGCCTCGGGGACTGTCATGGTCATAGCGCCTTCCCCCCGGTCACCGGCAAGATCGCACCCGAGGTGTATGACGATTCACCGGACGCGAGATAGACATAGGCACCAGCGAGCTCGGCGGGCTGACCCGCCCGGCCCAGCGGCGTATCGGTTCCGAACGAGCGAACTTTCTGCTCATCCCACCCCGTGCCGGGGATCAGCGGCGTCCAGATCGGCCCCGGTGCGACGCCGTTCACGCGGATGCCGCGCGGCCCCGCCTCTGCGGCGAGCGCCCTCACGAACGCGACCTGCCCGGCCTTCGACATGGCGTAGTCGATGAGCCCGGACGACGGCTCGAACGACTGGATGGATGCCGTGACGATGATGCTCGCCCCGGCCTCGAGGATCGGGAAGGCGGCTCGCGCCGAGAACAGCAGCCCTTCGAGGTTCGTCTGGAAGACCCGCTTCATCTCATCGGTGCGCAGGTTCTCGAAGCCGTCGATATCGTGCTGATAGCCGGCGTTGAGCACGAGCACGTCGAGCCCTCCGAGACCGTCGCGGGTCTCGCGCACGGCCTCGATGGCGAAGTCTTCGTTTCGCAGGTCGCCGGCGAGGCTGAGCCCGGTGCGTCCGGCGTCGCGAACGAGTTCGAGTGTCGTATCGGCATCGTGCTGTTCTTCGGGCAGGTGTGCGATCGCGACATCGGCGCCCTCGCGGGCGAACGCGATCGCCACGGCGCGCCCGATACCGGAGTCGCCGCCGGTGATCAGCGTCCTGCGTCCTGCCAGTCGTCCGTGGCCCTGGTAGCTCGACTCGCCATGGTCGGGAGCCGGCCGCATCTGCTCGGTCTGGCCGGGCTGATGCTGAGTCTGCCCCGGGAAGGGGTCGTCATGGTGGGCGTGTCGTGGGTCAGCGGCGCTCACGGGCATGGTGATGGCTCCTCTGCGGTCGATGTATGCACCACCCTCAGCCCGCGCGGCGATGAAACCCAGGGGGTTGACATCGGGATGCCGGATAGGCTTTTGTCAACGGGGTGGAGCCACGGCCGCGACGGCGCAGACTGGCACCAGCCGATGGAAAGGAGCCGCCGTGAGCGAAGTGACGATCCTGGCCCCGTCTCCGACGCTGACCGTGACGGTCGAGGACCACCCGCAGGGGTCCGAGATCCACGTGCATGCCGGCGGGCAGGGAGTGTGGCAGGCGCGGATGCTGCGCCGACTGCAAGTGCCCGTGACGATGTGCTGCATTCTGACCGGTGAAGTGGGCAGGGTGCTGCACCATCTACT
This sequence comes from Microbacterium sp., assembly GCF_052102115.1. Lineage (GTDB taxonomy): Bacteria > Actinomycetota > Actinomycetes > Actinomycetales > Microbacteriaceae > Microbacterium. The sequence goes on from NZ_JBQDVP010000009.1 coordinate 20,692, forward strand.
GGAGGATGAGGACCTCACGGTGCAGGCGCTGACGCGTGACGGACGCGGCTCAGCGTATGTGCACGATCGTCGTGGCGGCGAGCGCATCGTCATCGACGAAGAGGTCGGCGATGCCATCGGTCGGCACGACCTCGACGATCTCTACACCGCCATGCTGCGCAGCAGCGAACCCTCGTCCGTGGTGCTGCTCAGCGGCCCAGCCGGCGGACAGACGATTCCCGCGGACTTCTACCGCCGTCTCACCACCGATTTGCGGGCAGCAGGGAAGACCGTGGTGGCCGACCTCTCCGGCGAGAGGATGCGCGCAGTCGTCGACGGCGGCGTGCACCTTCTGAAGATGAGCCACGAGGAGCTGAAGGCCGACGGGCTGATCGGGGAGAGCACGGACGAAGAGATCATCTCGGCGATGCGTCGGCTGCGCGCGGACGGCGCCGGTGCGGTGGTCGTGACTCGCGCTGGGGATCCGCTGCTGCTGGCCGATGCCGCAGGCGTCATCGCGGTGTCGCCGCCGCCGTTCGAGGAGATCGAGACCCGTGGCGCTGGCGACTCTCTCACGGCTGGTGTCGTCGCCGCCCTCACGCGGGGTGAGGATCTGCGTCACGCGATCACGCTGGGCGCCGCGGCGGGGGCCCTCAACGTCACCCGGCACGGCCTCGGCACAGGCGACGCCGACGTGATCGAGAGCCTGCGCGAGAAGGTCTCGGTCGGCGATGTGCCCGCCAGGGCGGACGGCGGCGGGTCGGAGGGCAGAATCAGTCCGGAGGGCCTCGCCTCGCTCGCAGATCCGGAGCAGACGCCGTGACCCGCGCGCTCATCACCAACGACGACGGCATCGAAGCGCCGGGGCTGAGCGCTCTCGCTGTCGCCGCGGCCGGTGCCGGACTCGACGTCACCGTCGCGGCACCGGCTGTGCAGTCGAGCGGATCGAGCGCCTCGATCATGGCGAGCGAGTCCGACGGACGTATCCGTGTCGATCGGCGCACGATGGAGACGCTGCCCGAGGTGCGCACGTTCGCCGTCCACGGCGGGCCGGGACTGATCGCGATGATCGCGGCCCGTGGCGCGTTCGGAGCACCACCCGATCTCGTGCTCTCGGGCGTCAATCACGGCGCCAACGTCGGCCGGGCGATCCTGCACTCCGGCACGGTCGGCGCCGCCCTCACCGGTGCCCTGAACGGAGCGCGGGCGATGGCCGTTTCGCTCGACGTCGGTATGAATCCCGAGGAGTTCCACTGGGATACCGCCGTCCGTGCGGCGATCGAGCTGCTCCCCGTGCTGTCGGCGCAGCCGCGCGGCACCGCCCTGAACGTCAACGCTCCCAACCGCGTCGATTCCCGCGGCCTCCGACAGTGCACGCTCGCGCCGTTCGGCATTGTGCACACGACGGTCGCGGAGAGCGACGAGAGCTATGTGCAGCTCGCGGTCGAAGAGCTTCCGAACGTTCCCACCGACGACAGCGACGCTGCGTGCCTGGCCGAGGGATGGACGACCGTGACAGGGATCGACTCGGTCGTCGAACGCCGATTCGACCTGGAACGGATCAGCTGAGCGGAGGAACCGTCACCTCGGCGGTTCCCGGGGCCTCGTCGGTGTCGGCCGGTTCTGGCACCAGGTAAAGGCCGGCCGGAGAGTTCGCTGTGAAGGCGAGTGCATCGACCCATGCGCGGTTGATTTTAGGCTGACGGCCGCCGTAGTACTTGTAGACGATCGAGCTGCCCGGGTGCACCCATGCGGTCGTGCGGCCGCCGCCGACGCTGGGGTCTTCTCGCCAGCTGAAGGCGAATGGTTCACCGCGGCGCAGCTTCGCGCTGATGACGAGTTGCAGGTGGGTCAGCGCGCGGTCCTCGATCTCGACCTTCACGCCCCCCTCGTAGATGAACTTGCCCATGCTCCGTAGCGTAGCCGCACGGCGAGAAGTTCCGTGGATCATGGCGAACCGGAGATCTTGACGGGTCGTCGCCGCCTCGTCAACCCCCTCTTGCGTCGGCCGTCGCCTGTCCTAGCGTGAGCGCATGGATCGAGGAGGAGCGCGATATGAATTCTCACGACAAAGGACACGCACCGGAAGCCACAACGACCCATGCCGAGTGGGGAGCCGGAAACCCGCACCTGAAGATCAGTCGCGACGATGATCGGTCGGTCTTCGAGCTGACAATGGATACCGTGCGCATCGGCTCTGCCGAGGGCAACGAGCTGCGCCTCCCCGACACCGACCCGGTGCACGCCGAGATCAGGCACGACGACCAGGACGAATACGTGCTGACGCTGCACGGCGAGGGCGAGATGAACGCCGTGCCCGACACCGCCGAGACCGGCGCTGGCGGCCGGACCGAGATCCTCCGCACCGGAGCGCACTTCACCGCCGGCCCGTGGACGCTCGTGTTCGGCCGCGAAGAGTTCGCCGACCATGGGCGCCCCTACGGCGGCCGCACCGGCGGTGAACTCTCGGATCAACCCGCGCAGCCGGCGCGCCCGGATTACTCGGCGGGCTTCCGCCGCGACTCCGATGCCGCCCGCTCGCCGCAGGGCGAAGGCGACGAAGTCAAAGACGGCTGACTCGGCAAGCCGACCGCACTCGAACGGACTCTTGAAGGGACGAGGACCATGACCATCACACGCGACATCATGACCGCTGCACCCCGCTGCATCGGCGAGAACGACGCGCTCAGCATCGCAGCATCCGTCATGTCGGAACTCGATGTCGGAGCGCTCCCGATCTGCGGCGAGGATCGAAAGCTCAAGGGCATGCTGACCGACCGCGACATCATCGTGAAAGCGGTCGCGTACGGGTTCGACCCCGAGACCACGCCGGCACGGATGCTGGCCGCCGGCCCCCCGATCACGGTCGAGGCAACCGATGACATCACGGTCGCACTCGATCGGATGCGCGAGCACCAGGTCCGACGCCTGCCCGTGCTCGCGGACCACCTGCTCGTCGGCATCGTCAGCCAGGCCGATATCGCTCTGGCGCTGGCCCCCGACGCGACCGGCACCACCGTCGAAAGCATCTCCCAGCGCGAGGC
>NZ_JBQDVP010000009.1:23814-73948 GCF_052102115.1 Microbacterium sp.
AAGGAGAAGATCATGCCCCGTGGCGCGAACTCACGATTGAAGGATCCCGAACTCTACGAAGAGCTGCGCGATGACGGCGCATCCAAGGAGAAGGCCGCCCGCATCTCGAATGCCACCGGCGGCACGAAGAAGGGACGCTCCGAGGTCGGCCGCCGCGGCGGCGAGTCGGGCGACTACGAGGACTGGACGGTCGACGAACTGCGCAAGCGTGCCAAGGAGCTCGACATCATCGGCTACTCCGGCAAGCGCAAGAAGGAACTGATCTCGATGCTCCGCAATCACTGAGGCAACCACTGAAAGCCGTCCGGTGGGCCGCGGCCATCACTTCCGGGTCTTCTGCCCCACTACCGGCAACGGACCGGTGACGCTGAGTTCGTCGAGCCAGCTCTGGATGCCGGTGACCTCGGGCAACCGGTCCCGGGTGAAGACCGGATCCTTGCCCTCTCGACGTTGTTGCATGTAGTCGCGCAGCAGTTTGAACGCGACGCCGGAGAGCAGGCCGATGGCGATGAGGTTCACGAGCGCCATGATGCCCATGATGCCGTCGGCGGTGTTCCAGATGAGGTCGGCGGACGCGACCGAGCCGACGAGGATGATCACGACGACGAGCGTGCGGTAACTCTGCAGCACCGTGCGGTTCGTGGTGATGAACTCGATGTTCGACTGGCCGTAATAGTAGTTGCCGAGGATCGAGCTGAACGCCAGCAGGAAGATGATGATGCTCAGAAGCACGTTCGACCACTCCCCCAGGTTCGAGACGATCGCATTCTGCGTCAACCCGATCCCCTGTGTCGCATTCGCCAGGTCGGGCGTGGAGACGAGGATGATGAAGGCGGTGATCGAGCAGACCAGGAACGTGTCGAAGTAGACGCCGAGGGTCTGCACGAGCCCCTGCTTGACCGGATGGGTGACGGCGGCACTTGCGCCCGCGTTCGGTGCGGAGCCGAGACCGGCCTCATTCGAGAACATGCCGCGCTTGACGCCGTTCATGATGATGACGCCGATCGTCGCTCCGACGACCTCGTTGAATCCGAAGGCCTGCGTGTAGATGGAGGCGAAAACGCCGGGAAGTGCGTCGATGTTCATCCCGACGATGACCAGTCCGAGCAGCAAGTAGCCGAGGGCCATCGCCGGCACCACGGCCTGGGTCACGCTCGCGATGCGGCGAAGCCCGCCGAACACCACCAGCGCCGTGAGGATCGCGAGTACGATGCCGACCACCCACGGGATCCACCCCACTTCGCCGCCGAAGCTCGACGAGATGGTCGCGCTGATCGTGTTGGCCTGCAGCGAGCTGAATGCGAACGGGAAGCAGACGATGAGGATGACAGCGAAGACGATGCCCATCCAGCGCGCCTTGAGACCGTGCTGCATGTAGTACGCGGGTCCGCCGCGGAAGCCGTCCTTGTCGCGCACCTTGTACAGCTGACCGAGGGTCGACTCGATGAAGCTCGACGCGCCGCCGACGAAGGCCATGGTCCACATCCAGAAGACCGCACCGGGGCCGCCGATGGCGATCGCCGTCCCGACGCCGGCGATGTTCCCGACTCCGACCCTGGATGCCGCGGAGATCGTGAACGCCTGGAATGCCGAGACCGACTGCGGTTCACCGTTCTCGTCACGCGGAGTTCTGTTGGTGAGCGTGCGGAACATCTCGGGGATGAGCCGGAACTGCACCACTCCCGAGCGGATCGTGAAGTACAGGCCGAGCAGGACCAGGACCGGCAGAACGATCCAGGTCCAGAGGAGGTCGCCGCCCGACAGCACGAATTCATTGATGGCATCCATGCGCGTCAGTATGTCCGACGGCGCCGGTCACGTCCAGAGAACCGGGCGAACCGGCTCCGCTCACCTCCGCGGCAACACCGTCAGCACGCGCTGGACATGGTCGCGGAACTCCGCCATATACGAGCGCAGGAGATCTTCGGTGTCCGAATCGGCGATGGTGCCGTCGTCGTGGAATACCTCATCCGTGAAGTGGATGTACGCCTCGGGCGCGGTCATGTGACGGGTGTTGCTGAAGGCGAGCACCGCGCGCAGGCTCTGCTGCGCGATGGCGGTGCCGATGACGCCGATGGATGCTCCGATCACAGCCGTCGGCATGTGGTCGAAGGAGTTCTGCCCCCAGGGACGTGACGCCCAGTCGATCGCATTCTTCAGCCCGCCGGGAATCGACCTGTTGTACTCGGGCGTGACGAAGAGGATCGCGTCGCTGGCGCTGATCGAATCTTTCAGCGACCGGCCCTCCGCCGGATAGTCGTCGTCGTAATCCTGGCTGTACAACGGCAAATCACGGATAGGGATCTCGGTGAACTCGAGGTCATTGGGTGCGACGCGGATCAGCGCCTTCGACAGGACCCGGTTGATCGAGGTCGACGACAGGCTTCCGACGAAATAGCCGACTTGATATGACATGGCTCCTCCTCGTGGTCAGAACAGAGGACATCAGTGTGCGCTGTGCGCGTCCTGCACGACACCCCCTTGACTCGGGCGACCGCGATTGTCAAGGGTGCATCCTCGCGTCGCCCGGTGCGACAGGATCGTCTGCAGCAGCGAGAGGAGCAGATATGACAGGCGACGGCGAGACCAGAAGCGCCATGCGCACAGCGTTCTGGTCGTGGACGGTGATCATCGTCATCGGGCTGGCGTTGATGATCGTGTTGCCGCTGACGGGGCGGTGAGCGGCATGCGGCACTTCCTGCGGACCAGCAGTCTCAGCCTCGCGTTTCTGATCATCTTCGTGCTCGCGCTGGTCGGCCAATCCGTCGCCGGTCACGCGTACAACAACGAAGAGCTCATGCAGCACGGTCAGCCGGCCGTGACGTACCTCGAATTCGTGACGTCGTCCGAATTCCTCGTCGACGTGGCGGAGAACTGGCAGTCCGAGTTCCTGCAGTTCTTCCTGTTCATCCTCGCGACGGTCTGGCTCATCCAGCGCGGATCGCCCGAGTCGAAGAAGTACGGAGATGAGGGCGTCGGCAGTGATGAAGAGCAACGAGTGGGCGCCCACGTGCGAGCGGACTCGCCGCGCTGGGCGAAAGCGCGGGGGTGGCGCCGGTGGATCTACTCGAACTCGCTTCTGCTGATGATGGGGGCCGTCTTCCTATTCTCCTGGTTCGCACCGTCGCTGGCCGGACATATTGTGGCCAACGAGCAGAATCTGCAGCACGGGCTACCCGCGGAGACCTGGATCGACTACGTGGTCTCCGCCGAGTTCTGGAATCGAACGCTGCAGAACTGGCAGTCCGAGTTCCTTGCCGTCGGAGCGATGGTCGCCTTCTCCATCTACCTGCGCCAGCGGGGATCCAGCGAGTCGAAGCCCGTCGGCATGCCGCATCACATCAGCAGCGTGGGATCGGAGTGAGCGATGTCGAATCGAGTACGGGGCGTTCTGGTGGCATTGATCATGACGGCGGCGCTGGCAGGATGCGGCGTCTCGGTTCCCACCGATCCCGACGGCACGTTGCACGACGTCTCCGGCGGCGAGCTTCGAGTGGGCGTCTCCGCTGATGAGGGACTCGCCGAGGTCTCGGCGGGCTCCGCCTCCGGACCCCTCATCGATCTCGTCGGTGCGTTCGCCGAATCGATCGATGCGGATGTCGAGTGGTCGTCCGGCAGTGAGGAGACGCTGGTCGCCGAGGTGGAGGCGGGCGACTTGGATCTCATCGTCGGCGGTCTCACCGACCAGACGCCGTGGGTCGACCGCGTGGGCGTCACGCGCGGCTACACCGGCATCGACGGTGCAGACGATCGCGCCATCGTGATGTTCGTGCCGCTCGGTGAGAATGCGTTCCTGGCGGAGCTGGAGACGTTCCTCGACACAGAGGTCGGGTCATGAAGGCGTACCACCAGTTCGGTCGCACCGATCTGCCGGCCGAGCAGCACCGAGCACTGCAGAAGGCGGTGCGGTGGGAGTACGCCACGATCGCGTACACCACCGTCACGATCTTCCTGGTCGCGTTCGTCGTCGGGAACTCTCAGGCGATGCGAACCGCGTGGATCGAGGACATGCTCTCGCTGATTCCTCAGGTCGCGTTCCTCATCTCTCTGATCTTCGTGCGACGGCGACCGACGGTGCGGCATCCCTACGGTATGCATCGCGCCATGGGCGTCGGGCATGTCGTGGCTGGAGTGGCGCTTTTCGCTGTGGGTTCGAGCCTTGCCTACGAAGCCGTCTCCGGGTTGATCGCGACGGAGCACCCCACGATCGGCACGGTCGATCTCTTCGGGCACACCATCTGGCTGGGCTGGCTGATGATCCTCGTCATGGTGGTCGTCGTGATCGGCCCTCTAATCTATGGTCGCGCGAAGGCGAAGCTCGCACCGGTGCTGCACAACAAGATCCTCTACGCCGATTCCGACATGGCGAAGGCCGATTGGCAGACCAATGCCGCCTCGATCGTCGGCGTTCTGGGCGTCGGAATCGGACTGTGGTGGCTCGACGGCGTGGCGGCGCTGTTCATCTCGCTCGGCATCATCTGGGACGGCGTGCGCAACACCAGAGGTGCTGTCGTCGATCTGATGGATCAGCGCGCCCGCACCTACGACGACAAGTATCCGCACCCGCTGGGGCGCGAGATCGTCGAACATCTGCGGGCGCAGCGATGGGTCAGCGATGCGGCCGTGCGCATGCGCGACCAGGGCCAGGTGTTCCACGTCGAGGCATTCATCGTGCCGCGCCGGCGCCGGGTGCCCGTCGCCCGGATCGACGACATCTCTGAGAGCATCGCCGAGTTGGACTGGAAGGTTCAGGACGTCGTCGTCATCATCTGCAGCGTTCTACCCGAGGAGGCCGACGCGGCAGAGCCGGACTGAGGATGCTACGGCGCCGGGTACCGCGATGCGCTGAGCGCCCGTGCCAGATGGATCGCGTTTGTCAGCGCGGTGGTGATCGATGCGGTGACCTTCTTCGGCGTCTCCTCGAGGTCCTTGTAGTCGGTGGTGTGCATCGCCTCGCCGTTCCAGTACACCGATCCCTGTGCGGGAACGGTGAAGCCCATATCGTTCAACGCTTGGAAGAGGATGGCGGTGATGTGATGGGCGCCGTCCTCGTTGCCCAGCACGCCAGCGACGGCGACCTTGTCGAACAGGATCGGACGCCCCTCAGCATCCGTCTCGCTCAGCTCGGCGTCGAGGCGCTCGAGCACCCGCTGTGCGACGCTGGAGTGTTGCCCGAGCCACGTCGGAGTGATGAACACGAGGATGTCGGCACTCAGCACCCTCTCCCGCAGCGCCGGCCACTCGTCGCCCTCTCCCATGTCCTTCTGCACGCCGGGCAGGATCACATGATCAACCGCCCGGATGCTCTCGCACGCGACGCCCTGCTCGGTGAGGAACGCCGACATCTGGGCACCCAGCACCTCGGAACTGGACTCTGCCGGTGACGGTTTCAGCGTGCAGGTCACGATGAGCGCCCTCATGCGGAATCACCGCCGCGCTCGTCCGGACGCCGTGTTCCCATGCCCGGCTCGTCGTCATCGGGCAGTGGCATCGACGCCATATTCGGGTTGGCCATGGTCGCTTCCTTTCGTCTGGTGCGCTCACGCTAACGCCGCCGAGAGTCCTGTCGGAGTGGGTTGACCGGCCCACTCCGAGGGTATAGAGCGGCGATGCCGGAGGTCAGTGTCGTCGCGCCCACTGCGCGAGTGCGAAGAGCCCGAGCCCGACGACGAGAAGGCCGGCGCCGAACAGCCACACGATGCCGCGCTGCTGCGTCAGCAGCAGAATGCACGAGGCGATGCCGAGCACCGGCACGAACGTCCAGACACGGAAATGGTCGTGCTCGACGCGGTCGCGGCGCAGCACGAGAACGGAGACGTTGGCACTGAGGAAGACGAACAGCAGCAGAAGCACCACCGTCTCGGCGAGCGTTGCAAGATCGCCGATCAGCGTCAACAGCATCGCGACGACGGTCGTCGCCAGGATCGCCGCCCACGGAGTCTTCCGGCGTCGGAGCACCCGGCCGAGCACATCTGGCAGAAGGCCCTGTTCTGCCATGCCATAGGCGAGTCGGCTCGCCATGATCATGGTAAGCAGCGCCCCATTGGCGACGGCGATCAGCGCGATCAGGCTGAACAGCCACGATGGCACTCCGACACCGGTCGCCTCCACGACGGCGAGGAGCGGTCCGCTGGACTGCTGGAGGTCTTCGGCGGGCAGCGCCACGGCGCTCGCCAGACCCACGAGCACGTAGACGGCACCCGCGGTGATGAGCGCCGCGAACAGCGCCTTCGGGTAGGTCTTCGACGGTTCCCTGACCTCTTCGATCACGTTCGCCGAAGTCTCGAATCCGACGAACGAGTAGTAGGCGACGATCGCACCGCCCAGCACCGCGAATCCCACTCCTGTGCCTTCCGGAGTCTCGACGACCCTGGACAGATCGCCTCCGCCACCGGTCACGAAGAACGCGACGACGACGATGACGGTGACGAGCCCGCTCAGCTCTATCGCCGTCATCACGAGGTTCGCGCCCATCGATTCGCGAATGCCGCGCGCGTTGAGCGCCGCGACGATAGCGAGGAACACCATGGCGGCAGGGATCGGAGGAACGGGAAGAAACGTCTGAAGGTAATCCCCTGCGAATGCGATCGCGAGACCTGCTGCGCTCACGACTCCGGCGGCGAGCATGCAGAAGCCGACCAGGAACGAAACGATGCGACTGCGGAACGCCCGCTCGGCGAATACTGCCGCACCTCCGGCCCGCGGATACTTCGTGACGAGTTCAGCGTAGGACCCGGCTGTCAGCAGTGCGAGCAGCAATGCGAGCAGCAGCGGCGCCCACAGCATCCCGCCCACGTGTTCGGAGAGCACTCCCATGAGGGCATAGACTCCGGCGCCGAGAACGTCGCCGAGAATGAAGGCGAAGAGCATCGGACCGGTGATCGCCCGGCGGAGCCGAGACGGCGTTTCGGTCTCTTTCGTCATCGGCCAAAACTAAAGCGCCGTCGCGATGCTCTCACGCCCCTTGACAAGCGCATCGTTCACTGCGCCTGGTTGTCGTCCGCCGCCGGCATTCGCACGTCGGCGAGTTCACGGAGGAAGTCACCGTCGCCGCGGGGTCATCGCCACACTCTCGCGCTTCGCCGCCGCAGCACGATGCCCCTTGACATCGCGGTCGCGGCCCGCCTCGGGTCAGTTCTGAGGCTCGAGCACCTCATCGATCAGCGAGATGCCACCGGTCGAGTTGGCGGTGTGCATGAGATCTTCGATCCATCGCGGGTTCAGCTCGGCGGCCTCGGCGTCATCGAACACGAACCGCAGCGGAATCGACGGGTGGAGCCAGATCGTGGAGCGGCCGACGGCATCGCCGTCGGCATGCCGCCAGGAGAGCGTGAACGACTCCTGACGACGGAGCTTCATCGCGATGACGACCTTGAGGTGCGCGAGTGCACGATCCTCGATGTGGATCGTGTCCTCTGACCCGCCGTACTGAATCCAGCCCATACGCTGACCGTAGCGCATGGCAGAGGCTGCCGCGGACATCGTCGTCAGACGTCGACATCACCCCGCCACGCACCGGTCTCGGATCCACGGCTCTCGATGAACTCCTTGAAGTTCTCGAGGTCCTTCTTGACGCCGTGGGAACCCGCTCCGACCGCGGCGCCGAGGCTCTCCAGAAGCCCGTCCGGATCCCAGTCGAGCTGGACCGTCACGCGCGTCGAGGTGTCGGTGAGCTTGTGGAATGTCACCGCTCCCGCGTGCACCGCCTCGCCTCCGACGCTCGTCCAGGCGACGCGCTCGTCCGGATGCTGTTCGGAGATCTCCGCATCGAACTCCCGCTCAACTCCCCCGACATTCACCTTCCACCGGGTGAGCGTGTCGGACACCTGGGTCAGCGACACGACTTCGTCGAGGAACTCCGGAAAACTCTCGAACTGGGTCCACTGGTTGTAAGCCACGCTGACGGGGACGTCCACGTCAATGGTGTCGATGATCTGCGCCATGAGATTCTCCTCACTGATCGGTTGGTCCGTCCATTCAGCATCAGCGACCCGCTGTGCGTGAGGGGCTTGACGTCACAGGCCAAATGCGCCATCGTGCGAGCCGTCGTCCGACTCGTTCATTCCTGCGCTCGCAGCAGCAGGAGGATCCGCCGCAGGTGCATGCAGATGAGGACGGCCGGGCCGGTCGCCTGCCCCGATTCGACGGCCGCGCGATCCACCCTCTCGAGGAGGACGCGAACCGCCTTGGCCGCGCTCTCGCGCGACCGATGCGCATCTGCACCGTCCCCTTGATCCCGCTCGATGCAGTCTGCAACCCGGTGACACGCCTCGCTCAGCGGTTCGGTCAGAGCGGGGTCCAGGCCCAGTCCGCCCGGCCGTTCCCAGATGGAGTCGGCGAGTGCCGAAGAGATGTCGCGGATGCGCACTGCGATCGACTCGAGTGCCGTCAGCCGCTCATGGACTCCTGCGGTGCCGTGCCGGCCCCATGCGGCTCTCGGATTCCCCTTGCGACTCGTGTCGGCCTCGTCCAGCACCTGCCGCACCTCCCGCGAGGTATCAGCCAGGGCCGCGGCATCGCGTACCCAGCCATCACGCTCTGGTGGCCACGAGTCGGACACTGCCTTGCCGATCTCATGCAGGTGACCGGCGAGCCGTGCGTGAAACGCATCCACGCGAGCCGCGGCGACGCCGGTGAGCACGCGAGGGGCGATGAGCAGGTTGATGGCGAGACCCACCGCCACTCCGACGGCCATCTGGGCGAGATAACCCAGCGAATACTCGTCGGATTCCTGGCCGCCGATGATCAGCACGAACAGCGCCGCGATCGGCACCCATTCCCGTCCAGCACCGAACCAGCCCGTACCCGACAGCAGCACGCCGACCCCGACGACCAACGGAATGGTCCACCAGTTCGGTCCGAAGGTCACGACGACCGCGAGCGCGAGCGCGATGCCCACGATCAGGCCGAGCAGGGTCTGAAGTCCCGACTTGGCGGACTGCATCAGGGTCGGATACACGCTCAGCAGCGCGCCGAGCGGCGCGTAGTACGGGTAGTCATCCGTCACACCGGGCATGTGCGGGGCGAGCGCCCACGCAATCCCGACCGCGAGAGCCGTCTTGGCTGCGAGCAGCAGACGTGGTGTGCGAACCGCGTCTTTCAGAGATGCGAACCGGTCACGGATCTCAGCGGGCGGCATTCGGTTCTGCTGTCCTGTTGCCGTCTCGGCTCAGACTGTTCGCCAGTCGTGCGCCGTGATGGCGTTTCCGGCCTGCGGGCCCATCTGCAGCATGCCGCCGTCGATGACCACGGAGGTGCCGGAGATGTACGCGGCCTCCGGTGAGGCCAGGAAGGCGATGAGTGCGGCGACTTCGCGGGCGTCTCCCGGGCGTCCGAGCGGGATGCCCGGGCGATCCACCTGCCTCGGGTCGACGTCCGTCTGACCCGACATCGTCGTCGCGATCGCGCCAGGAGCAACGCTGACCGCACTGATCCCTAGTGACCCGAGTTCGAGAGCGAGGTTCTTCATGAGTCCGTCGAGACCGTGCTTGGCGGCGTCGTAGGCACTCGATCCGACCATCGGCTGATGCGCATGCACGCTCGTCACCGCGATCAGCCGACCACGGGTGCCTGCGGCGACCATCGCGCGCGCAGCGCGCTGCAGGCACACGAAGGCACCCGTGAGGTCAGTGTCGAAGACGCGGTTCCATTCCTCGAGCGACATCTCGAGGAACGGCGTGTGCGTGCCGATGCCGGCGTTGTTGACGAAGACGTCGAGGCCGCCGAGCTCATCGATCATCGCATCGATGACGTCGCCGCAGGCCGGAATGTCGGTCACATCAAGGTGCGTGACGACCGCTCTCGAGCCGTGACTGCGCACCTCGGCGGCGGTCTCCTCGGCGCCGTCTCTATCGGTGTGCCAGGTGACGGCGACGTCATGACCCGCCGCGGCGAGGGCGACCGCGGTCGCACGGCCGATGCCCGAGTCCGACCCCGTCACGATCGCCCGGGCGCTCTGGTGATCAGCTCTCATCGCGCGCCCCGGTGTCGTCGGCCCAGCGCAGCACGGCTACCGGATCCCGAACGGGGCGGTCCTCCCTGGGGGCATCGTCAGCGGTGGGCTCATCGTCCTCGATCAGCACCTGCGCGTCGGTGAGCACGGCGGCCCGTGCCAGCGCCTCGGCCGCCGGCACCGTGGCGAGAACCCCGGCGCCCAGGCTCTCCGACTCGGCAGCGGCGACCCACGGCGCCGCATCGAGTGCGAGGAGCGTGCGCTCGTCGTCGAGCATCCGGCCATCGAGCAGGAGCGTCTCCACCCGTGCCTGCTGCAGAGCCGCGGTGACCTCGGCGATGCCCTCCGCACCGCCGCTGCCGCTGTCGGCCGCGGCGCGATCGTGCAGTTCGCCGATGATCGAGCGATCCCGCTCGGCTATGGCCCGAGCGATCGCCGCGTCGAGCTCCGTCGAGTCCGCGCCGTCTGCACGCGTGTGCGCGTCGACGTCAACGATGAGTTCGCGTTCCGTGTCGGTCAGGGCGTCGGCCAGCAGCTGTCGCGCGCGCACGTCGCCGGAGAGTGCGACGAACGCCGGATGCTCCTGCCGGATGAGATCGCTGACGGCGGCGGCGACTTCGTCCTGATTCTTCTTCCAGGTGTTCTCGGCGTACCGCTGATAGGCGGCGTGCGACCATCCGCCGGCCTGCACCTTCGTGATCCCGTCCGTGTCGCCCTCGATCTCAGCATCCGCATCGCTGCGTCCGCGTCCAGACGTCTCCAGATGGATGTCCGCGCCGTCACGGCTCGTCTCCACGACGAGGTAGCGCGTCGCTGCGCCGAGATGGTGCAGCAGCGGAAGCAGCCTCGGCACGGCTGCGTGGTCGAGCCGCTCAGGACCGATCCGTGCTCCGACGAAACCCTGATCGAGTTCAACGCGACCGGCAGAGACCAGCACGACTCGGGCCGATGGACTCGGCAGACCGTTGCGCGCGGCGAGCGTCGACTCGACGGCTGCGGCGTCGTCAGCCGGCGCGCCGGCTCCTTCCAGTCGTTCGCGCACAGAGCGGCGAAGCGCCTCCTCTTCGACCTGCGGAAGCACGCTCGGGCCGTCGACATACGCACTGGTCCATGGTCCGGGGCGACCGAGCAGTTTCACCAGACGGGGGTCACTCATCGTCGCGTCCCTCTTCATCGACAGCCACGGCCCCTGCGGCGTCCTCATCCGCGTCCGTGGCATGCTCACTGCTCTCCTCGTTGCGGAAAGCGTCTTGCGTCGACCGGTCGTCGGTGTCATCGGGCAGCGGCTCGGTCTCGCGGAAGGGTTCCGCGTGCGGGCTACCATGCCCCTGCACCATCCCCCGCGTCTCCTGCTCCATCTGCTCGTCCAGCTGCGGACCGTGCTTGGTGTTTCCTCGCTGAGATTCGGACATGATCGTCTCCTCCTCGCTCGTCACTCGTAGGAGCAGTCTCATCCCCCGGACCGATTCATCATCGGGGGTTGACATCGCCGGGCTACCCGGTGAGATGATCCGGCTGCATCTGACATTGCAGGTCGAGGGGTCTACGGTTCAGTAATGGGCACTCTCTTCTACGACAGTTCCGCAAACCCGATCAATATCGAGGATCGGGCTCTCGCGCATCTGAAGGTCGTCATCGCGACCCGGCTCCGCCGCCACGAGAGCTTCACGTTGTCGTGGGAGCATCCTGAAGGTGAGCCCGGTGGCCGCTCGACGATCTGGCTGCACCCATCGATCCCGCTGCGGTTCGTGTTCGACGATCCAGAGCCCCCCGCACTCAACGGCCACTGGATCGAGGCGCTGATGAACTCTGTGAGCTCGACGGGTGGCATCCTCCTCGTCGACGAGATGATCGAATCGGACGAGTAGTCTCTCGACCTATCCTCCGGACGGGTTGTCCAGCGGCATCCCGTCCTCATCGGTCGTCTCGGGCAGGCCGTCCGATCGTCGAGGTCGCTCACCGACGACAGCCACGCCGTCCTCCGGGCCGCCGCCGTCTGTGCTCACGCCCGTCGGCTCCGACTCTTCGACGATGTGCCGAGACCTGTGCTGTCGCGCGAAGTCGAGCCCCGCGGAGACGGCCTCCTCGCGGCTTGCGAAACTCAGCGAGAGCTCGTTCGCCCCTTCGACCTCGTTGACCCACTGGCCCTGTTTGTTCCTGGTGACAACATCCAGATGAGACAAGACCCCACCTAGCCTTTCTCGGACACGATAGGCGGCATGATGGTCACTTGTCGCGTTCCGTCTTGGTGTCGATACCGTCGAGGAGTTCCTTGAGAGCATTCTCGACGGACTCGTGCTTGTACTGCCCCGCGCGGCTCTCCCCGGAGATCACTGCGCATCGGTGCAGCTTGCGGAAGTCGCCGTAGGGGAAGTGGTAGCGGCCCTTCGTGTCCTCTCCCATCTCGGTGTCCTCGCCAAGATGCCATTTCGCGAACGCGGCGAGACCGTTCTCATCGATGAACTCGTTCTCCTGGTCGGTGGACGGCGCGTGCTCGCTCCAGTCATCGCGCTCGTCGTCCGTGAACTCATCTCGGCGCAGCAGTCCGCGCGCGTGCGAAAGCGCTGCTTCGTTCAGATTCATGGCCATTTCAGGTTCCTTTCTCTTTTTTCTTCGGTTCACCCGCGAAGGTCCAGTCCGCGACGGCGGGGATGTCGACGCCGTGCTCACGGGTGTAGCGTCGTGCATCCTCGCAGGCCGTCACGAACTCGGCGCGGACATCCGCAGCCCGCTCGACGAGACCGGGTACCCGGTCGATGGCGTCGATCGCCAGTCGATAGCGGTCGATGTCGTTGAGCATGAGCATGTCGAACCGGGTCGTGGTCGTGCCGCGCTCCCTGTAACCATGCACGTGCAGGTTCTCATGCCCGTTCCTCTTGTATGTGAGCCGGTGGATCAGCGACGGATAGCCGTGATAGGCGAACACGACGGGGCGATCGGTCGTGAACAGCGCATCGAAGGCAGCATCCTCGAGTCCTGCCGGATGCTGTTCCGGCGGCTGCAGCGTCGCGAGATCGACGACGTTCACGACGCGGACCGATAGATCCGGGATGCTGTCGCGCAGCAGCTCCGCCGCGGCGATGACCTCTTGCGTGGGCACGTCGCCGGCGGCGGCGAGCACGACGTCGGGCGTCTCGGCTGCGCGCGAATTTCCTGCCCAGGGCAGCTCGCCGACACCTCGCAGCACGTGCTCGCGGGCCTGATCGAGGTTCAGCCACTGCGGTGCGGGCTTCTTGCCGGCGACGACGACGTTGATGCGGTCAGTGGCGTCGAGGCACTGCGCCATCGTGACCAGCAGCGTATTCGCATCGAACGGCAAGAACACGCGCACGATGTCGACGCTCTTGTTCAGCACATGATCGATGAAACCCGGGTCCTGATGGGTGAAGCCGTTGTGGTCCTGCTGCCACACATGGCTCGACAGCAGATAAGTGAACGCGGGCAGCGGGTCGCGCCACGCGACGCCCGCGCTCGCCTCGAGCCACTTCGCGTGCTGATTGAACATGGAGTCGACGATGTGGATGAACGCCTCGTACGAGGTGAAGACGCCATGCCGTCCGGTGAGCGTGTAGCCCTCCAGCAGGCCCTGGCACAGGTGCTCGCTGAGCACCTCCATGACGCGTCCGTGGGGGGCGAGATGCTCATCGACCGGTTCGACGGCGGCGTCCCACTGCTTCACCGTCGCGTCGAAGACGGCCGGTGCCAGGCGGTTCGACTCAAGCTCGTCCGGGCTGAAGATGCGGAACGTGTCGGGATTGCGGCCGATCACATCGGCGAACCAGCCGCCGAGGACCTCGGTCGCCCCAGCATCCGATCCGCCGGGAGAGTCGACCGGTACGGCGTGGTCCTCGAGACCGGGAAGCTCCAGCTCGCGGCGGACCGTTCCCCCGTTCGCCTGCGGGATCGCACTCATCCGCCGAACGCCTCTCGGCCCCCATCCGGCCGTCGTCTCGCGCGGCGTTCCGGCGGCGTCGAACAGCTCTGCCGGTCGGTACGAGCGCAACCAATCCTCCAGCATCCGCAGGTGTTCCTCATTGCCGCGCACGTCGCCGAGGGGAACCTGGTGGGAACGCCAGGTGCCTTCCACCGGCTCGCCGTCGACTTCGTCCGGTCCGCTCCATCCCTTCGGAGAGCGCAGCACGATCATCGGCCACGCCCGTCGCTCCCCGTCGGCAGCGGCGGCACGCACCTCCGCGATACCGTCGAACGCGCGATCGAGCGCCGCGGCGAACTGCTCGTGCGCTGCCGTATGCGGCTCCGACGCGTCGATCGTGACGAAGATCGGATCGTATCCGTACCCCGTCATGAGTGCCGCCAGCTCCCGTTCCGGGATCCGTGCGAGCACTGTCGGGTTGGCGATCTTCCAGCCGTTCAAGTGCAGGATCGGCAGCACCATGCCGTCCCGGCGCGGGTCGAGGAATCTGTTGCCGTGCCAGGAGGTGGCCAGCGGTCCCGTTTCTGCTTCGCCGTCGCCGACGACGCAGACGACGGTGAGCTCGCGATCATCGAGCGCCGCGCCGAACGCGTGCGAAAGCGAGTAGCCAAGTTCTCCGCCCTCCTGGATGGAACCGGGCGTCTCGGGTGCCGTGTGGCTGGGCACACCACCGGGGTACGAGAACTGTTGGAAGAGCCGACGCATGCCGTCGGCGTCTCGCGGCACGTCGGCGTCGAGCTCCGAATAGCTGCCGTCGAGCCAGGCATTCGCGTTCATCGCGGGGCCGCCGTGTCCTGGTCCGGCGATGAACAGCACGGGCTCATCACGTTCCACGATGACGCGGTTCAGATGCGCGTAGACGAAGTTCAGCCCGGGCACGGTACCGAAATGGCCCAGCAGGCGCGGCTTGACGTCGGCGGCGGAGAGCGAGCGCTCGAGCATCGCGTCATCCTGCAGGTAGATCTGCCCGACGCTCAGGTAGTTCGCCGCGCGCCACCAGCGATCGATTCGGTCGAGGGATTCCTGGTTCACAGCCATGACCCCTTCGATACGCACGTTCACCGGTGCTGTCAAGGGGGGAGACACCGACCGCGCCGCTCGCCGTAACGTGACGCATGTCAGATCCATCGCGGCCCCGGTCACGGGAGAAAGGGGATGCGACATGCCGAATTCGAACACCCGCAACATCTTCGTGTTGGGACTCGATGATGTGAATCGTTCGGTGCTGGAGAGCATGCCCGATGCGGATCGTTACACGTTCCATCAACTGCTCCGTCAGGAAGAACTGCAGCAGGGCGTCGTATCCGTTCCTGATCTGCTTGGGCGCGCACGAAACCAGTTGGACGCATTCGACGGCCAGGTCGATGCGATCGTCGGTTATTGGGACTTCCCGTCCACGATGATGGTGCCCATCCTGTGCAGAGAACGGGGACTCCGCTCCGCCAGCCTGGAGGCGGTCGTCAAATGCGAACACAAATACTGGTCACGCCTCGAGCAGGAGAAGGTGATCGATGAGCATCCGGCATTCGCCCTTCTCGATCTGTCCCGCAACGACATCACGCTGCCCGACGGTCTCGACTACCCGGTGTGGATCAAGCCGATCAAATCGGCGTCTTCCGAAGGAGCCCATTACGTCGAAGACGATGAGCATCTGAAGGCCGCGGCAGCTGAGGAACGCGACCAGATCGGCCGCATGGGAGGACCGTTCAACGACATCCTGGAGATGCTCGATCTGCCTCTCGAGATCGCCGAGATCGGCCCCGACACATGTCTCGTCGAAGGAGCAGCCACCGGGTTCCAGGTGACGGTCGAGGGTTACGCTCACGACGGGCAGATCGAGGTCTACGGCGTGGTCGACTCCGTCACCTACCCCGACACCCCGAGCTTTCTGCGCTACGAGTACCCCTCCTCACGCGTGCCGCAACACATCCAGAACTACATGGCCGAAGTGTCGCGCCGTGTGATCAGTGCGGTTGATCTCACCAACAGCACCTTCAACATCGAGTACTTCTGGGATCCGGAGACCGAGAGCCTGAATCTGCTGGAGGTCAATGCCCGCCATTCGCAGTCCCATGCCCCGCTGTTCGCGATGGTCGACAGCATCCCGAATCACGCGTTCATGCTCGATCTCGCGCTCGGGCGCGATCCCCGCGATCTGCCGCGCAGGCAGGGAGCGTTCATGACCGCGGCGAAGTGGCTCCTGCGGACTTTCTCGGACGGTGTGGTGCGTCGCGTTCCCACGGCGCAGGAGATCGCCGCTCTCGAGGAGGAGTTCCCCGGCACCACCATCGACGTCACGGTCGCCGAAGGGCAGCGTCTGTCAGAGGGCGAAGGCGAAGACAGCTACAGCTATCTGCTCGCGGAGGTCTTCCTCGGCGCCCGCAACGGCATCGAACTCACGACCCGATGGGATCGGTGCGTGGAGGCACTGCAGTTCGAGATCGACCCGGTCGAGGAGATCGACCCGACGGAGGAAGGAGACTGATGCGCGCCGTCACAGCCCTGCCGAACGAGGTCACCGAAGACGAACATCTGTGGATTCCGATGCCGGACGGTACCCGGCTCGCTGCGCGTCTCTGGCGTCCGGTATCTGCCGATGATGATCCGGTTCCCGGCATCATGGAGATGATCCCCTACCGCAAGCGAGATCTGACAGCGCAGCGTGATTCCATCCATCACCCCTATATGGCCGGGTACGGCTATGCGTGTCTCCGAGTGGATCTTCGCGGCAGCGGAGACTCGGAGGGGGTACTGACCGATGAGTACCTCGAGCAGGAACTGGCGGATGCTGAGGCCGTGCTGGCCTGGATGGCGGAACAGCCCTGGTGCAGCGGACGCACGGCGATGATGGGCATCTCGTGGGGTGGTTTCAACGCTCTGCAGGTCGCCGCCAGGCGGCCGCCGAGCCTCGGGGCGATCATCACCGTGTGCTCCACCGACGACCGCTATACGGACGACGTCCATTACATGGGCGGGTGCCTGCTGAGCGACAATCTGTCGTGGGCGTCGACGATGTTCGCCTACAACTCCTGCCCGCCCGACCCCGCCATCGTCGGCGAACGCTGGCGCGAGTTGTGGCTCGACCGGCTCGAGAACAGCGGACTGTGGCTGGAGACCTGGCTGTCGCACCAGCACCGTGACGAGTACTGGCAGCACGGATCGATCGACGAGGACTATTCGGCGATCGAGGTTCCGGTCTTCGCGGTCAGCGGTTGGGCAGACGGGTACTCCAATGCCGTGTTCCGGCTGCTGGCGGAGCTGGATGTTCCGACAAAGGGGCTGATCGGCCCGTGGAGTCACAAATACCCGCACCTCGGAGAGCCTGGCCCTGCGATCGGTTTCCTGCAGGAGGCTGTCGCCTGGTGGGATCACTGGCTGAAGGACGAGACCGGCAACGGTGCGATGAGCGGGCCGGCGCTGAGCATCTGGATGCAGGACACCGCCCGGCCTGCGACTACCTATGAGGACCGCCCCGGGCGCTGGGTCGGTGAGCCGAGTTGGCCGAGTGAGCGGATCGTCGAGTCTCGGTATCCGCTCGGTCGACACCGCATCGTCGACCCGGATGCCGCCGCGCAGCCGAGCCCGCCGCTGACTGTGCAGTCCCCGCTCTCGGTCGGTCAGTTCGCCGGCAAGTGGTGCTCATACAATGCGCCCCCTGACATGCCGTACGACCAGCGCGAGGAGGACGGCGGCTCGATGATCTTCGACAGCGAGGAGCTCACCGAACGGCTAGAACTGCTGGGGGCACCGGCTGTCGAACTCACACTGAGCGTCGACCGGCCGGTGGCGATGGTGGCGGTGCGGCTTTCGGACATGGCGCCCGACGGCGAAGCCACCCGCGTCAGCTACGGAGTTCTCAACCTCAACCATCACGCAGGATCCGGCAATCCTCAGCCCTTGGAACCCGGCGAGAAGCTCACCGTGGCGGTGCAGTTGAACGGCATGGCGCAGTCCTTCCCAGCCGGCCACCGGCTGCGGCTGTCGGTGTCCACGTCGTACTGGCCCGTCGTATGGCCGTCGCCAGAGCCCGTGCGGCTCACGGTCTATCCGGATGAGTCCGCCCTCGTCCTCCCGGTGCGCTCGACCGGTCTCGACGACGATGAGGGGGCTGTCCCCACGTTCGGCGATCCAGAGGGCGCCCCACCCATCGAGGTGCTCCAGCTGCAACCAGGCGAACAGGACTGGAGCGTGCACCGGAACATGGTCGATCTCACCGGAAGCCTGCGCGTAGTGAAGGACCTCGGCGTGGTGCACTTCCCCGACATCGACCTCGCCGTCACCCGCCGTGCGTACGAGGAGTACAGCTTCACGTCCGGCGATTTCGATTCGATTCGCGGTGAGACCGACTGGACCATGGGCTTCGAGCGCGACAACTGGAGCGTGCGGACGACTACGAAGACGGTGCTGACCTCGACAGCCACCGAGTTCCAGCTGCACGCGCAACTGGATGCCTACGAGGGCGAGCGTCGCGTCGCGTCCAAGAGCTGGAGCACGGCTGTTCCGCGGAACCTGGTGTGAACCAGACGCCCGTCAGAGCTCGACGGGAGGGGAGGGCTCCGTCTCGGCCTGTTCGGGGTGCCGCACGAGGTTGACGATGGCAGCGACCAGGCCGCCCCACACCGTGACCATGGCGATGATCATGAAGATGATCGCTGGCATTGTCATGCCCCCGCTCCCTTCGTCGTCCGGATCGTTCCAGTCTCGGCATCCGGTTCGTATTTCTCCTCGGTGAGGAAGTCGTCGTACTCCGGATCGTCCTTCGCGTGCGAGCGTCCGCTCCAGGGAATCAGTGAGAGCGCCACGGCGAGGATCACGAGCCCGATCACCATGCCCCAACCGAAGATCGACAGGAACCAACCGGGGTACTCCCCGTACGGGGTGTTGATCTTCGTGATCAGCTCGCTGATGAGCAGGTAGCCGAGCACGACCGGTGCGAGCACGCCCACCAGGAGCTTCCAGATCAGACCGACGCGGAAGCTCGAGCGGCGGTTGAGATGTTCCTGCAGCACTGGCAGCTTATGCAGCATCCAGGCCACGACGATCACGGCGACGAGCGCGACGGCCATGATGCCGAAGGCGTTGACGAAGGCATCCGCCGTATCGAGCACGGCGAGCGCCGTCGTCGTCGAGAAGAACGCCATCGAGATGACGCCCAGCGGAATCGTCACGATGAGGGTGGCGCGCACCCGACCCCAGCCGAGCTTGTCCTGGATGGCGGCGACGATCACTTCGAGAATGGAGATCATCGAGGTGAGACCCGCGAAAGTCAGGGCCCCGAAGAAGAGGACACCGATGATCGGCCCGCCGGCAGCCTGCGAGACGATCGTCGGGAAGGCCACGAAGGCGAGGCCGATTCCGTCGGATGCCACATCGATGACGTCGACGGCCTGCGCCTGCGCCATGAAGCCGAGAGCCGCGAACACGCCGATGCCGGCGAGGATCTCGAAGCCGGAGTTCGCGAAGCCGACCACAAGACCCGAGCCGGTGAGGTCGGTCTTGCGCTTCAGATACGACGAGTAGGTCACCATGATGCCGAAGGCCACCGACAGGGAGAAGAAGATGTGTCCGTAGGCCGCGGCCCACACGCCGGGATCGGCGAGGGCCGCCCAGTTCGGGGTGAAGAAAGCGTTCAGTCCGTCCATCGCGCCAGGGAGGAACAGCGCCTGGACGACGAGCACGATGAACATGAGCGTCAGCAGCGGCAGGAGCACCATGTTGACGGCGCCGATGCCGCGCTTCACTCCCAGCCCCATGATCACGATGGTCACGACCCAGACGATCAGCAGCGGGACGCCGACCTGCGGGACGAATTCCATCGAAAGGCCTCCGCTGGCGACGTCGCCCATCTGCAGGAACTCGCTGAAGAAGAAGTCCTCCTCGTTGCCGGCGCCCCACGTCAGTTGCGCCGAGAACCAGGTGTACATGGCAGCCCAGGCGACGATCACGGCGTAGTAGACCGCGATGATCACGCAGATGAGCACCTGCCACCAGCCGAGCGGTTCGGCGGCGCGGTGCATGCGCCGGAACGCGAGGGGTGCGGAGCCGCGGAAGCGGTGGCCGATCGCGTAGTCGAAGAACAGCAGCGGGATGCCCGCGGTCAGCAGCGCGCACAGGTAGGGGATGAGGAAGGCACCGCCGCCGCCCTCGTAGGCGACGTACGGGAATCGCCAGATGTTCCCGAGTCCGACGGCCGAGCCGATGGCCGAGAGGATGAAGACGTTGCGCGACCCGAAGGCCTCGCGTTTGGTGGTGCGCGTCCGTACCGTGCTCATGCGCCGACCATACCGGAAACTGCCCCTAGACTGAGCCTGGTTCTCAGGGGGAGACAAAGCATGCGCGGAGGCGCTACGAGGTGGGGCACGGCTGTGCTGCTTGCTGCCCTGCTGTCGCTGAGTGGATGCGCCACCTCTGCGGAGGCCGAGGCCAGCGGACCCCGCGCGATTTCGGCCGGGACGATCCCTCCGCCCCCTCCGCCGCTGAACGATCTCGGTGATGAACGGATCACGCAGATCGTCACCGTCGACTGCGCGGGAGTCGTCGTCGAGAACGACGTGCGCATGCTCCTGCAGACGCAGGCGGATGCCGTCGACTTCCTCGCATCCACGCAGCAGTGCGGCGACATTCCGCAGGTGCTGGCGGCTGGCAGTACCGCCCCTACCTTCATCTCTCCGCTGCAGTATGTCGATGCTCCGTGCTCGGCCGGCACACTGTTCACCGTCTGGGCGCACTACGACGACGATCTGATCTTCGGCAGTCCGACCATCCCGCAGGCTCTCGACGACGGTCAGTGCGTACGGAACCTGTACCTGACGGGTTCGGATGCCGGCAAGGGCCTGGACTACGGGTATGGCCGCGAGGACGGGCTGCGCGACTCCTACGACGTTCTGCTGGGTGCTCCTGTGGAGTGGAAGGAACGATCGGTCACGCTCGTCGACGGGATCACCCTGACCATGAGCCGCCCGGTCGGCGACCCACGGGTGACACTGTTCTTCCTGCGCCTGCCCGACGGCGGGCTGAACGGCGAGGGCGTCCCCACCACGGGCAAGGAGAGCCTTCCGCAGCTGCTCGCGGGGAAGCTCAGCGAGCTCCACATGATCGACTCCGGCGCCCCGGTTACGCTCGAGGCCATCAGCGCGACCATCGTGGAGCTGTACAACGCGTACCAGCCGACGAGCGTACTCGCGCATCTGCCCGGCAGCGCCGTGGGTACCCGAGGCGACCACCCGGACCATCAGGTCACCGGTGACATCGTCATGGGAGCGGCGGATGACGGCCTGATCGACCCCGACCGGGTCGTCTACGCGCAGGGTTACCCGAGCATGGAGCGGCCGCAGAACCTCGAAGGCGACGCGCTACAACGCAAGCTCGAGGCTTTCGCGGCATACGCAACTCACGACTCGGTGATCAAATGTTCGACGGCTGATGGTTGCCAGAAGTTCCGCAAGTTCGGGAAGTGGCTCGTGCGGCAGTACCTCGTGCCGCACGCGGAGCTCGTGCGACCGTAGGGCGAGCGCGGTCACGTCGCAGTCAGGCGAGAGGGATTCGGACGGTTACGAACGTTCAGAACCGACACGAAGCATCTAGCCCGGCCGCCGCGAGGGCAGCATCGACATGCAGAGACGTTGTGGGGAACACCGGCACCGACGCATCTCCGGCTGAAATCAGCAGTTCGATCTCGGTGCATCCAAGAATGATTCCCTCGGCTCCCCGCGTCAAGAGTCGATCGATGACCTGGCGGTAGAGAGCGCGAGACTCAGAGCTGATGACGCCATGCACGAGCTCGTCGAAGATTACCGCGTGCACCCCCGCTCGGTCTTCGGCATCGGGAACGAGCACCTCGATCCCCCGCGATTCCAATCGCTCGCGATAGAACGGACGCTCCATCGTGAACGCCGTGCCGAGCAGGCCCACCGTGCGGAGCCCGGCGCTGTTCACGGCATCCGCCGTCGCCTCGGCGATGTGCAGGAACGGGATGCTGACGGCATCCGTGATCCGGTCGGCCACCAGATGCATCGTGTTGGTGCAGAGCACGATCAGGTCTGCCCCCGCGAGTTCCAGGCGACGGGCGTGCTCCGCGAGCAACGAACCAGCGACATCCCAGTCATCTGCCGCCTGCAACGCTTCGATCTCGGCGAAGTCGAGCGAATCGAGAACGATAGGCGCCGAATGATGACCGCCCAGCTGAGCGCGCACGCGCTCGTTCGCCAGTCGGTACCACTCGAGCGATGATTCCCAGCTCATGCCGCCCAAGACTCCGATGGTCTTCATCGTGGCGCGCCATCCATCCTTCGTTGGTCGTGCGTCAGCGTGCGTTGTCGCTCGGTGGTGATCAGTTTGATCGCGCTGGCGGTGGCAGCAGTCTATGCCGCCCGTTGCTTTGGATCGTCATGGTCTACCCCTCTTCCGATTCGGCAGCAAGCTGCTGCGCAACCTGCTCAGCCCAGCGCCGATACCCCACAGCCGAGGGGTGGAACCCATCCCTCGCGAAGAACGCGGCGTCCGCCTCCTCTAGGCCGAAGGGCGCCATCCAGGATGCCGCGGGACGAGTGGCGCAGACCTCTCGCGCAGCAGCATCCAGGTCGCGTCCGCGCTCGGCAAGATAGGTTCGGAGCGCGCGCGGAAGCGACGGGAATGCGTCGAACGGCGGGATACCGGCGACGACCACCCTGTCAGCGAGCATCGCCAGCGCATCGATGACGGCCACAAGATCATCGCGCCATTGCGGGACCGGCGTGCGCGTCAAGACGTCGTTGACGCCGATGAGCAGCACCGCGACGTCCGCATCCTCGTCGATCTCCGGGATGATCCGATGGCGAACCCGTCGAATCGTGGCACCATTCCGTCCGGCGACCGCCCAGGAAACCGGGCGCGCGTACCTCGCACCGAATGCACGAGCGAACGCACCGGGGAAGGCTTCGTCATGGGTCTCCGCTCCGCACCCCGCTGCGGTCGACTCCCCCACCACGATCACGCGCAGGGGCAACGCACCGGCCTCGTCGGTGATGCCGGTGGTCGGTCCGGCAGCTTCGGGGAGAACTTCGATCTGAGAGCGAGCCCGGAGGCCTTGAACAGCGACGAGCGGCAGCAACAGCGGATTCATGGCGTCTCACCTTTCTCAGCCAGCGACGCGACCGCGGCTCGGCTACCCTCGCTCAGATCGACGCCGAGCGTCTGCAGCATCATGACCAGAGCACCTCGCCCGAAGAAACCGGCCAGCACATCAGCATCGACACCGGCGCTCGCCTGCACGGCCCGAAGCGAACGGGCGATCACATCACGGCACTTGCTTGCGATCTCGTCATCCGCGCGGGCCGCGGCGCAGGCCTGTAGCCAGAAACCGCTGATGACACCGTCTGAGACCAAGGCGCGGAAGCCGGCCCCCATCTCCTCCAACGGTTCCTCTACCCCCGCGCCAGTGCTCAGCAGCATCTCGGTGATGCGTGGAGCGAGTTCGTCGACGCAGGCGAGGAAGAACGCCTTCTTAGACCCGAAGAGTCGGAACACATACGGCTGAGAAACGCCCATCTGCGCGGCCACGTGCTGGATAGCGACGGTGGTCACGCCGTGATCGGCGAACGCCCCGAGGCCGATGGCCACTGCCTGGACCCGGCGTTCGGCCGCGCTGCCACGAGTATCGCTCATGCCGACGACTGTATCAGTAACTAACTACTTACTAAATGCTGCCATTCTGCCGAAGCATCCCACATTGAAATGTTGCATTTTTCGCACATTGATAAGATGTTCCATTTACGTCACATTTAACCAGTGGTATATTTTTGTAACACAAACTCACGGTGCTATTTTTCGAACACGAATGGAGGTGATCGACGTGAATTTGCAGACGACATCAGACCTCGCCCGTCTGGTCAAGAACGCCCGCGTCCAGCGGAACCTCACCCAGCACGACGTCGCCGACGCCGTCGGCATCACCCGTCAGTCCCTCGCCCGCCTCGAACGCGGCAACGGCGGCACTTCCTTCGACACGGTGCTGCTGATCCTCGACCACCTCGACATCCACCTGGATGCCACCACCGATCGCCGCACCACTGCCCCCGCCGGAGTCGCCACGAGGGGTGCCGCCCAGGCCGCGGCCGATGCACTCACCAAGCGCATCACACCGCTGATCGGCTCGAGCACGCTCGAAGCGCTCAACAAGCAGGCCCTTGGCTCGCTCCCCCAGATCGAGCCCTCACTCCTGCCCAAGATTGACCCCTCTGGCATCCTCAAGCGTGTCGAGGCCAACCTCGACCCCGCCACACTCGCCTCCATCCGCGAAGCCTCCCGCGGACTCACCGAGCGTCTCACCGTCCCCGGCTCCGTCCTCAACAATCCACCGCGAGCGGTGGAAGGTGGTTCCCGGTCCACGGAGGCCGCCCGAGCGGATGCTGACCCGGATGCCGCGGAGGGTATCGAATGAACCGCACCCTCAACGTGTACCTCTACGACGCACCCGTCGCCACGATCACCCGGCGAGGCGAGAACCTGCAGCTGCGCTACCTGCCCGAGTACGTCGAGTCGGATAGCCCCGTCCGCATCTCCGTGACGCTCCCTGTCGTCACGACCCCGTTCGGGAACGACGAAACCAAGCGGTACCTCGACAACCTCATGCCCGACCGCGCTGACGTCCGTTCCCGCTGGGCGCGGGAAGCGAAGCTGACCAGCGACAGCACCTTCGATCTGCTCTCCGTCTACGGCGCCGATGTCGCCGGCGCGCTCGAGTTCTACCCCGCAGGCGCATCACCCAGGCAGGAGGAGAACCTGACGCCACTCACCGAGAAGGAGATCGGCGACCGGATCCGGCAGATCCGTCGAGACGACTCCGACTGGCTGCAGCACCGAGCCGTTGAAGAAGGGTTCTCGCTCGGCGGCGCTCAGGGGAAGTTCGCGCTCACCCTTCGCGACGACCAGTGGTTCGAGCCGACTGGGCGGCAACCGTCGACACATATCTTCAAGCCGGGCATCCAGCCGCTGCCCGGCTCCGACGTCACTGAGCACATCACGCTACAGGTCGCGCGCCTGCTCGGGATCAACGCGGCCGCATCCGTGATCGCCGAGTTCGACGGCGAGCACGTCCTCATCGTGGAACGCTTCGACCGCTTCGACAACAACGGAGCCATCGGCCGACTCCATCAGGAAGACCTCGCGCAAGCCACAGGAACCTCCCACGTTCAGAAGTACGAGTCCGACGGCGGCCCCGGCTACCGCGACATCTTCACCGTCTTCGACCGCAACCTCAGCGCCGCCGACGCCAAGACCGCCAAGGAGCGGTTTGCGAAGCTGCACGTCTTCTCCTGGATCATCGGCCACAACGACGGGCACTCCAAGAACTACTCCCTCACCCATGTGCCCGGTCGTAGCGTGCTCGCCCCCTTCTACGACCTCAACAGCTCACTCCCCTTCAAGCCGCGAGAGCAAGTCCTCACACACGACCCTGCCGTCTTCGACAACGTCGAGCTCGCTTTCGCCGTCGCCGGCACGAACACCCTAGGCACCTTCAACGCCGACAGCATCCAACGCCTCGAAGCCGACGCAGGGCTTATCGAAGGACATCTGCGGGAATTCGCCCTCCAGATCGCCGAAGGCCTCCAACTCGCCGTCACCGTCGTCACCGAACGGATCCCCGATCGCCTCAACGAGCTCCCCGCCGTCACGCTCTACCCGCACGCCACGTACACGCAGACTCGCAGAGTCATCGATGCCCTCACCTGACCGGGCCACCCCCGTAAGGGAAACATCGAATCTCAGAGTCGGAATGTAGCCCCTGATCAGGTAATTTACTGCGGAGACGGAGGGATTTGAACCCTCGGTCCCCGTGAGGGGACTCCACCTTAGCAGGGTGGTGCACTAGGCCTGACTATGCGACGTCTCCAGGCATCCGGCGCCAAGAGCGCGGATGCACTCAGCCATCATAACGGGTCTCGCAGGCGGGCACGAACCTGGCCTTCACGGCACGTCCTTCGCATCCGTCGCGGTGGCATCGGCGCGCAAGCGCGCACTCGCCGTCGCCATGTGCACGGCCATAGCGGATGCCGCAGCATCCGCATCCTTCGCCCTCACCGCCCCCAGGATCGCCTCGTGCTCAGCGACCGCACGCTCGGCGTGCGAAGCATCCTGCACCGCACGATCCGCGTACACCTGCAGAAGCGAGCGGATCACGTGCACATGATCGGTCAGAGTTTCGTTGCCAGCAGCCTCGGCGAGCGCATGATGGAAATCGAGATCGGCCTTGGCGAACGCTCCGAGCTCCGACACTGTCGACCTCATGCGCTCGACACCGCGCTCGAGTCGTATGAGAATCGCCTCGTCCGCCCGCGTAGCGGCGAGCCTCGCGACGTAGATCTCCAGCCCTTCGCGCAGCTCGAGCAGCTGCCCGGTGTGACGCTCCCCGATCAGGAGCACCCATCGCAGCGTCTGCGGCAGCAGCTCACTCGCCATCCCTCTCAGGTACGTGCCCGACCCCGGACGCACATCAACGATGCCGAGAATCTCCAGCGCAGCCAGGGCCTCGCGCACAGCCGAGCGCCCGACGGCAATCCTTCCTCCCTTTCGTCCGCCCCCGCCGATTCACTGGTCTTGCATGAGGCCGGCCTCTTCCCGGAGATCGGCGTGGAGGCTTCGACAGCGCCGGATCCCGTCCCCCCATGCGCGGACGGAACTTTTCGCGTCGTCGAGCTGAATCTCACCACGCCGACCTGGCCCGCCGCACTCGCGCGCGCGGCGGCAGACGGGCTCCCGCTCGACGTGAGACTTGTGACCGACGGGTCCTCCAGCCCGCTCGCGGCGGTCGCGGCGGCACTCGCTCCGCACGACGTTCGACGCGTGATGCCGTTCGATGCGATGCTGCACGTGAGCGATGCGACGACCGTGACGGCGACACGAGATGCACTCACTCGCACCGGGATCGCGGCATCCGTCATCGGCGGCGTACGATCGCACTTCACCGAACTCAACCGCGAAAGCCACCGTCTGCCCGCCGATCTGGATGGGATCGCATTCAGCACGACGCCGCTGTTCCACACGTTCGATACGGAACAGCTCGTCGAGGCGCTGTCGATGCAGCGGATCGTCGCGCTGCAGGCCGTTGAGATGTCTGCGGGTCGTCCCGTGCACATCGGCCCCGTCTCATCGGGTTCGACGACACCATCTTCGCCGCCGCAGCGGCCGTGCCGCTCTCCTCCATCCGTCAGCCCAGCCGGATGATCGGGCGAACGGCGCTGCGCATCGTCCTTGAGGAAGCAGCCGACCCCGACAGCATTCCCCGTCAGACGGTCTTCCCGCCGGAGCTCGTCGTTCGCCGTTCGACGACCGGCTGAACCGCCTCCGCGGACACTACTGCCGCACGTTGCCGTTCGAGCAGGTCTGCTGTGCCGCCGAGTTCCCCCGGATGTTGTCGGGCAGCGCCGCAGGGTCCTGGGGCGGCGTGGTGGGATCGGCCGGCTCCGTGGTCTCCTCGGGAGCCGCAGTCTCCTCGGGAGTCTTCGGCGCCTCCGACTCCTCGACGACGACACCGTCGTTCTCGGTGTTCTCGTGGGTGACCTCGAGCTGCTGGTTCGCGTTGATCGCGTCCCACATCGCCTGCGCGGACTCGGTGTCCGGCACGACCTTGTTCGCGTTATCGGGGTCGTCGTATGTCGGGTACTGCAGGAACACGATGTCTTCGAACGGTACGTCCTTCACCGCAAGACCGACCTGCACGAGGGTCATCGGGTTGGTCAAAGAGGTGCTGGCCTCGACGTTGCTGAGCGCGGTGTGCGCGAGCCGGAGCATGACCGGCACATTGCCGAGCACCTCACCGCTGATGAGCTTGCGGGCCAGACTCGACATGTACTGCTGCTGATTGCCGATCCGGCCGAGGTCGCTGCCGTCGCCGACGCCGTGCCGGGTACGCAGGAACTGCAGGGCTTCGAGCCCCTTGACGGTGTGGGTACCGGCCTGCAGATCCAGACCGGTGTGCTCGTCCTTGATCGGAGTCGCGAGGCAGACATCGACACCCCCGATGGAGTTGGTGATCTCGATCACGCCGCCGAAGGTGACGGCCGCCGCGAACTCGATGTCCTGACCGGTGAGCTCGGTCACCGTTCGGGCGACGCAGTTCAGGCCGGCGTCCATATACGCGCTGTTGAGGGGCTGCTTGTACATCGCCGCTGTCGCGCTGCCGTCATCGCGCGTGCATTCCGGGATCGGCAGCATCAGGTCGCGTGGGAAGCTCACAGCGGTGATGCGCCGCGGCTCCTCCGAGACGTGCACGAGGATGTTCACGTCGTTGAGGTTGCCCTCCGCATCGGGCCCGGAGCAGCGGTCGCCGAAGTACTTCGCGTACTCCTCCTCGCAGGTGTCGGTGCCGACCAGCAGCAGATCGAACCCGCCCTCGTACTCGCTGATGTCCGGCGGGGCGGACTCCTGGCCCTCGAGCTCCACCGCGCCTGCCGTTGCCGTGCCGTACAGGTCACTGACGACGAAAGCGGCCACGCTGGCGCCGCTGACGAGGACGACGGCCATGGCGATACCGATGATCTTCAGCAGCTGGCTGACCGCGCCCGGGGTGCGCAACTGACCGTGACGTGCGACAGTTCTGCGTCGACGGATCTTCGCGCTCACTCGGTGCCTTTCACATCTGCGGAGGGCGTGGGATTCGAACCCACGAGACATTTCTGCCCACTGGTTTTCAAGACCAGCTCCATCGGCCGCTCGGACAGCCCTCCATCGTCGGACGAATCCGGCGATCAGTGGACGAGTCTAGCCGGTTTCGATTATCCCGGTCTGACCTGGGCAGCCCCTGGATGCTGCAGCGTGTCGAGAACCTGGGCCAACCCGCCGTCTTCGACCGGTCCGGTGACCTCGCTCGCCGCGTCCTTCACCACATCCGGTGCCTGCCCCATCGCCGCCGCACGGCCGCCGATCCCGCGAGCCCACTCGAACATGCCGATGTCGTTGCGTCCGTCACCGACGACGAGCACCTGTCCCCCGTCTATACCGAGCTCCGCATGCACCCGCGCGAGCGCACTGCCCTTGTCGACTCCCTGCGGGGCGATGTCGAGCCAGGCCGTCCACCCGATGGCATACGAGACCTCATTGAGTCCGGTTTCCGCCACGATCCGGTGGAAGTCGTCCTCATCGTGCTCCGGCGAGACGACGACCACGCGCGAGACCGGCAGCGCACCGAGTTCATCGATGTCGACGAGGCGACCACCCTCCAGCGTCCAGTCCCCGACCTCGCCGGTGTACAGCCGCGTGCCGTCCCCGAGCTCGACCATGTAGTGCGCCTCGGGCAGCCGATCGGTGAGCAGGTGCAGCACGTGCCGCGGGTCGAACGTCTCGACGTGCCAGCGCTCCCAGCCCGACGCGCCGCGCCGCATCGTGACAGCGCCGTTCGAGCACACGACGTAGTCGGCGATGATTCCGAGCTCGTCCACCCAGCGCTCGGTCGATGACCAGCTGCGGCCGGTCGCGATCGTCACGATGTGACCGGCATCCCGAACCCGCGCGACGGCGGCGGGGACGCCGGGGCTCATCGTCTCGTCCTGCAGAATGATCGTTCCGTCGACGTCGAGGCCGACGAGCCAGGGGGCCGTCACTGCGCGCCCTGCGCCGGTGCAGCGGCCGTCACCGGCTCGAGCACCTCCAGCCCGCCCAGATACGGCCGCAGCACCTCCGGCACGCGAACCGAACCGTCCTCCTGCTGATGCGTCTCCAGCAGCGCGACGATCCAGCGGGTCGTGGCGAGCGTGCCGTTCAGCGTCGCGACGTGCTGCGTCTTCGCCGCCGCACCGTCCTCCGTGGCTGGGCGATGCCGAACGTCCAGCCGGCGCGCCTGGAACGTCGTGCAGTTCGACGTCGAAGTCAGCTCGCGGAACGCCTGCTGCGTCGGCACCCATGCCTCGATGTCGTACTTGCGTGCTGCGCTCGAGCCGAGGTCGCCTGCGGCCACATCGATCACGCGGTACGAGAGGCCGAGCGCGGTGAGCATCTCCTCCTGCAGGGCGACGAGGCGCTGGTGCTCGGCCTCGGCGTCTTCGAGCGTGGTGTAGACGAACATCTCGAGCTTGTTGAACTGGTGCACGCGGATGATGCCGCGGGTGTCCTTGCCGTAGGAGCCGGCCTCACGGCGATAGCAGGTCGACCAGCCGGCATAGCGCAGGGCGCCGCGGGAGAGGTCGACGATCTCGTCCTTGTGATAGCCGGCGAGCGCCACTTCGCTGGTGCCGACGAGGTACAGGTCGTCGTCCTTGTCGAGGTGGTAGACCTCATCGGCGTGCTCACCGAGGAAGCCGGTGCCCTGCATGATCTCCGGACGCACCAGTGTCGGCGTGATCATCGGCACGAAACCGTTCTGCAGCGCCTTGTCCAGCGCGAGGTTCATCAGCGCGATCTCGAGCCGGGCGCCGATCCCCTTCAGGAAGTAGAACCGCGCACCCGACACCTTCGCCCCGCGTTCCATGTCGATCGCGTCGAGCATCTCGCCGAGCTCGAGATGGTCGCGGGGCTCGAAGGAGAACACCGGCGTCTCACCGACGCGGCGCAGCTCGACGAAGTTCGCCTCGCCGCCGGCGGGTACGCCGTCGATCACGACGTTCTCGATGAGCGCAAGAGCGGATGCCGCGGCATCCGCTGCCCGGCCGGCATCCTGCTGCGCCTGCTTGACCCGCTCGGCAAGCTCCTTGGCCTGGGCGACCAACGCCGGTTTCTCGTCCTTCGGCGCCTGTGCAACTCGCTTGCCGAACGCGTTCTGCTCGGCCCGCAGGTCTTCGAAGGCGGTCAGGGCCGCGCGGCGCGACCGATCAGCCTCGATCGCCGCGTCGACGGTGGAGACATCGTTGCCGCGCACGGACTGCGAGCGGCGGACGATCTCGGGCTGGTCGCGAAGAATGGCGAGGTCGATCATCCCCCAAGTCTAGCCAGCGCTGCGGCCTCCGCCCGGGCCGCGAGCCGTAGAGTGAACGCCATGACGAAGACCACGGCACTGCACCGCCAGGCGGCCCTCGTCTACAACCCGATAAAGGTCGACGAGCGACGCTTGAAGGCGTCTCTGCGGGCGGAGTCGAAAGAGGCCGACTGGGCTGCTCCCCTGTTCTATCCGACGACCGTCGAGGATGCCGGACAGCAGGCGACCCGTAACGCGATCGCCGAGGGGGTCGATGTGGTGCTCGTCGCCGGAGGCGACGGCACCGTGCGTGCGGTCGCCGAAGAGATGGCGGGCACCGACGTGCCCCTCGCCATCGTGCCCAGCGGCACCGGCAATCTGCTCGCCCGCAATCTCGGCCTGCCGCTGCTCGATCCTGACCGGATGATCCGCGCGGCGCTCGGAGACTTCCGGCATCCGATCGACATCGGTTGGGCAGAGCTCACCGGCGAGGACGGCGAGCGCAGTGAGCACGCGTTCGTGGTGCTCGCGGGCATGGGGCTGGACGCCGACATGATCGCGAACACCCGCCCCGACCTGAAGAAGTCCGTCGGATGGGTCGCATATGTCGACGGCGCCGCTCGGTCGCTGCCCAGCGCGAAGCCGTTCCGCATCGTCTACCAGGTCGACGAGTCGCGCCTGCACTCGACCAAGGTGCACAGCGTGCTGTTCGCGAACTGCGGCACGCTTCCGGCGGGCATCGCGCTGATCCCCACGGCATCCATCGCCGACGGCACGATGGACATCGCGATCATCCAGCCCACCGGGCCGCTGGGCTGGCTGGGCGTGTGGCGCAAGATCTGGTGGGACAACTCCGTGCTGCGCCGCTTCCGCGCAGGCCGACTGGTGCTGCAGCGACGGGGCAAGGATGCATCGGTGCGCTACCTGCGCGGCCAGGTCGCCGAGGTCGCACCCATCGCCCCGACCGCGATCGAACTGGACGGCGACGAGTTCGGTCTGGCTGTGCGCATCCGCTGCCGCGTGGCCCCCGGGGCACTGCTGCTCGCGCTGCCCGACGGGCATCCGGTCGACCAGCTGTAACGGCCGGGTCCGACCAAACGGCTCTGGCCGGTGAGCCGGGTGTCAGCCGCGCCGCACCGTCACCGTGCCGTCGAGGTTGTCGCCGACCAGCGTCAGGACGAACTCGTTCTCGTCTCTGTCATCGTCGACGTCGTCATGATCATCGTTGTCGTCGAGGCCGATGATCGTGGCCCGCGGCGCCATGTCCATGGTGCACGCGCGATCTTCGGTCGCAAAGGTGACGGTCGCCCCGCCACCCTGCACGTCGACGCCCTCGACGATCGGCAGGCACCCGGACGACCCCCAGGTCAGCAGTACAATCCCGTCGTCGTCGAACCATCCGGCGCTGGGTTCGTAATCGGTGGCGTCGCCGGGGGTGCCGGTGAGCGTCGCATTCCCATCGAGGTCGACGTCATCGGTGTCGGCCCCGGCCGTGACGATGAACTCGACGTCCCGCGTCGGATCGACGCCCTCGGGGATGGCACCGACGCTCGCCCGCGGGGCGAGATCCATCGTGCATGCCCGTTCCGTGCCGTCGGAGCTCGGCGCGTCGACGAGTGAGACCGTCACCGTCTGCCCCTCTGCCGAGACCTCGTCGACGACGGGCACACAGGTCGACGACCCCCACGTCAGGATCGCGAACATACGGCCCTCGTCGAGCCACGCCGCTTCGACGTCGTCACCGAGGATCGGTGCATCGGTGTGCGTGGATGTGTCAGGGCTCGGACTGCTCGTCGGCGTCTGGTCGCCGGACGATCCCGCGCACCCGACAATGAGCAGCGCGGCGGCCAGGGCCGCAGCAGAGGCGATCGCCCGCGAAGTCGTGATCATGGCTTCAGGGTACGTCACTGCAGCGCAGACGTCAGGCGTGCCAGGTTGTCGAGCACGGTCGAGCGCAGCGGTTGCTGCAGCCACTCCTCGAGCGTGAGCTCACGGCTGAGCAGACGGTACTCATCCTCGACCGCTCGCATCTCGGCGACGAACTCCTCACCGCGCACGAGCATCGACGCCTCGAGGTTCAGGCCGAACGAGCGCATGTCCATGTTGCTCGACCCGATCACGGCGATCTCCTCGTCGATCGTCAGGCTCTTGGTGTGCAGGATGTACGGTTTGCGATACATCCAGATCCGCACCCCCGCCCGCAGCAGCGCCTCGTAGTAGCTGCGCTGCGCGTGGTAGACGACGGCCTGGTCGCCCTCTTCAGAAACGAACAGCTCGACCTGCACGCCCCGGTCGCACGCCGCACTCACAGCGAGCAGCAGCGCCTCGTCGGGCACGAAGTAGGGGCTGACGATCATGATCTTCCGCTGCGCCGCGTACAGCAGCGCGAGGAAGAGCCGCAGGTTGTTCTCGACTTCGTACCCGGGGCCGGACGGCACGATCTGGCAGTCCAGGTCGCCGGTGCCGATCTCGGCTTTGGTGATGTCGACATCGCTGAGGATCTCGTCGGTCTCGCTGTACCAGTCGCTCAGAAAAATGGCGTTGAGGCTGAGCACGATGGGCCCGTCGACGCGCACCATCAGGTCGACCCAGTGCAGGCCGCGCTTGATGTTCTTCTTGAGGTTGTACGACGAATCGGTGACGTTCTGCGAGCCCAGGTACCCGATCGATCCGTCGACGACCAGCAGCTTGCGGTGGTTGCGCAGATCGGGTCGCTGCATCCGGCCCTTCAGCGGCTGCATCGGCAGCAGCAGATGCCACTCCGCCCCCATCGCCGTCAGCCGGTTGATCGTCGCGCGGTAGCGCGGCTTCCAGCGGTTCGCCCAGTGGTCCAGGAGCACTCGGACCGGGATGCCGCGCGCGGCGACCTCTTCCATCGCACGGAAGAAATTGTCGGTCGAGGCATCCGACTGCAGGATGTAGAACTCGACGTGCACGTACTCCTTCGCCGCCCGGATCGCCTCGGCCATGGCATCCAGCGACTCCTGGTACTCGCTGATCAGATGCGCGCCGTTGTCTCCCGAGATCGGGAGCGCCCCGAGGTGCTGGTTCATCGAGACGACCGAGCGGAACCAGTCCGGCGCATGGGGACGCAGGGTGCCGAAGTGCAGCTGATCGCTCGTCTCAGCGATCAAATCGTTGATCTGATCCTGCTTGCGCCTGCGCGCACGCGGCAAACGCGGGTTTCCGATGAGCAGGAAAAGGAGTACGCCGATGTACGGGATGAAGAAGACCGCGAGCAACCACGCCATCGCCGACATGGGACGGCGGTTGCGCGGGATGACGATGATCGCGGTGATACGGATCGCGATGTCGACAACCAGCGCGAACCCCAGCACCCACCACGGCCACTGAACCACGCATCACCCCCGGCGTCCGGCGCGCCCGGTTCGGCGCATCTCCTCAGAGTAGCCGGTGCCGCTGACGTCTGTTCAGGCGCGCGGAGGAAGACCGCGCGCTGCGCGCTCGTCGGCCTCGATCCGTGCGTGCACCTTGCGCTCGGTGCGATCGGAGCGGAGGATCCCCCGCAGCACGAAGAAGAACGCGATGGCGACGACGATGGTCGGCAGGATCGACCACACCACCGCGCCCCAGAAGCTGTCCATCCCTCCATCGTACGCGCTCCGTCCGAGCGTCAGCCCACTCGTCCTGCACAGGAACGTATGCGCCGTCCGGCCTGTGAGTACCGTTTCCGCGGTGCGCGCTCGGCCACACTCGCGGCATGAGCACAGTCCTGAAAGCATCCGATTCCGCCGATTTCCTCGGCCTCGTCCCGGCCCTGGCCGGCTTCACTCCGCGGCAGAGCATCGTGCTCGTGCCGTTCCAGCGGTCCCGGGCGCACGGCGCGATGCGGATCGACCTTCCCCGCGACGACATCGAGCTCGACGACTACGTCGACTCGGCGATCGGTTTGGTCTCGCGCGTCACCGGGCTGGATGCTGTGGCCGTGGTGGTCTACGTCGACGAGTTGCCGCAGCACACCCCCGACGGTCTGGTGCTGCCGCAGACCGTCGTGGTCGAAGAGCTGCTGGCGGTCGCGGTCGACTCCGGTCTTCACCTCATGGATGCGCTGTGCGTCATGCCGTGCGGCTGGTCGAGCTACTTCGACGAGGACCCGGAGCTGAACCCGCTGGACGAGATCCCCGAGGCGCCGGCGATCCCCGGCATGCCGGACTTCTCCGGTGATCAGGATGCCGGTGCGGCGCTGCCGACCGTCGATCTGGCCGAGAAGGAACTGGTCGGGCGTGCCCTGCGCGACATCTCCGACGTGCTCGCGCGTGACGCTGGGCATTGCGATGGCGCACACCGCAATGGAGGCCACCAGGGCGGGCGCGAGAATCCACAGGCGCTCGCAGCCGCGGTGCTGCTCGATGACCTCCCGGAGTTCTTCGAGGCCCTGATAGAGGACCATGAGGATCTGCCGCCGTTCGAAACCGCCGCTCTGCTGTGGTGCCTGGATCGTCCTCCCCTGCGCGACGCGGCTCTGCTGCAGTGGGCGACTGATCTGCCTACCGGCATCCGCGCCTTCGACGCGCAGCTCGCGTTCTCGGCGACCGGCCGGATCGTGCCGGACGATCTCGGTCGGATGTTCATCGGGCAGGGTGACGCACCCGATCCGGCGCGTCTGCAGATCGCTCTCGACCTCGTCCGAGGCGCAGCTGCCCGCGCGCCCCGGGCTTCGCGGCCGGCACCGCTGACGGTGGCGGCGTGGATCTGCTGGGCGCTTGGGCGAGCGACCCACGCGCAGCACCATCTGAACGCGGTCGCCGAGATCGACCCCGGCTACTCGCTGGCACGACTGCTGAGCACCCTCATGGATGCCGCCGTGCTGCCGGAGTGGACGTTCCGGCGCGGTGGCGGAAGGGATGCCGGGTGAGGACTACTTGACCAGGGGGAAGAGGATCGTCTCGCGGATGCCGAGCCCGGTGATCGCCATGAGCAGGCGGTCGATGCCCATGCCCATGCCTCCCGACGGCGGCATGCCGTGCTCGAGCGCCCGCAGGAACTCCTCGTCCACGCGCATCGCCTCGACGTCGCCGCGCGCGGCGAGGGTCGCCTGCTCGACGAACCGCTCGCGTTGGATGACCGGGTCGACGAGCTCGGAGTACCCGGTCGCCAGTTCGAATCCGCGGATGTACAGGTCCCACTTCTCCACGACGCCCGGTATCGAGCGGTGCTCGCGCACCAGGGGCGAGGTGTCGACCGGGAAGTCCATCACGAACGTCGGGCGCACGAGGTCGACCTTGACGAAGTGCTCCCAGAGTTCTTCGATGAGCTTGCCGTGGATCGCGTGCGGGGGCACGTCCACGCCGTTCGCCTCGGCGAAGGCGATGAGGTCTTCGACCGCGTCGTCGGGGGTGAACGTGCGTCCTGCCGCCTCAGAGAGCGACTCGTACATCGAGACGCGATCCCACTCTCCGCCGAGGTCGTACTCGGTGCCGTCGGCCCAGGTGACCGTGGTGGAGCCGGCGACGGCGATGGCCGCCTGCTGCACGAGCTCCTGCGTGAGCTCGGCCATCTGGTCGTAATCGCCGTACGCCTGATAGGCCTCGAGCATCGCGAACTCGGGGCTGTGCGTGGAGTCGGCGCCCTCGTTGCGGAAGTTGCGGTTGATCTCGAAGACCCGCTCGATGCCGCCGACGACGGCGCGCTTGAGGTACAGCTCCGGCGCGATGCGCAGGTACAGCTCGGTATCGAAGGCGTTGGAGTGCGTGATGAACGGACGAGCGGATGCTCCGCCGTGCTGCACCTGCAGCATCGGAGTCTCGACCTCGAGGTAGTCGTACGCACCGAAGGTGGCGCGCAGGCTCGCGTTGACGGCGGCGCGAGCGCGCACCGTCGTGCGGGCCTGTTCGCGCACGATGAGGTCGAGGTAGCGGCTGCGCACGCGCCCCTCTTCGCTGAGCTCGGAATAGGCGTTCGGCAGCGGCAGGATCGCCTTCGAGGCGATCGCCCAGCCGTCGGCCATGATCGACAGCTCGCCGCGGCGGCTGGAGATCACCTGCCCGTGCACGAAGACGTGGTCGCCCAGGTCGACGAACTCCTTCCAGCGCGCGAGCGACTCCTCGCCCACCTCGGCGAGCGAGATCATCGCCTGGATGCGCGAGCCGTCACCGGCCTGCAGGGTGGCGAAGCAGAGCTTGCCGGTGTTGCGGCTGAAGACGACGCGGCCCGCGACGCCGACGACCACCCCGGTCTCGGCGCCGGCTTCGAGCTCGCCGTACTCGGCGCGCAGCGCCGGGATCTGGTGCGTCACCGGCACGGCGACCGGGAACGCGCCGCCCGCAGCATCCATGCGCTGTTCGATCAGACGCTCGCGCTTGGCGAGGCGGACGGCCTTCTGCTCGTGGACGTCCTCGACGGTGTCGGGGGTGGATGCGGGCGCGTCAGGCGCGGGGGTCATAGCGGCTCCTTGGAAGTCATCCCCGAGTTTACCGGCGTCACCGGCAGCGCCCGTTCAGCCCTCGAACGGGGGCGACAGGGCCGGGTGCCCTGCGGCTCGTGCGGTGAGGCTTCGACTCCCTGCGGTCGCTCAGCCCGTTTCGTCTCGCCTTCGGCTCGCTCAACGCCCGGCGGCTGGTCGTGGTTCACCTTTCTGCGGGTCGTTGAGCGAGCGGAGCGAGACGAAACGCCTTGAGCGAGCGGAGCGAGACGAAAGGTCCCGACCGTCACACCACCGGCGGATCAGACGCCTCCCGCAGCGCCGTCTCGACGGTGGACTGCACGAGCGCCGACAGGTATCCGCCCGGGTTATCGATCCCGATGCCGCGCAGCAGCG
This sequence comes from Microbacterium sp., assembly GCF_052102115.1. Classification (GTDB taxonomy): domain Bacteria; phylum Actinomycetota; class Actinomycetes; order Actinomycetales; family Microbacteriaceae; genus Microbacterium. The sequence continues at coordinate 61,340 of NZ_JBQDVP010000009.1, forward strand.
ACGTCGACTGCCCGATGATCGCGCGGGAGAACTCGGATGCGGTGGCGATCGCCTCTGCGTACGCACCGCGGTCGTCTTCGCCGATGACGACCGGTTCGCAGCCGAGCTCGACGGCGAGCGCCTGCGCGATCGGCAGCACGGGTGCCGGTGCCGTGACGGCGGCGAAGCTCGCGTGCAGCTGACGCAGGTCGATCGAGGTTCCGGTGAAAGCGATGGCCGGGTGCACGGCGAGCGGGATCGCTCCTACCCGCTGCGCCGGCTCCAGCACGCCGATGCCGTAGGCGGGGTCGGTGTGCAGCACGAGCTGACCCGGCTGCCAGGCCCCGACCTCGGCGAGCCCGGCGACGAGTCCGGGGAGCTCCTCGTGCGGCACGGCGAGGATCACGAGCTCGCTGCGACGCAGCACTTCCTGGGCGTCGAGCGTGGGCACATCGGGGAGCACCCCGGCGACGCGGTCGTCGTCCGACCCGCTGGTGATGCCGATGATGGCGTGCCCCGCTCCGCCGAGTGCGGCGCCGATCACCGGCCCGACTCGACCGGCGCCGACGATGCCGACGCCGAGGCGACCGTCACGCCTCACGCGGTCCCTCGGCGACGCCCGGCTCGACGCCCGACTCCTCGGCAACCGGCGCTCCGGCAACCGGCACTTCAGCACCCGGCACTTCAGCGACATGCGCCTCGGTCTGGTCTTCGGCGGCCCAGCGATGGCCGTGGTCCTGCTGCACCGCGGCCGACGCACGGCGGGCGATGTCGTCCAGCGCTGTGTTCACCACGGCGCTGTCGATGCCGACGACCTCGCCCAGCACCGGGCCGGCAACGCTGTGCGCGCGAAGCGCCCCGACCCGCTGCACGCGGTCGATCGGCCCCTGCTCGCTCGAGAGCCCCTGCAGGCGAGCCAGCGGGAAGACCGCCAGCTTGCGCCACATCACTCCTCGGCGCAGCAGCATCCCGAAGTCGGTCACGGCGAGGCCGTGCCGCTTCCACGAGACCGGCCGGCGCCACCAGGCGCGGCGTTCCATTCTTGTGTAGGGGTCGTCCTGCTTCTGCGGGCCCTGGATGCCGTGCTCCCACACCAGCGGAGCATCCGCCTCGGGCAGGTCAGGCAGGATCAGTTCGAGCACCCGCTGCACGTCGGCGGCGACACCGACCGGCAGCACGATGTTGAACTGCTGCGCGGTGCCGGACTGCTGCTGAGAGATGCTCTTGCCGCTCATGCGGTTGATCTTGACCGCCCACCAGCCGAACGGCCGCCACAGCATGGACTGCGTGACCTCGACCGCGAAGATGCGTCCGGGCGGAATCGTTTCGGTGACGGTCGTGAACAGGCCGTAGGTGATGCGCACGCCGTCCGGCGTCGGCGCGATCGAATACCGCAACGACTTCGAGATCTGGCTCCACGTGATCGCCAGCGCGGCGATCAGGAACGGGATGCCGATGCCGAGCGAGATGCCGAGGACTCCGAGCCACGCCTCGGGCCCGCCGTCGGACAGGATCGCGGGCACGGCGAACGCCATGGTGATGCCGAACAGCGCCAGGAAGAACACCAGCCACAGCAACCCGGCCAGCAGCTGCGATCCGACCAGGCGGCCGGTGGGAATCTTCACCACGCTCTCGGGGGCGACATCGGCGAGGTCGACGCCCTCGATGAGGCCGCTCACACCCTTGTTCATCGAACCGACCAGCTCGGTGCGCATCGTGCCCGATGCCGCCGGGCTCTGCGAACCGTCCTGTCGAGCGGCTCGTGCCGCGCGTGCTCCCGATGCCAGCCGCAGAATGTCGGCGCGCACGCCCTCGGCCTTGACTGTCGAGAGGTACTCCAGCGGCACGTTCGCGTCTGTCCCGGCGCCCACCACCTCGAGTTTGGCCATGCCGATCAGTCGGGCGGGGAAGGGCCGGGTGAGGTTGACGCCCTGCACACGGTCGAGCGGTGCCCGTCGCTGCGAGCGGAAGATGATGCCCTTGCGCACCTCGACATGGTCGTCGGAGATGCGGAACTGCTGGAATCGCCAGACCATCCAGAATGCGGCGATGAGCACGATCAGCACGCCGAGCACGATCGCGAGAGCGATGAAAACGAAGTTGTTGGACAGCACCCAGTCGACGGGGTCACCGGCGGTGTAGTCATCGACGTGCGCTTCCGGCGCAAACAGGTTGACCATCCAGTAGATGATGCGGTCGCGGAAGCTGTTGAGCACGATGCCCGCGACGATGATCAGAACCAGTCCGCCCTTGAACAGCGGGGTCAGCGGGTGGAGCCGGTGCCATTCGCCATCGGCGAGGGATTCTTCACGGGGTGGGGGCTCGGGCAGAGACGAAGCCGGGGGCAGCGCATCGGCCGGCGCCTGCCCCGCACCCGGGTCGGGCAGCTGGGGCGTGCTCACAGGCCGGTCCGCCGGGTTTCGGCGACGTCGATGAGGGTGTCGCGCAGCGACTCGGCGGCAGCCTGCGTGAGCCCCGGGATCTGCACCCCGGTCGTCGCCGCTGCCGTGACCATCTTCAGCTGTGAGACACCGAAGGCCCGATCGAGCGGACCGTGGGTGATGTCGACGAGCTGCATGCGCCCGTAGGGGACGGCGATGATGCGCTGCCACAGAATGCCCTTGCGGAACACGATGTCGTCGTTGCGAAGCATGTAGCCGATCGCCCGCGCCTGGCGCGGCAGAATGATCAGGGTCACCAGGAGCAGCAGCGTGAGGAACCCTCCGGGAATCCACGCCCACGTCTGGTGGAACACGAGGGCCACGACGAGGGCCGCGGCAACGACGATCACCAGCAGGATGCCGTTCTGCACGAACTGCGAGGTGACGTAGCGCGGCGAGATCTGATGCCACTGGCCGTCGAGGTCGAGACGCCCCGTTCCGCGCGGTTCCCGCAGCTGCTCGAAGGTGCCTTCGTCGAGCACGGGCGCCGATGCCTGTTGCGGTCGCTCAGCTCCCGACGGCTCCGGCGGGGTCATCTGGCTCTCGGTCATCAGGATCCTTCGGCAGGGTGCAGAACTGTTCAGCGACAAGGGCCGCAACCACGAGAACGAGCGAACTCGCCACGAGGGCCGCCATCGCCACAACCGACCCTACCTGTGGAGCCACCGGGCGCGACAGGAGGAATACCAGAAGGCCCGAGCCGAAACCCGCCATGATCGCGCCGAGCAGGCTGGAAGCCCGCGCCAGAGTCGCCGCTCGTGTGGCGCGGAACGGGTCGATCCGCGCACGCGACTGTCCGCGCACACTGCGCCGCACCGGCCAGGCGAGGGCGAGTACGAACGCGGCGAGCAGGAGGAGCAGCACCGGCAGGAACCCCGAGGGCGCGAACGTCGCACGTCCGCCGATCGTGAGCAGGTGGTCGATGAGATAGCCGACTCCGCCTCCGACGAGCGCCAGGAGGACAAGGATGAGCGGTGAGGTGCGTTTCATCCGCGCAGCGCCTCGACGAGGTCTGCGACCTTCCCCCGGCCGGGGATCTCGGCATCCGGGTCCAGGCTCAGCCATGGCTCGAGGACGAACAGCCGCTCTGCCGCCCGCGGATGCGGCAGCTGCACGTGCGGGTCGTCGGAGCGCATGTCGCCGTACACGATGAGATCGAGATCGAGCGTGCGGTCGCCCCACCGTTCGCGGCGATCGCGGCCGTGCTCGTCCTCGATGGCGTGCAGGAGCCCCAGCAGCACCTGGGGCGCGAGCCGCGTCGTCACGACCGCGACGGCGTTGAGGTAGGACGGCGCATCGGGGTCGGGCCCGTCGGGGCGCAGCGCGACGGTCTCGTGCAGTTCTGACAGGCGCACGTCGTCGATGAGCGGCAGACGTGAGATGCGCAGCACCGCGCGTCGGATCGTCTCGGCGCGGTCGCCGAGGTTGGCTCCGAGCGCGATGACGGCGGTCACGGCATCCCGCCCGGGGCGCGGGTCTGGGGGCGGCATCGGTGGCATGCGGACCATCAGCGGCCTCCGGTTCGTGAGCGCGTGATCGTGACGCTGACATCCGTGAACGTCAGCGGGATGGGGGCGTGCGGCTTGTGCACGGTGACCTCGACCCGCTCGACGCGTCGGTCGGCGAGTGCGACATCGGCGATGCGCTGTGCGAGCGTCTCGATGAGGTCGACGGGTTCTCCGGCGACGACGGCGGCGACCTGTTCGGCGAGTTCGCCGTAGTGCACCGTGTCGGCCACGTCGTCGGATGCCGCGGCATCCGCCAGATCGAGGCGCAGCCGCAGATCGATCGTGAATTCCTGACCGTTCTCGCGCTCGTGTTCGAAGACGCCGTGGCGTCCGAACACGGTCAGGCCGGTGAGGGCGATCTCGTCCATTCAGCCCTCCCAGGCGTGCGCGATGGCGAGGGCGTCGCGGGTCGCTGCGACGTCGTGCACGCGCACGGCCCACACGTCGTAGCGCACGGCCAGGGCGCTGGTCACGGCAGTGGCGAGGTCGCGGCGCTCCTCGGAGACCTCGGCTTCGGCATCCGCACCCTCCGCTCGCTGCAGCGTCTGGGCGAGGAAGCGCTTGCGCGAGGTACCGATGAGCACGCGGTGGCCGAGCCCGGAGATGTCGCCGAGGCCGCGCAGTGCGTCCCAGTTCTGGTCGCCCGACTTCGCAAAACCGATGCCGGGATCGAGGATGATGCGGGCGGGGGCGATGCCCGCGCCCGCTGCCTCACCGACGCGCTCGCGCAGCTCGCCGGCGACCTCGCGCGCCGCGCGCAGATACTCCGCTCGGGCGTACATGTCGTCGGACGGGCCCCGCCAGTGGCCGATCGCGTAGTCGGCGCCGGATGCTGCGACAGCGGCGAGCATGTCGGGATCTGCCAGCCCGCCGGAGACGTCGTTGACGACCCGAGCGCCCGCGCGCACGGCGGCCGCGGCCGTCGAGGCGTTGAGGGTGTCGATGCTCACGGCGATGCCGCGGCCGGCGAGTTCTTCGATCACGGGAACCACGCGCTGCTCTTCGTCGGCCGGGGCGACGCGCTCCGCGCCGGGCCTGGTGGATTCACCGCCGACGTCGAGCACGGTGGCGCCGGCGTCGCGCAGCGCGAGTCCGTGCGCGATGGCGCTCTGCGGGTCGAGGTAGCGGCCGCCGTCGCTGAACGAGTCGGTGGTGACGTTGACGATGCCCCAGATACCGGTCATGGCCGGTCTCCCCCGATGAGGGCGATCAGCTCTGCGCGCGCGGCCGGCTCGGTGTACTCCCCGCGGGCCGCGATCGTGAGGGTCGAGGCATCCGCCTGGCGGCCGCCGCGCATCGTGACACAGCCGTGCACAGCATCCAGCACGACGAGCACGCCCCGGGTGTCGAGGTGCTCGGCGATCGTGTCGGCGATCTGCTCGCCGAGGCGTTCCTGCACCTGCGGGCGGGCCGCGAGCGTCTCGACGACCTTCACGAGTGCGCCGAGACCGACCACCTGCTCGCCGGGGAGGTAGGCGATGTGCGCATGGCCGGCGAACGGCAACAGGTGGTGCTCGCAGACGGAGCGGAAGCGGATGTCGCGCAGCAGCACGGCACCGGACGGCAGAGTCTCCGGGGCCGGGCCCCGCGCGACGCTGATGGTGCGGGCGAGCGGCGCCGCGGCATCCTCACCGACGCCGGCGAAGAACTCGTCGTACAGTTCGGCGACGCGTGCGGGTGTCTGCTTGAGCCCGAGGCGATCCGGGTCTTCGCCGATCGCCTCGAGCAACTCGCGGGTCAGCCGCTCGACCCGTTCGCGGTCGACGGCCACGATCAGGCCGTCGCCGGGCGCGCCTGCCCAGAAGCGGGGGCGCCGCCGGTCGCGCCGCGGGATGCCGCGGCATCCGCCGACCCCTCGACCGAGGCAGCAGCGTCCGCCGGAATCACACGCTTGGGCATCTCGATCGGCGGGCGATCCGATACCGGACGGTCGTCGCTGGAGAGCCAGAGCGGACGCTCGGGGAGCTTGCGGATGTCGGAGAAGATCTCGGCGATCTGGTTGTGGTCGAGGGTCTCCTCCTCGAGCAGCGCCAGGGCGAGGCGGTCGAGGGTGTCGCGGTTATCGCTGATCACCTGGTACGCCTCGTCGTGGGCCTGTTCGATGAGCGCGCGTACCTCGACGTCGACGCGTTCGGCGATCGTCTCAGAGTATTCGCGCCCACGGCCCATGTCGCGGCCGGCGAAGGGCTCGCCGCCCTCGGAGCCGAGCTTGACCGGGCCGAGCTCGGTGGTCATGCCGTACTCGATGACCATCTTGCGGGCGATGCCGGTGGCCTTCTCGATGTCATTGGAGGCGCCGGTGGTCGGATCGTGGAAGACGAGCTCTTCGGCGACGCGGCCGCCCATCGCATACGTGAGCTGGTCCTGCAGCTCGTTGCGGGTGACCGAGTACTTGTCGTCGACGGGCATCACCATCGTGTAGCCGAGGGCCTTGCCGCGCGGCAGGATCGTGATCTTCGTCACCGGGTCGGTGTAGTTCATCGCCGCCGCGGCGAGCGCGTGACCGCCCTCGTGGTACGCGGTGATGAGCTTCTCGCGGTCTTTCATGACGCGGGTGCGGCGCTGCGGGCCGGCGATGACGCGGTCGATGGCCTCATCGAGGGCGCGGTTGTCGACCAACTGCGCGTTCGAGCGGGCGGTGAGGAGCGCCGCCTCGTTGAGGACGTTGGCGAGATCGGCACCGGTGAAGCCGGGCGTCTTGCGGGCGACGACCTCGAGGTCGACGCTCTTGGCGAGCGGCTTGCCCTTGGCGTGCACTTCGAGAATGTGCAGGCGGCCCTTGAGGTCGGGAGCATCCACGCCGATCTGGCGGTCGAAACGGCCCGGGCGCAGGAGAGCGGGGTCGAGGATGTCGGGGCGGTTGGTCGCCGCGATCACGATGACATTGGCGTTCGGGTCGAAGCCGTCCATCTCGACGAGCATCTGGTTCAGCGTCTGCTCACGCTCATCGTTGCCGCCGCCCATGCCGGCACCGCGGTGGCGTCCGACGGCGTCGATCTCGTCGATGAAGATGATGGCGGGGGCGTTCTCCTTGGCCTGGTTGAAGAGGTCGCGGACGCGGGATGCTCCGACACCGACGAACATCTCGACGAAGTCCGAACCCGAGATCGAGTAGAACGGGGCGCCGGCTTCGCCGGCGACGGCGCGGGCGAGGAGGGTCTTACCGGTTCCGGGAGGGCCGTACAGCAGCACGCCCTTCGGGATGCGGGCACCGATGGCCTGGAACTTCCCGGGGTCCTGGAGGAACTCCTTGATCTCCTCGAGTTCCTCGATCGCCTCGTCGGCACCGGCGACGTCGGCGAAGGTGACCGTCGGGGTCTCCTTGTTGACGAGCTTCGCCTTCGACTTGCCGAACTGCATGACCTTGCCGCCGCCGCCCTGCATCGACGAGAGCAGCCACCAGAACAGCAGCCCCAGCAGCACGAGCGGCAGCAGCAGCGAGAGGAACCCGTCGAACCAGGTGGCGCGAGGCACGACGTCGTCGAAGCCGTCCTTCGGGTCGGCGGAGTTGATGGCGGAGACGACCTCGTCGGCACGCGCCTCGACGTAGTAGAACTGCACGGTCGTGGAGTCTTCGAACGCCTTCGACAGCGTCATATCGACCCGCTGGTCACCGTCGGTCGTGGTGACCTCGGTGACGGTCTCCCCGGAGAGCAGGTCGAGGCCCTGCTGGGTGGTGATCTGCTTGGGGGCGCCGAGGTTCGAGATCAGCAGGAACCCGCCGAACAGCAAAACACCGATCAGCACCACGTAGAGCAGTGGGTTACGGGTGATCTTCTTCACGTCCATGGTCCGTTCAGCGTATCGCGCGTGTCCTTGGGCCCCGCTGTGATTCGCCCACGGCGTACGCCCTCCGCCACGCGCTCACCCTCAGGAATAGAGGTGCGACTCAGGAATAGACGTGCGGCGCCAGCACGGCGACGTCGCGCAGATTGCGGTAGCGCTCGTCGTAGTCGAGGCCGTAGCCCACGACGAAGTCGGTGGGAATGTCGAATCCGACGTACTTGCAGTCGATCTCGACCTTCGCGGCTTCGGGCTTGCGCAGCAGGGCGAGCACCTCGATCGATTCGGGGCCGCGGGATTCGAAGTTCTCTAGGAGCCAGCTCAGTGTCAGGCCGGAGTCGATGATGTCTTCGACGATGAGCACGTGCTTGCCGTGCAGGTCGGTGTCGAGGTCCTTGCGGATCTGCACGACACCGCTGGACTTGGTGCTCGACCCGTAGCTGGAGACAGCCATCCAGTCCATCGGCGCATGGATCGGCAGCTCGCGCGCGAAGTCGGCCATCACCATGACCGCCCCCTTGAGAACGCCGACCAAGAGGAGATCTTTGCCCTCGTAGTCACTCGACACCCGAGCGGCGAGCTCAGCGAGCTTCGCTTTGATCTGCTCCTCTGTGACGAGGATCTGTGCAAGGTCATCTGGGATCTCCGCGGCGCGCATGCCTCGATTTTAGGTGACGCCGGCGCAAGGTTCCCCACTACTGTGATGATCGAACGGGTTCGACCCCACCAACGGAAGGATTCTCCATGGCTCTCGACGACATCCTGAAGCAGGTACCGATCGACGACATCGCCGCCAAGCTCGGCGTCAGTCACGACGAAGCGAAGCAGGCCGTGGAGCAGGGCGGCGCCGTACTCCTGGGCGGACTGGCCAAGAACGCCCAGTCCGACGAGGGATCGGCCGCGATCCAGAACGCGCTCAAGCGTCACGAAGGCGGCGCGCCCGTAAACAAGATCGACGAGGTCGATCAGGCCGACGGCGACAAGATCGTCAAGCACGTGCTTGGCGATGAGGCGAATGACGTCGCCGCGAAGCTCAGCGCGTCGGAGAAGACGCCGGGCATCGACTTCGGCAAGCTCCTGCCGATGCTCGCGCCGATCATCATGGGACTGATCGCGAACAAGAACAAGCCGGTTGACGGGGAGTCCTCGGGCGGTGGAATCGGCGACATCATCGGCGGGCTGCTCGGCGGCGGCGACTCGAACGGCGGCGGTGGAATCGGCGACATGCTCGGCGGCATCCTCGGCGGCGACTCGTCCTCCGGCGGTGGCGGCATCGGCGATCTGCTCGGCGGTCTCTTCGGCGGCAAGAAGTAGCGCCGAACGGAGGCTTCGCCGCCTCGCTCAACGCCCGGTCGCGCCCGTTGCCGGGCGTTGAGCGAGCGGAGCGAGACGAAACGCGTTGAGCGAGGAGCGCGCAGCGACGAGTCGAAGCGTCGCCCCCTAACGGGCCGCGAACACGATCCGCGCGCCATGTCGGGCGGCGGTGCACCCGGGCAGATCGATCGGTCCCTGACCCGACCAGTCGGTGACGAGCCGGGCGACTTCAAGGGTCTGCGTCCGCGACAGGCTGGCGCCGAACTCGCTGTGCGCGACGAGCCGGATAATCCGGTTGCGCAGCGCGGCCGGGTTCGCTGCCAACGCGGGAACGCTGACCGAGATGCCGGCCTCGGCGTGCTCGACGATGTCTTCGATCGTCTCGTGGATCATCTCGTCGAAGGCTTCGGCGTCTTCGCGCAGCTGCTCGGCCGTGCGAGCCAGTGCCTCGGCGATGCCCGGCCCGAGCTCCGATTCCAGCACCGGCAGGACGTTTTCGCGCACGCGCACGCGCACGAAGCGGTGCTCCCGGTTGTGGGGGTCGTGCCAGGAGTCCAGATCGGATGCTGCGCAGACAGCCTCGGTCATCTCCCGCCGCACCCCCAGCAGAGGGCGCAACCAGCGGACCCCGTCCTCATCCTCCCGCGCGGGAGCCATGCCCTGCAGGCTCGTCGCTCCCGCACCGCGCGCGAGTCCGAGCAGTACCGTCTCGGCCTGGTCGTCGAGCGTGTGGCCGAGCAGGACGGCCGCAGCCGCCTCGCGCGTGGCGATGTCGCGCAGCGCCGCGTATCGGGCGTCGCGCGCGGCGGCCTCCGGCCCGTCGGCAACGCCGGACACCTCGACCCGGGCGACGAGCGATCGGATGCCGAGAGCTTGGGCTTTCGCGGCAGCGGATGCCGCGGCATCCGCTGATCCGTCCTGCAGACCGTGGTCGATCGTCGCGCTCACGACCTCCATCCCGCGCGAGCGGGCTTCGAACGCGGTCGCCGCGGCGAGCGCGAGCGAGTCCGCACCTCCGGACAGCGCGACGACGATAGTCGCAGCATCCGGCACTCCCTCCAGCGCGGTGCGCACGGCTCGGCGGATCTCGGCGACGGCAGGCGACAGGGAGGGCACCCCCCAACGCTACCGACACCCGCGCGGATCTGCCCGTCCGCTGAACGAGCTCATCGGGGCGCGTGGGTAAGATTGCTCCGGCATCCACCCGTCTTTCCTGAGGAGCACACGCATGGGCGCACACGACGCCGTCATCGAGATTCCGCGCGGCAGCCGCGTCAAGTACGAAGTCGATCACGAGACGGGGCGAGTCCACCTCGACCGCGTTCTGTACACGACCTTCGGATACCCGGCCGACTACGGCTACTTCGACAACACCCTCGGCGAGGATGGCGATCCGCTCGACGTACTCGTTCTGCTCGACCAGGCTCTCTTCCCCGGCGTCGTCGTCGAGGTGCGCCCCGTCGCCGTTCTGAAGATGAGCGATGAGGCCGGCGGAGACGACAAGCTCGTCGCCGTGCTGTCGAAGGACCCGCGCTGGTCGCACATTCAGGATGTCGGCGACCTGGCCGAGTACACGAAGAAGGAGATCGCGCACTTCTTCGAGCACTACAAGGACCTCGAGCCGAACAAGTGGGTCAAGGTCGACGAGTGGGGGGATGCTGCCGAAGCGCAGCGCATCCTCGACGAGTCGATCGTCCGGTTCGGCGAGCAGCACTGAGCCTGCCGCAGCATCCACGTCAGAAGCCCTCGGCTCCGCGATTCGCGGCCGAGGGCTTCGTCGTCTGGATTCCGCCGGTCAGACGGAGATGCCGCGTGCGGCCATGAAGTCGATCGGGTTGGTGTAGGCACCGTTGATGTACACCTCGTAGTGCAGGTGGCATCCGAACGAACCGCCGGTGTTGCCCTCGTACGCGATGACCTGGCCGGCGCGAACCCACTGGCCGGCGCTGACCGCGAATGAGCTGATGTGGCCGTATCCGGTGCCGATTCCACCGCCGTGCTGAATGCGGACGTAGTTGCCGTAACCGCCGTTCCAGCTCGCGTAGTCGACTGTTCCGGACTGTGCGGCGAAGATCGGACTGCCGCATCCGGCCGCGAGGTCGACGCCGTAGTGCCAGCTCGACGAGCAGCCGTTGGCGTTGCACTGTGATTCACGGGGGCCGTATCCAGAACTGCGCCATCCGCCGTGCGGGCGCACCCAGCCGCCGCTTCCAGCGGAGCCGCCTCCACCGCCGCCGCCTCCTCCGCCGCCGCTTCCGCCACCACCGCCGCCGCCACCGTTGTTGTTGTTCCTGGCAGCTTCTTCGGCGGCTTTCCGCTTGGCCTCTTCGGCTGCCTTGCGGCGAGCTTCGCGGATGCGCACGCCCTCTTTATAATCCGCGACGGTCTTGGCCGTCGAGTCCTTGAGAGCGGCGAGCTGCGCTTCGAGAGTGGCGAGGTTCTCGGTCTGTTCGTTGAGGGCCGCTTCAGCGGCCTCGGCCGCTTGCTGAGCGGCGATCATCTTCTGCTCGGCGATCTTCTGCAGGCGGTCACGCTCGGTGCGGGCGACGACGGCCTGGTCGCTGAGCAACTGCGCGGAGTCTCGGGCGGCGACGGCCTGGTCGTACACCGACTGGTTGTAGCCGAGCAGCTTGTCCATCGTGCCCAGCCGCGAGAGCAGCTCGTCGGCGTTCGCAGCGGACCCCGCGAAGAAGAGTTCGAGGGCGGTGTCATCGCCGCCGTTGCGGTAGAGCTGCGCGGCGACCTGACCGGCCTTGCGTGCGGATTCCTCGGCGATCTGCGCCTGGGCGTCAGCCTGCGACTGGAGTTCTTCCGCCTTCGCGATGGCGCCGAAGTATTCCTGCTGGGCTTCGAAGTACTCGTCACCGGCGGCCTCGGCGGCAGCTTGGGTCTCGGCGACCTTCTGGGTGAGCGACTGGATGAGCCCCTCGATGCGCGAGACCTCGGCAGCCTTGGCCGCCTGGTTGCCCTTGGCGCGCTGGACGTCATCCCAGCTGGGGTAGCTGGCGGCGTACGCGGCGCTCACGCCGGTGCCGATGCCGAAGGCGCTGAGTGCCGCGACTCCGACCACACCGAGCCCGAGGGTGTTGCGGCGGGTGAGTGCGCCCTTCTGCCAGAAGGTACGACGCTCGGCGATGCTGGGCGCGCAGTTGCAGGAATCACCTGCCTCAAGCGCAGCATCCATGGGAGACTGCTCGGCGTTCACACGGCCCCTTCCCGCCGGATTCACACATGACACACTAACAACATCTTTAACATCCGCAACAGTGGCCTCGGATGAATCATGGGTCGTGTGCTCTTCATCGTGGGCCCGAAACGCCCGGACGTCGCGCAGGCTCGCCCTCGATTGGTGTTTTCGGCGCGTCATCCTTTATGCTTGAGCGTCGGCTGGGAAGTCCTCACGGATACCCTTCGGCCCCATCGTTTAGCGGCCTAGGACGCCGCCCTTTCACGGCGGTAGCACGGGTTCGAATCCCGTTGGGGTCACTCCATCCGATACAATTTCATAAGCATGGCCCTGTAGCGCAGCTGGTTAGCGTGCCGCCCTGTCACGGCGGAGGTCGCGGGTTCAAGTCCCGTCAGGG
>NZ_JBQDVP010000010.1:0-32677 GCF_052102115.1 Microbacterium sp.
GTTGAGCGAGCGGAGCGAGTCGAAGCGTCACTCCCCCACGCGCGACCTCAGCCGACGGTGAACCCAGCGGCCAGCAGCATCTCGTCCCGCGAACTCGGTCCCACCAGCAGTTCGAACTCGCCCGGCTCGACGACGCGGGTACCGCCGGCATCCACGATCGTGCACGCGGCGACCGGCAGCTCGATGCGCACGCGCACCGACTCCCCCGGCTCCAGCGCTACCTGCCGGTACGTCTTCAGCTCGCGGTCGGCCCAGCTGACGCTGGTGACGGCGTCGCGCACGTACACCTGCACCGTCTCGATCGTCGGCCGTTCGCCGATGTTCGTCACGGTCACGTGCGCCGTGATCGTATCGGATGCTGCGAGCGCAGCCTCCTCGATCACGAGGTCGTCGTACGCGACGGTCGTGTACGAGCGCCCCTCGCCGAAGGCCCATACCGGCGACTGGGTGAGATCGGCATAGCGATCGCCGTGCTGACCGCGGATCTGGTTGTAATACGTCGGCTGCTGACCGGCATGCCGCGCGAAGGAGATCGGCAGGCGTCCGGTCGGCTCGATCGCACCGGTGATGAGCTCGGCGATCGCCCGCCCGCCCTGCATACCCGGGTTCGCCACCCACAGCAAGGCTGCGGCGCGGGAGACGGATGCCGGCAGCACCAGCGGCTTCGACGCCGTCAGCACGACGACCACGGGCGTCCCGGTCTCGACCAGTGCGTCGAGCAGCTCGATCTGCCCGCCGAGGAGCTCGAGCGTCGCCGTCGACCGGCCCTCGCCGTAGAGGCCGCGTGCGTCACCGACGACGGCGACCACGGCATCCGCCCCCTCAGCCGCGGCGACGGCTTCGGCGATCCGCGCCGCATCGGCGGGGATGGCCTTCACCACCGGTGGGCGGGGCTGCCCGTCCGGCCAGGTGGCGCCGGCGGGGTCGGGTTCGAGCTCGAGGATCTCGGCACCCCGGGCGTGCACGACCTCCCACGGGGCGATCTCGCGCAGCCCGTCGAGCACGGTCGTGATCATCTCGCGCGGCTGTCCGTCGAGCCAGCCGGCCTGGCCGGATCCACCCGCCCAGTCGCCGAGCTGCTCCTGGTCATCGTCGGCGAGCGGGCCGACGACGGCGATGCGCTTCGTCGCGGCCGGCGCGAGCGGCAGCAGCCCGTCATTCTCCAGCAGCACGAGCGAGCGCCGCGCGACCTCGAGGTTCAGCTCCGCGTGCGCGGCCGTACCGACGATCGCATCGAGGTCATCGCGGGGCGTCCGCGGGTCTTCGAACAGACCCAGCTCGAACTTCAACGTGAGGATCCGCTCGACGGCGGCATCGAACGCGTCGGAGGCGAGCAGGCCCTGGGCGACGGCATCCAGAGCGCCCTCGAAGAAGGTCGGCGTCGTCATGATCATGTCGTTGCCGGCCTTCACTGCGGCAGCGGCAGCGTGCATGACGTCGGGCTGCACGTGCTGCTCCCAGACCATCCGTCCGACGTTGTCCCAGTCGGTGATGAGCGTGCCGGTGTAGCCCCACTCGCCGCGCAGCACGTCGCTGAGCAGCCACTCGTTGAGGGTGATCGGCACGCCGTCGGTGGTCTGGTACCCGAGCATGAACGAGCGGCACCCCTCGCGGGCGACGCGCTCGAACGGCGGCAGGAACCACGAGATGAGCTTTCGTCGCGAGATGTCGGCCTCTGAGGCGTCTCGCCCGCCCTGCGTCTCGGAGTATCCGGCGAAGTGCTTGGCCGTGGCGAGAATCGCGCTCGGGTCGTCGAGCCCCTCGCCCTGGTAGCCGCGCACCATCGCGCTGGCGAGCTCGCCGATGAGGTGCGGGTCTTCGCCGAACGTCTCGTTCACGCGGCCCCAGCGCAGGTCGCGCGCGATGCAGAGCACCGGAGAGAACGTCCAGTGGATGCCGGTCGCCGCCACCTCGACGGCGGTCGCACGGGCGACCTTCTCGACGAGGCCGGCATCCCAGGATGCCGCCATACCGAGCTGCGTCGGATAGATCGTGCCGCCGGGCCAGAAGGAGTGGCCGTGGATGCAGTCCTCGCCGACGATCAGCGGGATCTGCAGGCGCGTCTGCAGCGTCAGCTCACGCGCGGCGACAATGCGCTCGGGGGACGTGTGCAGGATCGACCCGGCCATTCGGCGCAGCACGTGGTCGTCGAGATCGTCCCGGGCATCGAGTTGCAGCATCTGCCCGACCTTCTCCTCGAGCGTCATGCGCCCGAGCAGGTCGGCGACGCGTTCGGCGATCGAGAGGGCGGGGTCCCGGTAGGGATGCAGGTCGGCGAGCGTTTCAGTCATTTCCAGAATTCTTGAGATCGGAGCGGACGGCCGTCACGGCGTCATTGACGTCGAGGCCCTTCTTCTTCATGGCGCGGGCCCGCTCGCCGGCAGAGCGCAGGCGCGGGTTGACGTACTCGTCGATGCCGAAGTTGATCAGCGACAGGGCCACGCCGATCGCGGCGATGCAGAGCCCAGGGGGCAGGTACCACCACCACTGGTTCTGCCCGAACGCCCCCTGGGCCGAGGCCCAGTTGAGGATCGTGCCCCAGTTGTAGGTGGTCACGGGGATCACGCCGATGTACGACAGGGTCGTGAGCCCCAGGATCGCGGCGGTCACCGTGCCGACGAAGCTCGCGGCGATCAGTGCCATGAGGTTCGGCAGCATCTCGACCGTGATGATCCGGCTCAGCGGTTCGCCGTTCGCGCGCGCGGCCTGAATGAAGTCACGGTTGCGCAGGGACATGGTCTGGGCGCGCAGCACGCGGGCTCCCCACGCCCACCCGGTGATGCCGAGAACGGCGGCGATGAGCACGAGCGGGGGCTCTTCGAACATCGCCGCGACGATGATGATCAGCGGCAGGCCGGGGATCACGAGGAACACGTTGGTCAGCGCCGAGAGCGCCTCGCTCTTCCACCCGGACAGGTATCCGGCGATCACGCCGACCGTGATGGCGATCAGAGTGGCGATGATCGCGGCGAGGAAGCCGACGACGATGACGCCGCGGGTGCCGTGGATGACCTGGCTCAGCACGTCTTCGCCGATGTGCGTCGTGCCGAGCCAGTGCTCGGCCGACGGCGGCTGCAGACGGGCGTCGTTGTCGACCAGGGTCGGCGAGTACGGCGCGATCACGTCGGCGAAGATCGCGACGAGCACGAAGAATCCGAGGATCGCGAGCCCGGCGATCGACTTGCCGTTGCGGAACATCGCGAAAGCTCCGGCGACCTTCGCCCAGAAACTCTTGTCCTGATCGTGCCCGCCCGGGCCGCTGGTGCGCAGCAGCAGCGTCTCGGGGGTGCTGGCGCTCCGGCGGCGCGGGGTGGTCGTCGTCATTGCTCAGGCCTCCGTTTGGCGCGTGCGCGGGTCGAGGAATGCGTAGGCGACGTCGGCGAAGATGTTCGCGACAAGCACCGACAGCGTGATGACGAGGAAGACACCCTGCATCAGCGCGTAGTCCTTGGCGTTGGTGGCATCCAGCAGCAGCTTGCCGACGCCGGGGTAGCTGAAGACCATCTCCATGACGATCGTGCCGCCGACGATGAAGCCGATCGACAGCGCGAAGCTCTGGATCTGCGGCAGCACAGCGTTGCGGGCCGCGTACCCCCAGAGCACGCGCCGGTTTGGCATGCCCTTGGCCTGCGCGACGGTGATGTAGTCCTCATCGAGCACCGTGAGCATCATGTTGCGCATTCCCAGCATCCATCCGCCGAGCGAAGCGATGACGATCGTCACGAGCGGAAGCGCGCCGTGATGGATCACCTGGCCGATGAACTCGAGGTTCCACCCCGGCGCCATGCCGACGCCGTACGCCTTGCCGATCGGGAACCAGCCGAGGTTGACCGAGAACACCGCGATGGCGAGCAGCCCCAGCCAGAAGTACGGGATGGTGCTGAGGAACGTCGTGATCGGGATGAACGCGTCGAGACTGCTGCCCCGACGCCAGCCGATGAACGCGCCGCCGATCGTGCCGATCGCGAACGACACGAGAGTCGCCAGTCCCACCAGGCCGATCGTCCACGGCAGCGCCTGCGCGATCACCTCGGTGACCGGACGCAGACCGTGCAGCAGCGAGACGCCGAGGTCACCGTGCAGCAGGAGCCCCCAGTAGTCGAGGTACTGCTGCCACAGGCTCTTGTCGGTGTCGAGGCCGAGCAGAGCACGCAGGGCGTCGGCGGCCTCGGGCGAAACGTTGCGGTTGCGCGCCAGATACTGCGTGACCGCGTCGCCCTTCATCAGGCGGGGCAGGAAGAAGTTGATCGTCAGCGCCGCCCACAGCGTGAACAGGTAGAAGGCCGCACGTCCGCCGAGGAAGCGCCACGGCACGCGCGAGCGACGGGCTCCCGCCTTCGTCGCTGTCGTACCCGCCTCGACGGCGTCGGTCGCCGGCCGCGGCTCGGTCTGCGGGAGCTGGGGTTCGACCGCGGTCATCGCTCGTCTCCTGCCGTGATCGACGGGCCGCCGGCTGCGGCGAAGTGCCGCTCCGGATCGGGGGATGCTGCGCGCAGCTCCTGCGTGTAGGGATCCTGCGGCCGGAGGATCACGTCGTCGGCCGTTCCGTGCTCGACGATGCGGCCCTGGTTGAGCACGATGATCTCGTCGCTGAAGTGCCGGGCGGTCGCCAGGTCATGGGTGATGTAGAGCACGCCGAGCCCTTCTTCGCGCTGCAGGTCGGCGAGCAGGTTCAGCACGCCGAGGCGGATCGAGACGTCGAGCATCGAGACCGGCTCGTCGGCGACGAGGATCTGGGGTCGGGATGCCAGGGCCCGGGCGATCGCGATGCGCTGGCGCTGCCCGCCGGAGAGCTCGTGCGGGCGCCGGTCGATCACGGCATCCGGATCGAGGCGCACCCGTTGGAGCAGACGGCGCACCTCGTCTTCGACCTCGTTCTTCGGCACCACGTCGTCGAGCTCGAGCGGACGCTCGAGGTGGTACCGGATCGAGTGGTACGGGTTGAGCGAGGCGAACGGGTCCTGGAAGACCATCCGCAGCTTTTGCCGGTAGGCGCGCAGACCGCGTCCGCGGCGCGGGATCGGTGTGCCATCGAGCAGCACCTCGCCGCTGGTGGGGGTCTCGAGCTGGGTGAGGATCTTCGCGATCGTCGACTTGCCGCTGCCGGACTGGCCGACCAGGCCGATCGTCCGACCTGACTCGATCGTGAAATTGAGATCGTCGAGGGCCTTGAGCTGGCCGGCGCCTCGAACGTTGTAGACCTTGGTGACGTGGCGGACTTCGAGGGTGCTCATCGCACCACCACCCCCTTCTCGCCGGTGAGGCGCGGGAACGCCGACAGCAGCGTCTTCGTGTACTCGTCCTGCGGGTCGCGCCAGATCTGCTCGGCGCTCTGGAGCTCGACGATCTCGCCGTCGCGCATGATCGCGATGCGGTCGCTGATCTCGAGCAGCAGCGGCAGGTCGTGGGTGATGAAGATGACCGAGAAACCGAACTCCGATCGCAACTGCGAGATCTGGCGCAGGATCTCGCGCTGCACGAGCACGTCCAGCGCCGTGGTCGGCTCGTCCATGACCATGAGCTGCGGGCGGAGAGCCAGAGCCATGGCGATCATGACGCGCTGCCGCATGCCACCGGAGAGCTCGTGCGGGAACGACCGGGCGCGCTGCGCGCCGACCTTGACGATCTCGAGCAGCTCGTCGACCGCATCCCGGCGCTGCCGGCGGTTCATGCCTGGTCGGTGCACCTCGAAGACGTCCTCGAGCTGCGACCCGATCGTCGCCACGGGGTTGAGCGCGTTCATCGCCCCCTGGAAGACCATCGAGATCCGGTCCCAGCGGAACCGGCGCATCTGCTCGGCGTCGAGGCCGTTCACGTCGATGTCGCCACCGTCGGCATCGTGGAAGAGCACCGATCCGCTCGTGATGACGGCGGGTGCCTTGAGCAGGCGCTGGATGCCGTAGGCGAGGGTGGTCTTGCCGCAGCCGGACTCGCCAGCGAGACCGAGGATCTCGCCGCGCTGCAGTTCGAGCGTGACGTTCTTCACCGCCGCCACGGGCGGGTCGACGTCGTAGACGACCGAGAAGTCGCGGACGGACAGCAGGGGGTCTGTCATGAGGTTCCTTGTCTGGGGCGGTGGGGGAAGGCTTCGACTCGCCTTCGGCTCGCTCAACCCGTTTCGTCTCGCTCCGCTCGCTCAACGACCGAGTGGGAGTTCCTTGCGGGTCGTTGAGCGGAGGCCGAAGGCTGCAGACGAAACGCGTTGAGCGAGGCGCGGAGCGACGAGTCGAAACGTCCCTCCGCTCCCCGCTTCCGCTTACTTCGTCTCGAGCGCCGTCAGGATCTGGACGATCCCCGGCTGGGTCGGGTCGGCAGACGCGTACTGGTCTTCCTCGCTCGGCCAGCCGACGTAGCTGCGGGTGTTGAACTCGCCCAGCAGCGGGTGCGCGCCCAGCGGAATCGCCGGTATCTCTTCGGCGAACGCCTTCTGCATCACGGCCGAAGCGGCCGCACGCTCCTCATCGGTGGAGGCATTGGCGTACGTGTTCAGTGCCTCGGTGACAGCGGGGTCGTCGAAGCGGCCGAAGTTGTACTGCGCCTTGTCGTCGACGATCCACTTGGGGTCCATGGTCGAGGTGTACAGGCCGTACACGTTGCCGGTGTCCTCGAGCCAGTGGATGATCGCCTGGAAGGTGCCCTCCTGGCGTGCGGCATCCCAGCCGCCCCAGTCGGGCTGGTCGACCTTGACCTCGATGCCGAGGGCCTCGTCGAGCTCTTCGGCCATGAGCGCCTGCTCAGTGTTCCAGTCGCTCCAACCGGCGGGCACCGAGACGGAGAACGACACGGCTTCGCCATCCGGGTCGATGAGCTTGTCGCTCTCCCAGGTGTAGCCGGCGTCCGTGAGGATCTCCTTGGCGTGCTCGATGTCGACCGAGTAGTTCTCGCCCTGGTATTCGGGGGCGATCTCGTCCTCGAGCAGGGTGCCGAGGCCGGTGACGTTCCAGACCGGGTCGCTCGCACCTTCGCGGGCGATGTCGACGTACGCCTGACGGTCGATGGTCCAGGCGAGGGCTTCGCGCAGCGCCGGGTCGTTGAACGGCTTGGTCTGCAGGTTCATGAACAGCGTGCCGGCGCCGGCCGTGGGCGAGACGAGGAACTGGTTGTCGGGGTCGACCGACAGGTAGCTCTCCTCGATCTGAGGAAGGAACGCCTGGGCCCAGTCGGCTTCACCCGACGCCAGGGCCGTCGTGAGGGCGGCGTTGTCGCCGTACGAGACGTAGTGCAGTTCGGGAACGGCGAGGTCGCCGCCCCAGTAGTCCTCGTTCGCGGCCAAGGTGACCGACTCGGTGGTCCAGTTATCGAGCACGTAGGGCCCGGTGCCGACGGCCAGTCCTTCACCGGTGAGCGGGTCGGTGTTGGGGTCCTCGATGTTCTCCCAGATGTGCTGGGGGACGATCGGGGTGTGCAGCACGCGGGACTGCGCGGTGAACTTCGAGTCGGCGAACTTCAGGGTCACGGTGTCGCCGTCGACGGTCGCGCCCTCGTAGTTCAGGCCCTGCGAGTCGGCGAGCTTGCCGCTCAGGTACTGATCGAACGTGAAGACGATGTCGTCGGCGGTGAAGTCCTCGCCGTCGCTCCACTTCACACCGCTGCGCGGGACGACGGTGAGCTCGGTGTAGTCGTCGTTCCACTCGACCGATTCGGCCAGCCACGGCGTCGTGCCGAGGTCACCGGTCGGGTTCACGAGCGCGAGCGGCTCGAAGATGACCTTCGCGTAGCCGTACTTGGATGCCGATGAGTCTCCGAGATACGGGTTGTGGGACTCGGTGGTGATCGCCCCGTCGGGCTTGGCGATCGTGAGGGCGGCGCCGGTGCCGCCGGAATCGCCGTCGTCTGTGCTGCCGGATGATGAGCATCCGGCGAGCGCACCGACACTGAGGGCGGTGATCGCACCGACGGCGATCAGAGATCTGCTGAGCTTCATTGCTTCTCCTTGGACACGGTCTTCGTGTGGGGGGCGGGAGTGCCTGGACGTGCTTTGCTTACTCGCGAGAAAGTAAACTGCAGTGAGATTACCTACAAGTCAGTAAGCTTTGCAAGTGAGAGACATCAGACCGTTGCTTTCGCCAGGAAAGGAGGATGCCGTGGTCGCTGATTCGCAGAGTACGACGCGCACGCGTCCGGCGACGCGTCAGAAGCGCACCGAGATCCTCAAGGCAGCCGTCGACATCTTCGGCACCAAGGGCTCCGCCAACGGCACGCTCGCCGATGTCGCCGAACAGGTCGGCATGACGCACGCCGGAATCCTGCACCACTTCGGCTCGAAGCAGAACCTGCTGCTGGAGATGCTGGCGTACCGTGACCAGGCCGATGTCCAGGACCTCGATGAGAAGCACATCCCGGGCGGACCGGAGCTGTTCCTGCATCTCGTGCGCACCGCGTTCGTGAACGCCCAGCGCCCCGGCATCGTGCAGGCCTACACCGTGCTATCGGCCGAGTCGATCACCGACGACCACCCCGCTCGCGCGTTCTTCGAGGAGCGCTACACGACCCTGCGGCGCGAGATCACCGAGGCGTTCGGCGAGCTGTGCGCGCAGGAGGGCGTGACCGACACTGGCGCGGTGGCCGCAGCATCCGCCGCGATCCTGGCGGTCATGGATGGTCTGCAGTTGCAGTGGCTGCTGCACCCGGGCGTCGTCGAGCTGGGCGAGACGACCGCGTTCGCGATCCGGGCGATCGTGACGGCCGTACTGAACCCAGGGCCCGAGCTGTCGAGCTACGCCCGCGGTTGAGACGGAGACGGGAATAGGCTCGGGCCATGAGCATCGACCTCGAAGCGCTGTACACCGATCTGCACCGGCATCCCGAGCTGTCCTTCCAGGAGACGCGCACCGCCGGGATCGCCGCCGCACACCTGCGCGATCTCGGGCTCGAGATCGAAGAGGGCGTCGGCATCACCGGCGTCGTCGGGGTGCTGCGCAATGGTGACGGACCGGTCGTCTGGGCGCGCGCCGACATGGATGCCCTGCCCGTCGAAGAGGCCACCGGCCTGCCGTACGCGAGCACGGCGACGGGCATCGATCCGGCCGGTAACACCGTGCCGATCATGCACGCTTGTGGCCACGACATGCACGTCACGGCGATGATCGGCGCCGTGGAGCGCCTGGTCGCGGCACGGGACGAATGGGCGGGAACGCTCGTCGTGCTGATCCAGCCGGCCGAGGAATACGGCGCGGGGTCTCGGGCGATGCTGGATGCCGGCATCCTCGACCGCTACCCGAAACCGGATGTCGTCCTCGGCCAGCACGTCACTCCCCTGCCCGCTGGCGTTGTGGGCATGCGCCCTGGCCCGCAGATGGCGGCAGCCGATGGAATCACGGTCACCCTGCGCGGCCGCGGCGGCCACGGGTCCCGCCCGCACACCACGATCGACCCCGTCGTGATGGCGGCGGCGACGGTGATGCGCCTGCAGACCATCGCCTCGCGCGAAGTCGATCCGCGCGGGGTCGGCGTCGTCACGGTCGGGTCGATCCACGCCGGCACGAAGAACAACATCATCTCGTCGGAGGCCACGCTCGAGCTCAGCCTGCGCTATCCCGATGACGCGGCGCGCGAGCGGATACTCGCAAGCGTCGAGCGGATCGTGCGCGCGGAGGCTGCGGCATCCGGCGCGGAACGCGAACCCGAGTTCCGCACCGCGCACCGCCTGCCGCCGACGATCAACGATCCGGATGCCACGGCACGCGTCTCCGCGGCCATCGACCGCGCACTCGGCGCAGGCACCGTGATGGACCCCGGGTTCTTCACCGGCAGCGAGGATGTCTCCTGGTTCGCACGCGACTCGGGCGCGCCGCTGGTGTTCTGGTTCTGGGGCGTCATCGACGCGGATGCGTACGCCGCAGCCCTCGCAGACGGCACGGTCTCCGATGTGATCCCGACCACACACTCTGCCCTGTTCGCCCCGGTGATCCACCCCGGCATCGAGATCGGCGTGGCCTCGATGACCGCGGCGGTGCGCGAGTTCTTGGGCTGAGCTCTCCGATCCGGCCGTTGGATGACCGCGTCAGTTGACGCGGATGAGCGAGCGCTGCCACCCGGATGAGCCGTTCGGCGCGATCGGCGCGCGCTCCTCGAGTTGGAGGTCGCCGTTCTTGTTGACCGCACGGACAGCGACGTAGTGCGTTCCGGGGGTGGCATCCCAGTCCATGAACCACTGCACCCAGGTGTCCTCGTTGATCGGGTTCGACAACGTGGCCGGAACCCAGTCCCCGTCGTCGATCTGCACCTCGACCCGGTCGATTCCGACGGTCTGCGCCCACGCGACCCCGGCGATCGGAACGCGGCCGGCATCGATCGCCGCGCCGATCTTGGGCGTGTCCACCCTCGACGCGAACTTGATCGGCGCTTCAGCGCTGTATCCGCGCGGAGTCCAATAGGCCTCGTCGTCGGCGAAGGTCGTGACCTTGAGCTCGGTGAGCCATTTGGTCGCCGACACGTAGCCGTAGAGGCCCGGCACGACCATCCGCACGGGGAAACCGTGTTCAAGCGGCAGCGGCTCGCCGTTCATGGCGACCGCGAGGATCGCATCGAGTCCGTCGTCGGTCAGCGCAGACAGCGGCGTGCTCGCGGTGTACCCGTCGACGCTGGTCGAGAGCACCATATCGGCGCCCGATTGCGGCCCGGCCTGGGCGAGCACGTCTCGCAGCGGCACACCGAGCCACATCGCGTTGCCTACGAGCTCGCCACCGACCTCGTTCGAGACGCAGGTCAGGGTGATCGCGTACTCGTCCAGCCCCATGTCGAGGATGTCCTGGAAGCTCAGTTCGACCCGCTGATCGACCATGCCGTCGATCACCAGGCGCCAGGTCTCGGGATCGATCGTCGGCACCGTGAGCGCCGTATCGACACGATAGAAGTCCTTGTTCGGCGTGAACAGTTCGCTGAGGCCCGGGATGTCGAGCTCTGCGCCGTCGGGCACCGCGACCTTCGTGCGCGCGGACGGGAGCTTGAGGGCACTGCGGATGGACTCGACCGAGGTGACGGCGGCGCTCACGGTGCGCGAAGCGATGCCGACAATGATGGCGGATGCCCCGGCGAACCCCGCGAGCAGGAAGAACCGGCGCCGGTCGACCCCTGTGCGCGCTTCCTCGATGTCGGTGTGCTCATCCGCCACCGCAGACGCACGCCACCCTCGCAGGCGACGGCAGAGGAGCACGATGATGAGGGAGCCGGCGAGCGCGCCGAGCACCGGAGGGACGAAGCCCAGTGGCGTGACGTCGGCGCGGGTCACGACCGCCGCTGTCGACAGCGCGCCCGCGATGAGCAGGGCGATGACGCCCAGGGGAGCGCGTACGAACTGCAGGATTCCCGCGATCGCCGACGCGATGAACACGGCCAACCCGAGACCCGCCAGCAGAGCGATCTTGTCGTACTCGCCGAACGTCGCGATGGCGAACTCCTTGAACGGCTGCGGCACGACGTCGATCACGAACCCGCCCACGGCGAGCACCGGGCCTGCCGAACGCGCGAAGATCAACGCGAAAAGCTCGGCCGTTGCGAGGAAGACCGCGCCGGAGATCACGCCCGCGAGCGCGGCCCAAAGGATGAATCGCCTTGCCTTGTCGCGTCTGGCCACAGTCGTCTCCCGTTACCGATGAAGGTGCTTTCTCACGTTGTTCGGAGACGAGACGCAATCGGATGTGATGTCGGCGTCAGACCTGCACGACACGGGGAGGAGGCGGGGGCGGGAGTTCGCGCTGCGGCACGCCGTGGGCCTCGCGGTGCAGGCGCTCCATACGGGCGTCGAGCTCGCTCGCGGCCGCGGCGGCATCCGTCAGGCTCTCCACGAGGTGCGACGGCACCTGGTTCGAGAACTTGTAGTAGATCTTGTGCTCGAGGCTCGCCCAGAAGTCCATCGCGATGGTGCGGAACTGCACCTCGACCGGCACCAGCAGCGGCCCTGTCGAGAGGAAGACGGGCACGTCGATGATGGCGTGCAGACTCTTGTACCCGTTCGGCTTCGGTTTCGCGATGTAGTCCTTGACGATGCGCACGGTGATGTCGTCCTGCCGGGTGAGCAGATCGAACAGCCGGTACACATCGGCCACGAAACTGCAGGTCACCCGAACACCGGCGATATCCGTGATCTCTTCGCGGATTCGATCGAAGTCAGGATCATCGATGCCCCGGCGGGCGATCTTCTCGACGATGCTGTCCGGGGTCTTGAGGCGGCTCTTCACATGCTCGATCGGGTTGTACGCGTGATCGTGCGTGAACTCGTCGCGCAGGATCGAGATCTTCGTCTCGACCTCTCGCATCCCGAATTCGTACTCCCGGAGGAAGCGCTGGAACTCGTCGCGGAGCTCGCGGGTCTGGCGGATGGTGTCCTCGGTGACCTCGATGGTCGTCATGGTTTCGACGTTACGCGTTCGTGATCGGTGTGGGCTGTGCGTTCGTCATGAGCGGACGGAACGCACGCGAAGCACTCCTCTTAGAATCGGACGATGAGCATCCCGCAGCGACGCGACCCCTGGCCCGTCCGCACCGAGCGGCTCGAGATCCGCCCGGTCACCACCGACGACTTCGCCGCGGTGTGGGGGTACCGCCGCCTGCCAGAGGTGAACCGGTGGCTGGGTCCTGCTCCGCAGACGCGCGAGGCGTTCGACGAGCTGTATCTGGACCCCGAGCGCCTCGCGACCACGCTGATCGTCAGGCGCCTCGCGGACGGCCAGGTCATCGGGGACGTCATGCTGAAGATCGGGGATGCCTGGGCGCAGCGCGAAGTCGCCGAGCGAGCGCGCGGCACCGAAGCAGAGCTCGGCTGGACGCTCGCTCCGCCCTACATGGGCCAGGGGTACGCGATTGAAGCGGTGCGGGCGGTGATCGACGTGTGCTTCGGAGCATTGGGGCTGCGCCGCGTGCACGCCGGATGCTTTGCCGACAACGAGCCGTCCTGGCGATTGATGGAGCGGCTCGGGATGCGCCGCGAGGAGTTCAGTCGCAAGACGGCGCTGCACCGCTCCGGCGAGTGGCTGGACGGCATGAACTACGGCCTGCTCGCGGAGGAATGGCCAGGCCGTGTGTAAGCAACCCGTATGGGTGCCGGGCGAAAGCGTAGGGATTCCGTGAGGATGCCGCAGGAGGACACCGGATGAAGCTCCTCATCGCCGACGATGACCCGCAGCTCGTGCGTGCGCTGCGCATCACGCTCGGCGCGCACGGCTACGAGGTCGTTGCGGCAGCGGACGGCGCCGCCGCGATCTCGGTTGCGGCGCAGGCCCGCCCCGACCTGATCCTGCTCGATCTGGGGATGCCTCGGCTCGACGGCATCCAGGTGATCCAGGCGCTGCGCGGCTGGACGGATGCGCCGATCATCGTCGTGTCAGGACGCACCGGCTCGGCAGACAAAGTGGAGGCGCTGGATGCTGGCGCCGACGATTTCGTCACCAAGCCGTTCCAGATCGATGAGCTTCTGGCGCGCCTGCGCGCGCTGGCCCGTCGCACGCAGGGTACGACCGCGGAGGCGACCGTCGTCTTCGGCGACGCCGTCGTCGACCTGGCCACGAAGACAGTGACCCGAGGCGGCCATCGCGTACATCTGACGCCGACAGAGTGGCGGATGCTGGAGCACCTCGCCCGCCACCCCGGAGCGCTCGTCACCCGGCAGGACCTGCTGAAGCAGATCTGGGGCAGCGACCAGGTGTCCGACTCGGGCTATCTGCGGCTGTACATGTCACAGCTGCGCAAGAAGCTCGAAGCCGAGCCCGCTGCCCCGGAGCATCTGCTGACCGAGTCCGGGATGGGGTACCGGCTGGTGCCCTGACCCTCTCACCGCCGTGCGACCACCATCGCGGCCTCGGTGCGGGTGGCGACGCCGAGTTTGCGCAGGATCGCTGACACGTGCACGCTCGCGGTCTTCGCGCTGATGAACAGCCGCTCGCCGATCTGCTTGTTGCTGAGGCCCTCGGCGACCAGGTCGACCACCTGCCGTTCGCGCGCCGTGAGCTCGAGAGCGTCTGCCGCACCGGCCTGCGAAACCAGCCCGCTCGCCCGCCCGAAGGCCGCGATGCTGTTCTGCAGCGGCACGTGCCCGATCGTCGCCGCGGTGGCCGCGGCATCGGCCAGCACCGTCTGCGCCTCGGAGCGCTGTCCGTCTGCGACCAACTGGCGCGCGAGCTCGAGCCGTGTGATGCCCCGCATGACGGCGGGCACGTCGTCGCCGTTCGCGAGGGTCACGGCCACGCGGAGGGCGGGGATCGAGGGGTCGAGCAGCGCATCGAGCATCGCGGCCCAATCGTCGTCGCGCACTGTCGCGGGGATCTCACCCCAGAGTGCGCGGATCGCCGCGACGGCGGCGTCGACATCATCGCCCGATGCGCGCACTTCGGCGACGACCCAGCCCGATTCGAGCAGCAGCCGATACGCGTGCAGCAGCACGAAGCCCTCGTCTTGCGTCATTGCGACGATGGTGTTCAGCGCATCGACCCAGTGCCCATGGGCGACGTCGAGGGCGATCTCGTTCTCGACGATTCGGTACCAGGCCTGGCGTTCGAGCTCAGCGGCGCGGTGCAGGGCCGGCATCCACTCCTCGCGCATGCACTCGACCTCATCGACCTTGCCCTGCCAGGCGAGCACCCGGAGGCGGGTCAGCACAACGTACTGGTCGTTGAGCACCTGCGGCCGCCCGATCGGCACGGCGGCCAGCCGGGAAGTCGCCTCGTCGATATCGCCGAGCGTGAGCAGCGGTTCGACCATGTTCTGCACCATGGCCCTGCCGGAGGCACGCTCGACGCCCAGCTCTCTCGCGCGCTCGATCCCGGCCTCAGCCACGCGGGACGCCTCACGGTGCCTGCCGAGCAGCGCGAGCATGTCGGAGTAGTTGACGTGGTAGCGCAGCTCGGGGCCGCCGCTGCTGCGCGGGGCGAACCGCGCAGCCTCTCGGAAGTCGGCGAAGGCCTCGTCGAGCTGCCCCAGATAGGTTCGGCACGTGCCGCGGAGGTTGTGGGCGACCGAGATCTCACGCGGATCGTCGATACGGGACGCGATCTCGAGTGCCTGCGTCGCCGTGATGATCGCCTCGGGCAGCATCGAGGCGAGCATGTACTTGCCGGCCAGGCCGTTGAGGAGCGTCGCATGCAACTGGTCATCGTCCACAGCACGATCGACGATCTCGAGCGCTTCGAGGAACAGCTCCATCGCCCCAGGCAGCCCGAGGTTCGAGAGGAAGAACCCCCGGTCACGCAGCAGACGGGCGTGATCGGCGGGGTCTGTGCTCTCGCCGACCTCGGCCAGGGCACGTTCGGCAACCACGAGAGCCCGCTCCGCCTCACCCGCATTACGCAGGATCGAGCCGATATGCCGCATCAGACGCACATGCGACAGGCCGGCGATCGTCTCGGCATCCGGCACCTGCTCCCACAGCTCCAGCGCCAGCTCTCCGAACCGCGCCGCCGACGCGAACGCGAACCGGGACTTGGCCTCCTGCATCGCGCCGACCGACGCGACGAGCGCCCGATCGGGCACCTGGGCGAGATGCCAGTGGTGTGCGAGCGACGACAGGTCGCACGAGTCGATCGCTGTCGCCTTCGCCTCGAGCGCCTCGGCGTACGCCCGATGCAGCCGCGCGCGCTCACCGGGCAGCAGGTCGTCGTGCACGGCCTCGCGGAGCAGGTTGTGCCGGAACGTGTATTCATCGTCGTGCACGGACAGGATGCCGAGGTGCGATGCCGCGCGGATCGCTGCATCTAGTCGGTCGTCGGGCAGGCCGGCGAGCCGGGTGAGCATCGTGTGCGGCAGCAGGCCGTCGGTACCCGACATCACGCGAACGATGTGGCGGCCATCGTCATCGAGCTGGTCGAACCGGACCAGCAGCATGTCGCGCAGCGATTCGGGCAGCGGACCAGACGCGCAGCACGACACCTCTTCGATGAAGAACGGCACGCCTTCGGCACGATCCATCAGGCGATCCAGCGACGTCTCGCTGAGGTCGCCGTCGTGCAGCTGGCTGACAAGCTGCCGGGTGGCATCGCGATCGAGACGCTCGAGGGCGAGGCGCTCGAGGATCCGCGCGCGCGTGGTTTCGGCGATGAAGCGGCTCACCGCGTCGCCGCGGCGGACGTCGTCGCTGCGGCATGTGATCAGTAGCAGCACGCGCCCTTCTTGCAGGGTGCGCAGCAGGTAGGTGAGCATGACGAGCGTGGAGTCGTCGACCCAGTGCAGGTCTTCGACGACGATTACCTGCGGTGCGGTGTCGGCTGCCGCCTCGATCAGGGCCGCGACGGCATCGTGAAGCGCGTCGGGGCTGGTGCGCTCGCGTTCTGCCACACCCTCGCCGAGTTCGGGCACGAGCATGCGCAGCGCCTCGGCGCCGACGCCGACCGCGGCTTTCGCTTCAGCAAGACCGAGCCGCTCGACCATCGAGCGCAGGATGCTCGTGAGCGGGCCGTATGCGGAGCGCGCGGAACCAAGGTCGAAGCAGCGGCCGATATGGATGTCGGCCGCGCCAGCGACCTCGCCCGGGAACTCCCGCAGCAGGCGGGACTTGCCGATGCCCGCCTCGCCCTCGACGAGCACGGCCGACGGTTGCCCGCCGCCTGCCCGATCGAAGGCTCGCCGCAGTTCGGCGAGGTCGGCATCGCGACCCACCATCTCTGTGCTGATCGTCGGAACGGTCACCACTTCATGGTGCCACTGACCACGGACATTCGGGCCGGAGACTGCGGCGAAGGCACTCACCGCGCGTGCGCGGGGCGCGCGGTGACGTCGGCGGCACCGCGTGGGGTTTCAGATGCGATGGCGGATGCCGCGGCATCCGATCCTCCGCCCCTGAACCAACCGCGCACCCGGCGCGCGAACGACCCCTCGTGGCGCACGACCCGCTCGGGGTTCTCGGCGATGATGCGCCGCAGTTCGTTGGCGCGATCGATGCGCTCCTGCTCGACGACGAAAGCGTTGTAGATGTAGGACGGGTGCGCGTACATGGTGTGAACTCCTCTGGTGATCTGAGTCCACACTCCGCTCTAAGGCACCCCCGGAACATCGGGCAGATGCCTTATCTTCGGCATCCGCCCGATGCGGCGCCTACGGCGTCATACGATCGGTGCGCGCCCCGCGTCCGACGCCGTTGACCGTCAGCAGGGTTCCGGTGTCGGTGAACTCCTGCAGAATCTCGTTCTGCCGCTCGGATCCGTCGCGGTGGGTGAGCAGGCTCACGACGACCGCGACGATCATCGCGCAGACGAAACCGGGCAGCAGTTCGTACAGCTCCGGCCAGACCGCCTTGAACAGGAAGACACTGGCCGCGCCGACGAACATTCCGGCCAGTGCGCCCCAGTTCGTCAGCTTGCGCCAGAACAGGCTGAGCAAGATGATCGGGCCGAATGCTGCGCCGAACCCGGCCCAGGCGAACGAGACCAGTCCGAGGATGGTGTCGTTCGGTACGAGCGCGAGCAGTGCGGCGAGGATTCCGACGACGAGCACGGTCAGCCGTCCGAGCAGCACCAGCAGCTTCGGCGACGGATCCTTCTTGACCACCTTGAACAGGTCTTCCACGAGGGCGGATGAGGCGACGATCAGCTGACTGGAGATCGTGCTCATGATCGCCGCGAGGACCGCCGCGAGCACGAGACCCGCGACGAAGGGATGCAGCAGCGTCTGGGACATCACGAGCACCACTGTCTCGGAGTTGGTCAGGTCGATGCCCTGGTGCGCCATGTAGGCGATGCCGACGAGGCCCGAGAACACGGCGCCGATCAGCGAGATGATCATCCACGTCATGCCGATGCGGCGGGCGGCCTTCGCCTCTCCCGGATTGCGCAGCGCCATGAATCGCACGATGATGTGGGGCTGTCCGAAGTAGCCGAGGCCCCAGGCGAGACCCGAGATGATCGTCAGCACGACTCCGCCGGTCAATGCCGTGCCGCCGAGGAGCGACAGGTGGTTCGGAGCGAGATCGTCGATGGCAGCCCCCATCTCGCCGAAGCCCCCGATCGCGATCACGGCGGAGACCGGGACGACGATCAGGGCGATGAGCATCATCACCCCCTGCACGACGTCGGTGAACGAGGCGCCGAGGAACCCGCCGAACATCGTATACAGCAGCGTGACACCGGCGACCAGCAGCATGCCCAGCAGGTAGTCCGAGTTGAACGAGCTCTCGAAGAAGAACCCGCCGGCGACCATGCCGCTGGAGATGTACAGCGTGAAGAACACCAGGATCACGACGCCGGCGAGGACCCGCAGCAGCCGCGACGAGTCACGCAGTCGGTTCTCGAAGAAGCTCGGAACGGTGATCGAGTTGCGCGAGACCTGTGTGTAGGCGCGCAGGCGCGGCGCGACGAGCAGCCAGTTCAGGTAGGCGCCGATGGTGAGGCCGACGGCGATCCACGCTTCGATGAGCCCGGAGAGGTAGATCGCGCCGGGAAGACCCATGACGAGCCAGCCCGACATGTCTGATGCTCCGGCGCTCAGGGCCGCGACCCATGGCGGCAGATTGCGCCCGCCGAGCATGTAGTCCTCGTGATCCGTCGTGCGACGGAACGCGAGGAACCCGATGAAGATCATCGCCGCGAAGTACAGCCCCAGTGCGATGAAGATGAATATCTGATCGGACATCGTCGTCCTTTCGTTGCTGATCGGTGCAGATCGGTGCAGATCGTTCCCCCGATACTGACAGGCCCGGATGCCGGTGACCAGCCCCGATCCGCATACCGCTACCGGCGAAGCAGCGATCCTCGCGCCGACGGGCGGGTAGTGGCCGGTGTGAGCACCGCGAGGATGCGCACCAGCGTCGTGAGCCAGAGCAGCCCGAGTCCGATCACGATCACCTCGAGGACCGTGAGCGAATAGAGATGGAAACCGTCGGCGAGCACGAAGGCGACCACCAGCAGCAGTGCTGTTCCGACCGTCGTCTGCACGAGCGTGGTCGGCGGCCCCGGGATGGCCATCGTCGTCACCACCGCGGCGGCGACGAAGAGCACGAGGGTGGAAACGGAGGCGATGTTGTGCAGCACGAGGATCCGCTCGAGCGGGAACAGTCCGACGCCTGCGAGGGCGAGGCCGGTGGCCGCCCAGAGCACCACGACCCAGGCGATCCGGCCGAGGTCCTCGTCGCCGCGGATGCGGTGCAGGTCGCGACCGATGTACGAGCCGACGGTCGCGGCCAGGATGCCGGCGACGACGAGCGTTCCGTTGAACGCCCAGGCTCCCGCGCCGATGCCGAGCTGCGAGAAGTTGTGCTCCCACCACCGTGGGTCGGCGGCGGTGAGCATTGCGAAGAGCGTGCCGATGATGAGGTAGCCGAACATGAGGTTCGCGAGATCCGTCGTGCGCAGGCCGATGCCGGAATCGAACGCGAGACGTCCGCCGATGGCGCTGGCGACTCCGGTGATGATCCCTCCGCCGACCGATGGCAGTTCAAGCCCCTGCAGCCCGACGCCGAGCACTTCGCCGGCCAGCAGCACCCCGAGGGCGGTGACGCCGGCGAACGCGATCGTCAGCGCGACGGCGGAGAGGGACGAGATGACGACCTGCCAGCGTGGCATCGACGCGTGGTCGCCCCGGCGAAACAGCCGGGTGCTGACCACGAAGGATGCCGCGGCGATCACCCCCGCGATAATCGCGGCCGGGATTCCGACAGACCCGTCGCCAGCGACCGGGCGCGCGTTGCCCCACAGCACGGCGGTGCCGATGCCCGCGCCGAGGAGGAAGCAGATCGCGGTGGCCCAGATCGCCCGAGTCTCCTGCAGCATCCTCTGCTCCTGATCCATGACTCCATCGAACCACGCCCCACCGACACGTTCAGGTCGCAACTCCTGCCGTTATCAGCGGAGCGGAGCGGCAAGAAGTGCGACCTGAACGTGGTGCGACCACGCGGCGCGACCACCACAGCGGCTCAGCCGCGCATGGCGACGCCGCGGCGCCAGTAGCCCATGAAGGCCACCTGCGCTCGGTCGATGCCGAGCTCCTTGACGAGGTGCCGGCGCAGAGTCGTCACGACCCCGCTCTCGCCGGCGATCCAGAAGTATCGGTCAACGTCGGCGATCGGGGCATCCAGAGTCTCACCGCTGCCCGAGTACAGCGGCGTCTCCCACACCATCTCTTCGCCCTCAGCATCCTGCACGACGATCTCGGTGTGCCCCGTGTCGCCCAGGTAGTCGAGCGCGGTCGGGATCACACGCAGTCCGTGCGCAGCATCCCCGCGGGGCAGCCAGTGCACCTCGACACCGTCCGGAGCGTCGATGGGCAGGATGTCTTCCGCGGAGGGCACCTCGAGGAACACGATTCCGCGCAGGTCGCGCGGGGAGTCTTCAAGGATGCGCGCGATCGCGGGCGCCGCGGTTTCGTCGCCGACGAGCATGACCGATGACGCGGCACCGGGCGCGTACTCGATCCCGCTGCGGCCCTCGCGCCCGCGGCGCGGTCCGACGACCCACAGCTCGTCTCCGATGGCGGCGTTGCTCGCCCACAGCGACGCGGGACCGGTGAGGCCGGGAGCGAGGTGCAGCACGAAGTCGACGACCACCTCGGTGCCGGCATCCGTCACGTGCAGCTCACGTACCGAGTAGGTGCGCATCGACCCGCGCTTCTCCTCGGGCACGGCGAGGTATGCCGCCCACCAGTCGTCGTTGTCGCGGTCGATGTCGGGCAGGATGCCGGATGCCGGTGGGAACACGAGCTTGATCCGCGCGTCGTACACATCACCCGGCGTGCCGAAGTCCTCAAGCTCACCGCCGCCGAAGGTGACGCGAACGAAGCTGGGCGAGACACGTTCAACGGCGCGCACTTCGGCGCGGGCGAGGACGTAGGGCGGACGCGTGCGGGTGGTGGTTTCAGCGGACATGATGCCTCCCGATCGGGGTGACCATCGGCTTTCCGGAGACCGGATCCGTGGTGATCTGATTCGCCATGCCGAAGACTTCTTCGACCAGCGTGTGGGTGAGGACCTCGCCCGGAACGCCGGCGGCGTGCACCTGGCCGTGCCGCATCGCGACGAGCTCGTCGCTGTAGCGGGCGGCGAGGTTGAGGTCGTGCAGCACCATGACGATCGTGGTGCCGCGGGCGTGACTGAGGTCGGTGAGCAGGTCGAGCACCTCGACCTGGTGGGCGACGTCGAGGAAGGTCGTCGGCTCGTCGAGCAGGAGGATGTCGGTCTCCTGCGCGAGTGCCATGGCGATCCAGACGCGCTGGCGCTGACCGCCGGAGAGTTCGTCGACGCTGCGGTCGGCGAGGTCGGCGATGCCGGTGGCCTCGAGCGCGTCGGCGACGACCTCGTAGTCGTGGGCGGTCCAGCGGGCGAGCACCTTCTGATGCGGATGCCGCCCCCGCCCGACCAGGTCGGCGACGGCGATCCCCTCCGGGGCGATCGGCGACTGCGGCAGCAGACCGAGCACGCGGGCGACCTCTTTGGTGGGCCGGGAATGGACCGACTTTCCGTCGAGGACGACCTGCCCGGATATCGGTGACAGCAGGCGCGCGAGCGAACGCAGCAGGGTCGACTTGCCGCATCCGTTCGCACCGACGATCGCAGTGATCCTGCCGGGGGCGATGGTCAGGTCGAGCCCGTCGATGACGGTGCGGTCGCCGTAGCCGAGGGTGACGGCGTCAGCGGTCAGGGTGTGCGCTTCGGTCACAGCGATCCTCCCGAGCGGTTGGTGCGGATGAGGAGGTAGATCAGGTACGGCGCACCGAGCACGCCCGTGATGACGCCCACCGGGTACCGTGCTCCGAACGCGAACTGGCCGATCAGGTCGCCGGCGAGCACGAGCACGGCGCCGACGAACGCCGACGGCAGCAGCAGGTTCGCGCCGGGCCCGGTGATCCGGGCGGCGATGGGACCGGCCATGAAAGCAACGAACGCAATCGGCCCGGTGGCGGCGGTGGCGAAGGCGAGCAGGGTGACGGCGCCGATGATGAACAGCAGGCGGGTGAGGGTGACGTGCACGCCGAGGCCGGCGGCCGAGTCGTCGCCGAGTCGCAGCATCCCCAGGGCCCTGGCTTGCGCGAGCAGGAAGGGCACGATGACAAGACCGGCGATCGCGAGCGGTGCGACGTCGTCCCACGAGGCGTTGTTCAGACTTCCGGTGATCCAGCGCATCGCCGTCTGGATGTCCCACTGCGCAGCGCGCGAGAGCGTGTACGAGACGACGCTCTGCAGCATTGCGGCCAGGCCGATGCCGATCAGGATCAGCCGGATGCCGGAGAAGCCGCCCTTGTTCGAGAGCAGGTAGATGGCGATCGCCGTGATCAGCGCGCCAGCGACGGCGAGGCCCGACACGGCCGGGCCGCTCAGGCCGAGGACGACGATGCCGACGACGGCCGCCGCGCTCGCCCCCGCAGTGATGCCGATGATGTCGGGGGACGCGAGCGGGTTGCGCAGCAGCGTCTGGAAGGAGACACCGGCGATCCCGAAGGAGAGACCGGCGAGGATCGCGAGGACGGTCCGCGGCAGTCGCAGTTCACCGACGGTGAAGGACGCACCGGGAACCGTCTCGCCGAGGATCACGCGGATGACCTCGTCAGGTGTGTAGAACGTGTTGCCGACCATGAGGGCGACCGCGGCGAGCGCCGCCAGCAGGATGCCGAGGACGATGCTCGCGGTCATGTGCCGGCGATGGCGGGAACGCCGCCCGGCGGCGATCGCGGCGACGGTGTCCGGCGCTGGGGCGGACACCGTCGGAGCGGTCTTCGTGGCGGCAGTCACAGTTCACGCACCTTCTGGCGCCGCACGATCCAGATGAAGAACGGCGCACCGATGATCGCGGTGATGATGCCGACCTGGATCTCTTCCCCGGACGGCGCGATGACCCGCCCGACGACGTCCGCGGCGAGCAGCAGTGCGGCTCCGGCGACGGCCGAGAAGGGCAGCAGCCAGCGGTGGTCGGTGCCAACCAGCATCCGGCAGACATGGGGGATCACGAGACCGACGAATCCGATCGGCCCGGCGATCGCGGTCGCTGCCCCCGCGAGGATCACGGCACCGGCGGCGGAGATCAGCCGCGTGCGGAGGACGTTCTCGCCGAGTCCGGAGGCCAGATCGTCGCCGAGGGCGAGGGAGTTCATGCCGCGCGCGCAGGCGAAGCAGATCAGCGCGCCGAGCGCCAGTGCCGGGGCGGTGATCGCGATGCGCGGCCATTCCGCACCTCCGACGCCGCCGACCTGCCAGGCCTGGAAGGCTTCCAGCAGGTCGGCCCGGGGCAGCAGCACGGCGCCGATCAGCGATGCGAGCGCAGCCGAAGTCGCCGCCCCCGCGAGAGCGAGTTTGAGCGGGGTCGCCCCTCCGCGTCCGAGCGAACCGACGGTGTACACGAAGACCGCGGCGACGGCGGCTCCGATGACCGCGACGAACATCTGAGTGAGCGCCCCGCCGGCGCCGAAGAAAGCGAGGCCGATGACGACGGCGAGCGACGCCCCGTTCGAGATGCCGAGGATGCCGGGCTCGGCGATCGGGTTGCGGGTGACGGCCTGCATGGTCGCGCCCGAGAGGGCGAGGGCCGCCCCCACGAGGATCGCGAGCACGGTGCGCGGGATGCGCTTGATGATCGCGGCCTGTCCGACCGTGTCGTCCTGGCCGCTCAACGCAGCGAGGATGTCGTCGAGCGAGACGGCGCGCACGCCGAAAGACACCGACAGGATGCTGAGGACGATGATGACCCCGGCCCCGACGAGCAGCCACATGGTGCGCACGAGGGCCGGGCGCCGCAGGTTCGCGGCGCCCGGCTTCACGGTCGTTGCTGTCGAGGTCACTCGCCGGTCACTGCGCGGTCAGCGGTGCCTCGAGGATCGAGAAGTACTCGTCGATGCCCCACGGGATCGACAGCGGCGACGGGTTGGCCGAGTTCGCCATCGGGGTCGCATCCGGAAGGATGGCGATCTGACCCTTGGCGATCGCCGGGATCTTGCCGAGCAGCGGATCAGCCTGAAGCGCCTCGATCATCGATTCGTCACCGTAGGTGATGAAGACGTCGACATCGTCGAACTTCTCGACCTGCTCGGCGCTGACCTGAACATAGAACTCGGTGCTGTCCTCGTAGTCCTTGAGGATGTCGGGCTCCGGGAGCCCCTGGTCGAGCAGGAATCCTGGCCGGGTGTCGATCGGCGTGTAGAAGCCGAGCTGGCTGAAGTCGTTCGGGTCGATATAAGTGAACAGCAGCTTGGCGTCCTGCAGGGCCGGGTGCGCCTCGAGCGCAGCATCCGTCTGGGCCTGCAGGTCGTCGACCAGCGCCTGGCCCTCGTCGGCCAGCCCGAGCGCGGTGGCGTTCATCGTGATCATGTCGTCGACCGCGGTACCCCAGGCGACCTCGGGGTACGCGATGGTGGGGGCGATCTTGGAGAGGGTGTCGTAGTCCTCCTGCGTGAGGCCGGAATACGAGGCGAGGATGACGTCGGGGCTCGTGTCGGCGACGGCCTCGAAGTCGATGCCGTCGGCCTCATCGAACAGCACGGGGGTGTCGGCGCCGAGCTCTTCGAGTTTGTCTTCGACCCAGGGCAGCACGCCGTTGTCGTCGTCGTCGCCCCAGGCGACCTTGCTCATGCCGACCGGCACGACGTCGAGGGCGAGGGGGACCTCGTGGTTCGCCCAGGCGACGGACGCGACGCGCTCGGGCTTCTCGGTGATCGTGGTCTCGCCGTAGACGTGCTCGACCGTGACGGGGAAGGCGTCATCGGATGCCGGATTCGCACCGACTCCGGGGTCGTCTGTGCTCGTCGGAGCGGAGCTGGCGCAGGCGGTGAGGCTCACGGCGAGCGCCGCAGCTGCGCCGAGCGCGAGGAGTCGGGAGGTACGCACGGGCGTTCCCTTCGTTCTGGGTGTGGGGGGTGTGGCCGAGGCCGGGCGGCTTTGGTAAGCCTGCCCTAATGTAACACGGGGTTAGGGTGACCTCAGTTGCCGATGACGTGACGCCCGCAGGGCTAACGTTGTGCCATGAGGATGACGGCGGCAGTGCGCAGCGCCAAACGGGCACCCCTGCTTCAAGTCGTGAAATCGGCCGTCGCGACCATCGGGGCGTGGCTGATCGCCGGGTGGCTGATCCCCGGTCCCCTACCGGTGTTCGCCGCGATCGCCGCGATGCTGGTCGTGCAGCCGAGCGTCAACCAGTCGTTCGCCAAAGCGCTGGAGCGCAGCGTCGGCGTGATCGTCGGCGTCGTCATCGCGGTGCTGCTGAGCCTGCTGCTCGGGCCGCAGAACTGGGTGGTGCTGCTGTCCATCGCCGTGGCGATGCTGGTGGCCTGGGCCCTCCGCGCATCTCCGGGTGCAGGCAACCAGGTCGCGATCTCGGCCATGCTCGTGCTCGCGCTCGGATCGTCTGACCCGCAGTACGCGATCCACCGGATCGTCGAGACCCTGATCGGGGTCGCGTTCGCGCTGATCGTGAACGCGCTCGTCGTGGCGCCCGTGCTCACCGCCCCCGCACGCCGTGACCTCGGGCTGCTCGGAACCGAGATCGCCGCCAGCCTCGACCGGCTCGCCGATGCACTGCTCAGCACACAGCAGCCCGCGCAACTGCACGAGCTGATGCTCGAGGCCCGGCTGCTGCGACCGATGCAGGTCGCGGCTGAAGCATCCATCGCCGACGGGGAGGAGTCGCTGACCCTCAACCCGCGGCGCGCAGCGCGCGGTGAGATCGCCGAGATGCGCGCACTGCTGGATAGGATCTCGCCGATCGTCACGCAGGCGATCGGGATGACACGGGCGTTCTTCGACCACTACGACGACACGCTTGCTGACGAGCCGACCGTGCACGCGATCGCTGAGCAATTGCGCCGGGCCGGGCACGACGTGCGGCTCGCAGTGCAGTCCGCCGACATCGCGCCGGAAGCGTCGTCTGAGACCTCGACGATCCCGGCGCTCACCGCGCCGCTGCAGGTCAAGCCCCCGGCATCCGGCCATTGGATCCTGATCGGCTCCCTCATGGAAGACCTGCGCCGTATTCGCGGGGAGCTCGTCGGGGGCGACTGAGTCGGACGGTCGCGGCGGGCAGGTTGCGTATGTCCGGGAAGTTGCGGGTCACCGCCCGCCGGACTCGCTGTTTCTCGGACACGCAAGCCGGGCATGTCCGGGTTGTTGCGAGGTGTAGGTCGCTGCACCCGCAACAACCCCGACACGACGGAATCGAGATGCAGCCTTACGCTGGAATCATGACCGCCATGACCGTCCCGGAGGTGCTCACCGAGCTCGCAGCGCTCGAGGATCCGAAGATGCGGGCCGCGAATGAGAAGCGCGGCGATGATCACGGTATCCATCTGTCGAAGATGCGCGCCCTCGCGAAGCAGGTTAAGACGAACCATCCCCTCGCGAAGGAGTTGTGGGAGACCGGCGAGACGCCCGCCCGCCTGCTCGCGCTGCTGATCTGCAAACCGCGCGAGTTCTCCGCCGATGAACTCGATCGGATGCTGCGCGACACGCGCCCGCCCAAGGTCAACGACTGGTTCGTGAACTACGCCGCCAAGAAATCGCCGCTCGCCGAGGAGATGCGACTGCGCTGGTTCGGCGACGCCGATCCGACCGTCAATGCCGCGGCGTGGTCGCTGACCTCCGTGCGGGTGGTGAAGAATCCGGAGGGCCTCGATCTCACGCATCTGCTCGACCTCATCGAGCGCGATATGAAGGATGCTCCGACGCGGCCGCAGTGGGCGATGAACGAAACGCTCGCGAACATCGGCATCCGCAACCCCGAGCTGCGTCCGCGCGCGCTCGCGATCGGCAACGACCTGCAGGTGCTCGCCGACTACCCCACCGCGCCCGGCTGCATCTCGCCGTTCGCTCCGATTTGGATCACCGAGATGTCCAAGCGCGTCCGTTCCTGACCCTGGCTCTATGCACGCCCGCACCGCGGGTGCATGATGTTCGCAGGATCGCGAAATCTGGGGCGGGTCATGCGCGAAGGCGAAACAGGCGGACGACATCGTGAGACACGACACCGTGTGCTCATCATCGTCGCCGTCGCGCTCGCCTCGCTGCTCGTCGCATCCATCCCCGCCATTCTGAAACTCGGCGACTTCGCGGCACGGGTCGAAGAGGGGATGCTCGCCGAACCGGAGGTTCAAGCGTTCTACACCGTGCCGAGCCCGGCGCCGTCGGGCATGCCAGGCGATGTCGTCCGCGTCGCGCCCGCAGTCGGCGCTCCGCCAGGTGCGAAAGCATGGCGAGTCCTGTACCACTCGACCGACGAGACCGGCGCCGACACGATCGTGTCTGGCATGATCATCACGCCAGCCGCGGCAGCAGACGGGCCGCGCACGCTCGTGCTGTGGGGGCATCCGACGACAGGGATCGCGCCCCGCTGTGCGCCCTCGATCGGGGTCGCACCGTTCGCGCTGATCGAGGGCTTGGAGCACCTGCTCGACGCGGGCTTCGTGGTCGCCGCGCCGGACTATGCCGGGATGGGGATGCCCGGGCCTCCCTCGTTCCTCCTCGGTGACACCGAGGCCGCGAACTTGCTCGACTTCGCCCGTGCAGCGCAGAAGGTCTCCGGCATCAGCGTGGGCGCCGCTCTGCTCCTGTGGGGGCATTCGCAAGGCGGTCACGCCGCACTGTTCGCCGCGCAGAATGCGGCCGAG
Source organism: Microbacterium sp. (assembly GCF_052102115.1). Taxonomy (GTDB): domain Bacteria; phylum Actinomycetota; class Actinomycetes; order Actinomycetales; family Microbacteriaceae; genus Microbacterium. The sequence goes on from NZ_JBQDVP010000010.1 coordinate 27,496, forward strand.
TACGCACCCGAGCTCACGGTCTTGGGAGTCGCCGTCGCCGCCCCCGCGACGAACCTCGGCGACCTGCTCCGGGCCGACGTCGGTGATGTCTCGGGCGTGACGATCGGTGCCTACGCATTCTCTGCCTACGCCACCGCCTATGCGGATTCGCTGCCACCCGACCCTCTTGACCTCATCCTCACCGACGCCGGCGCAGCAGCCGTGCCGCGCATGAGTGATCTCTGCCTGCTCGGCCAGAACGATCAACTGCATGAGATCGCGACACCGCTCATCGGCGGATTCATCTCGCATCCGCCCGAGAGCACAAGCCCCTGGGACGATCTGCTCGCCGCGAATACCCCGCAGCAGGAAGCGCTGCCGATGCCGCTGTTCGTCGCACAGGGACAGGCCGACAACCTCGTGCGTCCGGACATCACCGCCGGGTACGTGCGCACTCAGCAGGCCGCAGGGACTGACGTCACCTCGCGCACCTACCCCGGCGTGGGTCACGGCGGCGTCGCCCTCACGGCGATGGACGAACTCATTCCCTGGTTGACGCAGCTGCGGGATGCCGCGGCGCACTGAGCACGCGGCGCGGGCTGCCCGGGATCGTTGCTGACGAACGGCGCTGGACATAGCAGGGTGGTGCATGAGGGATGATCGAAGGATCATGCCTTCGCTTCTCGATCCGGCCACCCGTCCCGATGGCTCCGATGCGGATGCCGTCTACACGGCGTTCGTGGAATGGGCAGAGTCCACCGGCATCCAGTTGTATCCTGCGCAGGACGAGGCGGTCATCGAGATCGTCTCGCGAAACAACCTGATCCTGTCGACGCCCACCGGCACCGGAAAGTCGCTCGTGGCGATCGGCGCCCATTTCGCCGCCCTCGTCGAGGGCCGCCGCAGCTACTACACGGCGCCTATCAAGGCCCTCGTCAGCGAGAAGTTCTTCGCGCTGGTCGACATCTTCGGGCCCGAGAACGTCGGAATGATCACGGGGGATTCCTCCGTGAACGGGGATGCGCCGATCATCTGCTGCACGGCGGAGATCCTCGCGAACCTCGCGCTGCGTCAGGGCCCGGATGCCGACGTCGGCCAGGTCGTGATGGACGAGTTCCACTTCTACGCCGACCCCGAGCGCGGGTGGGCGTGGCAGGTGCCGCTGCTGACCCTGCCGCAGGCGCAATTCGTGCTGATGTCGGCGACGCTCGGCGACGTCACCGATCTGGCTGCGGACCTGACCCGCCGCACCTCCCGCGAGACCGCCATCGTGACAGGTGTCGAACGACCCGTGCCGCTGCACTTCTTCTACGAACTGACGCCGATCCACGAGACGGTCGAGGATCTTCTCGGCACCGGCCAGGCACCGATCTACATCGTCCACTTCTCCCAGGCCGCGGCGATGGAGCGGGCGCAGGCGCTGTCGAGCACGAAGATCGCGACGCGCGAGCAGCGCGACGCGATCGCGGCCCTCATCGGCGAGTTCCGTTTCACGACGGCGTTCGGCAAGACCCTGTCGAAGTTCCTGCGTGCCGGGATCGGCGTGCATCACGCCGGAATGCTGCCGAAGTACCGCCGGCTCGTCGAGCAGCTCGCCCAGCGCGGGATGCTGCGTGTCATCTGCGGCACCGATACGCTCGGCGTCGGGATCAACGTGCCGATCCGCACGGTGCTGCTGACAGCGCTGACGAAGTTCGACGGCACGCGGATGCGGCAGCTCAATGCTCGCGAGTTCCACCAGATCGCCGGGCGGGCGGGTCGAGCCGGCTACGACACCGCGGGCACAGTCGTCGCCCAAGCCCCGGAGCACGAGACCGAGAACGCCGCGGCGATCAAGAAGGCCGGCGACGATCCGAAGAAGAAGCGGAAGATCATCCGCAAGAAGGCGCCGGACGGATTCGTGTCGTGGGGTGAGCCGTCGTTCCGCAAGCTCGTGGGTGCCGAGCCGGAGACTCTGACCTCGCACATGCAGATCACGAGCGCGATGCTGCTCAACGTCATCGGACGCGGCGGCGACGTATTCGGCAATATGCGCGCGCTGGTATACGACAACCATGAGCCGCGAGCGCGGCAGCGTCTCCTCGCTCTGCGCGCGTTGGGGATCTACCGGACGCTGCGCGATTCGGGGATCGTCGAGCAGAGTGCCGACGGCACAATCAGCGTGACCGTCGACCTGCAGCCGAACTTCGCGCTGAACCAGCCGCTCTCGCCGTTCGCGCTGGCTGCCTTCGAACTGCTGGACCCGGATGCCGCAACCTTCGCCCTCGACATGATCTCGATCGTCGAGTCGACACTCGACGACCCGCGCGCGGTGCTGAGCCAGCAGGAGTTCCTCGCTCGCGGTGACGCCGTCGCCGAGATGAAGCGCGAGGGCATCGAATACGAAGAGCGGATGGAACTGCTCGAGCAGATCACGTACCCGAAGCCCCTGGAAGAGCTGCTCGACCAGGCGTTCGAGACGTACAGCTCGGCGCAGCCGTGGATCCGCGACTTCGAGCTGCACCCGAAATCCGTCGTGCGCGACATGTACGAGCGAGCCATGTCGTTCGGGGAATATGTCGCGTACTACAAGATCGCGCGCTCAGAGGGCGTGGTGCTGCGGTACCTGTCGGACGCCTATCGCGCGGCTTCGCAGACGATTCCCGAGGACTTGAAGAACGACGACCTGCGCGACCTCATCGAGTGGCTGGGCGAGCTCGTGCGACAGGTCGACTCCTCGTTGCTCGACGAATGGGAGGAACTGCGGGCCGGCACCGACAACGGCATCGTCGACCTGCACCGCCCGGATGACGAGCCGATCGTGCCTCCCGCGCCCAAGCGCCTCACCGCGAACGTGCGCGCCTTCCGCACGCTGGTGCGCAACGAGCTGTTCCGTCGCGTGCAGCTCGCCGCGCTCGAAGACGTCGATACCCTGGCCGAGCTCGATGCGGAGTTCGGGGCTGACGGCTGGAACGACGCCCTCGACGCCTACTTCGACGACCACGATGAGATCCTCACGGGCCCGGACGCTCGAAGCTCCAAGCTGCTGATGCTGACCGAGGGCGCCACGCAGTGGACGGCACGTCAGATCTTCGACGACCCGGTCGGCGACCACGACTGGGGCATCTCCGCGACCGTGGATCTGGCGGCATCCGACGAGGCCGGCGAAGCCGTCGTGACGGTGACGGGGGTGGACCGGCTCTAGGCTTCGACTCGCTGCGCTCGCTCACCCCGTTTCGTCTGCGGCGCTCCGCGCCTCCGCTCAACGACCCGCGGCGTCTCTCCGCATCCCCCTCAACGACTGGGACTGTCAGCCGCGGGGCGTTGAGCGAGCGAAGCGAGACGAAACCTGCTCACGCCTGCATGACGGCGAGCACGTTGCCAGCCGGGTCGCGGAACCACGCGATGTCGGGCCCGTGTCCCCCGCCGCGGACGATGCCGCGCTCGTCAGAGGCGAACTCCTCGTCGCTGTAGATCTTGGTGTTCACGCCGCGGGTGATGAGTTCGTCCACGGCGGCGTCGACGTCGGCCACCGGGAAGTTCAGGATCGTGAAGCTCGCGGGCGTATGGTTCGGTTTCGGGTAGACGAAGATCGACCCGCCACTGGGCAGTCGCAGGTTGAGGAATCCCATCGCGTTGTCCTCGACATCGAGCCCGAGAGTCGTCCCGTAGAACTCCTTCGCCGCGGCGATGTCGTCGACGCTGAAACCGCTGAATGCTCTGTCCACTGTGAAAGCTGCCATGGTTCCAGCATCCGCCGGTCTGCGCTGAATGTCGATAGCCATCCGGCCGTCGACAGCACTCATCTCTGCATCCGCGGGTCTTCGGTCGGGTCGGCGAACATCTGCGGGCATCCGCGATCGACGGCCTCCGGGCGCAGCTCGTAATGCCACGACTCGTTGGCATAGATCTGGCAGAGGCCATAGGCAGAGCCGCGCTGAGCCAGCCAGTCCAGAGCGGTCAGCGGTCCGAGATCGACCGCGTCTCCGGTGACGTGCGCCGAGGTCGCCGACGTGGCGACCCATCGAGCCGCTTCCTCTTCGGACCCGTAGTCGGCGACAGCATCCTGCAGCATGTGCTGCTGAAGCGCCTCCGAGCGCCACCCGCTGTTGACGACGAACTCGACGCCGTCGTCTGCAGCATCCGTCGCCGCGCGGCGGAGAGCGTCGAGCAGCGCGGGGTCAAGGTTGGCGATGGCGGGCTTGTCCTGGTCGAACACCGATAACGCGGCACCGTCGAAGATCACGCCGTCGGCCTCGCTCGGTGCGATGACGGAGTCGACCGGCGTCGAGCCGGGCGTGATCTCCCCCGTCGACTCGCTCGCATCGCGGTCGGTGGATGCTGCGGCCAAAGAATGCTGCACGGCGAAAGCAGCGCCCACAGCGAGGACGAGCACGGTCAGGATCACGAAGACCCGCCGCCGAAGAACGACAGCGGACGAAGTTGCGGTGTTCATGCATCCAGAGAACACGGGCGCCGGTTACCAGCGCGTATGCGCTTTTTCATATGCTCGCGATAAGTGCTGATGCGTAGGATCGCACCATGCGCGTGCTGATCGTCGAGGACGAGCCTTACCTCGCCGAGGCGATCCGGGATGGGCTGCGCCTGGAGGCGATCGCCGCCGACATCGCCGGGGACGGCGACACCGCGCTCGAACTGCTGAGCATCAACTCCTACGACCTCGCCGTGCTCGACCGCGACATCCCCGGTCCGTCCGGTGACGACATCGCGCGCTGGATCGTCGACTCCGGCAGCGGCATACCGATCCTCATGCTCACGGCCGCCGACCGCCTCGACGACAAGGAATCCGGCTTCGAACTCGGCGCCGACGACTACCTCACCAAGCCCTTCGAGATGCGCGAGATCGTGCTGCGACTGCGGGCGCTCGACCGTCGCCGTGCGCGCTCACGACCACCGACGACGGAGCTCGCCGGCATCCGTCTCGATCCGTTCCGTCGGGAGGTGTTCCGAGACGGACGCTATGTCGCGCTGACACGAAAGCAGTTCGCGGTCCTTGAAGTGCTGATGGATGCCGCAGGCGGCGTCGTCAGCGCCGAAGATCTGCTCGAGCGGGCCTGGGATGAGAACGCCGATCCGTTCACGAACGCCGTGCGGATCACCGTGTCATCGCTTCGCAAACGGCTGGGTGAACCGTGGGTGATCGTCACCGTGCCCGGCGCCGGGTATCGGATCGATGCCGGAATGGATGCCGCGGATGACTAGG
>NZ_JBQDVP010000010.1:32777-48202 GCF_052102115.1 Microbacterium sp.
CTAGGCGCCGTGGCCTGAGCGCCCGGGTGAAGCTCACACTCAGTTATGCCGGATTCCTCATGATCGCCGGCGTGCTGCTGCTCGCCGTGGTCAACCTGTTTCTGCTGCGCTACATCCCGGATGTGCAGATCAACGCGAACATGCGCGTTCCCAACCGCTCCGACCTGGTGCGCGCGTTCGTCCCGCCGACGATCGCCGCGCTGGCCTTCCTCCTCGTGCTGGGTCTGGTCGGCGGGTGGTTCCTGGCCGGGCGGATGCTGGCACCGCTCACTCGCTTGAACGAGGCCGCCCGTCTGGCGGCAGAAGGCTCGCTCTCGCACCGCGTCGACATGCCAGGCCCGAAGGATGAGTTCCGCGACCTCTCCGATGCGTTCGACACGATGCTGGCCCGGCTCGAAGCGCACGTCGAAGAGCAGCGACGCTTCGCCTCGAACGCGTCGCACGAGCTGCGCACCCCGCTGTCGATCTCGCAGACGATGCTCGAGGTCGCCCGCGACGACCCTGACCGTGATGTCGACGTGCTCATCGATCGTCTGCAGGATGTCAACACCCGGGCGATCGATCTGACCGAGGCGCTGCTCCTATTGGCTCGTGCCGAGCGCGGCAGCTTCGAGCGCGAGCGCGTCGAGTTCGCACTCCTCGCGGAAGAGGCTGTCGAGGGGTTGCATCCGCTGGCCGATCAGCGCGGCGTGACGCTCGGCATCCACGGCACGACTGCGATCGTCGACGGCTCACCCGCGCTGCTGCAGCAGCTCGTCATGAACCTTGTCCATAACGCGATCGTGCACAACGTCACGGTGGATGGCAGCGTCGAGGTGAGCACCGAACTCACACCGAAGGATGCCGTGGTGGTCGTCGAGAACACCGGCGAGGTGATCCCGGCGCACCTGCTCGCCACGCTGCGGGAGCCGTTCCAGCGGGGTGCCGGGCGCTTCCGCAGCGACGATGCCGCCCATCACGCGGGCACCGGACTCGGGCTCGCGATCGCCGAGGGGATCGCCCGCGCCCACGGCGGCACGCTGCAACTGGAGCCGCGTGATGGTGGCGGGTTGATCGTCACGGTGCGGCTGCCGGCGGCGTGACCGCGCCGCGCAGCATCCGCTCCCCGACGGTGCGAAGTGCCTCGCGCACCTCGTCACCTTCGAGCACCTCGAACTCGATGCCGGTCATCCCGACGTACAGGGCGAATTCCTCGGGGTCTCGCGATCCGGCCGTGAGGATGCTGGTGGCGTCGCTCTCGGGTTCGACCTCCGCGACCGTCGCGGCGAAATGCTGCGACACGACGTCGGCCGCGGCATGCATGCGCAGCCGCGCACGGTACGGATACGGCGCCGTGGTGATGCTGCGCGTCGTGAACTCGCGCAGCGCGTCGTCGGGAATGTCACGCTGTGGGAACTCGGTGCGCAGCTGCACCGGCCGGCGGATGCGGTCGACCCGCAGTGTGCGCCAGGCTTCGTGTTCGGGAACCCAGGCGACGAGGTACCAGCGCTCGGTGGTGTGAACGATCCGGTGCGGTTCGATCACACGCTGCACCTCGACGCCGTCGTGACGCGTGTACTCGATGCGCAGCTGCACCCGCCCGGCGATCGCCGCGGCCACGGCCGTCACAACGGCCAGATCGATGTCCGGCCGTGCACCGGGTGCGAGCGGCACCATCGCCCGCTCAACGCCGGTGATCTGCTGTCTCGTCGCCGGTGACAGCGACCGCTCCAGCTTCGCGAGGGCACGGGAGGCGGCATCCTCCATCCCGGACACGACGCTGCCGGCCGCCGCACGCAGCCCGACCGCGATCGCGACCGACTCGTCGGGTGCGAGAGCGAGCGGTGGAACCTCGGCCCCGGCGCCGAGTCGGTACCCGCCGTGCCGCCCGCGCGTCGCCTCGACGCCATAGCCGAGCTCGCGCAGATCCTCGATGTCGCGGCGCAGCGTGCGGTCGCTGACCACGACTGGCGGGCGACCGAGGCGCGTCTGAACGCTCTCCCCCAGATCATCACGACGATCGACGGGCAGAACATCCACGCCGTGCATGTGCGGTCGCCGCATCCGGACGCGACTCCGCTGCTGCTGCTGCACGGCTGGCCGGGGTCGTTCCTCGAGTTCGAGAAGCTGATCGGGCCTCTCACCGACCCGGTCGCCCATGGCGGCGAGGCATCCGATGCGTTCGACGTCGTGATCCCGTCGCACCCCGGCTTCGGCTTCTCGGTACCTCTGGTCGGAAACGATTGGAAGGACAGCGCCATCGCCGCGGTGATGCTCGAACTGATGACCCGTCTCGGCTACGACCGGTTCGCGGCGCAAGGCGGAGATCTGGGCGCAGGAGTCGCCCCGGAGCTCGGGCGCCTGGCACCAGACCGAGTGATCGGCGTCCACGCCAACGGATCGGTCGGCTCGTTCGTCGGCGAGGTCGATGACGAGACAGCGGCCATGCTCACACCGTTGGAGCAGGATCGGATGCGCCGCGTCGGCGAGTTCATGCAGAAGGAGTTCGGCTACATCGCCATTCAGTCGACTCGGCCGGCCCTGATCGGCGCGATGACGGCGGACAGCCCGGTCGCGCAGTTCGCCTGGATCCACGACAAGTTCCAGGAGTGGACGCATCCGGCCGACGTGCCTGCCGCCGAGATCGTGGGCGAGCAGTTCCTGTTCGACAACGCCTCGCTGTACTGGTTCACCGCGACCGGCGGTTCAGCAGCGTACGTCGGGTACGCGCAGGATGTCGAATGGGGTGCGGAGCCCGAGAACTCGGGCGTGCCGACGGCCGTGATCGTGTTCGCGCACGACGTCGGGTTGCGCTTCGCCGAGGAGAAGGAGAACAACATCGTCCGCTGGACGGATGTCGAGGGTCGGGGCGGGCACTTCGCCGCCCTCGAGGAGCCCGAACTGCTGCTGGCCGACGTGCGGGAGTTCTTCCGCGACCTGGGCTGAGTCAGACGGATGCGGCGGCCACGCACTGGAGCCGCCGCATCCCGCCGTTGCATCTGGCGGAGGTTGATACGCACGTCGGACTGATCAACCGAAAAGGTCCGCCAGATGCAACACCGTCCGCCTGGCGGAACACCCCTGTGCCCGAGCCGGACCGCCCAGATCGGTTCAGGCGACCTGGTTACCGCGCGTCGCCGCGAGCTCCTGGCCGTACGTACGCGCCGACTTCTCGGCCTTGTCCTTGAGCTCGTTCGCAACATCGGTGAACGCGTCAAGGGCGGGGTTGACTCCCACGAGGGTGAACGGACGCTGCACGACACGCAGATCGACGCCCCAGACGTCCTCGAGCACGCGGCGCAGCCAGCCGGTGGAGTGGTCCCAGCCCTCCTTCGGCGATCCAGGCGAGTAGTTGCCCCCGAGCACGGTGACCAGGGTCGCCGGCTTGCCGTTCAGCGCGGTACCGGTCGGATCGATGCGCGGGTCCGTGTAGGCGAGATCGAACCACAGCTTGAAGTGCTGCGAGACGCCGTAGTTGTACAGCGGCACGGCGAACAGCAGCGCGTCGGCGTCGATCATCTCGTCGGCGAACGTGCTCGCCAGCGCCCGCGCCTCGTTCTGACGGTCGCTGCGCTGCTCCGGCTCGACGAAACCGCTCGTGACAGCATCCACCCATGCCGTCGCGGGAACCGGATCGGCGGCGAGATCACGACGGGTCACCGTCGAATCCGGGTGGGAGCTCGTCCACTCGGTTTCAACCAGGTCGGCAAGCGAACGGCTGGCGGACGTGGCGGGCAGGATGCTGGCATCCAGGCGGAACAGGGACATATCAACCTTTCGTTTTCGAAGTCACTCTGTTTTTATTAGTGACTCGCATTAACGTAGCACAGGTATGATGGAGCCATGGCGGAAGCCGAAACAGCGATCCACGTGTGTGACGCTGCTGTCACACTGGCATTCAGCGTGCTCGGAAAGCGCTGGAACGGCATGATCGTCTCAACGCTCGGCGGCGGTCCGACCTCATTCGTGGTGCTGCGCCGCGCGGTCTCAGGAATCAGCGACACCGTGCTCTCCGACCGGCTCGCCGAGCTCGCTCAGGCGGGCCTGGTGGCACGAACGGTCGACGCCGGCCCCCCGGTCACCGTCTCTTACGCATTGACCGCGAGCGGCGAGGGGCTACTGCCGATCCTCAGCCAGCTCGGCGCGTGGGCCTCGGAGAACCTCGAGGTTCCCGAGCACTGACCGGCACGCCGAGGTGTTGCATCCGTCGGAGCCTGTTACGGGTGTCGGAGGAATCGACCGAAAAGGTCCGCCAGATGCAACAGGCTCCGACGTGCGTAACAGGGTGCAGGCGGGCATACGCCCGCCTGCCTCACCAGGGGTTCGGCTTGTAGTCCTTCAGGAACACCCCGTGCACGTCGACCCCGGCTTCACCCTGCACGATCGGGTCGTACACGCGCGCGGCGCCGTCGACGAGGTCGAGCGGAGCATGGAATCCCTCTTCAGCGAGGCGCACCTTGGTGTGGTGCGGGCGCTCGTCGGTGATCCAGCCGGTGTCGACGGCGGTCATCAGGATGCCGTCGGTCTCGAGCATCTCGCCGGCGCTGGTGCGCGTGAGCATGTTCAGCGCAGCCTTGGCCATGTTGGTGTGCGGATGCCCCGGCCCCTTGTAACGGCGCGAGAACTGCCCCTCCATCGCCGAGACATTCACGACGTACTTGCGGTGCGCGCTCGAGGCACGCATCGACGGTCGCAGGCGACTGATCAATAGGAACGGCGCGGTGGTGTTCGCCAGCTGCACCTCGAGCATCTCGAGCGGATCGACCTGGTCGACCGACTGCACCCAGCTGTTGACGTGGTCGATGTCGGGCACGAGCCCGCCGGCGTCGATCGCCGATCCGTCGGCGTGCTTCTCCAGCGACGAAGATCCGGGCGCCATCGCCAAGCGCGCGAGGTCTTCGGCGGTCAGCGCCTGCCCACCCTGCTCGGCGACGGTTCCTCCGAGCGTCGCCACCGACAGCAGCGGGTTCGCGTCGACGGATGCTTGCAGCGCTTGCGGATGCGGATCGGCGGTGTGCCCGAACGTCTCCATCTCGGGCAGCGGTCCGTCCGGCAGCGGCCGCATCTCAGCATCCGCCAGCAGAGAATATGAACCCGGCGAGCGCCGCACGGTCTGAGCGGCGTTGTTGATCAGGATGTCCAGCGGACCCTGCGCTGCGACCGAATCGGCGAGCGCGACCACTTGCGCGGGGTCGCGCAGGTCGATGCCGACGATGCGCAGCCGGTCGATCCAGTCCGCAGCATCCGGCAGGGAGGAGAACCGCCGCACGGCGTCGCGAGGGAAGCGCGTCGTGATCGTCAGGTGCGCGCCGTCGCGGAGCAGGCGCAGCGCGATGTGCATGCCGATCTTCGCCCGCCCGCCGGTGAGCAGCGCGCGGCGGCCGGTGAGGTCGGTGCGGGCGTTGCGCTTGCCATGACTGAAGCGCGCGCAGTCCGGGCAGAGCTGGTGGTAGAACGCGTCGACGAGCGTGTACGGCTGCTTGCAGATGTAGCAGTTGCGGGGTTTGAGCAGTTCGCCGGCGCTCGGAGCATCCACGCTGGAGGCGAGGTCGTTGCCGCGCGTCTCGTCGTCGATGCGGTCGGGAGCGCCGGTCGCGGTGTTCGCGACGACAGCCCGGTCGGCCTCGGCGATCGCGTCGCGGATCTCCTTGCGGCGAGCGCGCTTGACGGCTTTGAACATCTGCGCGGTGGCGCGGCGGACGGCGATGTAATCCGGATGCTGTTCGCTCATCGCATCCAGCGAGGCGAGCACCCGCAGGGTCGTCGCGAGATCGTCGGGATCGAGGCCGTCGCCGAATTCAGAGGTGTCGGCGGCGGGGGCATCGGTCATTGTGCCGATTTTACGCGAGCGACCTGGGAGTCGCCGCCCACAGCGCGTCCATGGGCAGTGCCGTGATCCGCTCCCCGACGGCGACGGAAGATCTGCCCGTGTGCAGGATGTACCCTGCGACGAATCGGTCGCCCAGCCGATCGCGCAGAACGCTCAGACCTGAAGCATCCTTCGCCCTGACCGTGGCCGCCGATTTGACCTCGATACCGACCACACGACCGTCAGGCGCCTCGAGGACAGCGTCCACCTCGACGCCACGGCTGTCTCGGTAGTGACGAAGCGTCGCGCGCGTCGACGCCCACGACTGCTGTCGACGCAGCTCTCCGACCACGAAACACTCCAACAGCGCCCCAGACAGAGCCGAGCCGGGGCCGAGCGAAGAAGGGGCTGCACCGAGCAGCGTGGCGGCAAGTCCCGAATCGACGGGGAACACCTTGGGCTGCTTGGTCTCGCGGCTGGTCAGGTTCACCTCCCAGGCAGGCAGGGTGTGAGTCAGATACAGCGTCTCGAGGAGCGCCGTATACGGATCGAGCGTGCGTCGAGGCATCCCCGCGTCAGCCGCGAGTGAGGACCAGACCATCGTGCTTCCCATCCTTGCGGCGACGAGCCGGAGCAACCGCGGTAGATCCGTGATCCGCTGCAGACCTGAGATGTCGACGGCATCTCGACGCACGATCTGCGACAGATATGCGTCATACCAGTCCCGTCGGCGCCGGGACGACTTGCGTTGCAATGCTTCCGGATATCCACCTGCGCTGGCGCGCTCGATGTAGTCTCCCCGCACAAGTTCACTCGAGTGACCGGACAGAGCGCCCGTCGCGAAAGCGAGATCGATGAACGAGCCTGGGGACTGCTCGATCTCGCGCTGGCTGAACGGATGGAGATCGATATGTTCGGCGCGCCCGGCGAGCGACTCGTGAGTCGACGATAATTCAAGAAGGTTTGCGGATCCTGTCACGAGGAAGCGCCCCGGTCGCTTGTCGCGATCGGCTGAGGCTTTGAGCGCAATGACCAGTTCTGGTGCTCGCTGGAGTTCATCGATGACAAACAGGCCGTCCGGTGCCTGCTCGACGAACCCCGTCGGATCAGTGCGGGCGAAATCCAGAGACGCGGGATCGTCGAGCGTGACTGATATGCCGGGGCGATCGACCAACATCTGTTGCGAGAGTGTTGATTTTCCGACCTGTCGCGCTCCTTGAATGACGACGATCCTCGTATCCGCGAGCGCTTCGACAATCCGCGGAGCTACGAGCCTCTGAATCATCCCGGAGTCGACCATGGACGCGATACTATCCCTGCACTCGCCGTTTCACCGAACTCTGCTCGCCGATTCACCACATTGCGCTCGCCGTTTCACCAGCCTTTCTCCGCCGTTTCACCGAACGACAACTACCGTTCCTCCGCCCGACGGTGACTCTGTCGGCTCCCCCGCGTATCGTCGGCGATATGGATCTCAGCGCACACGACGAAACGGCACGGGGAATCGTCCCGGCCTACCTCCTCGCGCGCCTGGCGCAGTCGGGCCGTTTCACGAAGGCGGCGGATGCTGCGCGCCAGACTCTGATCGCCGGCAGACCGCAGTTCCGTGCCCGCCTGAACTTCTCGATCGACGAGAACGGCGCCCTCGTGGCCGAACTGGGCGATGCTCCGAACCGTACGATCAGCGATGCGGGCGGCACCGAAACACTGCCGGGTGCTGTCGTGCGAGCCGAAGACGAGCCGCCGGTCGACGACGCGTCGGTCAACGAGGCGTTCGACGGTCTGGGCGCGACGTTCGAGCTGCTGCTGGCGGCGTTCGCACGCAACTCGCTCGACGGTGCCGGAGCGCCCTTGAACGCCACCGTGCACTACGGCACCGACTACGACAACGCGTTCTGGGACGGCGAGCGCATGGTGTTCGGCGACGGCGACGGCGAGGTGTTCCTGGGCTTCACCCGCTCGCTCACGGTGATCGGCCACGAGCTCGCACACGGCGTGATCCAGCACACCGCGAACCTCGAGTATCAGGGCCAGCCCGGCGCGCTGAACGAGTCAATCGCCGACGTGTTCGGGGCGCTCACGGAGCAGTACGCCCGGGGGCAGACGGCCGAGCAGGCGACCTGGCTGATCGGCGCGGGCATCTTCACCGACGAGGTGCAGGGCACAGCCCTCCGGTCGATGATCGAGCCGGGCACCGCTTACGACGACGATGAGCTCGGAAAGGATCCGCAGCCGGCGCACATGAGCGACTTCGTGCAGACCACCGAAGACAACGGGGGCGTGCACATCAACTCCGGCATCCCGAACCGCGCGTTCGCCCTGACCGCGACCACGCTGGGCGGTAACGCGTGGGAGCGCGCGGGCACCGTCTGGTACCGGGCGCTGACCGGCGGGCTGTCTGCAACCGCGACGTTCCGCGATTTCGCGGATGCCACGGTGGCCGCGGCCGCAGAGGAGTACGGTGATTCGGAAGTCGCCGCAGTGCGCGACGCCTGGACCACCGTAGGAGTCATCGACGATGAACGAGACCGACGCTCCGAGTGACAGCGGAGGCACCGCCGCCCTGGTCGCGGTCGCCGTCGTGCGATCCGGCGGAGTCGCCGGCATCCGTCGCCGCTGGGAGGTGCAACTCCACGCCGACGTCGACGTCTGGATCTCGCTGATCGAACGCTGCCCGTGGGCCGAGCCCGAAGAGGGATCCTCCGGCGCCGACCGCTACGTGTGGAGCATCCGCGCCCGCACGCCGCAGAGCGAGCACGAACGGGAACTGGCCGATTCCGAGCTGCGGGGCGCATGGCGCGAGCTGGTGGATGCCGTGCGCGCGGCCTCCGCGGATGACGATGATTCCGCAGGGGCCGCGCCGCGCTGATCAGCCGGCCGCGTCGTAGGTCGCGGTCTGCTCGACCGTGACCTCGTCATCCCCGACGACCCCGGTGACGGACACCGACACCTCACCGGCAGGGATCGCCGCCTCGCGTGAGTTGATCAGCACCTTCGCGGTCTTCCCCGGCTTCACGTCCGCGAACGACTTCGAGCCGTACGCCGTCTCGACCACGACGGTCACCGGAACGGAGTCGTCGTTCTTCACCGCCACCGACACGTACTGCTTGCCGGCGAGCGCGCGCGTCGACGCGGCCACCGATACCGCGAGCGTCGGCTCGGGCGTCGTCAGAGCGTCGAGCGCGGCGCTCAGACCAGCGACAGCCTCGGCGTACTCCTCGTACGACGCGCCCTCCTGCACGGCCTGCGCAGCGGTCAGCGCGACATTGAGCGCCTCGATCTGCTCGGGTGCGTGCGCATCCGGGTCGACGGCCTCGGCTCGGGCGATCAGCAGCGGCAGCTGCCGTACGACGGCGAAGTCGAGTTGTCCGATCGCCAGACCGAGAACGCGTGCGGCCTCGTCCGCCTGGTCCTGCACGACACCCGCAGCACTCGCGACTCTGGTCGCCTCGTCGAGCGCGGCACGGAACACCGCGAAGTCGATCGCGACGTAGAGATCCTGGTCGGCCAGCAGGGCCTGCCCGTCCTGGATCGCCGCCTCAAGCGCGGTGAGGTCGGGCGCCGGCTGCTCGTCCGGCAGGAACTCGTACCACTGGAGGTTGCCGACGTAGTTGTACTCCTGACCGTCGATGGCATCCGCGTGCATGACGACGATGAGCGCGTGGGTTCCGCTGACGGGTCGATCAAGCGGAACCGTCGTCTCGACGTAGTTGCCCCAGCCGCCGGTCTTCGGCAGGGAAACCGTGCCGACCCTGGCCTCCTCGCTCACCTCGTCGAGGTAGAACTCGAGTCGCGGATCGTCTCCGACCCGCTCATCGCGCGTCGAGGCGTTCACCGTGATCCGTGTGAGCTCGCCAGCACCGAAGTCATGGCTCGCATAGCCCAGCTGTCCGCCGTCCCAGGTTCCGCCGACATTGCCTGCGGGCGGTTCGCCTTCTTTCATCAAACCGTTGCCGTTGTCCTCGACGTACGTCTCCGCCTCGATGCGAACGGGACTGACCGGGGGATCGGTGTCTTCGCCGGTCGCCGAGAACTGCGCCCAGTCGAGGTTGATGACCCAGGAGTTGCCCTCGCCGGCGGTTCCGCCGAAGACGAAGTAGAGCCTGTTCGAACCGGCGAGCAGCGACGGGTCGGCGATCTCGGCCTCGACGGTGGCGAAATCGTTCCACGCCTCCGTCACCGGCACGGGGACGGTTGCCGCAACCGGGCCGTCGACAGCCCCCACCCGCACCTCGACGACCTCATCGGTCGCACTGTCGCCCGGGTGGTTCGCGTAGCGCAGCTTCACACGCACCGGGAGTGTCTCACCGAACTCCATCCCGTCGTACGCGATCCACGACCCGACGGTCACGCCGCCGATGTTGCCGACCGTGCCGCCGATCGCGTCGTCGGTCGTCTCCTGCTGCAGCGGGCTGCCCGATGACTCGTCGAACGACTCCGCCTCGATCACCCGGTACGCCGACTGCGCGATCTTCAGCGCTTCGCCGGCCTTGGTGAGGGCCGTGTGCGCGGCGCCGAGCCGATCACTGGTGGATGCCTCGTCGGCGAGTGCCTCACGTGCTTCGACGCGCGCGGTCTCGAAAGCAGCGAAGGATGCCGGGGTATACGCCCCCTGGATCACCAGCTCGGCGTCTGCGAGGAGCGCAGTGAGCATCTCTCGCCACGGTTCGTCGCGATGGATCCGCAGCGTGCCAAGCCCGGAGATGCCGTCACCGCGCACCGTCGCGGCGGCGATGCCATCGAAGGCCTCGTCGGTGAAGGCGAGAGCGAACTGTCCGCCCCGCAGGTCGCCGAGCGACCCCGACAGGTGGAGCTCGGCCGTGCCCGCGTCGCCGAGCACCGCGCTGGCGGTGAGCGATTCGGGCAGCCCCGGCAGGCTCAGCGCACCGTCGGCGATGAGGTCGCGACCGGCTTCACCGGCGAAGCGGGCTCCGCCGAGTGTCAGCGTGATCGCAGCATCCAGCGTCCCGTCCGGGGCGGCAGTGACCTGCGAGGTCGAGGTCGTGACGGTGGCGCCGACGAAGTCGACCCGAAGGGTGAACTCCCGCGTCCCGGTGGACGGTGGACGCGAGAACGCGGCATCCGACACCGTCAGTTCGACGTCGTCGATGCTGTCGAGAGCGTCGGAGTTCTCCGCCGTGCCTTCCAGGGTGAGGGCGACCGCCCTGTTCCCGGTGCGTTCGGCGACGAGACTGAGTCCCTGGGGCAGGTTCTTCGCCGAGATGGACTCGGTCAGATCATCGCCGTTCGCGCCGGCGAAGCTGCCGTTGGACAGCCCCAGCGTGATGCTGTTGCCGATCGATCCATCGCCGGCCGCAGCCTCGGAGAACGTCCGCGACGACACGGTGAGCGCGCTGACCGGGTCGTAGATGTTGCTGGGCAGTTCGTCGTTCAGTGACGAACCAGACACACTGTCGGCCGCCCACTCGGAGGGCTCATCCGCCATCTCGAACTCCAGCGAGCCGCCCGAGGTCAGCTGGTCGTAGGTCACCCAGGTGCGGTCGAAGGAGTCGCCGTTCAGCGTGGCCGACTGGATGTAGTAGCCGTCGGCCGAGACGCCGTCGGCAGAGATGTCGAACGTGCGGCCGGAGGGGTAGTTGATCCGCACGTTCTCGAAGAACGGCGAGCCGATCTGGTACTCGTCCGATCCGGCCAGCACCGGAAACAGGCCCATCGCGGCGGCGACGAAGGTGGCAGACATCGTGCCGGTGTCGTTGTCCATCGTCGGCAGGAAGCCCTGCGGTTCGTTCTTGTAGACCTTGGTCTTGATCGCGGGGGTGAACTCCCCGCCGCTGGAGGGGTACTCGCCCGTGCTGCCGGTCGCGATGTACCGGTTCCAGGTCTCCTTCGTGTAGATGCTGCGCACCCAGTGCTGGGTCTTCGCCGGCGCACCGACGTAGTTGAAGAGGTACGGCGCCTGCAGATCGATCTCGTTGGCGTTCGAGTGCAGCATTCGCCGCCCGTCGTCGGGGGCGTGCTCGCCGAACATGAAGCTCAGGGCCTCGAGCGCGGTCTCCTCGCCGCCCATCTTGTCGATCAGGCCGCCCATGTCGCTGGCCGCGTACCAGTTGTACTGCCACAGCGTGCCCTGGTAGACGTTTCCGGCCTCGAAGCGCTCGGGATCGGCATCGTTCCAGGCGCCGGCGGCGTTCTTGGGGAAGATGAGCCCGGTCTTCGTGCCGTCGGCGAGCGTCACCGCGTCATCTTTGTACAGGTTCGTCCAGTTCGCGGCGCGCAGGCGATACGTCTGTGCCTCGTCGGTCTTGCCCAGTGCGTCGGCGAGCGTCGCCATGGCCCAGTCGTCGTAGGCGGTGCCCAGGGTGTCGTCGACCTCGTTCGCGATGTAGCCGCGACGCTCGTTATCGGCATTACTGTAACCGCCCTGCGACTGCGAGACGAGTGCGGGCCAGGCTGTGTCGAGCCCGTCGAGCTGTGCACCCTTGGCCACCGCGTCGGCGACGACGACGGCGGCGCGCTCGAATCGAACGGTCGGCACGGAGTGGACGGTCTGGGACAGCGAGCTCTTGCCGCTCTGGGCGAAGGTGGCGTAGAGGTCGACGATCGACTGCGCGATGTCGCGGAAGACGTCGGGGTACCCGATGGCGAGGATCTCGTACTTGCGGAAGTCGTCCCAGAACCCCCACCCGTCGTAGTGCGTGTAGCCGTCAGCGTCGTGAATTTCGCCGTCCAGGCCGCGGTAGGTTCCGCTGGTGCTGGTGGCGTTCATCGGCATGCCGAACATGCGGTACAGGTGCGTGTAGAACAGCGTCTGCAGCTCGCCGTCCGGGTCGCTCGTCTCCGACGCGGTCACCGCCAGGCGTCCGAGGATCTCGTTCCAGTCGCTCTGGGTGTGCTCACGAACCTCCTCGAAGCTGCGAGCCCCCATCTCAGCATCCAGGTCGATCTTCGCCTGCTCAGCGCTGATCGGCGAGATCGCCACCTTCAGGCCCAGTTGCTCGCCGGCGGCCGCCTCGTATTCGAGCACGGCCCCGATGTCGTTGCCCTCGCGGCTGGTCGTATCAGCGAGTTCGTTCGACCCGCTCCAGGTCCGCGCGGTCTGGACGGCGTCGGTCGTCTCGACGTGGTAATACATCGTGTAGTCGTAGCCGTTGAAGTGCCCGCCGAAGGTGCCCGAAAGCGCCGCGCGGCCGTCATCCAGCGTCGCGACGTCGAGCGTCGCGTGATTGCGGCGGGTGAAGTTGTTGCTCAGATCCACCACGAGCGAGGCGGTGCCAGCCTGCTCGAAGGTGAAGCGCTCCTGGCCGGTGCGCACGTCGGTGGTCGCTTCGGCGAGGATGCCGCCCTGCTCGGAGGCGAGGTCGACGCTGTAGTACCCGGGCTCGGCGTCTTCGCCGTCGTGGCTGTAGCCCTTCGCGTACGTGGCCCGGTCGGGACGGTGGGTGTAGCTGGAGTAGGTCGGCACGACGAGCAGGTCGCCCCCGCCGCCGGAACCGCCCACCCCATCGAGGTTGGTGTGGGTGAACCCGCTGATCTGGTCCGAGTCGTAGTCGTAGCCGGAGTGCGAGCGGTTCGGCGACGTCATCGGGTTGATCTTGACGATCGAGTTGGGTGCCTCGGCACCGGGCAGGTCCTGCCCGAAGTCATCTTCGGTCGAGACGAACACGTTCACCAGATCGGTGTAGTCGGTCGTCTCCGCCGCGGTCGCGGCAGCGGGCACGAGCCCCGCGCCGAGGATCGCCGCTGCGACGCCGATCGCGAGGATGCGGCGGGGGGTGGTTGCAGGTGACATGCTCAGGTCTCTCCAGGGGGAATGGGGACGGATGCTGATTCGGGAGGTGCGTGCGTTCGGGGATGCAGGTCAGGTGCGGCGACGCCGGGTCGCCATCAGACCCCCGGCCATGAGGAGGGCGGCCGATCCCAGGCCGATCGCCCAGGGCGTCTCGGCGCCGGTGGCCGGGAGGGATCCGCTCTCGGTGGGAGCCGTCGTCACCTCGAGCTCAACCCAGCCCAGGATCGTGCCGTCGGCGTCGGTGATGGCGAGGCGATATGTTCCGGCCGCGACGTCTGCCGGAATGGTGAAGCTGACAGCTCCGTCCGCCGCGACGACGGCTGTGCCGAGTGCCGTCTGGCCGGGGGACAGCCAACCGCAGACCGTGTCGCCGGCGTGCAGAGCGCCGAGGACGAGCGTGACCGAGCCTCCCTGGGGGACCCGAAGCACGCCGGACGAGCTCAGCGCGCCTCGGTTCTGCTCGGTGAGCTGCGCCGGGGTGGGAATCGACACGTCGGCGCAATGATCCGCCTCGCCGCCGGGAACTTCACCGCCGGGCACTTCGCCGTCGCGCGGCGTGATCTCGACGGTGACATCGACTCCTGAACCGTCGTCGGTGTCGCCCGTCGCCGCGGACGCTCCCGGCGCGGGAGACAGCAGTCCCGCCGTGAGCGCGACAGCCACCGCGATCGTCCCCAGGGCTCGTCTCGCCTCACGCCGGGATGACGGTTCGGGCGCGTCCTGCGCCCCGGTGGCCCCCACCGACGCGAGCGCCTCTTCGCGCGCCTGTGCGATCAGCCGCTGCGTCCGCTCCCGATCCCGGCGACGGCTCACGATCGCCCATACGCCCAGACCGGCGACCAGCAGCAGGACGACCAGCTGCGACCAGGGCATCGCGACGACGTTCGCCTGTGCCCCGGCGCTCTCCGCTGATTCGAACGACAGCTCGTCGGAGATGGGGAGCAGCTCGGCCGTCACGCTCGCGTCATAGGCGAACAACGGCCAAGCTGCGGAGAAACGCGCCACTCCGTGCCGGGTCTCCCCCGGGGCGATCTCCACGATCTCGTCGCCCTGCACGGTCTGCGCCCCGATCCCGAACGGACCGGAGATCGAGATCTCGGGTTGCGTGCGCAGGCGCGTGTTGCCGGTGTTCTCCACTTCATAGGCGACATCGATCGCGCCGGCCTCGAAGGGGTTGATCTCACCGCCGTACGAACCGGATGCCGCGAGCGCGAGCCCCGGCATGAGGTCACCCGTGACCCGGGTCATGACACGGAATCCGACGCGCGACTCGACGCCGACCCCGCCGTCACCCGTCGAGTGGATGGTGGCGGCGACGCCGGCGGCGTGGTCTCCGGGGGTGGCGTTGTCCGGAACGGAGACGGTGAAGGGAACCGAGGCCACGCCGCCGGCGGGCACGCCGACGCTCTCCGGCAGGTCGATCCACGTCCCAGCATCCGTCGATTCCTGATCGGAGGGAAGCATGTTGAAGCGGCCGGTGTCGGTGAAGTATCCGTCGGCGGAGGTCAGGCTGAACTCCACCTCCGTCACGCTGTGATTGGTGACCACCATGTGGTCGGTCCGCTGCTCGCCGGGCGTCGCATCCCACTCCACCCACGACCGGCCGTCCTCGCCCTGTGCGTCGCCGGGGCGAACCGACCAGGTGACGTCGCTGTCCGCTGCGAACGCGGAGTCGGACGCGGCGGCGGGGGCGCTGAGCGCGGGCGCCGCGAGCGCTGCGAGGGCGATTGCGGCCGCGAGAAGGGGCAGGAACTTCATCGGGGGAACCTCCGGGGGCGGAATGGAGCACGGCCGAGGGGTGGGGGGCGGACCCCCCCCCCCCCCCAACCGCCACACAAAACAACACCCACAAACCAACAGGGGGGTGAGTAATTGCAACTCAAAAAA
>NZ_JBQDVP010000010.1:48212-70853 GCF_052102115.1 Microbacterium sp.
CCTGGGCCTCCCCCCGGGGGGCGTAGGGGCGCCGGCGCGGGGGGGGGGGCCCCCCCCCCCCCCCCACCCCTCGGTGACCTCACTCGAACAGCGAGAGCGTGACGGTCGAGGTGTACGTTCCCTCTGCGACGTCCGCCGGCACCTTGAGCGTCAGGTCGGCGTTGGCGCTGAACACACCGCCGCCGGCGTTGCCCGCCTCGGAGTCGACGAGGTAGAGCAACTCCTGGTCGAGCAGGCCGGGATCGTTCGGTGCGACGTCGCCGCCGACCTCCACGAAGTCCTCGCCCTCGCCGGCACCGTCGACGAGCTGCGGCGACCAGCCGAGGTGCTCTGCACCGATCGTGCTGTCACTGGCAGCATCCACGAAGCTGCTCGCCGAGCCGAGCACGTACCAGGCCGACCCGGGCTCGATGTCTTCGGCGGCGCGGGTGTCGGTGACCGTGACCGTCGGAAGGGCGCCCGTGAAGGTGCGCTCCAGTGCGGAGCCGTCCTCCGAGGCCGCCTCCGTGAGGCTCGTCTCGTCGCCGGCGACGGTGAGGGCGAGCGCCCCCGGTCCGGCGAGCGGCTCGATCTCGACGTTGACGTCGACACCGGCGGTGTCGGACTCCTCATCGGCGGCCATCGCGGCGGAACCCGCCGAGACGAGCAGGGCCGCGCCGAGGGCGATGGCGCTGCCGCGCAGAACTGCAGATTTCTTCATTTTCGATACTCCTTGGGGGATTCGTACAAGGTGGGTCGTTGCGGGCTGCCGGACGGCATCCCGAGGTTCAACCGGCCGCCGGGTAGCTGGCCGACTTCTCCACGGTGATCGTCTCGCTGCCCGAGGTGCCCGTGACGCTCACGGTGACCTCACCGGCCGGAATCGATCCGGCACGCGAGTTGATCGACACGTTCGCCGACTTGCCCGGCTGGACGTTCGTGAACGTCTTCGAGCCGTACGGCGTCTCCACGACGATGTCGACCGGGGCGGCCTCCTCGTTCTTCGCGGCGACCGACACGTACTGCTTGCCGGCCAGCGTGCGCGTGGATGCGGAGACCGCGACGTTCAGGTCGTCCGCGGCCTCGGCCTTGCTGAGCACGACCTCGTCGACCACGCTGTTGATCGGACTCGCGGTGCCGTTGGCCTGGCTGCGGAGGGTGCGCACCGTGATCGACTCGTCGGTGACCTCGACGGCCGAGTAGTTGCGCACGCGCTCCTGGTTGCGCACAGACGACCACCACAGGTCGATTCCGGTGTTGAGGTTGTAGTACTTCGACCCGCTCGCCGAGTTCGCTGTGACGTACAGCACCTCACCGTCCTCTGCGACGACCTCATCGGCGGCTGCCTGCTCCTCGGAGTCGGCCAGTTCGCCGTCCTTGATGAGGTAGCTGCGCGTGTAGTGGTGGTCGTGGCCCATCAGAACCATGTCGAAACCGAGCTCCGAGATGGTCTGCGGCATGTTGTTGCGGCGGTCGATGATGTCGCCATCGGTCGCGTGCACGGCTGCCGAGTAGATCGAGTGGTGGAAGGCGAGCATCTTCCACTTGACCTTGTCGCCCTGCTCCGCGACGACCTTCTCGAGGAAGGCGTTGTGCGAGTCGTAGTCGCGGCTGTTCGAGTTGATGTTGACGAAGAGCACATCCTTGTAGATGAACCAGTAGTCACCGCCCGAGGACGTGCCGCTCGAGGCGGGGCCGGCCGTGAGGTCCTCGTTGGGCAGGTTGTAGTGCTGCTCGTAGGCCTTCGAGCCGACGTCGTGGTTGCCGTTGGTAGCGACCACGGGGATCTCACGCATCTGCGTGGGCTTGAGGAAGGCGTTGTAGTGGTCCTCGTTGCCCGCGTGCTCCACCTGGTCGCCGGCCGAGAACAGCAGCTCGGCATCCGGGTAGCTGTTCGATGCGACGTTCAGCGTGTCGATCCAGCCGGCCTCGTCGTTGCCGAGGTTGCCGGATGCCCCCACCTGCGGGTCACCGAAGAACAGGAAGTCGAACGCACCGTCGAACTCCTGCGTGCGGAAGGTGAAGACCTCCGACCAGCCGGACTCGTCGCTGCCGACACGGTACGCGTACTCGGTGTTCTGCTCGAGGCCCGAGAGCGTCGCGTCGCGGAAGAACTCACCGCTGGTCGTTCCGCCGCCCGCCGTGGTCTCGAAGACCTGAGCGGTTTCGGGGAAGGCGCCGTCGCTCACGTCGGCGGCCTTCGCCAGCTGCGCGACCTGCGGCACATCCTGGTTGGTGTACCAGGCGAGGTTGCGCTCCTGCTCGGAGGCACCGACGCCCAGCACGATGTCGCTGATCTCCAGTGCGGGAGGCTCGGGCTCCTCCTCCTGCTTCTCGACCGGCGCCAGCGACTTCACGTCGAAGTAGACGTCGCTGCTGGTCTCACGGTCCTGGAAGAGCGCGATGGCGATCTGGTTCTCGCCGGGAACGAGTGCGTCGGCGGGAATCGTGAAGTCGCTGGTGACCGGGTCGCCGTTGCTGGTGCCGGCGTAGGCCAGGTTGCTGTCGCCGGCACGCTCGTCGAGGAAGCCCGCGACCTTCTCGCCGTTGACGTAGACGCGCGCGGCGTCGTCATAGGTGACCGAGCCCTGCAGCCCCTCGATCACGCCGATCTGCTCTGCGGTGATGTCGATGTCGGTGCGGAAGTGGTACGTGGGGATGGTCGGCGCAGCAGATCCGTCGATGTAGTGCTCGAGCACGGTCTCGACGGGGAAGTTGGCGCCCAGATCCGGCGTTGCCGAGTTGTTCTTCGCGCCGAAGGCGCCCGGCGCCTCGGTCCAAGCGGCGTCGTCGAACTCGGCCGTCGTCCACTCCAGCGAGCCGGGGGACGGGTCGGTGTTGTTGTCGGAGTACTTCCACAGCGTCTCGGCACCGATGAACGTGTCGGGCACGTCGACGGCCGGGGCACCGAACTCGAAGTAGTCGAAGTTGCCGACATACGGGTGCGCGTCATCGGCGGTGACCTTCATCACCACGATGAGCTTGTGGCTGCCGTGGAGAGCGGCATCCAGATCGACCGTCGTCGTGTCGTACGCGTTCCAGTTCGAGCCGGTCACCGGAAGGGCGGCCGTTGCGATTTTGTTCTCGTCGGTCTTCTCGTCGATGTAGAACTCGAGCGAGGGGTTGGCGCCGACGCGACTGGAGTTGTTCACGTAGCGCACGGTGACCGTCGAGCGGGGCACAGCGCCGAAGTCGACATCGTCGAAGTAGATCTCGGCGCCGTCCCACGTGCCGCCGACATTGTCGAGGGACATGCCGTCGGCATCCTGGCTGGTCTCGGTCTTCGTGCCGCCGCCGTTGTTGGAGCTGTACGTCTCCGCCTCGAGGCGGAACGGCTCGACGGCGATGGACTTCGCGGCGTTCACGAGCGGCGTCGCGGGGCGGTCGACGGCTGCGGCCGGCACGGAGGTCGCGGCGAAGGATCCGGCGGTCAGCGCGAGCAGCACGGCTGTCACCGTGGTGCGTCGTGCGACGCTGTGTCGACGGACCCTGCCGAAGGCGTCCGAGGGGGATTCGGTGGTCAGCAAGGAGGGCTCCGATCTCAACGGGCAATGCGGGGGGTATGCGCGAGGGCGCGTCGAAAGTCTGCTGACACCGGGTGTCCGACACTCTCGAATCGTATGAACGGACGATGACTCAGCCGTGACGTGTGCATGACGCTCAGGAGCTCGGCCGGTCAGTCGCCGAGGTGGAGGACGACGCCGACGACGCCCGCCTGCACGCTCTCCAGACCGGATGCTGCGGCTTCGGCCGCACGCGTCAGCGTAATGCTGCCGCTGTCGGAATCGCCGTCCGCCGGGGCGCCGCTGCCGCGCGATGTCGCACCCGACCAGATGACCGCCGTGACGTTCTCGGTCGGCTCCGGGAGTTGCCCGCCGAGGAGCAGGAACTGCTGTTCGAGTCGCTGTGCCGTCTCATAGGAGAAGACGTCGACGGTCCCCTCGCCGACCCCGACCACGATCTCGGGTGCGCTCTCCACGGCCGCAGCGAACGCGTCGTCCACCGTGTCTTCCGCTTCGACGGGGAAGGCCTCCACGCTCGCGCCGGCATCTTCGGCGGTCGCGCTGATGGCGTCGGCCATGGTCTGCGTCGCAGCATCCTGGTCGGGGAGGACGAGCGCGATGCGCTGACCGCTCAGGTCGAGATCCGCCGCGGGGGATTCCGGGGCGATCGTGCGCCCGGGTACCGGCATCTGCTCGTACGCGGTGCCCGTCGGCTGCGGAAGCGATGCCGGCGCTGGCGCACACCCGCTGAGGACGACGAGGGCGACCACGGTCGCCAGTAGGGTTGCGGCGCGGCGCGGAGGAGAAGGCGAGAGCACCGACACAGTGAACGGCCTGCGTCGAACAGTCGGGTATCGAGCGGGTGTCCGATTGATGAACGGAGTGTCGGCTGAGCGTCTACTCCGGGCGGTTCAGCATCACGCGGCTGACCGGCAGAGCCTCGGGGTGCTCCTTCTGCAGCCACGACACCATCTGCTCGCGCACCTGGCAGCGCAGATCCCACTGGTCATCGGAATTGGCGGCCGAGATCTTGAGCCGCAGGGTCACAAAGCCCCCTTCGGATCCGGTGACCAGCACGTTGGCCGAGCGCTGATCCCACAGGGGCGAGGCTTCGACGATCTCCATGAATTTCTCGCGCACAGCATCGACCGGAACCCGCCAGTCGAGATCCATGAAGACGGTGCCGATGATCTTCTCCGACCGCCTCGTCCACGTCTCGACGGGTGTCGTGGTGAAGTACGTGCACGGCAGGATCAGCCGCCGCTCGTCCCAGATGTTGACGACCACGTACGAGAGGTTGATCTCGCCGATCGTGCCCCATTCCTCTTCGATCACGACGACGTCACCCACGCGGATCGAATCCGTGAAAGCGATCTGCACGCCGGCGATGAGGTTGCCGAGGGTCGACTGGGCGGCGAGACCAGCGATGATGCTCGCGACACCGGCCGATGCCAGGATGCTGGTGCCCACCGCCCGTACTTCGGGGAACGAGAACAGCACGGCGCCGACGGCGAGCACACCGATCAGCACCACGGCAAGACGGTTCATGATGGTCAGCTGCGTCTGCCGACGACGACCCTCGGCGCTGGTCGCATCCTTCCGGCTGTCGTACCGCATGAGCTGTTCCATGCCGTACGTCACCAGCGTCGAAAGCAGCCACGCGCTCACGAGCACGGTGGCGATGAGCAGCATCCGTTCCAGCACCGGCCACCACGACAGCACGGAGGGCGCGGTGAGCGCGCACACGATCCATGCGGCGATGACGAACGCCAGGACCATGGCGGGCGTGCGGATGCGACGTTCGAAGTCGGCGATCCAGGCCGAACGGCCTCGGGTGCGTCCGGCGATGAAACGCGCACCGATCACGATCACGGCGACGGTGACGACAGCGATGAGCGCGGCGACGAGTGTGTCGAACCACTTTTCCACTTCGGCCGTCAGGGGTGTGAGGTAAACCATCCCCTCCACCCTACGCAGAGTGGAGGAATGGGGTGCAACCCCCTTGCTTCCGCGGGCGCTGACGAGCACGATCTAGACAAGCGGGAACAAGTCGCGACGAAGGAGTCGAGATGTCTCAGAAGATCGTCCCCAATATCTGGTTCGACCGGAACGCCGGCGAGGCCGGCGAGTTCTATGCCGGCATCCTGCCCGGCGCCTCAGCGCACGTCAGCGCGACGTATCCCGACGACGTCGCAGACTGGCAGGCCGACTTCGCCGGCGAGGCCCTCACGGTCGACCTCGACGTCGACGGATACCTGCTGACGCTGATCAACGCGGGGTCGGAGTTCCGCCCAAATCCGTCAGTGTCGTTCATGCTGAACTTCGACCCGCTCCGGTTCGACGGCGACCGGGATGCCGCGCGTTCGAGCCTCGACGCCGTGTGGGCCGCCCTCGCCGACGGCGGGACGGTGCGGATGGAGCTCGACGAGTACCCGTTCAGCCCGCGTTACGGGTGGGTGGAGGATCGCTACGGCGTGAACTGGCAGCTGATCCTCACCAGCCCCGAGGGCGAATCGCGTCCGTTCCTCATTCCGCAGCTCACGTTCACCGAGGCCGTCGACGGCAAGGCGAGAGAGGCGGCGGTGTTCTACGCATCGCTGTTCCCGGATGCGGGGGTCGGCTACCTCGCCGTGCATCCGCCGCAGTCGACCGGCGCCGAGCCGGGCACGATCATGTTCGGCGAGTTCCGCTTGGCAGACCAGTGGTTCTCGATGATGGATGGCGGCCCCGATCACGACTTCGCGTTCGACTGCGGCGTCTCGCTCGAGGTGCGGGTCGCCGATCAGGACGAGCTCGATCACTACTGGGACGCGCTGACCGCCGTGCCCGAAGCGGAGGTGTGCGGCTGGCTCGCCGACAAGTACGGCCTCAGCTGGCAGATCGTTCCGGAGAACATGGGCGAACTCATGGAACGCCCGGGTGCGTACGCGAAGATGATGGAGATGAAGAAGCTCATCATCGACGACTTCTAGATCTGCCGAGGTACTCATGGGACTTTTCTCGCAACGACCGGAAGAACCAGGACCGTGGGCGTCGCTGCCCGGGGAGCCTTTGGAAAAGGATACTGTCGACGACCTCGATGACACGGCACCCGTCGACCCGCTCGAGGTCGGCCTGGGTGCGCAGACGACGTCGATCACGTTCCCCGTCGACCCCCCACCCTCCGAGACTGCATTCCGCGGATGAGATGCGCGGGATTCCGCGCGAGTTCATCCGCGGAATGCAGTCTCACGGGGCGAGGTGCTCGGGGCGCGCGCCCCGTTACGGTTGAAGGATGACGATCACCGCCGCCGCAGACGGCTCGGCCCTCGGCAACCCCGGCCCGAACGGATGGGCCTGGTACATCGACGACGACAACTGGGCGGCGGGCGGATCGCCGCACGGCACGAACAACCAGGGTGAGCTGCGAGCCGTGCTCGAGCTGCTGCGCGCGACGGCCGGCTCCGATGAGTCGCTGCTGATCATGTGCGACAGCAAGTACGTGATCGACTCGATCACCAAGTGGATGCCGGGGTGGAAGCGCCGCGGCTGGCGCAAGGCCGATGGCGGCGCCGTGTTGAACCGCGACCTCATGGAGTCGCTGGACGAGGCGATGCAGGGACGGGATGTGAAGTTCGCCTGGGTGAAGGGGCACGCCGGTCACGATCTGAACGAGGCTGCCGACGAGCGGGCGAACGCGGCGGCGAAGGCGTATCAGGCGAAGACCGAGCCGCGCCGCGGGCCGGGGTTCACTCTCGGTGGTGCGGTTCCCGATTCCGCGCCTGCCCTCGCGCCGCAGCTGTGGGCCGAAGCATCCGATCTGCTCGATGGGCTGGGCTCGGCGCCGGCGGAATCGGTCGAGCTGCGCATCACGCTCACGCCCGATGAGCACGCCCGCCTGCGCGACCGCGCGGACGCACAGAGGATCTCGCTGGACGAGGCACTGCGCCGCCTGATCTGACCGGACAGATAGGCAGAGGCAGTCAATTCGGGTGACTTCCCGTCTTTGACGCTTCCGGCTCACGCACCTTGAATCGAAGAGTCACCGACGACGGTGACGATAACCGTCTTCGAGGTCAGATATGAACAAACATCGTGGTTTGAGAAGCATCCTGTCCATCGTCACTCTGGCGGCGGTCGCCGGAGTTTCGGCATCCTGCGCATCATCCGAAAACACCGGCTCCACCGACGACACCGTCACGGTGGGAACCTATCCGAACAACATGATCACCATCAGCCTCGACATCGCCGAGCGCCAGGGCTTCTTCGATGAGGAAGGCCTCACCGTCGAGACGATCGACATCGCGAAGGGCCCAGAAGGCATCGCTGGACTCATCGGCGGATCGAACCAGTTCACCTGGGCGACGCCGGCGACCTTCATCCCTGCCGTCGAACAAGGACAGAATGTCGTGGCCGTGCCACCGTTTATGGACCTCGACTACGGGATCTATGTGCCGGAGGACAGCAACATCCAGACTGTGGACGACCTGGCAGGACGCAACATCGGTGTAAATGCGCTGGGAGGAGCAGTGCAGTCATTCGCCGAACAGGTGCTCGACGCCAACGGGATGTCACCGGAGGACGTGCAGTTCGTTGCTTCAGGCGCTTCCATCTCCCAGCTCCCTGCCCTGCAGAACGGACAGCTCGATGCGACCTCCGCGGCGTACGGCAGCATGTTGAGCGTACGAGACGCCGGCCTGCCTGTCCGCCTGATCGCTTCGACCCTCGACGGAACAGGCGGTGAATACGGAGACTCCGGATTGGCGAGCTTCTGGGCAACCACCACCTCGATGATCGAGGACTCACCCGGATCGGTCGAGAAGTTCTGCCGCGCCGTCACGAAAGCCACGGACTGGCTGGCCGACGAAGCCAACAAGGACGAGGCGATCGCTCTCATCGAAGATGTCACGCGCACGACCACCGCATCGGCAACGGACCTGTGGGAGAAGGAACGTACCTTCTACAAAGACGTCATCGACGAGGAACGCTGGCGCGCCAACATTGAGATGACCACGGGTCAACCCGACTCGAGTCGTCCGTTCGACGAAAGCGTCTACGCATGTTCTTGAGCTGCGTCAGGACGCGAGGAGCGGAGAAGTGATGACAACGACCGCCATGCGGCCCCGCAAGGCAGCGACTCAGACCAGTCCGGCGTCGGCTGCACGCCGCACGACATGGGTCGTGCGCCTCTCGCAAGTGGGACTGGTCGTCCTGTGGCTCGCAGCCTGGGATCTCACGGTGCGCAGCGGTGTGCTCGCTCCCGTTCTCGCGAAATCACCGATGGACTCGTGGCGCTACATCATGGAGGCCACGGTCTCGGGCGAGCTGTTCACGAATCTCGGAGCCACGATGATCGCCGTGATCATCGCTTGGGTTCTCGCTGGCGTACTCGGCGTCTGCGCTGGCATCGCCGTCGGTCTCTTGCCGACCGTGGAGCGAGTCATCAGCCCCTTCATGGATGCTGTGAACGCGATGCCGCGCATCGCGCTCGCCCCGCTGTTCATCGTCGTCTTCGGAATCACCACTACGGCGAAGGTTGCGGTTGCCGCAACGCTCGTCTTCTTCATCGTGTTCTCGGGTTCGCGAGCCGGAGTGCGGTCGACCGATGCCGAACTGCTCAGACTGTCGACCGTACTCGGGGCGAAGCCCCACCAAATCTTCGCCAAGGTGCTCTCAGGCTCGCCAATCACGGCCTCACACCGACCGAGGCGGCAGAGATCATGACGTTGCCTGCCGAGCTCCACGGAGCGGGCAACCGCGGAAACTATGGCTCACTCAGCCACAATGTGAAGGCCGTCTACCAGCGGTACCTTGGATGGTTCGATGCCAACCCTGCCAATCTCGAGCCGCTCCCTCCTTCCGAGCTCGGTGAGCGTTTCGTACGTACGATCGGTGGGAGGGATGCCGTACTGCGAGTTGCCGCTGAGGCATTCGAGGCGGGGGACTATCGGTGGGCTGCGGAGCTGCTCAAGCACCTGCTGGCGAGTTCAGAGGACCAGGATGCCGAAGCGGCGGCGCTGCAGGCCGATGTCTTCGAGCAGCTCGGGTATCAGAGCGAGAGCGGCCCCTGGCGAAACTTCTACCTCCTCACCGCGGCCGAGCTGCGCGGCGAGGCCGAACCGACAGCCAGCTTCCACGCCTCCAACGCGGTCATGGCGCTCGGCATGGATCTGGCGATGCTCCTGGACTTCGTCGCCATCCGTCTGAACGGACCGCAGGCCGCGGAACTCGAAATCGAGCTCGACGTGCTCGAGTCCGATCGGGGCTCGAGCCGCCGCGTCATACTTCGCCGGGGCGTACTCCGGCATGTGGCTGGAGCACCCGCCGCTCCGTCGCGTCTCGTCGCATCGCATGCCGTGCTGGCAGACCTCGCGATGGGTTCGCTGGCGCTCGATGATGCCGTCGCCCGCGGCGACGTACAGCTCGAAGGAGACACTGCGTCGGCGCGCCGCCTCTTCGCTGTACTCGACGACTTCGCCGGCGACTTCTCGGTGACGGCCGCGCATAGATCGCGCTGAAGGCAGGTCGGAGCCGTCGGCCGGAGCGGTTACGAACGCGCCGGCGCCAGCACCTCGCGCTCGAGCCGTGCGAACGACTCCTCCATGCCGTCGGCCATGCCGGTGGCGAGGATCATGTCGCGGGTGTCCTTGTCGGGGTACTCGATGAGCACCGTGACAAGGGTGGCGCCGTCCTCCTCGTAGAGGTTCAGGTCGTTGAGCGTCTCGACCGGCTGGCCCTGCATGCGCTCCGTCGTCACAGCGCGGCGGGGTGCGTCGGCCAGCAGCAGTTCGCCCTCGAAGCCGAACGGCTCGCCCTCGGTGTCGCCGACCGGCGCCCACGAGTTGCGGTAACTCTCGCCCACGGTCGTGGTCGCGACGCACTCCGTCATCTCCCACCCGTCGGGTCCGAGCATCCACTGGCGGATGAGTTCGGGCTCGTGGTGCGCGCGCCACACGAGTTCGCGCGGGCCGTTCACGAGCCGGGTGATGCGCACATGCGTGTCGTCGATCAGTTCGACGCGGGTGCCCTTGCCCTCGGCGTACTCGCGCAGGTCCTGCAGCACAGCATCCAACTGGGCCATCGCCATCGTGGTGCCCTCGATCGCGCCCATCGCGACGACCTGCTCGAGCGCTTCGAGGGAGGCGAAATGGCTGGTGGCGGCCATGCGGGTGCTGCCGTCGGCCGCGGGCTCGAAGGCGAATTCCATGCGCATCGACGGGAGCTCCGCATTCGGAACACCCTGCTCATCCGTGAATCCGTCGAGCACCGTGAAGCTTCGCGGTTCGTCAATGGCGATGAACTCCCAGTAGCCCGACGACCTCTCGCCGCGCGGTGAGCTCATGGTGTAGTTCGCACGTCCCCCGACGGTGTGATCCCAGGCGGTGAAGGTGGCTGGCCATCCGGGCGGGCCCCAGAAGCGTTCGAGCTGACGCGGGTCGCTGTAGGCGCTCCATACACGTTCGATCGGTGCGGCGAACTCAGCGGTGACGGTCATCGTCAGGTTCTCGGTATCGGTTGAGACATCGGTGACAGGCATTCTCATTCTCCTTCTTCGGATTCAGCGTGCGGTTCGGCCAGGAGGTCATCGAGGCGGGAGATTCGTGCCCGCCACAGCTCTTCGTAGCGGGCCAACAGCGCCCGGGCGCGCGCGATCATCTCGGGATTCGCACGGACGAGCCGCTCGCGTCCCTCAGCGCGTTTGATGATGAGGCCGGCGGCCTCGAGGACGGTGACGTGCTTCTGCACAGCCGCGAAGGACATCTCGTAATCGCCCGCGAGGGTCGAAACCGACTGCTCCTCGGTGATCGTGCGGCGCAAGATGTCACGCCGTGTCGCCGTCGCCAGTGCGTGGAACACACGGTCGATCTCCGTCTCGCTCAGTTCAGATTGTGCAACCATTTGGTTGCACGTTACGACCGAGTGGATGCTGTGTCAAGAGGTTGTTCTTCTTGAAGGACTGCTTCGAAGTGGGACGGGAACGGGTGTGGGCTATTCGCCGTCAGCCTTTCGCGACAGATACCGGGACTCCGGCTCGTTCTTCGTCATGTCGGCGGCCGCAAGGAAATCTTCTCTCGCGGCAGCGGCATCCCCTTCCGCTTCGCGGAGGTGTGCACGGATCGCGTGCGCACGATGCATGGTCAACGGGTGTTGGAGAAGCCCATGGTCACGATCTAGTTGCCGAAGCAGAGTGTTGGCGCGAGCGGGGCCGAACGCATGGGCGACGGCGACGACTCGTGCGAGCATGACAATCCCACTGGGCTCGACCTGTTCGAGCGCCAAGTAGAGAGCAGCGATCTGCTCCCAGTCGGTCTCCTCGGCGACAGGAGCAGATGCGTGAACGGCGGCGATTGCGGCCTGCAGCCTGTACGTCCCCACGTCCCCTTGAGACCATGCGGCACGGATGAGTTCTGCCCCCTCGTAGATGGTTGCTTGATCCCACCGCGTACGGTCCTGGTCAGCTAGAGGAACAAGATCCCCGTTCGCGGCGGTGCGCGTAGCGCGACGCGAATCGATCAGCAGCATGAGTGCGAGAAGCCCTGCGGGTTCGGGATCATCGGGAACGAGGGCGTGGAGGAGCCGGGCGATCCGGATAGCCTCGCCGGTCAGGTCGGTTCGGGTGAGCTCCGTGCCCGTGGTCACTGTGTATCCCTCGTTGAAGATCAGATACAGCACGCGCATGACAGCGGAGAGGCGGCCGGAGAAGTCGTCGTCAACGATGAACTCGAACCGGGCACCGCTTTTGCGGATCTGCTGCTTCGCCCGGCTGATCCGCACAGCCATGGTCTGTTCTGTCACCCCATACGCATGAGCGATTTCTGCGGTGGTCAATCCACCCACGGCGCGCAGCGTCAGCGCTATGCGGGACGCGGAAGAAAGCGCGGGATGACAGCAGAGCAACAAGAGGTTCAGGCTGTCGTCGTGGCTGGCGGCTGTCGGATGCGGAGAGCTGAACCTCTGTTCGGAGGCGACGTACTCTTTTTCTCGGCGCCGGTCTGCTGACTCAGCCCGAAGAGTGTCGATCATCCGGCGGTAGGCGATGCGGATCAGCCAGGACCTGGGGTTTTCGGGGAGCACGTCCGTGCGCCACTGCTGACTCGCGGCGAGGAGAGCGTCCTGCACTGCTTCCTCGGCGATGTCGAAGTGACCGAAGCGGCGCACCAAGGCGCCGAGCACCTGCGGCGCCTCGGTGCGCAGCAGGTGCTCGATCGCGTCGGGAGAGGCGGTCACGCGAAGTCGTCGCCCATGATGGGCCGGATCTCCATCGGTTCGCCGAGCATCTCAACCATCCGGGCGACGATGTCCTTCGCGCGCTCCAATCCCGACACCTCGATGACAGCGAATGACGCGAGCACTTCCTTGAGTTCGGCGAACGGGCCGTCGGTGATGACGATGCTCCCGTCGGTCTTGCGCACGGTCGTCGATACAGCTGGATGCCCGAGTCCTTCCGTGCTGACGAACTCGCCACTGGCACGCAGCTCCGCTTCGAACTCCTGATATGCGGCGAATGCGGCAAGCGCATCTTCGGTGGGGGCTTCTGCGGTTGCGGCATCCCAGCTGGTACTCGGCGTGTAGCCGAGAATGAGGAACTTCACGATCTCGTCTCCTTAGGTAGGCGGGAGTCCAGGCTAGCGAGCTACCGTCGGCGATTTCAGCAACGAGATGGCCGTTGCGGTGCACCAGCCGAAGGCGAAGAGACCCGTGAACGCCACCTGCACGCTGGCGATGTCGGGGACGACAGGGGCGAGGAGCATGAGTGCGACGATGCCATTGCCGACAGCGGCGCCCACACGACGCTCACGGATCGCGCGCACGAGGGCGACAATCGCTGCCACGGCCAGCGCGGTGAACGCCACGATCGCCGCCACCGTATGAACGAGAGCGTGCACCGAGGGCTCAGCAGCCGGGCCGTCTGCCACGCCGATGGGGAACCCGTTCGCGGGATCCTGCGGGAAGACGCCGGCGGCGATGAACCCCGACCCGCCGATCGCAACGAGCACCGGAATGGCTGCGCGGCCGAGGCCGCCGGTCACGACCCTCCGATGGCCGATCGACAGGCAGATCAGACCGAGCCCGACCACGATGAAGGTGAGTATCTGGATCCAGCCGAGTTCCCCAGTGGACAGCTGGCTGAGCGGGTGGATGCGAAGGTCGAATCCGGGTCGCGTCAACGTTTGCACGATCGCGGACAGATAGAACAGGGGCCCGGCCAATGCCCCGGCGAACAATAGTCCCCGCGTCGTACGCGGCAGCGCTCGGCTCGCGCTGTTCCCGATCCGCGGTGTCTGGTTGCTCATGGTCGTGGTGTGCTCCTCTGGTGATTTCAATGTCGATGCACAGATACCTCGGAGCCGGATAGCGAGTATTGACATCTGCTCTCGCAACGAGTTTCCGTACAGATGTCAATCGGCGCGGTTCAGCTCCGAGGTATCTGTGAAGGTGGCCCGCCGGGCTGCCGACGAAAGGACATCTGATGAACGAGAACCCGCTGGAGAACCTCACCGCCGACCAGATCGACGCATACGGACTCGGCGAGCAATCCATGCCCAGTAGCGCCGTCGTCGCGCTCGAGCGGCTCGTCGGCGAATGGACAGTGACAGGGGGCGCCGAGGGCGTCATCCGATATGAGTGGATGCCGGGACGGTTCTTCCTGCTGCAGCATGTTGAGCTGGAGCAGTTCGGCCAGACCATCACCGGCCTCGAAGTCATCGGTCAGCTGCGCCCCTTCGGCGAACCAGCCGGAACGGACGTCGTCTCGCGGTTCTACGACTCGATGGGCAACACCCTCGACTACGTCTACGAGCTCGAGGGCGAGACGCTCACCATCTGGGCAGGAGCCAAGGGCAGTCCGGCCTACTTCACCGGCACCTTCAGCGATGACGATCGTGTGCTCGATGGCGCCTGGGTATACCCCGGCGAAGGCGGCTACGCGTCCACGATGACGCGCCGCTGAAATAGTCGACTTCCCGAAACGAACGGAAACCGCAATGCCCAAGAACAACACTTCCCCCGCTCCCTCGCTGCACCAGGTCAAATCTGCCGACGATACGGAAATCTCGTTTGAACGCAGCGGACAGGGGCCGACAGTCGTCCTCGTCGCGCAAGCGCTGTCCGATCTTCGAGACAACCGCCGCCTCGGCGCTCTGCTCGCCGACTCGTGCACCGTCGTGAACTACGATCGGCGCGGCCGCGGGAACAGCGGGGATGCCGGCGCTTGGAGCGTCGCTCGCGAGGTCGAGGATATCGAGGCGCTCGTCGATGCACACGGAGGTACGGCAGTCCTGTTCGGTGCGTCGTCCGGTGCGGTCCTCGCTCTGGACGCAGCAACCGCGCTGTCTGAGAAGATCGTCGGCCTCATCGCCTACGAGCCCCCGGTGATCGTGGACGATCGACGCACGCCTGTCCCTCGAGACCTCGCCGAACGCCTCGAGGAACTCTTACGTGACGGCCGCGCATCAGACGCGGTTCGCGAGTTCAACCGAGTCGCCCTCGGTGCCCCCGCCCTCATGATCTGGGCAATGCGGGCAATGGTCGGGCCCTGGCGAACCATGGTCGCAATGGCTCCGACGACGGTCTATGACACACGCCTTTGTATGGGACTGCAAGACGGCAAACCTCTCAGCACCGACCGATGGAAGGCGCTCCGGGCGCCCTCGCTCGTGCTCGTCGGAAGCAAGAGCGAGCCATTCATGCAGAGTGGAACCCGAGAGCTCGCGGCGCTGACCGATGCCGGCCATGAGACGATCGACGGCGCGCACCATGCGACACCGATGATGAAACCCGCGGCACTGATTCCCGCGTTGCGATCGTTTCTCAGTGCCGCGCAGGCGTGATGGTGCCAAATGAACTCGCCCCCGACGACGCGGATCTCATCTTCCGAGCCTTAGGAGACGCCACCCGGCGTGACATCCTTGCCCGCACGCTAAGCTATGGACATTCCGTGAGCGAGCTTGCGCGTCGATACGACATGAGCTTCGCCGCCGTTCAGAAGCATGTCGCGATACTTGAACGAGCCGGGCTGGTCGTCAAACATATTCACGGACGGGAACGGGTCGTGAGCCGAGACCTTGCGATGATCCAACGGACATCGCAGCTGCTCCGCGCCTGTTTAGCGTCAGTCTCGTCACCGCTAACGGAATCGTTCAGCAATGAGCGCAGCCACGCCCCCGAGCAGCCCCGTTCGCCATGAAGAGACTGCGCCGTCAACAGCGTCGCCGAAATCCCGGCCAAAGTGATCAGGAAAGTGTCACGACAAAAGCAACAAGGAGAGCGCCTATCGGACTTTGCTTAGTGACATTCGGTGTCATCTCGGTTCGTTTCCGACAGTTGTTGCGACGGGACAGACCCCGCCGAGGATGAACTCCGTCCGTCGGTCGTAATCTGCGCGAGACGGGCGCGTGCGCCCGTGCTTCAGCGCGAGCGCATTGTCCGTGGCCAGCATCTGGAAGTCGCCGGCCGTGACTCCGGTGGCCAGGATTCCGGCGGCGTGCCCTTCTGCGACCAGCTCGTCATGGAATTCCTCACCGGCATGACACAGTGCCACGAGCGGCTCCGACTCCGGGAACTCCTGCAGCAGGACGTCGTTGACAGCCGGCAGGTCGTACTGGAGCTGTCGAATCGCGCGGACGTAGGAGGCGACGCGTTCCCGGATCCCATCGACCGACCGTGCCTCATCGATCACGCCCAGCAGCTCAACCGCCACGACCTCGTCGATGACCGCGTCGATCAGGCCGACTCGCCCTCCGAACCGGTTGAAGATGGTCGCCTTGCTGACCCGAGCAGCGGCAGCGACTTCCTCGAGCGGGACAGCCAAGCCGCGCTCGCGGAACACCTGCACGGCGGCAGCACGGATCAGATCGACGTTACGGCGGGCATCGGCGCGAAGCGTTGACGGCGACATATCCCAGCACCCTCTTCTTGACGATTATCGATGGATGGCACAACTTGACTAGGTTGGTCAAGTTCCTGCATCATGGTAGCCCAGGTTAAGTTGACCATACGGGTCAAGTTACAACCAGCAGAAGGACACCCCATGATCATCGTGACCGGAGCAACAGGCGTGCTCAACGGCGCCACCGTCGAGCACCTCCTCAAGCGGGTATCCCCCGACCGCATCGGAGTCAGTGTCCGTGACCCCCGTCGCGCCCAGCACCTCGCCGGCAAGGGGGTCCGCGTGCGGCAGGGAAGCTATGACGACCCCGAGGCCCTCCGCCACTCGTTCGCCGACGCAGAGCAGGTGCTCATCGTCTCTTCGAGCGATGTCACCGCCGACGTCCTCGGGCAGCACCGAACCGCGATCGATGCCGCCGTCGCCGCCGGTGCGCAGCGAATCCTGTACACGAGCACCCACGGGACCGGCTACGAAACTCCGTATCCGCCGCTCGCTCTCCACGCCGCCACGGAAGACCACCTGGCGTCGTCTGGAGTGGCATGGACTGCTCTGCGCAATGGCTTCTACGGTGACCTCGGGCAGCTGCTCGGCCCGTGGCAGGAGACCGGCGCGATCGCGAAGCCCGCAGACGGACCCTTCTCGTGGCTGGATCGCCGGGATGCCGGAGAAGCAGCCGCCGTGATTCTCACCACTGCCCCGCAACCGGATGGCCCGGTGGATCTGACGCTGCCGACACCGATCAGGCTCGCGGATTTCGCCTCTGCAGCCTCCGACCTCGCCGGTCACCGGATCGAACGCATCGTTGTCGACGACGAGGAGTGGGTGGCCAGCGAGATGACGCACGGCGTCCCCGAACCCGTCGCGCGCTTCACGCTCTCGATGTTCCAGGCGACGCGCAGCGGCCACTTCTCACAGACAGATGCCACCCTCACGCGACTGCTCGGGCGCGAGCCCCGGGGCATCGCCGACCAACTCGCGGATCAGGTCCACGCCTGATCAGTCGTCTGCCAGCTCTCAGCGCCGCCCGACCCCCGCGAACACGGCGTGAGCGAGGGGCACCGCCGACACCGAGAGCAGCACGATCGCCAACGGCAGGTTCACGCCGAGCAGCAGCGCCCCGCCGACAACGAGACCGGCGAACAGCACCGCCGAGATGATGCGTCGGCCGATGCGCACCAGTGAGTCCATCCGCCGTTCCAGCCGCGAGGTGTCGAAGGTGATCGTGCCGTCTTCGATCTCGGTGATGACGGCGTCGATGCGGCCGGGCAGTCGGGCCGCGACGCCCACCGACTCCCACGCCTGCGCGGCGAACGCCTTCACGGTGTTGCCCGTCTCGTCGCGCAGCAGTTGGGCGGCATACGGCTCCACGGCATTCCACACGTTGAACGCCGGGTTCACGCCGCTGCACATGCCTGAGGTCAGTGCGACGGCGCGGAAGAGCAGCAGCATCCCCTCCGGCAGCTGGAACGGCAGGGCGCGCACGGTGTCGCCGAACTCCGACGCGAAATCGCGGAACTCGCGCGGGTCGACATTGCTCAGCTCTGCGAACCCCATGCCTCCGAAGCGCGCGAACAGCGCGGTCAGGGCCTTCTCGAACTCCTTCGTGTCTGCTGAGGGCAACAGCACGCCGATCTCCTGCGCAGCATCCACCAGCTTGCGTCCGTCGCGCGCGGCGACGGCGATCACGAGAGCCCGCAGTCCGGTGCGGAGCCCCTCGGGCACCTCGCCCATCATCCCGAAGTCGATGAAGGTCAGGCGCCAGGAGGGGCCATCGGATGCCGCGATCGGCGTCACGAAGATGTTGCCCGGGTGCGGGTCGGCGTGGAAGAAGCTGTGCGTGAAGACCTGCTCGAACATGACCTCTGCGAACGCATCCGCCACCTCGACCGGGTCGATGCCCGCACCACGCAGGGCGTCGACGTCGTTGATCTTGATCGCGGTGACATCCTCGAGAGTCAGCACGCGCCGCGTCGTCCGCTCCCACACGACCTCGGGGGTGTCGACCCGCTCGTCGACGGAGAAGTTCTCGGCGAACCGTACGGCATTCGCCGCCTCGTGCAGGTAGTCGATCTCTTCCATGCAGGTGTGCGCGAACTCTTCGACGAGCGCCGGCGCATCGACCCGGTCCGAGATGATGCGCACGCGCCGCAGCCAGCCGGCGACCTTGCGGAGCGCCGCGAGGTCGACCGCGACGATCTCGTCGATGCCAGGGCGCTGCACCTTCATCACCACGTTCTCCAGGCCCGTGTCGGCGGCGTCGAGTTCAGACAGTCTCGCGCGGTGCACCTGGCCGAGGGATGCTGCGGCGAGCGCCCGCTCGTCAACCCAGGCGAACGCGCGCTCGAGCGGAATCCCGAGCTCGGCCTCGGCGATCGCCTTGATATCGGCGAACGGCACCGCGGGCACTTCATCCTGCAGGCCTGCCAGCTCATCGGTGATCTCGGGCGGCAGCACGTCGAGGCGCGACGACATGAACTGCCCGACCTTGATCATGAGCCCGCCGAGGTCGACGGCGAGCGCGTGGAAGCGCTGCGCGATCCGGCGCATCCGTTCGGTGCGCGTGCGGTCGGCGACGCGGGTGAGCCCGATGCGCGGCAGGAACAGCTCGAACCACCACAGCTGCACGAGCTGGAGCGAAGCGAACCGCAGGATGCGGCGGTAGCGGGCGCGGTGGGCCGGGCGGGGGCTCATCCTTCGGCGAGGATCGCGTACAGCTTGCGCCGGGCGTCTTCGAGCACTTCCACGGCCTGGTCGGCCTGCGCCGAGCTGCCGGTGCGTGCGACCTGGGCGGCGGCTCCGGCGAGGTCCATGCCGGCTTT
Source organism: Microbacterium sp. (assembly GCF_052102115.1). Classification (GTDB taxonomy): domain Bacteria; phylum Actinomycetota; class Actinomycetes; order Actinomycetales; family Microbacteriaceae; genus Microbacterium. The sequence goes on from NZ_JBQDVP010000010.1 coordinate 67,382, forward strand.
GGCGAGGACGACGTGACGACCGCTCTCGCGGTTCCCGTTTCCCTCCCACGGGGCCGGAGCATCGGCCTCATCCGCCGTGGCACGACCGGCTTCGGTGAGCGAATAGGTCTTGCGTCCGTTCTGCTCCTCGGCCGCGACGAGCCCCTCATCGGCGAGCAGCTGCAGGGTGGGGTAGACCGATCCAGCGCTGGGCTTCCACGTGCCGCCCGAGCGGTCCTCGATCTCGCGGATGATCTGGTAGCCGTGCATCGGCTCCTCCGCAAGCAATGAGAGCACGGCCGCGCGCACGTCGCCGCGCGCCATACGGGTGGATCCGCCGGGGCGGGGCTCGAATGCCTTGCGCACCTGGTCCATGGCTTCGAAGAGAGCGGATGCCGGGCCTCCGGCACCGTTCGAACCTCCGAAGCCGCCGAAGGGTGAGCCGGATCCGAAACCGCCGGTGGGGAATGAACCGTTCATGATGACCTCCTGTTGGATGGAAGTTAACGATATATCGCTATGGGTCGTTAGGGAAGCGTCGTAGAGTCGAAGTGAGCGGTCCGGCCGAGAAGCGCTCCCGGCGCAGCGCCCGTTCAGAGGGAGTCGCCTGATGGCACAGTACGACGTTTCGGACCGCTCGGCGATCGTCACCGGCGCAGGCAGCGGAATCGGCAGGTCTGCTGCGCTGCTGCTTGCGCAGAACGGCGCATCGGTAGTCGTGAACGACCTGAACGCCGAGGCCGCCCAGGACGTGGTCGACGAGATCCGCGCGGCGGGCGGTGTGGCGACGGCATCCGCGGGGGATGCGACCGATGCGGAGTGGATCGCATCCTCCATCGAACTCGCCGGCACGCTCGCGCCGCTGCGGATCGGTGTCAATAACGCGGGCATCGGCGGTGCAGCCGCGCCCACCGCCGAGTACTCGGACGACGATTGGGACAAGGTCATCGCGATCAATCTCAACGCGGTCTTCCGCAACATGAAGGCGCAGATCCCGACGATCCTCGACAACGGCGGCGGTTCGGTCGTCAACATCGCGTCGATCCTCGGCAGCGTCGGCTTCGCCACGTCGCCCGCATATGTCGCCGCCAAGCACGGCGTCGTGGGCATGACGAAGTCGGCCGCGCTGGAGTACTCCGCGCAGGGCGTACGGGTGAACTCGGTCGGGCCGGGCTTCATCGACACTCCCCTTCTGGCGCAGATGGATGCCGAGGCGAAGGACTTCCTCGTGTCGAAGCATCCGATCGGCCGCCTCGGGAAGGCAGAGGAGGTCGCCCACCTCATCGCGTTCCTCGCGAGCGATGCCGCGAGCTTCATCACCGGCAGCTACCACCTCGTGGACGGCGGGTACACGGCGCCCTGACCGACCCCGCTTCACGGCCGACGCCAGAGGGTGAGGAGGTCGCCCACCTCATCGCGTTCCTCGCGAGCGATGCCGCGAGCTTCATCACCGGCAGCTACCACCTCGTGGACGGCGGGTACACGGCGCCCTGACCGACCCCGCTTCACGGCCGACGCCAGAGGGTGACGAGCCCTGCTCCGAGGACCGACAGCACCGCGGCGCCGAGGAAGAGCCAGGAGAATCCTCCGGTGAGCGCGGCGGCGCTCGACGCTCCGCCGGCCTCCAATGACGCGGTCCGCAGGCCAGCGATGGTTCCCAGCACGGCGAGTCCGACGGCGCCGCCGATCTGCTGGCTGGTGTTGATGAGGCCTCCGGCGAGGCCCGATTCACCGCCTGCGACGCCATCGACGGCCAGTTGCGTCGCGGCGACGAACGCACCGCCGAGACCGACGCCGATGAGCAGTGTCGGTCCGAGCAGCTGGGTCGCGAAGACAGCATCCGCCGGGGCGAACGCGAGCCACACAAGTCCGCCGGCCAGGATGAGCAGCGACCCGCCCAGCACCGGTCGGCCGCCGACACGGCTGATGAGGCTGGGCACGACACCCGCGACGACCACGAGCGCGCCGGCGAGCGGCAGCTGCGTGAGGCCAGTGACGAGGGCGTCGTAACCGAGCACGGCCTGCATGTAGACCGATAAGGCGAAGAACAGTGCGACCATTGCCGCGCCGACCAGCAGCATGACGACGTTGCCGAGCGCGAGGTTGCGGTTGCGGAAGACACCCAGCGGAACGAGGGGCGCAGGGCTGCGGCGTTCGATCACGATGAACAGCGCGCCGAGCGCGATGGCGACCGCCCCGAGAATCAGGGGCAGCGGGTGCAGGAACCCGAGCTGCTCCACGGCACTGAATGCGCCGACGAGCGCGACGAGTGCAGCGGTCACGGTGACGGCTCCCGGAGCATCCAGACGCTCGGCCGGGCGAGTGCCGTCCGGTGTGACGAGCAGGGGGATCGCGATCAGGACGATCGCGCCGACGGGCACGTTGACGAAGAACACTGACTGCCAGCCGAGGGTCGCGGTGAGGATGCCGCCCAACAGCACGCCGGCCGCGGAGCCGATGCCGGCGACTGCACCCCAGAGCCCGAGCGCCTTGGTGCGTTCCTTCGCGTCGGGGAAGAGGTGGGTGAGCAGCGCGAGCGCGGCGGGGGCGAGAAGCGCGGCCGACACTCCCTGCAAGGCGCGCGCGGCGAGGAGCATCTCGCTGGAGATTGAGAGGCCGGCGAGCGCGGATGCCGCGACGAATCCGGCGGAGCCGATGAGGAAGATCCGGCGGTGACCGTACCTGTCGGCGAGTCGGCCGCCGAGCAGGAGCAGTCCGCCGAAGGCGAGGACGTAGGCGGTGATCACCCAGGTGAGCGCGGCCGTGTCCATGCTGAGTTCGCGCCCGAGCACGGGAAGGGCGATGTTGACGATCGACGAGTCGAGCACGACGAGGAACTGTGCGAGCGCCAGGATGCCCAGCGCGAGCCAGCGACGCTTGCTGCGTGGTTCCGTATTCGCAGATCGGGCCGGCGTTGTGAGGGTGTTCATGGTGTCACTCCTTCTGATTGTTGAATTGAGTGATTCATCACTCACTCTTTGAGGCAAAGAAAAATGGGGACAGCGTCCGACGCGATCACGCCGGGTGACTCATCCCCTTGGTCAGGAGCATTGCCCACTCTTCGGGGCGGCCGTCGAGCTGCGTGGTGACGATGAGGTGACACAGCTGCCCGTAGGCGATGAAGCGCTGCACGGCATCGTCGGTGCCGCCGGAACGAACCTTGGCGAAGGTCGTGACGCGTGCGAGACCGGTGCGCAGCGCTTCACCGACGACCGGGATCTCGGCGACCGACTGCGCGTGCACCTGCAGCATCAGCAGAGTGCGATCGCCGATGAGCTGCGCGTAGGCATCGCCCATCGCCTCGAGGATGCTGTCGGGGGTCTGGTCGCTCGCAGCATCCGCCCCCTCTTCGAGCGCCTCGATGATCGCGTCGAAGCAGGCCTCGAGTGCGACGATGAAAAGTGCTTCTTTGCCGGAGTAGAGCTTGAACACGTAGGCGGTGTGATGTCCAGGGACGTTGTTGTGTGAATCGCTCGTGATTGCTGAGGGGTGA
>NZ_JBQDVP010000011.1:0-1784 GCF_052102115.1 Microbacterium sp.
ACATCGCGACGTACTTCCAGATCGACGACCCCGTGAACCCGGTGACCGTCTTCACGCCGAGCGCCGCGGCCAGGCGGGCGGTGTTCTTCAGCTCTTCTGCGGCGCGCTGACGCACACCCTCGGGGTCGCCGTCGCCCCACACCTGGTCGGAGACGATGTTGCGGTGACGCTGGTCGATCGGGTCGTCGCACACCACCTGTCCCTTGAGGTGGTTCGAGATCGTCCAGACCTGCAGTCCGTTGCGCTCGAGGATGTCGAGCCGGCCCTGCACGTACTCGGCGTCATCCCAGCGCCAGGGATCGAGGTGATCGCCCCAGCAGGCGACCTCGAGGCCGTCGTAGCCCCACTCGCCCGGGAGTCGGCAGACCTCTTCGAACGGCAGATCGGCCCACTGGCCGGTGAACAGGGTGACAGGTCGTGACATCATCGTCCTCTTCTCGTGAGTTTCGTATCGTGGTCGTTCAGACGTCGAGCCAGGCCGAGCCGCTGTGCGCACTGCGCTCGACGGCGTCGAGCACGCGCTGCACCCGCAGCCCGTCGGCGAACGTCGGCTGCGGATGAGCACCCGCCGCGATCGCCTCGGTGAGATCCTTCACCTGGTGCGAGAAGCCGTGCTCGTAGCCGAGCATATGCCCGGCCGGCCACCAGCCGGAGAGGTATGGATGCTCGGGCTCGGTGACCAGGATGCGGGCGAAGCCCTGCTCTGCCGCGGGGCGGGTGGCGTCGTAGAAGTCGAGCACGTTCATGTCTTCGAGGTTCCAGTGCAGCGAACCGGCGTCGCCGGAGATCTCGAGGTCGAGGGCGTTCTTGCGCCCGGTCGCGAAACGGGTGGCCTCGAACGTCGCGAGGGTGCCGGACTCGAGGCGGGCGGTGAACAGTGCGACGTCATCGACCGTGACGGTGCCTATGTCCGTGCCGGCGGTGCCGCCGAGGCCGACCGCCTCAGCCAGCACGGGCCGTTCCTCGACGAGCGTCTCCATCACGCCCGAAACCTGGGTCAGCGCCTGCCCGGTGACGAACTGCGTCATGTCGACGATGTGCGCGCCGATGTCGCCCAGCGCGCCGGAGCCGGCGCGGTCCTTGTCGAGCCGCCAGGTCATCGGCGACTCGGGGTCGGCCAGCCAGTCCTGCCGGTAGCTCGCGCGCACCTGGCGGATCGTGCCGACCCGGCCGGCGGCGATCATGTCGCGCATGAGGGTCACGGCGGGCACGCGACGATAGGTGAAGCCCACCATGGCGCGGATGCCGCGTGCCGCAGCATCCTGCGCAGCCTGCTCCATCGCCTCGGCCTCTTCGACCGAGTTCGCGAGCGGCTTCTCGCACAGCACGTGTTTGCCCGCAGCCAGGGCCGCGATCGCGATCTCGGCGTGCGAGTCCCCGGGGGTGACGATGTCGATCAGGTCGATGTCGTCGCGAGCGATGACCTCGCGCCAGTCTGTGGAGGTCTCGTCCCACCCCCACGCGCGGGCGGCAGCGGCAGTCTTCTCAGCATCCCGGCCGACCAGCACAGTCATCCGCGGGGTGAGGGGGAGGTCGAACGCGGCGGGCGCCTGCCGCCAGCCGACGGAGTGCGCCGCTCCCATGAATCCGTGGCCGATCAGGGCCACTCGCAGCTCGGTTGTCATCTTCTACTCCCCGGTACGGTGCGGATAGGAACAGTGCAGATACGAACAGTGCGGGGGGGGGGGCCCCGCGCCCCCCCCCCCCACGACGGGCCCGGACACAAACCCACAAACAAAAAAACAACCCACAAAAAAACCACAACAAAAAAACACCACACGACG
>NZ_JBQDVP010000011.1:1794-20301 GCF_052102115.1 Microbacterium sp.
TCGCAGCTGGTTTTAAATATTCTCCCCCCCGGACGGGGGGGTTTTTCACCCGTGCGTATACCCCGGGCGGGGCGTGCGCCGCGGCGCCCGCCCCGCAGTCGAGGGTCAGGACTCGAACGCGAGATCCATGAAGTCCGCGACGTTGTCCTTGGTGACCACGGGCGCATCCAGCACGACCCGGTATGGCACGCTCGGGGTGATCAGGTCGCTCATCGTCTTGTCCTGAGCGATCAGTCGCGCTAGGGCGATGCCATCGGCGGCCTGCGTGGACGGGTAGATGACGGTCGCCTTGATGACGCTGTCGTCGGCCTCGATGCGGTCCATCATGTTGATGCTGCCGGCGCCGCCGACGAGGAAGAACTCGTCGCGACCCGCTGCTTCGATCGCGGCCAGCACGCCGACGCCCTGGTCGTCGTCGTGGTTCCAGATCGCGTCGATCTCGGGGTTCGCCGAGAGCAGCTGGGATGCTGCGGTCTCGCCACCGGCGACGGTGAAGTCCGCCGCGACACGCGGGCCGACCTCGAGGCCGCAGGCGTCGAGTGCATCCGCGAAGCCCTCCGAACGATCCTGCGTCAGCGGCAGCGAGTCGATGCCGGCGATCTCGCCGACGATCGCATCGCTCTGGCCGTCGAGCTGCTCGCAGATGTAGGTGCCGGCGCTGACGCCCATGCCGTAGTTGTCGCCGAGGACCGTCGCGCGAGACGCGAACGTGCTCGAGAACTCACGGTCGACGTTGATGACGGGGATGCCGGCATCCATCGCCTTCTGAGCGACCTGGGTGAGAGCTGCGCCATCGGTCGGCAGGAGCACGATGGCATCCACGTCCTCGTTGATGAACTGCTCGACCGCGGCGATCTGCTGGTTGGCGTCGTTGGTGCCCTCCGCCTGACGCAGCTCGACGTCGTCGAAGCCCTCTGCGGCGTTGATGGCGCCGGTGTTGATCGCGCCGAGCCAGCCGTGGTCGGCCTCGGGACCCGACCAGCCGATGACGACGGTGTCGCCCGACGCCGTGTTCTCTTCGCTGGTGGTGCCCTGGTTGCCGGAGTCTCCTTCGGACTCGGTGCCGTCGCTGGTGCAACCGGCCAGCAGGGTGACGGCGAACAGTGCTGCCGCTCCTGCGATCAGCGGGCGGAACCCGCGGGTGCGCATGCCGTGCATGTCTTTCCTCCTTGAAATGTGATGCAGATGGGTGCGATGCGGGCCATTGCGATCGGGATCGGAGTCGGTGGCGCACCAGCACTGTCAGCCTCAAGCTAACAGAAGGCGTCACAGATTAGCCAGCTTTCGTCGACAAATAATCAAAAGTCACGAAAGGAGCACATCTCCCTTGATCGTGCGGGAGTCGAAGGATGCCAGGCGGGTCGTGCTCGCTGTCGAGGCGGAGCTGTTACCTCTCGCATTCGCGAATTCGGCATGTTATGTTCACTCCTGTGATCAAAGATGACCAGGCCTCGTCATTACTCGAGATGCGCGGGGTGGAGAAGACCTTCGGCGCCGTCCGTGCGCTGCGCGGCGTGGATCTGGAAGTCCACCCGGGGGAGGTCCACTGCCTGCTCGGTCAGAACGGTGCGGGAAAGTCCACGCTCATCAAGACTCTCGCCGGTGTGCATCAGCCCGATTCGGGCGAGATCCGCTGGAACGGTGAGGTCGTGACGATCGGCGACCCGCAGGCGGCCATCGACCTCGGCATCGCCACGATGTACCAGGAGCTCGACGTCGTCGACGATCTGACCGTTGCCGAGAACATCTTTCTCGGTCACGAGCTCTCCAGGGCGGGGTTCAGTCGTCGCAGTGAGACGACCGCTCAGACGCGAGCTCTGCTGAAGCGGCTCGGTCACGAGTCGATGTCACCGCACACCGAGGTCAGTACGCTCAGCGCCGCCGAGAAGCAGATCGTGAGCATGGCCAGGGCGCTCTCGCACGACATCAAGTTGATCGTGATGGATGAGCCCTCTGCGGTGCTGGATTCTGAAGAGGTGCGCAATCTCTTCCATATCGTGAAGGAGCTCACCGCCCAGGGGATCGCAGTGATCTACATCACTCACCGGCTGGAGGAGATCCGCACGATCGGCGACCGGATCACCGTCCTCAAGGACGGCGCGAGCACGGCCAGCAACCTCCTTGTCGCCGAGACCCCCACGCAGACGCTTATCAAGCACATGACGGGCCGGATCGTCGAGAACGTCTTCCCGGCTCCTGTGCCGATCCCCGCAGATGCCCCCGTGCTTCTCGAGGTCGACGACCTCAGCCTGGAGGGCGTCTTCGAGAACGTCTCGTTCACGGTGCGGGCCGGCGAGATCATCGGGCTCGCCGGGCTCGTCGGATCAGGGCGCTCCGAGATCGTCGAGACCATCTACGGAGCGCGCCCCGCGACCTCGGGAAGAGTGAGCGTGGAGGGCAAGCCGCTGCCGCGCGGATCAGTGCCGGCCGCCGTCCGTGCGGGGCTCGGGCTCAGCCCGGAGGAGCGCAAGTCGCAGGGGCTCGTCCTCGGCGAGCCGATCTTCCGCAACATCACCCTCTCGTCGTTCAGCCGCGAGGCGAAGGCCGGCTGGCTCGACGAACGGGCCGAGCGCAGGATCGCCCGCGACCAGATCGCGGCGATGGAGCTGCGACCTGCCGATCCCGAGTTGCCGGCCGGTACTCTCTCCGGCGGCAATCAGCAGAAGATCCTGCTCTCGCGCTGGCTCGTGCACGGCAGTCGCATCCTGTTGCTGGACGAGCCCACCCGAGGCGTCGATGTCGGCGCCCGCGCAGAGATCTACGCACTGATCCGCAATCTGGCCGCGGACGGCCATGCGATCGTCATCATCTCGAGCGAGATCGAGGAAGTCCTCGGTCTCGCCGACACCGTGCTCGTCGTCGGCGACGGGCGCGTGCTTACCTCTCTTCCCGCCTCCGAGATCGATGAGCCAGGTGTTCTCGACCTCGTCATGAAAGGAACCGCCGCGTGAGCGAGCAGACCCAGACCACCGCCCCCGAGCAGAGGGCGTCGTCGCCGCTGAAGTCGCTGTTCTCCGGTGCCGCAGCACGCAACCTCGGCCTCGTGCTCGCGCTGCTGGCGATCCTCGCCGTCGGCATGATCACCGCCTTCGACAACTTCTTCAACTTCGGCAATGCGCTGGTGATCCTGCGACAGGCGTCGATCATCGGCGTGATCAGCATCGGGATGACCTTCGTCATCATCTCCGGCGGCATCGACCTGTCCGTCGGCGCAGTGCTGGCACTGGCATCCGTCGTCGGTTCCCTCACCGCCATTCAGGACATCGCCAAATCGTCGCACTGGATCGTCACGGTCGTCGTCGCGCTGCTTGTCGGCGTCGGCGCGGGGCTCATCAACGGGGTGATCATCGCCTACGGCAAGGTCGCGGCATTCATGGCGACCCTCGCCATGATGGTTGGGGCCCGAGGGCTTGCTGAAGTGCTGGCCAACAACCGCACGCTCGTCGTCTCGGACCGGGACTTCCTCAAGGCGATGAATGTCGACCTTCTCGGTGTCGACATTCTCATCTGGATCTTCGCAGCCGTCGCCGTCGCAGGCTGGCTGCTGCTGAACCGTACGACCTTCGGTCGTCGCACGGTCGCGATCGGAGGCAACCGCGAGGCCGCGCGCCTGGCCGGCATCAAAGTGAAGCAGCACATCATGTGGCTGTACGCGCTCTGCGGCCTGACCGCTGGCATCGCCGCGGTGATGATTCTCGGGCGCACCAACGCGGGAACCTCGACGCACGGCAACCTCTACGAGCTGGATGCGATCGCCGCGGTGGTCGTGGGCGGAACCCTGCTGATCGGCGGGCGGGGAACCATCACCGGAACCGTGTTCGGCGTGCTCATCTTCGCGACGCTGAACAACGTCTTCGTGCAGAACAACATGTCGTCGTCGCTGCAGGCGATCGCGAAGGGCGCGATCATCGTCATCGCCGTGCTGCTGCAGCAGCGGTTCGCGGTCGGACGCGCCAAGCAGGGCCGCCTGCGCCCGGCGGGGCGGCAGGCGCCTCCCGCGTAGACTTCGATTCGACGCAGAAGTGCTGAATCGATCGCCTCTAGTGCGTCGATGAAGTGCGGGCCTGGCCAAGCGGGTCGTTCACGAGAAGTGCAGGGTGGGAATGGCAAGTAATCTCAGTGCGGTCGGCGTCGGCCAGCTCTTCCAGCTGCTGCGGGACGGCGCACCCCGCACGCGTGCGGAGCTGGCGAAGTCATCCGGCCTTGCCCGATCGACCGTGGCGGCGCGCGTGGACGAGCTCATGCGCATGGGGCTGGTCGCCCCCGTCGCCGATGCCGCCTCGACAGGCGGACGCCCACCGTCGCAGTTCGCGCTGAACCCGGCTGCGAAGGTGGTCGTGGCCGCCGACATCGGCGCCTCGCACACCACGGTCGCAGTCACCGATCTCGCCGGCACCATCCTCGCCGAGCGCACCGCCAGCATGGCGGTGTCGCTGGGGCCTGAGCCGGTGCTGACCTGGATGGTCGACACCGTGAACGAGCTGATCATCCAGGCTGGGCTCGATCATGATCAGGTCGCGGCGATCGGCGTCGGCGTGCCGGGGCCTGTGGAGTACTCGACCGGACGACCGGCGAAGCCGCCGATCATGCCAGGCTGGGACGGCTTCGACGTTCCGGGCTGGGTGCAGCAGCACCTGCAGGTGCCCGTGCTCGTCGACAACGACGTCAACATCTCCGCTTTGGGCGAGCGCGCCGTCGCCTGGCCGACGACCGATCACCTCATCTTCGTGAAGGTCGCCACCGGCATCGGAGCAGGCATCATCTCGGATGGCAGGCTGCTGCGCGGGGCGCAGGGGATCGCGGGCGACTTCGGGCACGTGCGCGTTGCGCGCGCCGCCGATGTGCCCTGCCACTGCGGCAATACCGGATGCCTGGAGGCGCTGGCCTCCGGACCAGCCATCGCCCGGTCCCTCGCCGCGCGCGGCATCGAGGCGAAGGACGGCAACGACGTCGTCGAACTGGTCAAGGGCGGGAGCCTGGAAGCGATCCAGGCGGTACGGCAGGCCGGCCGCGACCTGGGAGAGGTGCTCACGGCATCCGTGAGTCTGCTGAACCCGTCGGTGATCTCGATCGGCGGGGCCATGGCGCGCGTGGGCGAGCACCTCATCGCCGGTGTGCGAGAGGTCGTCTACACGCGGTCGATGCCGCTGGCCACCGAGCATCTCGCGATCGTGCAGTCCGTCACCGCCGGGGAGGCCGCAGTGCGAGGTGCGAGCATGCTCGCCGTGGAGTACGCGCTGAGCCCGGAGGTCCTTCCGCAGAGCTTCGGGCTCACGGGCTGAACCCGCGCGCTACTCCGCGACGCCGGCGGCGATGTCGCGGCGGAAGTGCGCGCCGTCCAGGCTGATCCGGCCGATCGCGTCATACGCCTGTGCGCGGGCGGTCGCGAAGTCCGCGCCGACCGAGACGACGTTGAGCACCCGGCCGCCGGTTGCCACCGGGTCTCCGCCGGGAGCATCCGGACCCGCCGTCGCCGCGTGGACGATCCGTACGCCCTCGACGCTCGCGGCATCCGCGAGTCCGCCGATCTGACGGCCGGTCTGCGGCGCCTCAGGGTATCCCTCGCTGGCGAGCACGACGGTGAGGGCGACGTCGTCCGCGAACTCCGGCTGGGGCTCGTCCTCGAGATGACCCGAAGCGGCGGCCAGCAGCAGTTCTGAGAGCGGGGTGCGCAGCCGCGGCAGCACGACCTGGGTCTCGGGGTCGCCGAAGCGCGCGTTGAACTCGATGACCTTCACGCCGGCGTCGGTGAGGATGAGCCCGGCGTACAGCAGGCCGATGAACGGGGTGCCCTCGGCATCCATCTGACGGATCACCGGGAGTGCGACCTGCTCGGTCACGAGCTCGACGAACTCCTGCTCGCTGCCGAAGCGCTCGGCCAGCCAGGGCAGCGGCGAGTACGCGCCCATGCCGCCGGTGTTGGGGCCGGCATCTCCGTCGAAAGCGCGCTTGAAGTCCTGCGCGGGGCTGAGCGCGCGCACGGTGTCGCCGTCGGAGAGGAAGAACAGCGAGACCTCGGGGCCGGAGAGGAACTCCTCGACGAGCACCGGGCCCGACGGAAGATAGTGCACGGCGTGAGCGAGCGCCTCTGCTCGGTCGGAGGTGACGATGACGCCCTTGCCCGCCGCCAGGCCGTCGGCCTTGACGACGTACGGGGCGCCCAGGTCATCGAACGCGGCCTCGACCTCGGACTCGGATGCCGCGCGCACAGCGCGTCCGGTCGGCACGGACGCCGCATCCATCACCCGCTTCGCGAAGGCCTTCGACCCCTCCAACTGGGCGGCGGCCCTGCCCGGACCGAACACGGGGATGCCGCGCTCGCGCAGCTCATCGGCGACGCCGGCGACGAGCGGTGCCTCGGGGCCGATCACGACGAGGTCGATGGAATTCTCGTTCGCGAAGGCGGCGACCGCACCGCCGTCGAGCTGATCGACGGTCGCGAGCGTCGCATCTTCTGCGATGCCGGCGTTGCCGGGGGAGGCGAACAACTCGTGCTCGGCCTCTTCGGCCGCAAGGGCAAGGATGATCGCGTGCTCACGGGCACCGGAACCGAGGACGAGGATCTTCACCCCTCCAGACTACCGAGCCCTCCGCGCGAGGTCAGACCGTCACTGGCCGCTCATCGGTCCGGTCCCACGGCACGGTCCACCCGCACGCGTCGAACAATCGGTCCAGCACCATCGCGGTGAAGCCCCACACGATCGTGCCGTCGACGTCGAACGCCGGACCCTTGAATGTGTCTCGCCCGCGCGTGATGGTCGACGTGTAGCGCGTCGCGGGGTCCAGCAGCTGCGCCACCGGAACCCGGAAGACCTCGACGGTCTCGGCATGATCGACGGCTGCGACCTTGGACGGCTTCGTCCACCACCCGAGCACTGGTGCGACCAGATGGTTGCTGGCGGCCAGCGGCAGATCCGGCAGCGTGGCGAGGATCTCGACCCCGCTCGGGTCCAGCCCGGTCTCTTCTTCGGCCTCGCGCAGGGCCGTGTCGACGAAGTCGCGATCCTCTGGATCGCGCCCGCCGCCGGGGAAGGACACCTGCCCGGGGTGCGAGGAGAGTGTCGAGGCGCGGCGCTGCAGCAGCACGTCGAGATCCTTCGCGACGACCGCATCGATCGTGGGTGCCGGGATGCTGTCGAGCACACCGAACAGGATCAATACTGCCGACCGCCTGGCCGGAACAGTGCCGTCCAGCTGCGGCAGCACCGTGGGATCCCAATCGCCCGACCGTACCGCCCGCAGCAGCTGGGCGCGGGCGCCCTGCGCATGCTGGCTCTCGCTCACCCCTCGAGCCTACGCCGCTGCTGGGAGTGCGTCGTAGGCTGAGCAGATGGCTCGCAAGATCGACACTGCGGACGGACGTGGGGCGCTGGATGCCATCCGCACCGCGATCTCGACAGGCGAGAAGCCCGCACGGGCCTCGCTCGCGACGGCGGTGCGGTACCTGCTGCAGCTGCTCGATGAGAAGGCGCCCGGGAACAGCGTCGAGGTACGCGTACCGCCCTTCGGCGCGGTGCAGGTCGTGCAGGGCCCGCGCCATACCCGCGGCACGCCGCCGAACGTGATCGAGATGGATGCTGCGACCTGGATCGCCCTTGCCACCGGCGAGGAGGAATGGGCGGATGCCGTCGCCGCCGGCCGCGTGCAGGCATCCGGCACGCGCGCCGACCTGGAGGGCCTGCTGCCGCTACGCCCCTGACTCGGGCGCGAGTCGGGCGTACACCACGAAGTTGTCCGGGGCGGTGCCGGCGGTCCCGTCGTAATAGCAGGTGACGATCACGAGCCGCCCGGGTGAGGGCGTCCAAAGGTTTTCGATGTCGGCGAGCTCGGTCTTGGGATGACGTTCCAGGGCCTGAATCAGGTACACCACCGTGCCGTTCTCGGTGTCGACGAGGATCTCGTCGCCGATCTCCAGGGCGCTGCGCGTATCGGCCCGATCGATCAGCGGATCGAACACCGCGGTGCCGGCGGCGGAGCTGTGGCCCGACAGGTACACCGTGCCATCGGCATCCGATCCCGGCATCCCGTACTCGCTCAGCCAGTACGCACGATCGAATGTCGGCGGGTTTATGACCGTGGAGCCCTCGAGCGAGAGCGAATCGACATCGGCCTCGAACTGGATCACCGGGATGCGCACCGTGTGGGGTTCGCCGGCAGGAACAGGCGTGGCCTGTTCCGCCAAGCTCGCGGTGACCACCCGCTCGGGTACAGGATGCGCCGGAGGCGTCGCCGCCATCGTCTGCCAGATGCCGCCGCCGATCAGCCCGATGCCGCCGAGCACCAGGATCGTGGTGAAGATCAGCCACACCAGGGGGACACGGCGCCGACGTCCCGCCGTCGCTTGCGTCATGACACCGCTCCCGGTCGACGTTTCGCGCTCAGCAGTACCAGTGCGGCGGCGGCGAGGATGAGGAGTCCGGCACCGAGAAGCATCAGCTGCTCGACGGGGCTGAGCGATAAGCCAGGAGTGCTGATCGATGCGACCGTGATCTCGTCCTCCTCCGTGTTCGACACCGGTGCCTCCTGGGCTGCGGCGGCGCCGGCCGCGATGACGATCTCGACCCAGCCGGCGAACTCCCCCTCGGCATCGGTGAACGCGAAGGCGTACGTTCCGCCCTGCAGGCGTGCGATGTCGATCAGCAGCTCGCCGTCGTCGTTCACGCGGATCCAGTCGATCGGCGTCTTCGACGGGTACACATGCAGAAAGAACCATTCACCGGGTTCGGCATCCGGAATGACCACGTGCGCGATGCCGGATTCGATTCTGGCCGTGATGCTGCCGCGGTTCGCCGCGGTCAACGATTCCGCCGATGCGAACGGCGGATCCGGAACGGTGTTCGGCTTCGGTGCGATCTGCGTGGCCGGCGCGCGACTGGCCGGATCCTGCGCCGCCGGCGCCGGGGCGAGCGCCGGTGCGGGGGTGGGCTCGGCCGGTGACGGGCGCGGCGTGGCAGAGCCGCCACCACCGGGCTTGCCCGGTTCGATCACCGGGGGCTCGGGAACGATGATCTCCGGAGCGGGCGCCTGAGCGTGCTCGGGGGCGGTCCAAGTCACCGCATTCATGAACACCTGGGTGCTTGCCAGCGACCAGGTGCGCACGTCCACCGCGGGCGAGGACCCGTGCAGCGCGAGCAGGACGTGACGGCTGCCTGCCCGCTGGACCACCGCGATCCCCGATCCCACGGCTGTTGTCACGTCGGCGTCCTCGGCGGTTCCGGATGCCGCGACCGTCACCGTCTCGGCGAGCACCTGCACGCCTTCGCCAGTGAGATCTTCGAACCAGGCGTAGTACTTCGGGCCGCCCGCGACGGTGTTCTGACCGATCACGTCACCCGTGGCGAAAGCCTCTGAACTGAGCTCCCCGCCGGCGAAGATCTCGTGGTCGGCGAGCACGCGATATCCGGTGGAGAGGAGTGAGCGGTCGTTCGCGCCGGATCGTACGGCCGGATTCCCGGTGGCGCGCTGCAGCTGTGCGATGCCGCTGTCGGCTGTTGAGCCCTGATCCAGCCAGACCATGCCGACGCCTCCGGCATCGGCGCGATCGATCGCATCGCGCAACTGCTCGTCCGACATGCTGGGCGGAGCATCCCACACCAGCACGTCGTAGTCAGACACCTCGAGGTCATCCGGAAGCGAGGGTGCGCTGGTCGCGGCGTAGCCGTTCTGATTGAGCAGCTCCGCTGTGCGGGCGCCGTTGTCTCCGAGGACGAGCACCTGCTGGAGCTCGGCGAGGCGGTAGTTCACCGTCGTCTGCAGCGCTGCGCGCACCTCGGCATCCGCCGAGACCGCATCGGCGTATCCGGGGGCCGACACCCGAATCCGGTACGAGCCGACCGGCAGATCGGCGATCCGGTAGCCGCCGTCCGCGCCCGTCGTCGCGGTGAGCTCCTGGCCGACGACCTGCACGGATGCTCCGACGATGGGTGTGCCCTCGAGCGCATCGACCACGATGCCGCCAATGGACCCGACCGTGATCGGCGTCATGGCCAGATCGATGCGCACGAAACCGCTCTCGTCGATCGTGATCGGTGCGCTGACGAGGGCCGCATATCCGAAGCGCTCTGCCGTGAACGTGTACGTCCCGGGGGCGAGACGGGCCGTGAAGCGGCCCTGTTCGTCCGTGGTCCAGGTCTCGCCGCGGTCGTCGAAGCTGATCGTCGCGCCGGGGACGGCGGCGCCCGTCGCGGCATCGGTCACCGTGCCGTTCACGCCGGATTGGCCGAGTACGGCGGCGATCGCGGCGTGCACGTCGATGCGTCCGTGTCCGTATCCGGTGTCCGGTGCACTCGCGCCGTCCGGATGCCACGCGGTGCTCTCCAGCGCCTCGGCGATCTGATCAACCGAGAGACCGCCCTGCGCGGAGCGGATCAGTGCGACGGCGCCGGCCACGTGCGGCGTTGCCATCGAGGTCCCGGTGGATTCGCCCCAACGGCCGTTCGGCATGGCGGAGAAGACTGCGGTGCCGGGGGCGGAGGCATCCGGCTTGACGAAGTTCTGCGGCCAGTCGTACTTGTCGCCGATCTGCGCAGGCCACTCGGTGACGCCGCCGCACGAGCCGGGGTCGACCTCGTCGGCGGCGTTCGTCATGCCCACCCCGAAGGCCTCGTAGATGTCTCCGGGTCCGGAGGTGCCTGTCGGGCCGCACGGTGCGTTGCCGATCGCGATCGCCGGGAAGATGCCGGCCTGACGGAGATTGCGCACGAGCGGGATGAAGATCTCGCTGTAGCCGGATGAGCCCAATGACATGTTCACCACATCGGCCGCGCGCCCGGCCGGGTTGCCGTACGCGTCGAAGGGCTGCATCGCCCACTGCATCCCGGCGAGGATCTTCGCGATGCTGCCGCCGCCGCTGCCGCTGAGGACGTTGGCGGCCATGAGCTCTGCGTCGGGCGCGACCCCGATTCGAGTGCCGGAGGCGCTCCCGCCGAGCACGGTCCCCGCGACGTGCGTGCCGTGCGATCCGGGGTCGGATGGACGACTGGCGATCGGCGAGCCGGTGCGATCGAAGCTGATCCATCCGCCCGGAAAAGTCGGATCGCCCAGCCCTGCGCCCACGATGCGGCCGGAGAGATCAGGATGGCTCGCATCGATGCCGGTGTCGAGCACCGCGACGCGCACACCCTGACCGCGTGCGGCGAAGTCGATCCAGCTCTGCGGTGCGCCGATCTTCTCGAGTCCGTACGTCACCGGCGTCCCGGTCTCATCGAGCGCCGCTGTCGCCACCGAAGGCGTCGACAGGGGGACGGGCTCCTCTGACGTGAGGGGTTCGACTTCGAAGTTCGGTACGACCTGAGTCGCACCGGGAAGCGCGGCGAGCGCATCGAGAACGTCCAGCGACGGTTCGGCCGAGACGAGGATGCTGCGGGTGATCCAGAACTCGTTGAGGATGTCGACGCGACCGTCCTCCTGCATTTCGGCGAGCCCCTGCTGGGCGGCATCCCAGGAGATGCGGGCGCTGTCCTGCAGGGCGGATGCTGCGCGTTCCGGGTCGCCCTGTGCGATGGGATCGACCCCGTCGTCCTCGAAGAGGACCAGGATCTCGATCGCCTCATCGGATGAGGCGATCGCGTCGCTCGCGTCGGCGTCAGTGCCCGCTCCGGACCCATCGGGTGCGGATGCGCCGAGGACGGCCGCCTGCAACTGAGGGGCGATCTCGGCGTCTCGCGCGGGCTGGTTCGCGGGGCCGGTGAGAGGAATCCCGTTGGCTGCGGGGGCGCCGAGGGTGAGTGCGAGAGCTATCGCTGCGGTGCTGCCGAGCAGAGCGCGCAGCGCGCGGTGTCGTCGTGAGGGCACGGGGATCCGTCGTCTTCCGTCGCTTGTCGAATGCCATCGCCGGGCATACCTAATGGCGATGAACTTAAGTAAGCCTAACCTAAGCAGTTAGCTGTGAATTAGGTTAGGCTACCCTGCGTGCGACCATCCACCCCCTCTTCACGTCCTCGCCGACGCACTGTGATCCCGGCCGTTGCGGCGCTTCTGGCATTCGTGCTGCCTGCGCTTTCCGGATGCTCGCTCATCCTCGGCGACGACCCCGATATCGCCGCGCTGTCGGACGCATCGGAGCAGAGCCCCAGATTCTTCGAAGGGCCCGAGACGGCGCTGCTCGCGTCGAACGACATCACTCCGATCACCACCGACCCCCAGTCGGAGCTGCCGGTGTCCTTCACTGGACTGGACGATGTCACCGTCGAGGTCGTCGACACGAGCCGCATCCTCGCGCTGGACGGCACGGGAAGCCTCGCCTCCGTCGTGTTCGGCCTCGGTTTCGGTGACTCCGTGGTCGGGCGCGACCTCACCACCGGCTTCGAGTCCGCGAAGGATCTGCCGCTGGTGATGAACAACCACACGCTCAACGCCGAGTCGATCCTCGAGCTGAACCCGACCGTCATCCTCACCGACTACAGCGTCGGTCCCTACGACGTGCAGATGCAGATGCGCAACGCCGGGATCCCGGTGATCTTCTTCGAGCCGGCCTCCGACATGGACTCGATCGGCCGACTGATCGGCGATGTCGCCACCGCGCTGGGCGCACCGGAACTCGGCAAGGAGTACGTCGCCGATTTCGAGAAGCGCCTGGAGGACACCCTGGCGCGGATCCAGCAGGTCGCACCGACAGAGACCGCCGACCGTGTGCGCATGGTCTTCCTGTACATGCGCGGCCGCGCCGGGGTCTACTACATGTACGGCAACGATCCGGATGGAAGTCCCGGTATCGCCGGTGTCCTCATCGACGCGCTCGGAGGCGTCGATGTCGCCGGCGAGGAGAACTGGGTCAGCGGATCGCTCACCGCCGAAGGACTGATGCGGCTCGAACCCGACCTGATGCTCATGCTGACCCTGGGCCTGGAGTCGGTGGGCGGCGTCGACGGACTGCTCGATGTCCCCGGCGTCGCGCAGACGCCCGCCGGGGAGCGTGAACGCGTCGTCGACATGAGCGACTACGAGATGTTCACCTGGGGGCCGCGCACCCCTGACGTGCTCACGGCGCTCGCCGAGTCGATCTATCACGTCGATCTCGCGGAGGTCGAGCTCCCATGACCGCTCCCATACAGGCGCCCGCGACCTCGGACGCACCCCGGCTGCCGCAGGAACCGCTCGTGCTACCCAGGGTGCTGGACTACGAGGCGGATCCCTCGCAGCTGCCGGTTCCCAATCGGCGCAGAGTCATCGTGCTGTTCAGCGCGCTCGGCGTCGGGCTGGTCGCGGCCGTGCTCTTCTCGGCCGCGCTGGGGCAGATGCAGATTCCCATCGTCGAGGTGATCGGCTCGCTCTGCCGCAAGGCGGGGCTCTCGTGCGGAGCTGAGGCGACGCACATGAATGCGGATGCCGCGCTGTGGGAGGTGCGTTTCCCCCGCATCGCGCTCGCAGTGATGGTGGGCGCGGCTCTGTCGGCCGCCGGAGCGATCATGCAGGGCGTGTTCGGCAACCCGCTGGCCGACCCCAGCGTCATCGGCGTCTCGTCCGGAGCCGCCGTGGGCGCGAGCCTGATGATCGTCACGGGGCTCGCGGCGGGCAGCACTTTCGCCATCCCCGCCGGGGCATTCGTCACCGGCATCTTCACCGCCCTGGTGGTGTACTCGATCTCGCGGTCTCGCGGTCGTACCGAGGTGATCACCCTGATCCTCACCGGTATCGCGGTCAATGCGTTCGCGGGCGCCGCACTGGCGCTGATGACGTTCGCCGCCACGACGGACCAGCGCGAGCAGATCGTGTTCTGGCAGATGGGGTCGCTCGCCGGGGCGCTGTGGGATTCGGTCGCCACGGTGCTGCCGCTCGTGATCATCGGCCTCATCCTCGCGATCCTCGTCGCCGGGAAGCTCGACCTGCTGAGCCTCGGCGATGATGCGGCCAGACACCTCGGCGTCAACATCGAACGGCTGCGCATCTGGACGATCGTCATCGTGTCCGTGCTCACGGCGGCCGCGGTCGCCTTCGCGGGGATCATCGGGTTCGTCGGTCTCGTGATTCCGCACCTCATCCGGATGCTCGTCGGGCCGGGCCATCGCGTGCTGGTGCCCGCGAGCGCGCTGGGCGGTGCGCTGCTGCTCGTGCTCGCCGACACTTTCGCGCGCACCGCGGTGCCCTACGCAGAACTGCCGCTGGGCATGCTGACCGCGCTGATCGGCGGCCCGTTCTTCTTCTTCCTGCTCAAGAACAACAAGACCAGGACCGGGGGGTGGATGTGATGCGTCTCGCCCTCACGCGTCCGCCGACGCGCCCGCGCCCCGCGCAGAGCGGTGAGATCGTTCTGGAGGTCGCGGACGTCTCCGTCTCCCTGGGCGGCAACGACATCGTCACCGGCATCTCGTTCGAGGTGCGTGCCGGTGAGGTCCTCGCGATCATCGGACCCAACGGCGCCGGCAAGACCACGCTGCTCGCTGCGCTGTCAGCGGACTATCGCTACGACGGCTCCATCCGTCTCGATGGCAGAGAGCTGACCGAGTGGACGTCGCGGGAGCTCGCGATCCGGCGCTCCGTGCTGCGGCAGCAGAACATGCTGAGCTTCCCGTTCCGCGTCGTCGACGTGGTCAAGATGGGCCGTGCGCCGTGGCGCGACATCGTGCCCGTGGAGGAGGACGACCGCATCGTGGCCGCCGAGCTGTCGCGCACCGATACGCTGCGCTTCGCTGAGCGCACCTTCACATCGCTCTCCGGTGGCGAACGCGCCAGAGTGGCCCTCGCACGCGCGATGGCGCAGCGCACCGGGGTGCTGCTGCTCGATGAGCCCAGCGCGGCCCTGGATGTGAACTATCAGGAGCAGGTGCTCGCCCTCGCGCGCGCCTATGCGGGAGCAGGTAACGCCGTGGTGGTCGTGCTGCACGATCTGGCCGCGGCTGCCGCCTACTCCGACCGGGTGCTGATGATCGACGACGGCACGATGCGCGCCTATGGCACACCCGCCGAGGTGATGCGCAGCGAACTGCTCAGCGAGGTCTACCGCCACCCCATCCGAGTGATCGAAGAGGACGACGGCTCGCTTCTGGTCGTGCCCCGCCGCTTCGCCGATGAGCGCCCCTCCAGCGCCGCCCCCTTCGAGGAGAAGAGAAGATGACGATCCTGTCGTATCCCGGCACCGCGCGGAGCGTCGCAGCCAGAGCCGTGCGGCGTGCACGTGCGGTGGCGATGGTGGTCGCGGTGATGCTTCTGGCGACGCTGATCCTGGGTGCCGGCACTGCTCCCGCGCACGCCGCCTCCCGCGTCGACGTGAGTGAGAATCCCCGCGCCGACGGGTCGACGACCGTGACGTTGCAGGGATCCGGATTCCAGTACCAGCCCAATGCGCCGGGCGGTGTGTACATCTTCTTCGGCGCCGTGTCCGATCCGGGTACGAATGCATGGGCTCCGAGTCAGGGCGGGCAGTCCGGCTCGACGTTCAGCTACGCCTCCACCTCCGGAACCCAGCTGCTTGCGGCCTTCGAAGGCGGATCCTCCGCCGAATCCGCCAACGCCGTCATCCGACCCGATGGCACGTGGACGGCGACCATGACGATCCCCGGGGCGCGCTTTGCGGCGTCTTTCGGAGACCCGCATTCCGGTGCAGCGCAGACGGGGAGTGAGATCGACTGCCTGCAGGTGATGTGCGGGATCATCACGATCGGTGCGCACGGTGCCTGGAACGCCAACAACGAGTCCTTCACCCCGGTGAGCTTCGTCACCGGCAGCGGCGAGGTCGTGCAGGGCTCCGCGGCGCCGAGCTTCGACGACGACGCCACGATCGTGGACGTCCCCGCGTCCGGGACCGAGGAGCAGACGGTGACGGACGAGCAGCCCGCCGACGATACGGCGGATGCCGTCGAGACGACGGTCGAGACTGCTGCCGCTCCGGTCGCAGAACCCGAGGATCAGACCATGACCTACGTGGTCTTCGCCGTGCTCGGCGTCGCTGTCCTCGCGCTCATCGCCGCCATCGTCTTCTTCTTCGTGCGGCGGGCCAAGGAACGCTCCGCCGCCATGGCATCCGTCGACTCCTCTGCGGCAGCAGAGACCTCCACCCCTACGGAAGGACAGGCATGACAACCGTCAGATCGACTCCCCGGAGCCGCCGCATCGGCGCCGTCGCGACCGTCGGGGCGCTGGCCGTCGGAATGCTGGGCTTCGGTCCAGCGGCATTCGGGTCGGTTCAGACGCCCGGCGCGGCGCTCGCCGCACCCGCGGACGCCGGCACCGAGGCATCCGCGTGGGAGGTCGTATCCGGAGACCTGACCTGGGGAGTGCGCCATTCCATCCGCAACTACCTGGAGAACTTCGGCCACACCGAGGGATGGGTCGCCGCCGCCGACGGTGCGACGTACACCAAGGGCGCCGCCGGCGCGGTGTTCCCCGTGGTCGCCGGAGGCACCGTCGACCCGTCCGCAGGGACGGCGTCGCTGAGCTTCCAGGGATCGCTGGAGATGTACGGCTTCGGTGAGGACTGGTTCTACTTCGAGAACGTGCGCATCGAGGTCGCCGACGGCACGGCGGACGTCATCGTCGACCTGCTCGAGAGCTACAACATCAAGGAGCCGGTCGATGACTTCACGATCGCGAGCTATGAACTCGATGCCGACGCGCTGAGCGTGGAGGACGGGACGCTGTCGCTGGTCACGGGGGAGGGGACCTTCAGCGAGGCGACCTGGAGGGATCACCTGCCGAACTACGGCGGTCCGACCTACGCGCCTCCCGGTGACTACACGGATCCGCTCACGATCAGTCTCGCACTCGCGCAGCCCGGCTCGGAGAATCCGGGCGGCGGCGATGAGGGCGACGGCGAAGGCGGCGGGGACGACGGCGAGGACGGTGGGAATGCCGACGGCGCGTACGGCGTGAGCGCGGGTGCCCCGCTCAGCGGCACCGCGGCGTACATCAGGGTCACGCCCGGATACGCCATCGCCGCCGACGGTTCGACCACGGTCACCGTGGAGGGCTTCCACTTCGACCCGGGGCCCGCGGCGGCGCCCGGCGCGGGGTCGGGAGGCATCTACGTCGGGCTGGGCACGATGAAGAACCCCGGCAGCGAGGACTGGCGGCGCAGCAAGGGAGGCTTCAGCGGTCCTGTCGACAGCGGCGATTTCACCTACGGCATCCCGCACTTCGTGGGCAACCAGAACTCGGCGGACGCGGATGTCGCGGACGGCGTGATGGATGCAGACGGGCACTGGAGCATCGAGATGACGATCCCGGGACATGACGTCCCGAGCTTCTTCGGCGATGTCATCGACTGCATCGAACGGCAGTGCGGTGTGTTCAGCTTCGGTGCGCACGGCGCGATCCGGCCGGCCAACGAGGCGTACACCCCGGTGTATCTGGTCGGTCAGGACGAGTCGGGGTGGCCGGACCGAGATGAGGACGACCCCACTACGGTGCCTCCGGTGACCCCGGAGCGACCGGCTTCCGTGCCTTCCGCGCTGCCGACAGCCTCCGAACTCGTCGACGGCGCGCGCGGCGGCGTCGAAGTCCAGTCGGTCACCGACGGTACCGCCACCGTCTTCGTCGGCGCGGCAGCGGTCAACACGTGGGTGGGCCTGTCCGTGCATTCCGACCCGCAGTTCATCGACTGGTTCCTGGTGCCGAGCGGCGGCCGGGTCACCGCGACGCTGCCGGCGAGCCTCGCCGAGGGCGACCACAAGCTCTCGGCGATCACCGCGGAGGAGGAGCTCATCGGCTGGGCTCCGTTCACCTGGGGCACAGCACCCGGTGTCGATGACGGGGACCAGGAGAAGAGCGAGCCCTATGGCAGCAGCACCGGCACCAACCCCTACACCGGCGCGACCTTGACGGTGACGCCCGCCTGGTCGCTGGCCGACAGCGGGCAGACCGTCGATCTGAAGGGCACCGGCTACGCGACCGATCGCGATGGAGACAACGAGGGCGGAGCATACGTGCTGTTCGGCTGGGTCAACCCGGAGTCGGGCGACGACTGGGGCCCCGGCCCCCACAGCGGCAAGAGTTCGATCGGCCGCAGCGGAATCGACTTCACCTACGCCGAGGACGGCGCGGTCGCCGGAACCTTCCAGAGCATGGTCAACTACCCCGGCAACTCGACCGGGCCCGGCCTGCCCTTCATGGACGCGGACGGCTCCTGGGAGATCAAGGGCTTCCCGATCGAGTCGTCGCGGTTCCAGACCCCGCACGGAACGCAGATCGACTGCTACGTGCAGCAGTGCGGCATCCTCACCATCGGCGCACACGGCAGGGCCAACGCCGGAGTAGAGGTCTTCACGCCGGTCTACTTCACCGACGAGCGCCCGCCCAACACCTCGCCCGTCGGCGGTGGCGGCGGCGGAGTCGTCGAGAACCCGAATGTGGCCGGGAGCGCCGCGGCGAACAGCGGCCTGTCCGCCGCCACGGGGCTCGATGCGCTGGCTGTCGCATCCGAAGGCCGCACCACGCTGATCGCCGGTGTGCTGCTGCTCAGCCTCGGCGTCTTCGCCGGAGCGCTGCTCTTCGTGCGCGCACGTCGCACCCCGAGCGCCCCCATCCGTTCCGTCGCCTGACGGGAAAGGCTTCCGTCGCCTGACGGGAAAGGCT
>NZ_JBQDVP010000011.1:20401-25115 GCF_052102115.1 Microbacterium sp.
TTGACGGGCATATCCGAGCGTCCTGGCGCTCACACGAGATCAAGAGGAAGAAATGACATCAACTGCGATGACACGACGCGGCAGACGCCGTGGGCTGCGCTCTGCCGCTGCCTTCGGCGTCGCTGCAGCGGTCGGTCTCAGCGGGCTGGTCGCCACTCCGGCCTTCGCCGCTCCTGGTGGCTCCAGCACCGGAACGGGAACCAACCACGCGACGCTCACGCCGACACTCACGGTCGCTCCCGGGCAGGACGTGAACGCCGAGGGCGACACCGTCCTGACTCTCACCGGGGAGGGATACGCCACCAGCAACGATTTCGGTGCATCCTTCGGCGGCGCATATCTGCTGTTCGGCGTCGTGACGCCGAAGGACGGTGCCGATCCCGGTAGCTGGGCGCCGAGTAAGAGGGGCCTGAGCGGCACCAACTACGATTACGCGGCGGGTGCGGGCACCTACCAGTCGTTGATCAACTACCCGGGCAACACCACCGAACCGGGGCTCGGCTTCATGGATGCCGACGGCGACTGGACCACGACGCTCACCATTCCCGGCGCGAGGTTCACCTCGCAGGCCGGTGCCGAGATCGATTGCTTCGAGCAGCAGTGCGGTGTCATCACCATGGGTGCGCACGGGCAGATGAGCGCCGGCACAGAGGTCTTCACCCCGGTGACCTTCGCCGAGGACGTGCCCGCTGTCGCACCGTCGTTCACGACGCACCCCTCCGACACCTCGGTCGCCGAAGGCGAGAGTGCGTCGTTCGCCGTCGCCGTCGCGGGAGAGCCCGCGCCGACGCTGCAGTGGCAGACCCGCATCGCCGATGACGAGTGGGCGGACATCGCCGACGCCACCGCGTCGGAGCTGACCGTCGAGAACGTCAGCACCGCGGATGACGGACGCCAGTACCGTGCGCTTGCGAGCAACGATGCGGCGACGGATGTCGCATCGGATGCCGCGACGCTCACCGTCGAGGCGACCGCTCCCGAGTATCCCGACGGCTCCGCCGTCGGCACGCCGCTCGAGGGCACCAGCGCGTACATCGTCGTCACCCCCGGTGAGGAGATCGACGGCTCGGACTCCGTCAGTCTCACGCTCGAAGGCTACGGGTTCAATCCCGGTCCCGTCGTCGCACCGGGAACCGGCAGCGGCGGCATCTACGTCGGCTTCGGCACGAAGAAGAACGCCGACAGCAATGAGGAGTGGCGCCGCAGCAAGGGCGGATCGAGCGGACCTGTGGGTATGGGCGACTACACCTACGGCTCACCGGTCTTCGTGGCGAACCAGGGCACCAGCGACGGTGACGTCGCCGATGCTGAGATGAACTCCGACGGCACGTGGACGGCCACGCTGACGGTTCCCGGAAGCAGCCTGCCGAGCTTCTTCGGTGACACGCTCAACTGCCTCGAGTACGAGTGCGGCGTGTTCAGCTTCGGTGCGCACGGTGCCATCAACGCGGCCAACGAGGCCTACACGGCGGTCTCCTTCGCAGAGCCCGCCGTACCCGCGACGCCGACCACGACGTCGATCGGCGCGCAGAACACGGCCGCTGTCGCCCTCGTCGGCGATGAGGTCGAGCTCTCCGCCGCGGTCGATCCGTCGGAAGCCGAGGGAACCGTGGAGTTCTTCCGCGGCGAGACGAGCCTCGGAGAGCAGACGGTCACAGATGGCGCTGCGACGCTGAAGACGAGCGACGTGGTCGCCGGCGCCCAGAGCCTCACCGCGGTCTTCACTCCCGCCGATGAAGCGGGCTTCGAAGCATCCACTTCGGCGGCGAGCACCTTCCGCTTCGTGGACCTCGCGCCTGCTGTCGGTGAGATCGCCGTCGGAGCCGCGACGGCCGAGATCGCGGATGCGACGCTGAACTGGAGCATTGCGAACTTCATCAGCTTCGGTTCCGGGCCCGGCAAGTCGGTCATCTCCGGCGACGTGGAGCTCAGCGAACTCCCCGAAGGCGCCACGGCCATCGATCGTGCCCAGCAGGAGTTCATCTTCTCCGGTGGCGTCGGTACGACCGATGCCGCGGGCAACTCGGTCGTGTCCTTCGAGGGCGCGGTGCTGGTGAACAGCGGAACGATGAACCAGTGGACGTTCGTCGACCCCGAGGTGCGCACGAGCGCGGACGGATCGGGGTACATCACCGCCGAACTCACGACGGAGTACCTCGCTTCACTGCTCGGCGGCGAGGACATCCTCGAGGGGCCGGCTCGCGTGGTGGTCTCGACCTTCACCGGCACCGAAGCGACCACGGCGGACGGAGTGACCTCATTCGAGGTGGCGCCGCTGTTCGAAGGCCAGTTCGCCGCAGGTTCCTGGATGGGCGAGTTCACCGGCGGCACGTTCGCCAATGAGGCGCTCGTGATGCTGAACTCCGGCATCCGCTCCTTCTTCCTGCAGTCCGGGTCCTCGTCGGATTCGACCAAGGCCGGCCGAGCGATCTCGCTCGCATACTCGAGTGCTGAGATCGCCGCCCCCGCGCTGACGATCGAGCCCCTGACCGGTCTTGACCGCGCGGGTGCCGTCATCTCGGTGACCGGATCGAGCTTCGAGGCGACAGCCAAGGCGGCCTATCCCGGTGCGCCGGATGCCCCGTCGGGCTCGTACGTCTCGCTGGGCTGGATCTCTGCTGATGGCTGGAAGCCGTCGGAGGGTGCGGGCTCTGCTTCCCGTGTCGCGGTGACGACGAAGTGGGTGCAGGGCACCCAGCCGACCGGTGACGGATACGTGGAGTGGACGGTCGCACCGAACGGACGCGCATCGTTCGCGTTCGACTTCGATGAGATCGCTTACGCGGATGTGCTCGCCAAGAAGCCGGCGACCGGTGACTACCGCCTCGCCGTCTACTCGGTGGGAGCAAGCGGCGTCGTGCAGGCGGCGAATGAGATCGCCTACGACGTGGAGTTCGCTCCGGCGGCGGCTACGGCCGTCTCGGTCGGGGCGCAGCCCAGCGGCGACTTCTCGACCGACTTCGCCGGTGAGGATGTGACCGTCTCGGCCACCGTCTCCCCTGTCGTCGCAGGTCACGTGGAGTTCTTCGCAGGCACCGTCGGTCTCGGCACCGCCGAGATCATCGACGGCGTCGCCACGATCGTGACCGATGATCTCATCGGCGGATCGAACGCCGTGACGGCTGTGTTCACACCGGAGGATGCGGTGCTGTACGAGGGCTCCACCTCGGCCGCACAGACGTTCCGCATCGTGGACCGTGAGCGCGTGATCGACGACATCGAGGTGGGTGAAGCGGTCGAGCAGATCACCGCTGCCGACCTGGAGTGGACGATCGCGAACTACTGGAGCAGCTTCGGCTACTCCTTCGGCAAGGAGGCGGTCTCGGGCGACGTGACCGTTCCGGGTGATCAGGGCTCGCTGGAGGCCGACTCGAACCGCGCCTTCGCATTCACGAACGGCACGGGACACCGTGACGCTCAGGGCAACGCGGTGATCGACTTCACCGCCACCGCTCGGGTGAGCTCGGGCGACGCGAGCCGGTGGGACTTCACCGATCCGCAGGTGCTCATGGACGCGAACGGCGATGGCTACATCACCGCCGAGTTCAGCGGTTTCTTCCGCATGGAAGGCCTCGCCGAGTTCGACTACGCGCCCCAGCGCGTGACGATCGCCACCTTCACGGGGGCGGATGTCACGGCGGCTGATGGTGCGGAATCGTTCACGGTCACTCCCATCTGGGAGGGGCAGTCGGCATCCGGCACCTGGGCGAACGATCGTACGGGCTCGTTCCCGAACGAGTTCACCTCGCTGCTGTACTCCGGCATCCGTTCGTTCTTCCATGAGTCGGGCTCATCGGCCGACGTCAACAAGGCGGTCAAGCCGATTTCGGTGTCGTTCACCGCTGGCACGGCCCCTGTCGTGTCGGCGCAGCCGACTGGCGCCTCGGTCACCGAGGGTCAGGATGCCGCGTTCGAGGTCGGCGTCACGGGATCTCCGACGCCGCGGATTCAGTGGCAGACGGGTCTCGGCGAGCAGTGGACCGACATCGACGGTGCCACCGGCACCGTACTGACGGTTCCCGCTGTCGCGGTCTCGGCACACGGTGCGCAGTACCGTGCGGTGGTGTCCAACGTGTTCGGCGAGGTCACCACCGACGTCGCTGCGCTGGATGTGCGTCCGACCCAGCCCACCGAGCCGCCGGCCGCACCGTCGATCGGCGATGAGGACGAGGGCGGCTTCGAGATCGTCGGTGTCGATGGACGGGCCATCACCATCGAGGTGCCGGAAGAGTTCGAGAACACCTGGGTGGGCGTGCACCTGCACTCCGCCCCGCAGTTCCTGGGCTGGTACCTCGTCCGTGACGGTCAGATCGTCGTGACGGCCCCGGCCGATGCCTTCGGCGACCACCGTCTGTCGTTCGTCTCGGCGAACGGCGAGCTGATCGGCTCCGTCGCCGTCTCACTGCCGGCGGCTCCGGCCGGAGACGGCGATGACGAGGGCGACGGTCAGGGCGGAAGCACTGGTGGGGGTGCGGGCTCCGACTCCGCCGGCGAAGGCTCCGACTCCGCCGGCGGCCTCGCCACCACCGGCGCAGAGCTGCCCCTGATGGCAGGGGGAGCGGCCCTGCTGCTGCTCCTCGCCGGAGCGGTTCTGCTGCTGGCGCGCCGGCGTCAGCACGTGGCCGCCGAATAGGAAAACCCATGCGGTGGGTGGTGGGGGGGGCGGGCCGCCCCCCCCCCCCCCGGCACACGAGGGGGCGGGCAGAACACCCCC
>NZ_JBQDVP010000011.1:25125-70210 GCF_052102115.1 Microbacterium sp.
GGCGGTGGGGTTTGGGGTGGGCGCGGCCGGCCGCCAGCGCGGGCCCGCCTATATCACAACCCTTGGGGGGGGTGGGGGGGGCCCGCGCCCCCCACCACCCACCCGTTCACCTGAAGGACGAGGAATGACCACCACCACGACCACTGACACTCCCGCGCTCTCCCAGCGCCTGCGCCAGGTCTCCTTTGGAGGCCACACCGACTCGGGCGACTCAGGACCCTCGCACTACTACGACGCGTACACGCGCGGCGGGCTCACCCCCGAGGGCGCCGCGGCGCAGGCCGTGCATCACTACTACATCTACCGCTCCCTGGAGCAGACGGCCGAGAAACAGCGCGAACGTCTCGGCGACGACTTCGCCTTCTGGCTTCCTGAACTGCATCGTCTGCCTTCGCTCCGAGCAGATCTGGAGCACTGGCTCGGAGACGGCGCCGTTGACCGCATCGAATTCCCGGAGGGCCTGCGCCCGTACACCGATCGCATCGACGAGAACGCCGGCGACTCTCTGCCGCACTACGTCGCACACCAGTACACCCGCTACCTGGCCGACCTCTCGGGCGGGCAGCAGATCGGCGAGATGCACCGCCGCGCATACGGCCTCGAACGAGGTGCCGGAGCGACGTTCTACGAGTTCTCCGAGATCCCCGACCCCGCCGCCTTCAAAGTGCGCTACCGAGAGCTGCTGGATGCCGCATCGTTCAGCGAGGACGAGATCCGTCTCATCGAAGACGAGGTCCGACTTGCGTACCGGATGAACAATCAGGTGTTCGCCGATCTCGACGCACGCTTCGAGGAGTACCGGGCATGACGCGCCTGCGCCCAGCAGCAGCCGCTTCCCTTGTCGTCCTGCTCGCGCTGACCGGTCTCCTCAGCGCCTGTGCACCGGGCGATGACGCATCGACCGCGTCGCCGACGGCATCCGAATCCGTCGAGACTCCCGGCATCTCTCTCGCGGAGCTCGAAGTCGCTGAGGTGGATCTCGCCGTCGGCGATGTGCTGACCGTGCTGGTGGACACTCCCGGTGTGTCATGGCGCGCGGAGAGCTCCGATCCGCTGGTGCTCGAGGTCGATGACCCGGGCAGCGGTGACGCGACCAGGAACGTATCGATCACCGCCGTCGCCGAGGGAAGCGCATCGCTCGTCTTCACCGGCGATGGCGATGAGGCGTACGAGGTCATTCGCGAGCTGGACGTCTCGGAATGAGACGCGGTGGGATGCTGGGGGCGGCAGCACTCGCGGTCGTGCTGATGCTGTCGCCCTCGGCGGCCTTCGCAGCGGATGACGGGGCGGCTGATGACGGGGTGACTGAGGCGATCGGCACGGGGGTCCAGGTGGCGTTCCCGGTGCAGGGCGACACCGCCGTCTACCTGCTCGGCCGGGCTGCTCCGGTCTCGGCGACGGTCACGCCGGCAGGGGCGACCGGAATAGTTGAGTTCTACGACGGCGAAGTGCTGCTGGGATCGGCCCAGGTCGACGGCGAAGGGCGCGCCGCGATCGAGACCGATGACTGGGCCGGTTCCGGCGCGAGGTCGGTGACGGCGCGCTTCCTGCCCGATTCGAGCACCCACCTCCCGTCGGCATCCGCATCGATGACCTACCGTGTCGTCGACACGGATCGCATGGTGCCGGATGTTGTCGTGGGGGAGCCCGTCGCCGAGATCACCGGCGCGACCCTCGATTGGAGCATCGCGAACATCTGGTTCAGCAATTTCTCGGTGGGCTTCGAGCGCCAGGTCCTCTCCGGCGACATCACGCTCCCCGAGTCGTCACCCGGCAGCACCCTCGACGAGCTTCGCGCGTACTACAGCCGGCCGTTCACCTTCCATGGCGGCATCGGGAGCACGGATGCCGCCGGCGCCAGCACCATCTCCTTCAGCGGATCCGCGCAGCTGACCAGCGGATCCGCGAACACCTGGGTCTTCACCGATCCCCAGGTGCTCATCGGCGCCGACGGCGACGGGTACATCACCGCAGAGTTCTCCGGCTTCTACCGGATCGGCAGCCTCGATCAGGCCTACGGTCCCGTGCGAGTTGCGATCGCCACCTTCTCGGGCGCGACCTCGCACCCCGGGGCGGACGGAACGACGGTGCTGCAGACACCCCTGAACTGGGAGGGGCAGGCAGGCGGAGCGGGAACGTGGGCCAACGGCTTCGACTCATCGTTCCCGAACGAGTTCGTCGCGCTGCTGAACCCCGGCATCAACCTGTTCTTCGCGGGCAGCGGGGTCTCCACCGATTCCTCGAAGGAGCCGTTGCCGATCACACTGTCGTACCTGTCGGAACAGATCACGGCTGCGCCGGTCATCGCCTCTTCTCCGCAGAGCATCCATGTCGCCGAGGGCGCGGATGCCGCGTTCACGGTTGATGTCGCAGCGAGCGCGCCGTACTCGGTGCGCTGGCAGCGGTTCAGCGACGGCGACTGGGCCGATATTCCCGGTGCCATCGGAGAGCGTCTGGTGATCGCGGAGGTCAACGCCGTCCAGGATGGCGAGAGGTATCGGGCCGTGGTCACCGGAGACGGATTCGAGCTGTTCTCGGAGCCGGCGGTTCTCACCGTCGCCCTCGCGGCCGAACCGCCCGTGTCCTCCGACGAAGACGGCGGTGACGCCATCGAGGTCGCCACGGGAGGCGCCGCGGATCCTGCTGGCCATGCTTCGGGCTCACGCGACGCGGCTCTCGCGACGACGGGGGCGGAGCCCGCGACGGCGCTGATCGTGGCGGGGATCCTCGGTCTCATCGCAGGAGGCGTTCTTCTCATGCGCCGACGCTCCGCACGAGGATGACGGCACGATGACGACGGCACGATGATGACGGAGGGCGCTCTGATGACAGGCATCCGGGAGGATGACGAGTTCACCGCACTGTGGGAGAGCGCCCCCGATGCCGCGCAGGAGGAGGACCTCCTGCCTCCTGTGCCGGGTCGTCGCAGTGCGGGGCTGATGGCACTCGTGGTGCTCTGCGGATGCGGCGGATTCATCACCATCGCCCTGGCCGTACTCCTTCTCGTCACTGGCCAGGACTCACCGGCGCCGGCCGTCGATCCGTCTCCGGCCATCATCAGCGTCCCCGTCGAGTCGGCACCGACCGATGCACCGTCACCGACCCCGGATCCGGCATCCATGACACCTGCCCCCGTCACCGGGCTGGCGGATCCGCGCTGGGTCGCGCGAGTGTCCGATGCCTCCGGCATCCCGGCACGCGCGCTCGACGCGTATGCGGGAGCCGCGATCGCCGTCTCCGACGTGTACCCGCGGTGCGGACTCGGCTGGAACACGCTCGCCGCGATCGGACTGGTGGAGTCCGACCACGGCGCCGCGCAGGGCGCGGTGCTGGGCGGCGACGGCGTCGTGTCTCCGTCGATCGTGGGCATCGCGCTGGACGGCACGGCGAGCGCGCACATCGCCGACACGGACGGCGGTCGCCTCGATGGCGACCAGGTCTGGGACAGAGCCGTTGGTCCGATGCAGTTCATCCCCGGCACCTGGGAGATCTACGGGCGGGACGGCAACGCGGATGGACGGCGCGACCCCGATCAGATCGACGATGCGGCACTGGCCGCCGCTCACTATCTGTGCGATGTGGGCGGCGACCTCACCGTTGCGCAGAACTGGATCACGGCCGTCGCCGACTACAACCCGAACATCGACTACAACCATCGTGTCGCCGAAGCCGCCGACGTGTACGCCGCGTACGGCTGAGCCTCGCGCGGGGTCGCCCTTCCCGCTGGATCAGAGCGCCCGGCGGGGAATGATGATCGGACGCCCGGTGTCCTCGTCGCGGAACACGCGGACGGGCGTGTCATAGACGTCCTCGACGCGTTCCGCAGTGAGCACCTCGTCCGGGCTGCCGTGGGCGACCAGGCGGCCGTCCGCGAGGATCGCCACCACGTCGGCGTACGCGGCGGCGAGCGACAGATCGTGCAGCACGACGATCACGGCGCGCCCCTCGATCGCGAGGCCCCGCGCGATGCGCAGCACGTCCTCCTGGTGCCGCAGGTCGAGCGCGGCCGTCGGCTCGTCGAGCAGGACGATGCGGGAGTCCTGTGCGAGCACGCGGGCGAGCGAGACTCGTGCCTTCTCGCCTCCGGACAGCGTCGGAAACGCCCGCGAGGCCAGGTGCCGCACGTCCGTGGCGGCGATCGCGTCTTCGATGGCGCGTGGATCGTCATCCGAGCGATCGGTGCCGATCCACGGAGCCCTTCCCATCTCGATCACCTGCTGCGCGGTGAACGAGAACGCGACCTGGTTCGACTGCAGCAGGACGGCCCTGGCTCGGGCGAGTTCCTTCGGGTTCCACTCGCCGAGAGCGCGGTCGTCCAGATTCACGACCCCTGCTGTCGGCGCCAGGTCGCCCGCGAGCAGCCCCAGAAGCGTTGATTTGCCGGCGCCGTTGGGTCCCACGAGAGCGAGCACCTCGCCATAGCGGACGTCCATGCCGACGTCCTCCACGAGGGTGACGCCGCCTACTCGATAGCTCACGGATTCGAGACGCTGGGCGCACCCCAGGCTCAGCTGACGGGTCATCCCCAACCTCCGGCCTGGCGCCGGCTGCGCCGGATCAGCCAGTAGAAGAACGGTCCTCCGATGAGCGAGGTGAGCATGCCGATCGGCAGATCGGATGCGACCACGAGTGTCCGGGCGAGCAGATCGGCCCACACGAGCAGAGCAGCGCCGCCGAGTACTGACACCGTGAGCAGCCAGCGATGGGAGGGGCCGAGGAGCATGCGCACGAGATGGGGCACGACGAGTCCGACGAATGCGATGATGCCGACGAAGGCGACGCCGACGCCGGTCATGAGCGCGACGATCACGACCGAGACGATCCGCAGGCGCTCCACCTTGATCCCGAGGTGGGCCGCGGTGCGGTCGCCGAGCGAGAGCAGGTCGTACTGCGGCGCCAGCAGGAGGGCGACCGCGATCGCCGCGAGTCCGACGACGGCGACGATGAAGACCTCGTCCCAGCGGGATCCGTTGAGGGAGCCGAGCTGCCAGAAGACGATCTGCTCACGACTCTGCGTGTCGCCGAGGAAGGTGATGAGGGCGAGACCCGCACCCGCGAAGGCGTTGATCGCGATGCCCGTGAGCAGCAGTGTGACGACCTCGGTGCGTCCTTGCGCGCGGGCGGTCGCGTACACGACGAAAGTCGCGGCGAGTCCTCCGAGGAAGGCGAAGGCAGCGACGGTCCAGCCGCCGAGGAATGACAGCCCGAAGGTGATCGCCGTGGCAGCGCCCAGCGCCGCACCGGAGGACACTCCGACCACACCCGGCTCGGCGAGGGGGTTGCCGAACACCGCCTGCATCACGCCTCCGGCGACGGCGAGGGCTGCGCCGACGAGCAACGACATGATCACGCGGGGGAAGCGGATCTGCCACAGGGTCTGCTCGATGAGCGGGTCCTCCGGCGCCCACGCGTTATCGATCCCGACGCCGCGCAGGAGAGATCCGATCACCTGGCCCGGGCCGATCGGCAGCTGCCCGAGGCTCGCGGACAGCAGGATGCCGACGGCGAGCAGCACGATCATCACCACGATGACGATGACACGTCTGCTCCAGCGCGATCGGACGCTCGGCCCAGCTTCGATCTGGGTGAGGTCGCGGTTCATTCGTCGTCGGTGCCGGCCGAGTCGGTGCCGACGGAGTCCGGTGCATAGATCGCTCGCGCGAGTGCGTCGACCACCGCTGCCGAACGGGGGCCGAAGGAGAGGATCGCGCCGTCTTCCATATCGACGATGCGGCGTTTCTCACCTGCCGTTGTGAGAGCGACGGCAGGTTTCTCCTGCAGCAGGCCGTCTACGCCGCCGACGGACTCGATGCCGCCCGTCATGGTGAGGATCAGATCGGGGTCGGCTGCGACGAGCGCCTCATCGGTCATCGGCCGCATACCCTCCCAGCCGAGCTCGCCTGCGACGTCCACGCCGCCGAGCGCGGAGATGAGATCGTCCGCCCCGGATTCGGAGCCGAACAGGTAATAGACGCCGGCGTTGCCGCGCAGGTAGAGGAACAGGATCCGCAGGCGGTCCGCCTCGTCGTCGGGGACGAGTTCGGCCACCTCGGCGATGGTCGCATCGATCTCCTGCCCGATCCGTTCGGCCAATTTCTCGCCGGCCTCGGGCGCACCGTAAACGCCTGCCACCTGGCGCACCAGATCCTGGGCGCCCTGGAACGAGGGGTCGTTGTCCACGAACACGACAGTGATGCCGACATCCCGCAACTGCTCGATGACATCGCGCGGGCCGACGGTGCCGTCGGTGATGACGACGTCGGGAGCGAGGGCGATGATCGATTCGGCGTTGACTGTGTGGCCACCGGAGGTGACCCGTTCGAGGTCCTCCGTGCCGGAGAACGTCGTCGACTGGTCGACGCCGACAAGAGTCTCGCCGAAGCCCAGCGCCCAAACGCTCGCCGCTATCGACCCGGCGAGATCCACGGCGACCACGCGCTCGGTCTCGGTGATCTCGAACTGCTCTTCGTCGCCCGTCTGGGTGTAGGAGGTGACGGTCGTGGGCAGCTGCTGCTCAGGATCCGCGGTGATCGGCTCGATCGCCGCGTCGAGCAGCACAGCCGTGGAGGGGCCCTCGTGGGCATGCGGATCCTCGAGCGCCGTGATCTCCGACAGTGCAGGCTGCTGTGACGTGCCCTCTTCGACGGAGCCGTGCACGGTGCCGGAGCATCCGGCCATCAGCACCAGGACGGCGGCGAGGCCTGCGACCAGCGCGACGCGACGCCGCCGGGGCATGACAGTCACTGCGCGTCCGCCGGAGGATCGACGGGGGTGCGGTCCGCGTCCGAAGCCGACTCTGGGGCAGGCCGGGGCCGGCGACCGCCGAGCAGCAGCCCGGTGGTCAGCCCGATGACGATGAGGGCCACGCCGCCGATCACGATCGGCAGCCACGGGATGTCGGTCTCCTCTTCGGCGATCGGTGCGGCAGCGACGGGCTCCTCGGCAACGGGCTCCTCGGAGATCGTCGACACCCCGGTGTCGCAGCCGTCGAGCTCGAGCGTGACGCTCACGGGATCGAGCTCGACCCCGGCCTCGTAGAAGCCCGCGAAGGCCGCAGCGCCTGAGTTCGTCAGCGTCGTCGGCTGCTCGGCGATATCGAGCACGCCGTCTGAAGGGATGAGATCCCCGTCGAGGGTGATATCGCCGACCCACTCCTGGGCGGTGTCGACGGCGACCTCGCCCTCCATGTCGGTGCTGCGGGCGTCGAGCAGGAGAGCGGCGCTGCCGCCGCTCTCGAACTCCACGGTGGGGTTCGCCAGCGTGAGGTCGAGAACGCCGTCGTGTCCCGTGAAGTGCACGGTTCCCACGAAGGACACTGATCCCGTTCCCGTCTCGGGATCGAAGGTTCCGGTGCCGCCGGTCCACACGAACTCGGGCGTCTCGTAGTCGGCGCCGTCAGACGTCTCCCACGACCCGTTCGCGATCGATCCGCTGATGTAGGCCCGGAAACTCTCCTTCACGCCCCAGCTCAGCGTGCTGCCGGTCACCTCGCACGCGGCATCGGAGGTCTGAGCGGATGCTGCGGTCGGAGCGACCAGCAGCGCCGAACCCGCAAGGGCGGCCGCGGCCGCCAGTACGCCGATGCGGGAGACGAGATTCGAGTTCATGCGAAGTCCTTCTGCTGTGTCTGGTTGGAGCGCCGTTGCCGGATCGCCAGCACGCTGGTGCATCCGGCGATGGAGACGAGGCTCAGCGCGATCACCCACCACTCCCAGAGCGCCATGCCGCCCGATGGCAGAGGAAGCAGCGCGGCCGCGGCGGGCGTGGCCACCTCGGGAGCGGCGGAGGAGAACGTCGTCGACGCGGACTTCTTCTCCAGGATGTCGATCTCGGCCCCGGCATCCGCACTTCCCTGCAGAGTGAGGACATGGTCGCCCGTGCCCGAGTCGGGGAGCGTGCCGGACCAGTGCACCTGGCCGTCCTCATCGGCGCTCGCGGCGTCGTCGAGCACGATGGGCTCCGCGTCGGCGCCGCTCGGGTAGAGGACGACGAGTACGCCGCTGTCACCGGGGTCGAAGCCCGACGCCTGCACCTGGATGCGCCCGCCCTCGCGGATCCGGTCGGCGGGCGTGAGCACTTCGAGACCGTCCGTGCTCGGCGGCGTCGCCGCGGCTTCGTAACCGCTCTCGGAGTCGCCCGCCGAGGTGGTGCCGAACGTCTGGCTGCTCGGGGTGCCCACGGTGAAGCTGAGGTCGTTGAAGGTGATGCTGTTCTGGCTGCCGCCTCCGGGGCCGCCGGTGAGCGATCCGCGGACGGCGACTCCCGACCAGGTGACCTCGCCGTTCTCGCCGACCGACTTCGTCGCCGACGACAGGTCCAACGCGTAGGACGAAGAGCCGAAGCTCGCCGTGTTCCCGGTGTGGAGCGTGGCGGAGCCGGGGCCAGATACCGTGATCGACGGATTCGACACGCTGAACATCGTCATGCCGTAGCCCTGGAAGCTGACCACGCCCGAGTAGTTCACGGTCCCCGTCTGCGTCTCGGCGTTCCAATCGCCGCCTTCAGCCTGCGGGAACAGGTAGCCGTCCCCCACGCCGCTGGAGGAGATGGATCCCTTCGCGCAGTGCGAGTATCCGAAACGCTCGATGCCGGCGCAGGTCGTGTAGGCGACGAACGCGCTGGAGACGCCCCAGGTCAGTGAACCGGCGGATGCTGTGCTTCTGGCGCTCGCGGGTGCTGCCTGCTGCTGCGAATCGTTCGTCTCGTTCCCCGCTGGTGTGGTCGGAGGCTCGCTGGTGTCGATGTCGCTCGGCGCGCCGATCGTGAACGTGACGCGATCCAGCGCTTCGCCGGGACTGTAGAACTCGTGCCCCTGATAGGAGAAGAACTGCGCACCGGCACTGGTCAGCGTCGTGGCGGCGCTGCTGAATCGCACGGCGTCCCCGTCCAGCTGCTGCTTCGTGGCGGTGGACAGGTCGATGGTCGCGAACGTGATGGTGGAGCCTCGGTAGTCGATCCGCAGGTCGGCACTGGATGCGCTCGTCACCCGGATCTGCGGGTTCGCGACAGTGTGGTTCAGTGCGCCGCTGTGTCCGTAGAAGGTCGCCTGTCCGGCGTACTGCACGGTGCCGGTCTGCCCGTTCCAGTCGGTGCCGGATGAGGCCTGCGGGAAGGTGAAGACACCGTTGCCGGCAGCCTGCTGCGCTCCTTCGGCCACCGTGATGCGGCCGTTCGCGATGTTCCCGGTGACATAGCTGCGGAAGTTGCTCTTCACGCCCCACTGCAGGCTGCCTTCGGTCGATCGCTCCGTCACGGTGATCGCCACCGGATCGGATGTCGAGTCCGCATACGCTTGGTCATCGGGTGCGAAGTACGCGGTGATGCGGTGGTCGCCGACCGGCAGTTTCGTCCGTAGCGCGGCAGTGCCGTCGGCCGTGCGCACGGCGGCGTCGAGGGGGTCGGCGCCGCGCAGGAACGTGACCGTGCCTGCGATGTCCGGGGTGACCGTCGCGGTCAGCGTGATCTCCTGGTCCGCATATGCCGAGGCGGTGTCGGCGGAGAGCGTGACGATGGCCCTGTCCGGCGCGCCGGTGGGGAACAGCGCATCCCAGTCGATCACGATGTCGGCACGCGCATACAGATTCTCGTCGGTCGGGAACGACCGCGACGGCCATGAGATGACCTCGTACTCGGTCCCGGTGTTCAGATCGGCGGCGGGGACGGCCAGCGTTTCGCTGACCCTGCCGTCGGCGTCGATGTTCGCCGAGATCGCGGCCTGTGTGTCCTCCACTGCCGCCAGATCCGACCCCTTCTCGATCACCGTGAAGTACGCGTGCGGGCCGTCCTGGCCGGGCAGCGCCTCCACATCGCCGTATCCGGCGCCCTCGATCGCGATGTCGATCCGCTCGTTCGGAACCTCGGTCACCCCGGTGGTGAACGACGGGGTCTCGGCCGCACTGGCCGCCGGTGCGGAGGTGATCGGGATGCCGATCGCGACGGCTGTCGCGATGACGAGGGCGAGGGTCTTGCGGGACCACGCGGATCGGGCCACGGAAATCACTTCCTACGGTTCTCGGGGACGTTCTCTCGTACAGCGGGTCGGATGCCTCTCCTCGCGATGAGAGAGGCATCCGACCCTTGGATCACAGCTCGCGTCAGACCTGATCGGCCGTCGCTGAGCGGCGTCGCGCCATCACGAGCACTCCCGCGCCCAACAGCATCAGCAGTGCCGCGGCCGAGAGTGCGATACCTGCTCCGTCGGTGCCGGTCACGGCGAGCTGGCCGTTCGCGGACCCGCCGTCGCCCGTCGCTGCGGTGTCGTTGCCGCCTGCGGTGCTGTTGCCGCCTGCGGTGCTGCCGTTGTCGTCCGCACCGTCGCCGTTGTCGTCGCCGCCTGCGCCGTTGTCGTCGCCTTCGTCGTCGGACCCGCCGGACTCTCCGTCCGCGGCGAGCACCTCGAAGACCGCGCTGTACGACGCGGAGGCGGATGCGAAGGTCACGGTGTGCTCACCGGGCTCGAAGTCCTCGGCGACGGTCCAGGTCGCCTGGGCGATGCCGTCCGCGTCGGCGACCGCAAGGTCCGGGAGCGTGATCGGGTCGGACTCGATCGTGACCTCGAACTCCGTGCCGGCCTCGACAGGGCTCAGCGAGAAGGTGACCTCGTCGCCCTGCGTGACCGAAGTGAGGGCCTCGCCGTCAGCACCGGTCACCGTCAAGACCGGCTCCTCCGGCTGCGGCGCCTCGGGGAAGAGGGCGTCCCAGTCGATGGTGATGTCGGCGCGGGCGTAGAGGTTGGCGTCGGTTGGGAAGGAGCGTGAGGGCCAGGAGATGACCTCGTAGCTCTTCGTCTGGTCGAGCTCCTCAGAGGGGATCGGCAGGACGTCGCTGACGTTGCCGTCTGCGTCGATCGTCGCGGAGATCGCCGACTGGGTGTCGGTCACATCCGAGAGGTCTGCGTCCTTCTCGATCAGCGTGAAGTACGCGTGCGGCTCGCTCTGACCGGGCAGCGCCACGACGTCGCCGTACCCGGAGCCTTCGATCGCGATGTCGATCCGGTCGTTCGCGACCTCGGTCACATCGGTCGTGAACGACGGGACGGCGGGCTGCGGCTCGACCGGCTCGGCGAACGCGAGGGTCGCCTTGGCATCCTGCGTGCGATCGGTCTGCGCCGTGTGGTTCGCTGCCGTGTACACGGCGGTAGCGCCATCGTTCAGCTGCTTGACGGTGTACTCGAGCTCGAAGGTGCCGTCCTCAGACGGCGTCACCAGCGCGGCGCCGTCGCGGCAGCCCAGAGCGAGCTGCCACAGGTCTGCGGGAAGATCGACATCCTCGCAGAGGAACACGTAGAGACCCTGCGCCGGGTTGTAGCCCTCGCCCGAGACGGTGACCGTGTCACCCTCCGGGTCCAGGTCCGTCGCGGGGGCGACGCTCAGCTGCGGGTCCCAGGTCGGCTCTTCCTCGGGGAAGAGTGCCGCCCAGTCGATCGTGATGTCGGCGCGGGCGTAGAGGGTCGCCTCGGTGGGGAAGGAGCGTGAGGGCCAGGAGATGATTTCGTACTCGGCTGTCGCGTCGAGCTCGTCGGCGGGAACGGAGAGCGTGTCGCTGACCGTGCCGTCCTCTGCGATGGAAGCCGAGATGGCGGTGTCGGCCTGGCCGACGTCGGCGAGATCCGAGCCCTTCTCGATCAGGGTGAAGTATGCGTGCGGCTCAGACTGGCCCGGCAGCGCCGGGACATCCTCGTAGCCGCTGCCCTCGATCGCGACATCGATCCGCTCATCGGGGACCTCGGTCACCTCGGCCGTGAACGACGGCACAGCGGGTGCCGGCGGCGCCTCGGGGAAGAGGGCGTCCCAGTCGATGGTGATGTCGGCGCGGGCGTAGAGGTTGGCGTCGGTTGGGAAGGAGCGTGAGGGCCAGGAGATGACCTCGTAGCTCTTCGTCTGGTCGAGCTCCTCAGAGGGGATCGGCAGGACGTCGCTGACGTTGCCGTCTGCGTCGATCGTCGCGGAGATCGCCGACTGGGTGTCGGTCACATCCGAGAGGTCTGCGTCCTTCTCGATCAGCGTGAAGTACGCGTGCGGCTCGCTCTGACCGGGCAGCGCCACGACGTCGCCGTACCCGGAGCCTTCGATCGCGATGTCGATCCGGTCGTTCGCGACCTCGGTCACATCGGTCGTGAACGACGGTGATTCCGCAGCCTGCGCGACAACCGGCAACGCCACACTTCCGAGTGCGAGTGCCGTTGTCGCGACGAGACTGAGAAGACGCCTTCTACCGCGTGCGCTGCGCGCCCGGGCGGGCACCGCCGCAACTGATGATTTTGCCATGTGATTGGTGATCCTTGCCGAGTAGACTCAGCGTGGCCGCACGGCCGCGCTGTTTTCAGGCGCGCCAATGGCGCGTGTCAGCCCGAGGCCGGCGGCCGGGAGCGGGCGCTGCTTCTTGGTAGGGAGGGCGCTCGCTCCGTCACACGACTCTGGGTAGAGTCTCGATCTCGGGTGGTCGGTGGGCCCGCATCCGCTCCTGTCTGAGCACGTTCACGGCTAAGGCCTACCTAACTTAGGCAATACTAAGCCATGCCGGTTGAATCTCACAACAGCGCACATGCCATACGGAACGAAGGAAACACATGACCAGCCCAGAGCGTCCCCGCCGCCCCCAACGCCCGCAGATCGTGCTCGAGGTCATCGAGCGCATCCGGCTCACCCCGCACCTGGTGCGGATCGTCGCCGGCGGCCCCGGCATCGCCGCCGTCGAGGAGAACGGCTTCACCGATGCGTACACGAAGATGCTGTTCGCGCCGGCCGAGGCAGGGCTCACGCCGCCGTACGACATGGAGCAACTGCGCGAAGAACTGCCGATCGAACTGCTGCCCTCGACGCGCACGTATTCGATCCGCCGGTTCGAGCTCGATGCCGGCCGGGTCTGGATCGACTTCGTCACCCACGGGGACGAGGGCGTCGCCGGGCCCTGGGCGACGAACGCACAGCCCGGTGATCCGGTCGTGCTCGGCGGGATCGGCGGCGGTTACGCTCCGGATGCCGCGGCCGACTGGCACCTGCTCGTCGGCGACGAGTCATCGATCCCGGCGATCGCGGCGGCTCTGGAGGCGATGCCGGCGGATGCCGTCGGCACGGCGCTCCTCGAGGTGCAGAACGAGTCCGAGCAGCTCGATCTGGTCGCCCCGGACGGGATCGAGGTGCGCTGGCTGCACCGCGGTGACAGCCAGGCGGGCACGACCGATCTGCTGGTCGACGCGGTGCGCGCACTGGACTGGCGAGACGGGCGGGTGCAGGTCTTCGCGCACGGCGAGCGCGGCGCGATGAAACAGTTGCGTCCGCACCTGACCGAGGAGCGCGGTCTCGACCGCACGCAGCTGTCGCTGTCGGCGTACTGGGCGCACGGGCGTCGTGAGGATGCGTTCCAGGCTGAGAAGCGCGAGACCGTCGGGCAGATCTGAGAGCGTGGGACAATGGAGGCATGTCCTCCCCCGAACCCCGTGAGACCGTCGAAGCGACCGTGCGGCGCGTGCCGCGCTACGGCGTGCTCATGGCGATCGGGGTCGTGCTGGGCATCATCGCTGCCGGCATCCTGACGATGGTCGGCAGCTACGAGCCGTCCGCGACGCTCGACGTCGTCTACCCGCCCGGGCAGGTCTTCGGGTTCACGCTGCTGTGGACGGCTCCGATCGGCCTGGCGCTCGGCGGCGTCGTGGCCATGGTGCTCGAGCGCATCGCCCGTCGGCACGACCGCGTCGTGCGCGTCGACCACGAGACGATCATCCCCGAGGACTGACCCGCTGCGGCATCCGTCGTTTCGGCTCGCCTCCGGCTCGCTCAACGCGTTTCGTCTCGCTTCGCTCGCTCAACGACCCGCAGGGAGTGCCACCGCTGGTCGTTGAGCGTAGGCGGCGAAGCCGCCGAAGACGAAACGCACTGAGCGAGCGAAGCGAGTCGAAGTGTCCACGCGGCCGCTCAGGCGAGCTCACCGATGATCGGGCGGATGGCGCCGTCGAACGCGACGACATCTCGCCGCAGACCGTCGGTCACGGCCACCGTCAGCGCGCCGATCCACCAGATCCCGCGCTGCGAGAACGGCAGCACCTGCACGTTCAGCTCGAAGGAGTGCGCGCGCCGGCCGACTTCCCGCTCGAACTCGGCGATCGCGCTGGCGTAGGCGCGGTACGCCCCACCACCGGTCGCCGTCTTCATGGCCTCGAAGTAGCGGTTGCGTGCCGCCTTCGCATAGGCCATCGCCGATGCCGCGAGCGGTGAGATCGCAGCACGCAGCTCTTCGGCGCCGCTGGCCGGCAGGGCGACGAGGGTCTCGAAGCCGTCGATGAGTTCCAGCGGACCCTCCGCCGGGTGCGTGCGCGGTTCGATCGTCATGTCCCAGTAGTTCCGCCACTGCTGCTCGAGCGCGGGGGTGGCGTCCACAGCATCCGGAGCGCGCACGTCCAGTTCGCGCAGCGCAGGCAGGTCGTCGGGCTCACGGATGCCGAGCATCTGCCGCAGCGCGAGCGCGACCAGCACCGGCACTGCGGCGTCCTCACGGATCAACCACTGG
This sequence comes from Microbacterium sp., assembly GCF_052102115.1. Taxonomy (GTDB): domain Bacteria; phylum Actinomycetota; class Actinomycetes; order Actinomycetales; family Microbacteriaceae; genus Microbacterium. Next base: position 39,631 of record NZ_JBQDVP010000011.1, read on the forward strand.
GGCTTGTCGGCCATGGCCCCATCCTAGGGAGGTCCTGCGAGCGGGGCAGGAACCGGATATCCGACTGTCCGCGCGGCGGTAGTCTTGTCTGGTGGCTGCCTCCTCCACCAATCCCTATTCCGAAGCCGGTGTCGACACCGCTGCCGGTGACCTCGCTGTCGAACTGATGAAGTCGTCCGTGCGCTCGACGCATGGCCCCGAAGTGCTCGGCGGTTTCGGCGGTTTCGCCGGACTGTTCGACGCCTCGTCGCTGCTCGGCTACACCAAGCCGCTGCTGGCGACCAGCACCGACGGCGTCGGCACGAAGGTCGCGATCGCGCAGGCCATCGACAAGCACGACACGATCGGTCAGGACCTCGTGGGCATGGTCGTCGACGACATCGTCGTGGTCGGGGCGAAGCCGCTGTTCATGACCGACTACATCGCCTGCGGCAAGGTCGTCCCCGAGCGCATCGCCGACATCGTCCGCGGCGTCGCCGACGCCTGCGCCGCCACTGGGACGGCCCTCGTCGGCGGCGAGACCGCAGAGCACCCGGGTCTGCTCGGACCGCGCGATTACGACGTCGCCGGCGCCGCCACCGGTGTCGTCGAGGCGGATGCTGTGCTGGGCTCCCACCGCGTCCAGGACGGCGATGTCGTGCTAGCCCTGGCATCGAGCGGCCTGCACTCCAACGGCTACTCGCTCGTGCGCCACATCGTCACGAACGCGGGCATCGGCTACGGCGACGCCGCAGCAGAATTGGGCACCACCTGGGGCGAGGCGCTCCTCGAGCCGACTCGTCTGTACACGCAGCCGCTGCTGCGTCTGATCGACGCGCTCGCCGATGGCAGCATCCATTCGCTCAGCCACGTCACCGGCGGCGGTATCGCCGCCAACCTCGCCCGCGTGCTGCCCGTCGGCAGTTGGGCAGAGGTCGACCGCTCGACCTGGTCGCCGAGCACGGTCTTCCGGGTGCTCGGCGACATCGCCGGCACCCCCCTCGAAGACACCGAAGGCACCTGGAACCTCGGCATCGGCTTCCTCGCCGTGATCGACCAGACCCAGAAAGATGCCGCGATCGCCGCTCTCGCGGTCGAGGGCATCGACGCCTGGCAGGTCGCGACGGTCTCCACCGGCGCGCGCCCCGCCGGCGAGTTCGAAGAGGGCGCCAAGGGCGTCGACGGCGGTGCGGTGCGCCTGGTCGGCGCATATGCGAACGGAGCGAAGTAACACCCCATGTGCGGAATCGTCGGAGTGGTCGCAGGCGGCCCGGTCAACCAGGACATCTACGACGCCCTCCTGCTTCTGCAGCACCGCGGGCAGGATGCCACGGGCATGGCGACCGCGGAGGCCAATGGCGTCATGCATATGGCCAAAGCCGAGGGCCAGGTGCGCGAGGCGTTCCGCACCCGCGACATGCGGTCCCTACTTGGCAACGTCGGTCTCGGGCATGTCCGCTACGCCACCAAGGGCACGGCATCCAGTGAGGAGGAGATGCAGCCGTTCTATGTGAACGCACCGTACGGCATCGTTCTCATTCACAACGGCAACCTCACGAACACACGCGAGCTCACCGCCGAGATGGCCAAGCGCGACCGGCGCCACCTGAACTCCTCCAGTGACACCGAGCTGCTCTTGAACGTGCTCGCCGGCGAGCTGCAGGCGACGACCTCCGATGTCGACCTCGACCCCGAGCGCATCTTCGAGGCGGTCAGCCGGACGCATGAGCGCATCGAGGGCGCGTATGCGACCATCGCCGTGATCGCCGGGTACGGTCTGTTGGCGTTCCGCGATCCCCATGGCATCCGCCCCCTGATCCTCGGCCGGCGCGACGGTGTCGAGCACGATGAATGGGTCGTCGCCAGTGAGTCGCTCGTCCTCGAGAACGGCGACTACGAGGTGGTCCGCGAGGTCGCACCCGGCGAGGCGGTGTTCATCACCGACACGGGCGAGCTGTTCACGCAGCAGTGCGCCGCGAACCCGACGCTCACCCCCTGCGCCTTCGAATACGTCTACCTCGCCCGCCCCGACTCGACCATGAACGGCATCGCCGTCTACGAGTCGCGTCTGCGGATGGGGGAGCGCCTGGCCGACACGATCGCCAAGCACGTGCCGCGCGAGAAGATCGACGTGGTCATGCCGATCCCCGACTCCGCCCGGCCCTCGGCGATGGAGGTCGCCCGCAAGCTCGGCATCGAGTACCGCGAGGGCTTCTACAAGAACCGCTACGTCGGTCGCACCTTCATCATGCCGGGCCAGGCCGTGCGCAAGAAGAGCGTTCGTCAGAAGCTCAACGCGATGTCGACCGAGTTCCGCGGCAAGAACGTGCTGCTGATCGACGACTCGATCGTGCGCGGCACGACGAGCAAGCAGATCATCCAGATGGCGCGGGATGCCGGTGCCCTCTCCGTCACGTTCGCATCCGCTGCACCGCCCGTGCGGTACCCGCACGTGTACGGCATTAACATGCCCTCCAAGCACGAGCTCATCGCGCACGGCCGGACGATCCCCGAGATCGCTCAGGAGCTCGGCGTCGACTACCTCGTGTACCAGGAGGTCGAGGATCTCAAGGCGTCCATTGTCGAGGGCTCCGACATCACCGACCTCGACATGAGCTGCTTCGACGGCCGCTACGTCACCGGCACCGTCACCGAGGAGTACCTCGACTGGGTGGAGAGCTCGCAGACGTCGTGACTGCCCCGCAGCCGCTCTGGCGAGGACGCGTGCTCGCCGTCCTCGGCATCCTGCTGTGCGCGTTCTCGCTGCGCTCGGCCGTCGCGTCGCTGTCGCCGCTGCTCGACTACGTTGCCGCAGACTTCGCGGTGCCCACGGCGATCGTCGGGCTCATCGGGACGGCCCCTCCGGTGTGCTTCGCGATCTTCGGACTGGCGACGCCGCTGTTCGAGCGACGATTCGGCATCGAACGCGTCACGGCAGTCGCGCTTCTCGTGATCACCGCAGGGCTCGTGCTGCGTGGGGTCTCCTTCGGAGCCGTCCCGCTGCTGCTCACGTCGGCGCTGATCTTCGCGGGCGTGGGGATGGGGAACATCCTCGTTCCGCCCCTGGTGAAGAAATACTTCCCCGATCGCATCGGCATGATGCTCACGCTGTACACGACGGCGATGGCGCTGTCGACGTTCCTGCCTCCGCTGGTCGCGGTGCCGATCGCGGATGCCGCCGGATGGCGCCTGTCGCTCGGGTTCTGGGGTGTGTTCGCGCTCGCTGGGGCGCTGCCGTGGATCCTGATGCTTGTGACCGGTCGGACCGCGGCGCAACCGGTTCCCTCCGCCCGGCCGACCGAGCCCGCATACCGCGACGCTGCGGACAGTGCCGACCCCGCTGAGCTGTCCACCGGACCGATCGTGACGACACCGGCGAGCTCGCGCGTGTTCGCCCGGCTGGTGCGGCTGCCGCTCGCGTGGGCGATCGCCGTCGTCTTCGGCACGTCGTCGACGATGGCCTACGTCTCGTTCGCGTGGCTCCCGGCTATCGTCACCGATGCCGCCGGGGTGTCACCCGCTGTGGCAGGGCTCCTGCTCTCGCTGTTCGCAGTCATGGGGCTGCCAGCCTCGCTGCTCGTGCCGGTGCTGGTGGTGCGCTTCCAGGCGACGCGCGCGCTGTTCGCGGTAGCCGTGTCCTGCGGTCTCATCGGGGTCGCCGGGCTGCTGTTCTGGTCCGACGCGGTCACGATCTGGCTGTGGACCGGACTCTTCGGGCTCGTCGGCATCCTGTTCCCGCTCGCGCTCGTGCTCATCAGCATCCGTGCCCGCACCCCCGAGAGTGCCGTGGCGCTGAGCAGCTTCGTGCAGAGCTCCGGCTACGTCTTCGCCGCGGTGTTCCCGCTGCTGATGGGCGTGCTGCACGAGACCACCGGCGGATGGACGATTCCGCTCCTCGTCATCGCAGCCGTCCTCGTGGTGGCGATCCCGTTCGGCCTGGTCGCCGGTCGACGGCGCACGGTCGAAGACGAGTGGGAGCGTCGACACGGGCGCTGGTGACGGCTGACCGTCGCCGGCACTTCCTCGTAGGTCCTACGAGGAGAAGTCAGGCCGTTTCGAGTTCGTCCTCGTCTTCGTCTGCGTATTCGTCGGCCCACTTGTCGACGTAGGCGTCCTCGTCATCTGACGGGTGAGCCAACTCTCGCTCAAGTGCGGACGTGTTCAAGGACGGACTGTATGCCTTGAGTTCGCGGGCGATTTTGGTGTGCTTCGCTTTTTGACGGCCACGGCCCATGCGCGAGACCCCCTTACGAGTTGGGCCCCGGGGTTTGGAAGCCCGGAGCATTTCACGACACCGGCGTGCGGCCGGTAAGAGTAGCATTTAGAATAGCACGAGGGCCAGGTCCTCTGGCCTTCGCCGGCAGGTGAAGGGAACGAAATCCATGACTGACCAGGCCTCCTCCTCGTCCGACGAATCGGCCCAGAACGCCGCACTCCAGAAGGCCGTGATCGTGGGCATGCAACCCGAACAGTCTTCTCACGTGTTGGAGGAGGCCGCGCGCTACGCGAAGCTGCTGAGCGCTCCGTTGATCGTCGTCCACGTCGATGTGACGCGCTTCGTGACGTACGAGGATCCGGACGGCTACGTGCACTCCGCCCCGATCGATCTGAACGTCGAGGCCGGGGCCGCCGAGTTCGACGAGGTGCAGGCCGCCGCAGCATCCGCCCTCGAGGGGAGCGGGCTCGAATGGACGGCCCGCCAGCTGGTCGGAGACCCGGCCCTGGCGATCAAGCAGCTCGCGAACAAGGTCGACGCGCGGCTCATCGTCGTCGGTACCCGCAAGCGGGGTCTCGGCGAGTCCATCCGCGAGTTCTTCACCGGCTCGGTGGCCGCCCGGCTCGCCCACCGTCAGCACCGTTCCGTGCTGGTGGTGCCGCTGGAGGAGGCCGTCTCCGACGACCAGTCCGAGATCTGGACGGAGTAGCCAGCGCGGCTTCGTCTCGCCGCGCTCGCTCAACGACCCGCGGATTCTCCTGAGTCAGTCGTCCTTCGAACTCAGAGCGCGTGTCACGGCGCGGGCCGCTGTATCCAGAGCTGACTCGAGTTCTGTCACAACAGATTCCGCGAGCACCCCGCCACGGGCGACGTGAGTCCGCAGATCCGTCCGCACCCTGGCGCGGAACGCGTTGACGGCGGCATCCGCCCGGTGCAGTTGCTCACGACTGGAGACCCGTTCGTCGGGCACGGGTCGCGCGGTCGACGGGCGAGCCTTGGCGGCCGTGCGTTCGTCGTTCGCGGCGGCGGCGAGATCGGCGCGCAGGCTCTTCATGGCGTCCTGCACGCTCTGGCGCACCTCGTTCGCGATGAGCCGCACCGAATCGGCGAGGCCGGACTCGATGCCGGCGAGGTCGCCCTCGCGGCCGGCGAGCTCTGCGCGCCCGGCATCCGTGATCGCGTAGATCGTGGTGCGGCCGTCGACGGTCTTTGTGACCAGGCCCTCCTCTTCGAGCTTCGCGAGTCGCGGATAGATCGTGCCGGCGCTCGGCGTGTACGTTCCGCCGGTACGGTCGGTGAGCGCCTGGATGATGCCGTAGCCGTGCTGCGGCGTCTCGGCGAGCAGCGACAGCAGGTACAGGCGCAGGTCGCCGTGCGAGAAGACGGCGGGGGTCATGAGTCCCACTCCTCATCGTCGGCAACGGTGGTCAGCGGCCGGCGCAGCACCGTGGTGTCGCCGGAGACCGAGTTGGTGCGCACGTCGACGAATGAGCCCGCGAGTTCACCCGTCGAGCCGGTGTAGTTGGTCGGCCCGGAGTTGCGCCGATCGATGCCGTCGATCATGACGCCGCCGCTCATCGAGCGCACGACGTAGTTCGCCGGCAGCGTCTCCTCCAGGCGGATCGTGCTGTTGCCCGAGACGGTGTTGAGGTTGATCGTGTTCAGGGCGCCGGTGGCGTCCACCCAGATGCTGCCCGAGACCGTGTCGACGGTGGCCTTGCGCACCGAACCGGTGAGCGCGACGTCTCCCGAGACGCTGTTGGCGTGCGCCGATCCCGTGAGGGCGCGCACCTGCACATCTCCGGAGACCGAGTTCAGCGTCAGGTCACCGGTGTGGGTGTCGACGATCACGTCGCCCGAGACGGTGTTGAGTCGGGCGTCGTTCGTGAGGCCCGAGATGAGGGCGCCGGCGCTGACGACGCCGAGGTTGAGGGCGATGCTGCGGGGGACGGCGACGCTGACTTCGGCACGGGGGCCGCCAGAGCCGAAGTTGCGGAACACCTCGAGGAAGTTGTCCCACCCGAGCTGCGGGTGGTCGATCTCGATCTGCGTTCCGTCGGATTCGACACGCAGGTCTTTCACGGTCACGCCGCTCACTTCGATGCGGATGCCGGGTTCGTCGTGGGCGATGACGTCGACCTGTCCGCCGACGAGGCCGATTTTGAGTCGGGTCGCCTGGGCGATGTCGATGACGCGTTCCTCGCCGGGGGCGATGAGCCACTTCTCGGTCATGAGGTTCTCCTTATAGATGGGTCGCGATATATCGCGTTGGAACGAGAGTAACACGATATATCGCGAGATGATCAAGAACGTTTTCAGAATCGGCTTGACCTTGACGTAACGTCAACTTTTACGGTGGAGAAATCGAGAACGGAAGGAGGATGCCGTGAGTGCACACGACTGGTCGATCCAAGAGATCGCACGGTTGGCGGGAACCACGAGCAGAACGCTGCGTCACTACGACGACATCGGGCTGCTCGCCCCGTCGCGCATCGCGCACAACGGCTACCGGCACTACGACCAGGCGGCCCTCGTGCGACTGCAGCGGATCCTTCTGCTGCGGGAGCTCGGACTCGGGCTGCCGCAGATCGGTGAAGTGCTCTCCCGCGAGGGAGCGCACGAAGCATCCGCTCTCGAGACGCACCTCGCGTACCTGCGCGAGGAGCAGAACAGGCTGACGCGGCAGATCGCGTCGGTCGAGACAACCATCAACGCATTGAAAGCAGGTGAATCTCTCATGGCAGAGAACATGTTGGACGGGTTCGATCACACTCAGTACAAGGACGAGGTCGAAGAGCGCTGGGGTAAGAAGGCGTACGCCGACGGCGACCGCTGGTGGCGGAACCTTTCCGCCGCCGAGAAGGCCGAGTGGCAGCAGCGCGTCACCGATCTCTCCAGCGACTGGGTGGCCGCCGCCGAAAGCGGCGTCGCTCCGGAATCCGATGAGGGTCAGGCTCTCGCCAAGCGCCACGTGGACTGGCTGACCGGAGTGCCCGGCACGCCGGCATCCGTCCCCGGCGGCGACGCGAAGGCTTACGTGCTCGGGATCGGCGACATGTACGTCGCCGACACGCGCTTCGGCGCCAACTACGCCACGGCCGATGGCGGCACCCGCGGCGCGGAGTTCGTCCGCGACGCGCTGCGCATCTACGCCGAGGCGAACCTCTGATAGCGGGTGAAACCGCCCCACCGATGGGCGGAGTTCTCGCCGATGGGCGAAGGGATGATCAGCATCCCTCCGCCCATCGCTGTTTTCTCCGCCCGAATGGATGCCGCGGCTAGAGTTGCCGCGTGACATTCCGCCGCCTGATTCTCGTCGTGCTGGGCGGGATGCTGGGCACCGCCGCTCGACTCGGCATCGGGCTGCTTGTGCCCGATGCGGGCGGCTTTCCCCTGGCGACACTCATCGTCAATGTCGCCGGTGCTCTGCTCATCGGGGTGCTGGCCGCACGGCTTCCGAGGTCTTCTGAGGTGCGTGTGTTCCTCGGCACCGGCATCTTGGGCGGGTTCACCACTTACAGTGCGTTCGCGGTCGGGTCGGTCGAGCTGTGGGCGGATGTTCCGCTCCTCGCCGCGATCTACGCTGCGCTGACCCTGGGGCTCGGCATCGCTGCGGCCGTGCTCGGCCTGCGGCTGGGCAGGAGGCGCCGCGCATGACGCCGCTCCTCTTTCTGCTCGCGTCTGTCGCCGGCGGCATCGGCGCCGGTCTGCGCTACGTCGTCGACGCCGGAGTTATGACGCTGACACGGGGTCGATTCCCGTGGGGGATCGTCGTCGTGAACGTCACAGGCGCGTTCGCACTCGGGGTGCTAACGGCATCCATCCCCGATGCGGTGACCATCGTCGGCGCGGGTCTCCTCGGCGGGTACACGACCTTCAGCACGGCGATGCTCGACGCTCTCGCGCTGTGGCGGGATGGCGAGCGACCGGCCTCGATCGGGCATGTGATCGGGACCTTCGCGGCATCCATCCTCGCCGCGATCGGCGGGCTCGGCGTCGGCATGATGCTCTGACGACGACGTCGTTCAGCCGCCCCACAGCAAGCATTCTGTACAAATGTACATGTACAGATGTCCAGGAGGATCATGTCGGATTCCCCGCGACGCCGCCGCGATCCGGAGGCTCGCCGCAACGCGATCGTGCGCGCGGCCGCCGAACTGATCGTCGAGGTCGGCGTCAACGCGATCACGCACCGCATGGTTGCCGCGCGCGCCGAGGTGCCGCTCGGGGCGACGACACAGTACTTCGACACGCTCGATGACCTGCGCGAGGCCGCCGTGCAGCTGCTCGTCGCACACGTCGATGTTCAGCTGCAGCGGATGCGCGACACTCTCGCCGCTGAGGGCGCGACACCGGCGGCGATCGCCGCCTTCCTGGCAGAGGCTCTGAGCGATGCGCCAGCGGCGCAGGCCGACCGAGCCGTCGTCACCGCTGCGGTGCACGATCCGAAGATCCGTGAGCTCGCCCGCACGATGTCACGCGATCTCGTCGCCGTGCTCGAGCCGGTGCACGGCGCGGAACGGGCAACGGCAGCGGCCGTCTTCATTGACGGCGTACTCTGGCACTCGCAGATCAATGACGTTCCGCTGCCTCGCCACATCATCGAAACAGCACTCGCCGGGATCCTCGGCGACGACAGCCGCAACACCTGATCCGAGAGAGAACAATCGTGTCGAACCTCGCCGTCCTGAGTCTGCGCAACCGTGCGTTGATCGCCCTCATCACGATCGTTGCCGCCATCTTCGGCGGGCTCGCTCTGACGAACCTCAAGCAGGAGCTCATTCCGTCGCTCGAGCTCCCCTCGCTCGTGGTGATGACCAACTACCCTGGCGCTTCGCCCGAGGTCGTCGAGAACGACGTCTCCACGCCGATCGAGACCGCGATCCAGGGGGTTCCGGGGCTCGAGTCGACGAGTGCGACGAGCACGACGAATGCGTCGATCATCCAGGCGACGTTCGCCTATGGTGAGAACCTCGCCACCGCCGAGCAGAAGATGCAGCAGTCGATCAACCGGATCTCTTCCGAGCTGCCCGACGACGTCGAGCCGCAGGTGCTGTCGGTGTCGATCGACGACTTCCCCGTCATCCAGGTCGCCGTGACCGGCTTCGACGATGCCGAGACCGCGCAGGCAGACCTCGAGAACGTCGCCGTGCCGGATCTGGAGGATGTCGACGGCGTCAACGCCGCCGAGATCGTCGGCGGGCTCGGTCAGCAGATCACCATCACGCCCGACCAGGCGGATCTGACCGCGGCCGGAGCCAGCAACCAGTCGATACGTGACGCGCTGGAACAGAACGGCACGCTGTTCCCGGGCGGTGACATCACTGAGAACGATGAGACGCTCACGGTCCAGACCGGGGCGAAGATCACTTCCGTCGATGAGATCGCCGCCCTCCCCTTGGTCGGAACGGATGCCACGATCGGCGACGTCGCGACCGTGTCGCTGGATTCCGAACCGGTCTCGTCGATCTCTCGCGTCAACGGCGAGGACGCCCTGTCGATCTCGATCACCAAACTTCCCGCCGCCAACACCGTCGAGGTGTCGAACGGCGTCATCGCGGCGATCGATGAGCTCAGAGAGAGCTTCCCCGACGCGGAGTTCACGATCGTGTTCGATCAGGCGCCGTTCATCGAGCAGTCGATCGAGACGCTCGCCACCGAGGGTCTGCTCGGCCTCGTCTTCGCGGTGCTCGTCATCCTCGTCTTCCTGCTTTCGATCCGTTCGACTCTGGTCACGGCGATCTCGATCCCGACCAGTGTGCTCATCACGTTCATCGGGCTGCAGGCGTTCGGCTACTCGCTGAACGTACTCACCCTTGGCGCGCTGACGATCGCGATCGGGCGCGTGGTCGACGACTCGATCGTCGTGATCGAGAACATCAAGAGACACTATGTCGGCGATGCCGACAAGGGGGATGCGATCCGGCTCGCGGTGCGCGAGGTGGCCGCGGCAATCACGGCATCCACGATCACGACGGTCGCGGTATTCCTGCCGATCGTCTTCGTCGGAGACATGGTCGGCGAGCTGTTCCGACCGTTCGCGATGACCGTGACGATCGCCATGGTCGCTTCGCTCCTGGTGGCGCTGACGATCGTGCCAGTGCTGGCGTACTGGTTCCTCAAGCCCGGCAAGGAGCTGAAGAACGCCGACGGCGAAGTCATCGATCCCGAGCACCCGGATGCTCCGCCCACTCCGCTGCAGCGCGGATACCGCCCGATCCTGAACTGGACGCTCAAGCACTCGGGCCTCACCGTGATCCTCGCCGTCGTCGTGCTCGGCGGCACGCTCGCGGCGGCACCGCTGATGAAGATCAACTTCCTCAGCGACACCGGCCAGAACACCATGACCGTCACACAGGACCTCGGCCCGACCGCGAGCCTGGAGGCGAAGGATGCCGCGGCCGCCGTCGTCGAAGATGCCATCGAGGGCATCGATGGCATCGAGAACGTGCAGGTGTCGATCGGATCCAGCGGATCATCCCTGATGGACGCTTTCTCCGGCGGAGCGGGTGTGACGTACTCGATCATGACCTCGGCCGACGTCGACCAGGAGCAGCTGCGCGCCGATGTGCTGGATGCCACCGACGACCTCGAAGATGTCGGGGAGATCAGCGTGAACGCCGCCGCCGGGTTCGGCTCGACCGACATCGAGGTGAACATCACCGCCCCGAACGGCGAGGCACTCACCGAAGCGACCGCGGCCGTGAGCGACGAGCTCGACGGACGGGACGGCATCGGTCAGGTCACCGACAATCTGGCAGCATCCCTGCCCTACATCGCCGTGGTCGTCGACCGTGAGGCCGCCGCAGAGCGCGGGCTTTCGGAAGTCGCAGTCGGCACGCTCGTCTCGAGCACGATGCGGCCGCAGCAGATCGGCTCGGTCGAGCTCGATGACACCGCGCTGACGGTGAACCTCGCAGCATCCGAGCCGCCGGCCACCGTCGACGAGCTGCGTGCGCTGGAGATCCCGACCGCTGCGGGAATCATTCAGCTCGAGGATGTCGCGACCGTCGAACAGGCCGAGGGGCCGACCTCGGTCACGACCGAGCAGGGTCGACGCACGGCGACCGTCACGGTGCCGCCCTCGTCGGACAACCTCGCCACCGCGACCGCCTCGGTGACGGCGGCCCTTGAGGCCGTCGACCTGCCCGATGGCGCCTCGGCCGAGGTCGGCGGCGTCGCATCGCAGCAGGCGGACTCGTTCTCGCAGCTCGGGCTCGCGATGCTCGCGGCGATCCTGATCGTCTACGTCGTCATGGTCGCGACCTTCAAGTCGCTGCGGCAGCCGCTGCTGCTGCTGGTGTCGGTGCCGTTCGCGGCGACCGGGGCGATTCTGCTGCAGATCGCGACGGGCGTCCCGCTCGGCGTCGCATCGCTCATCGGCGTGCTGATGCTCATCGGCATCGTGGTCACGAACGCGATCGTGCTCGTCGACCTGGTGAACCAGTATCGCGCGAAGGGACTGCCGACTGCCGAAGCCGTGATGGCCGGTGGCGAGAAGCGTCTGCGGCCGATCCTCATGACAGCTCTCGCGACGATCTTCGCGCTCACACCGATGGCGCTGGGCATCACCGGTCATGGCGGGTTCATCTCGCAGCCGCTCGCGATCGTCGTGATCGGCGGATTGGTGTCGTCCACTGTGCTGACGCTGGTGGTGCTGCCGACGCTGTACAACCTCGTCGAGGGGGCGCGCGAGCGTCGTCGGGCACGCAAGGCTGGGCCGGATGCTGGGAATGCCGGGGACGCTGGGGGCACGGACACGCCGCCGCGCACACCGGACGGCGATTCCGGTCCTGCCGAGGCGTTGCCTGCACCGGTCGCGTTCGTTGATGCGCCTTCGGATGAAGCTGAGGCACCGTCGACGGCGGGTACCGGGACGACCGTCGAGCGCAGGGAGAACATGCGGGACGCGGAACTGGTCTACGAGGCGGAGTCGCGGATGCGGGACAACAGCTCGGCTGCGCTCGCCGCGGCGGCTGCCGCGGCCTCGGCCGCAGCTTCGGCAGCAGCGGCGGCGGCAGCGGCCGTCGCGACCTCGAACGACCATGCCCTGACTCGCCGCGAGATCAGGGAACGCGGGCTGGGGCCGGACAACGACTGACGCTCCCGCAGTCGCCGCAGAGCTGTTGCCGTGCGGTGTTCTGCGGGGCGTTGAGTGAGGCGCAGTTCTGCGGGGCGTTGAGCGAGCGCAGTTCCGCGGGGCGTTGAGCGAGCGCAGCGAGACGAAACGGGTTGAGCGAGCCGCAGGCGAGTCGAAACCTCGAGACTCGAGACCCTCGAAACCAGCGCTAGTCAGCCGAGCTCGATCCCCCAGGACAGCGTCCACGTCTCACCGGTTGCGAGGCGGCGCAGGCCGAGGCGGCTGTTGAACGCGTCGGCCGGTGCCGTCATGGGTTCGATCGCGACCGCGAGCTGCTGACCGGGATAGTTCGTCGTCGTGTAGACCTGCACGAAGTCGAATCCCTCGCCCTGCCACAGCGTGACGCGTCGGCCGTCCGGCGCGGTGAGCGTGTGTCGCACGCGGCCGTCCGTGTCGCGGGTGAGCCTGGTGAATCCCGTGTCGAGGGTGATGCCGCCCAGGCGCACTCCGCTGCGCAGCTCTTCGGGGGCCGCGACGGCTTCAGTCGGCAGCATCCGCTCGTCTGTCTCGAACTGGGCGGCGGCAGGAATCCGCAGCACGAGATTTCGAGGGTCCACATCGCCGATGGTGACGAAGGGGTGCGTTCCGAGGGCGACGGGGGCCGCGGCATCCGACCGGTTCGTCAGCGTGTGGGTGACCTCGATGCCGGTGTCCGTCAGCGTGTATGTCACCGCTGTCGCGATCTCGTACGGGTAGCCGGTCTGCGGGTGGATCGTCGCGCAGAGGGTGGCCGCGGCACCCGTCTGCTCGATCTCGTACGCCGTGAACCGCAGCAGTCCGTGGCTGGCATTGCGCAGCTTCGGCTCGGTGATCGCGAGCTGGCGGACGTCGTCACCGTCGCGCCAGGCGCCGTCGCGGATCCGATTCGGCCACGGCGCGAGCACGACCCCGGAGCAAGACGGCGCCGGGATCTCCTCCGGGTAGCGGGCGACGAGATCGACACCGCCGACGGTGAGGCCGCGGAGGGATGCGCCGACCTGGGCGATCTGCGCCGTGACGCCGCCGCGCGTCAGATGGGTCTGGATGCCGGTGGGGGAAGGAGAGGTCACAGTGCCATGTTACGAGGCCCATCGCGGCTCTCTCCCAGGCGTCTCGGGTAGAATCGTCGGGTCGGCTTCGGGCACCCGCGATGTGCGGGATGAGCGTGAGTGTGAGCCCAGGGCCGATGGTTCATAAACCATCACATGAATGGCCCCGGCCGACGGATGCTCGGGTATGACTGCCGCGCGCTGATCTCTGTGCGCGCGAGCGGCGCTGTTCTCGTGTCAGAGACAGTCAGGAAACACCATGCCCAAGAATGGCAAGCCCAAGGGCGGTCGTCCGTCCCGTAACTTCGAGCCGCGCTACGCGAAGAAGACGTCGTTCCACGACCGTCACGCCGGTGGCCGGCCCGGTGCCGGTCGCCCGGAGGGCGGTCGCAACGAGCGATCGGATGCTGGCGAGCGCGGCTTCTCATCGGATCGGCCCCGCACGTCGGACCGCTCCCGCACGTCGGACCGCGGCTACGACCGTCGCCCGGGCAGCAAGAGCCCGAACCATCGCGGCTATCGCCCCGCCGAAGAGGGAACCGGCGCGCCCAAGCGGCGCTGGACCGACCAGGAGCGTGCCGGTCGTGACGAGGCCCGCGGCATCCGTGGTCGTGCCGAGTCCGGCCGTCGGGAAGCGCCCCATCACCGCGACGAGCGCGGCTCGTACGGGGAGCGTTCGCGCTCCGGTGGCGATCGTCCTGCCGGTGAGCGTCGCTACGGTGAGCGGCGTTACGACGACCGTCCGCGTCGCGACGAGCGCGGCGGGGATCGTCCTCGGTTCCAGGGCGACCGTCCGCGGTTCAACCGTGACGAGCGTCCGAACCGCGACGACCGTGGGGGCGAGCGTCCTCGCTTTGATCGTGACGAGCGTCCGCGTCGGGATGACCGTGCGAGTGAGCGCCCGAACCGCGACGACCGTGGAGGCGAGCGTCCTCGCTTCGATCGTGACGCGCGTCCGCGTCGGGATGACCGTGGAAGTGACCGTCCGCGTCGGGATGACCGTGGAGGCGACCGTCCTCGGTTCAATCGTGACGAGCGTCCGCGTCGGGACGACCGTGGGGGTGACCGTCCACGGTTCAACCGTGACGAGCGTCCGCGTCGAGATGATCGTCCCTCGTACGGTGACCGCCCCCGGCGTGACGACCGTCCGCGACGCGACGATCGCGCCCAGCGTCCGAGCCGCGACGACTGGAACAAGACCGCCCCGGCAGGCCGTTTCGAACCGACCGAAGACGTCGTGCACGAGCGGCTCGAGGCGAAGGTCGTCGCCGCCCCCGAGGTCGAGGGCACCACGTTCGCTGATCTCGGGCTCGGCTCGAACATCGTTGAGACGCTGAAGAGCCTCGGAGCCGAGTCTCCGTTCCCGATCCAGGGGGCGACGATCCCGTCGATCCTCGAGGGCCGCGACGTGCTCGGCCGTGGACGCACCGGATCCGGCAAGACCATCGCGTTCGGAGCTCCGCTCGTCGAAAGCATCCTGAAGTCGCAGGCCGGCAAACGGCGGGAGTTCGGGCGCTCTCCGCGTGCGCTCATCCTTGCCCCGACGCGCGAGCTCGCGCTGCAGATCGACCGCACTGTGCAGCCGATCGCCCGCAGCGTCGGACTGTTCACCACACAGATCTACGGCGGCGTTCCGCAGGGGCGTCAGGTCGGTGCGCTCAAGAAGGGCGTCGACATCGTGATCGGCACCCCCGGTCGCGTCGAGGACCTGATCAACCAGGGCAAGCTCGACCTGTCGGACTGCCGCATCGCCGTGCTCGACGAGGCCGACCACATGTGCGAGCTCGGCTTCGTCGAGCCCGTGCAGCGCATCCTGCGGCACACGGCCGACGGCAGCCAGAAGCTGCTGTTCTCGGCGACACTCGACCGCGAGGTCGCAGCCCTCGTCGAGGAGTTCCTCGTCGACCCGGCCGTCTACGAAGTCGCCGGGGAAGACCAGGAGTCGAGCACGATCGACCACCGCGTGCTCGTGATCGACCACCGCGACAAGGCCGAGATCCTCACCTCGATGGTTGACCGTGCGGGCAAGACGCTCGTGTTCGCGCGCACGCGTGCGTACGCGGAGATGCTCGCCGAGCAGTTCGACGACGCCGGCATCCCGGCCGTTTCGCTGCATGGCGATCTGAACCAGGCCAAGCGCACACGCAACCTGCAGCGCATGGCGTCGGGTCGCGTGAACGTGCTGGTGGCGACGGATGTGGCTGCCCGCGGCATCCACGTCGACGACATCGATCTGGTGATCCAGGCCGACGCTCCCGACGAGTACAAGACGTATATGCACCGCTCCGGGCGCACCGGCCGCGCGGGTCGTGCGGGCCGCGTCGTCACACTCATCACGCGGCAGCGGCAGCGGCGGATGACCGAGCTGCTCGACCGCGCCGAGATCGACGCGCCGTTCGAACAGGCCCGCGTCGGCGACGACATCATCGAGGAGGTCGCCGGCCGGATGCCGAGTGCGGCCGAGCTCACGGCCTGATCGAGCGGCTCACACGGCGGGCTGTGCGTGCACGGTCGAGGTCAGGGTCGTGCCGTTCAGATCGAGGTACAGCTGCCCCTCGGTGACGGTCAGCGTGACGGTGCTTCGCCGCTCGAGCAGCCGGACGGCGTCGTCGATGAACCCGGGGTCGAAGCTGAACACTTCGATGGCCTCGACGTTGTGTATGCGCTTGCCCGCCCAGGGGGCCGTGACCTTCGCGGGGTCGCGGTGCGTGTACACGGCGACGCGGTCGGCGAGCCTGCTGCCGTGATGCAGGCGTTCGGCGTCGGGTGCGCCGACTTCGATCCAGGCTGTGATCGCCCCGGTGAGATCGCGAACGATCACGGCGGGTACCTCGGTCGACGAGATGCCCTCGCCGAACGCGATGCCCTCCGTATATTCGAGACAGTAGGCGAGCAGTCGCGTCACCATGTAGGCGTCGGTCTCTGACGGATGCCGCGCCGCGCGGAGCGTGAAGTCGTCGTAGACGCCGCGATCCGTGTCTGCCAGCTGCACTGCGAACGTGTAGATCGTCGACCCGATTGCCATAGTCCCTGAGCCTACGGCGCGGCGCACCACCGTCAGAACAACGTCGGCTGCTCCG
The DNA here is from genome assembly GCF_052102115.1 of Microbacterium sp. Classification (GTDB taxonomy): domain Bacteria; phylum Actinomycetota; class Actinomycetes; order Actinomycetales; family Microbacteriaceae; genus Microbacterium. Next base: position 56,074 of record NZ_JBQDVP010000011.1, read on the forward strand.
GCGGAGCCGCGGGTGTGAGCACGGCCGGCTTGGTCAGCTTTCGCGACGGGTACGCGTCGTCGGAGTGCCGGGCGTCGAGCCCGTGTGCACGGATCAGCGGTTTGATCCTCTTCGCCAGCCACTGCCGGTAGGCCTTCGGCGCGTCTGCGGCCGCGCCCGGATACAGTCCGCGATACGACGACATGAGTTCGGGATGCTCGCGCTCCAGCCACTGCATGAACCACGGCTTCACGCCGGCGCGCAGATGCAGAGCGCCGTAGATGACGTGGTCGGCGCCGGATGCTCGAATGCGCTGCAGCGCATTGTCGATGGCGTGGACGGAGTCGGTCAGATGCGGCAGAACCGGCATGAGGAAGACGCCCACGCGGAACCCTTCATCAGCCAGGGCCCGCACGGTGTCGAGGCGAGCCTGGGTGGACGGCGTTCCCGGCTCAATCGCCCGCTGCAGTGCGTCGTCGTACATCGCGATCGACATCGAGATGTCTACGGGAACCGATTTCGCTGCTTCTACGAGCAGTGGAACATCGCGGCGGATCAACGTGCCCTTGGTGAGGATCGACATCGGTGTGCCGGAAGCGGCCAGGGTGCGGATGATCTCGGGCATCAGCCGATACCGGCCCTCTGCCCGCTGATACGGATCGGTGTTGGTTCCGAGCGCGACGGTCTCGTGCGCCCAGCTGCCGCGCCGCAGTTCGCGCTGCAGAACCTCGGCCACGTTCGTCTTCACGACGATCTGCGCGTCGAAGTCTCCGCCGCCGTCGAGGTCGAGATACTGATGCGTGCCGCGAGCAAAGCAGTAAACGCATGCATGACTGCATCCACGGTAGGGATTGATCGTCCAGCTGAACGGCATGCGCGACTCGCCCGGCACGTGATTGAGTGCCGACTTCGCCAGGACCTCGTGGAACGTCATGCCGGCGAATTCGGGCGTCGTCACCGAGCGGACGATTCCGCTGCGGTTCTCGAGACCGGGCAGCGCTGCTGCATCGGTGTCTTCGAGTGTTTGTCCCTGCCATCGCATAGCATCCATTCGAACAAAGAATCGATACTCTGTCAACCAGGAGGGTGAACTATGTTCGATAGCAGTTAAGCAACAATAGATGGATGAGCGGCGCCCTGATTCCCCGGCACGCGTCGCGCCCATCCCGCGTTTTCCCGATCGCGCTTCCGATCGGGTTGGCCGTCACGGCTCTTGGTGCGTTGTGGGCGCTGACCGACGTGCCTCCGGTGGCGGACGCCGTCGTGCCGCCGGCCCCGGCCGTCGCAGCCCAGCTTCCCAGCATCGATGTCGCCACCGTTGCAGCGACCGATCCGTGCTCCGAGCCGACCGTGATCGACGCGCTGGCCGCCGGTGACGACGAAGGCACGATTGCGGCCTTCGGCGGCGGTGCGGCGTTCCGCGAGGCCGTGGTGGCAGGCAGTGCGCCATGCATCTCGCTGACCGACCCGTCGCGGCAGTGGGTGGTCGTGAACAAGGAGCGTGGGCTCACCCCCTCCGACTACGAACCGGCGGGATTGGTCGAGGCGCCGATTCAGATGACGACGGCGTCGACTCTGATCGATGAAGATGCCGCGACCGCCCTGGGCGACATGGCGTCGGCTCTGAGCGCCGCGGGCATGGGTGAGCTCGGGATGAACAATTCCTATCGCTCGTACCGGTTGCAGGTCACGAACTACACCGGACAGGTGGCTGAGGTCGGGCAGGACGCTGCCGACCGGGGCTCGGCACGACCCGGGTTCAGCGAGCACCAGACCGGGTTCGCGGTCGACGTCGTCGCCTGCAGCAGCGGGTGCGGCGGGATCGACGCATTCGCCAGCACGTCCGAGAGCGACTGGGTCGCCGCTCACGCCTGGGAGCATGGCTTCATCGTCCGCTACCCGGCCGGCGCGACCGGCACGACGGGCTACGAACCAGAGCCGTGGCATCTCCGCTATGTCGGCCCCGAACTCGCGGCGGCGTACCACGGCGGCGGCTTCGACACGCTCGAGGAGTTCTTCGGGCTGCCTGCGGCTCCCGACTACGCGCACTGACGCCGTAGCATCCAGCCGGGCCGACGGTTCGACCGCCGATCTGTGGCTTCCCACAAACGCGATACGCGGTGCCACGCATGGTGGGATGCATTCTCACAACGCCGTACCGCGGCATCCGCCCTCCGGCATAGACTCACCGGAGCAACGACGCCAGACACGTTCGGGAGGACGGCATGGAACGCGACATCTACGACGAGGACCACGAGGCATTCCGTGACCTTGTGAAGGACTTCGTGAAGCGCCACGTGAGCACGGAGAGCATCGAGAAGTGGGATGCCGCGGGCGAGATCGACCGCGACACGATGCTCGCTGCGGGCGAGGCCGGGCTCATCGGGCTCTCCGTTCCCGAAGAGTTCGGCGGCGCTGGCATGCTGCAGGACTACCGCTTCCGCACGATCGTGATGGAAGAGGTCATCGCTTCCGGTGCGGGGTCGCTTGCCGGCGCCTTCGGCATCCAGGACGACCTCGCGGTGCCCTATCTCGTGCACATGGGCACGCAGGAGCAGAAGGAGAAGTGGCTGCCCCGCATGGCCACCGGTGAGGTGCTCGGCGCCCTCGCGATGACCGACCCCGGTGCGGGCAGCGACCTGCGCGGCATCAAGACCAACGCGAAGAAGGTCGACGGCGGGTACATCGTCAACGGCGCGAAGACCTTCATCTCATCTGGAACCACGGCCGACATCGTCGTCACGTTCGTGAAGACCGGCGAGGGCAACCGTCCCGACGCGTTCAGCCTGCTCATCCTCGAGAAGGGCATGGAGGGGTTCGACCAGGGTAAGAAGCTCAGCAAGATGGGCTTCCACGGTTGGGACACCGCTGAGCTCAGCTTCACCGACGTGTTCGTCCCCGAAGAGAACCTCATCAGCGGCAAGGAGGGCCAGGGCTTCATCCAACTGATGATGAACCTGCCTCTTGAGCGCCTGTCGATCGGCGTCGCCGCCGCGGCCGCAGCCCAGGCCGCCACCTACTGGACCATCACCTACACGAAGGACCGCGAGGCTTTCGGCGAGCGGATCGCCGACTTCCAGAACACGCGCTTCCGTCTGGCCGACATGGTCACCACCACCGAGGTGATGTGGGCATACATCGACCAGGCGCTGCGGGCGTACAAGGACAAGAAGCTCACCGCCGAAGATGCGGCGAAGGTCAAGTTCTGGGCCACCGATCGCGAGTGGGAGGTGCTCGACATCGGTGTGCAGCTGCACGGCGGCTACGGCTACATCATGGAGTACCCGATCGCGCGCGCCTTCACCGACGCCCGTGTGCACCGCATCTACGGCGGCACGAACGAGATCATGCGCGACCTCGTCGGTCGTCAGATCGCCGGCAAGCGCTGACGCCTCACTCAGGTCGCAGATTCTGCCGTTGTGACAGGTTCAGAGCGGCGAGATCTGCGACCTGAACCCGGTTCTCAGCGGCGCCCGACGCCGGCCTTGCGCAGGCGATCGGCGATGAGGATGCCGAGGGCGGTCGCCCCGAGGCAGCTGGCGATCGTCGCCGTGAAGAACAGGATCTGCGCCCACAGCGGCTGCGACGCCATGTTGAAGAACGTCCAGGCGAAGATCGGGTACACGATGCCCAGCGCTGCCGCGCCGGCGTAGTGCATCCAGGTCTTCCAGAAGCGCCACAGCACGAGCAGGAACGGCAGCTCGGCGAACAGCGCCCACGACGCGTTGGTCACGACGCTCATGAATCCGTACCCCGAGAAGGGCACGATCACGAGGCCGGCGATCACGCCGACGAGGATGCCGACGAGAGGTGTGCGCAGCAGGCGAAGAGCGATCACGGACGGGAGCACCCACAGTCCGGTGATCGCGACGGAGAGGATCGGCGAGCCGAGCCCCAGCAGCACGGTCGAGAGCCAGTTGGCCGGAGCGAGCAGCAGCCCGCCGGCGACACCGAGGGCGGCGCAGGTCAGCAGCAGCGATGTCGAGATGCCGGGTCGGCGTCGAACACTCTGCGCGTCGCTCACTGCACCTGCTCCGAAGCGTTCTCGCGGGCGGACTTCGAGGTCGGAGACGCGGCCCCGATCTTCCAGTAGCCGCAGAAGCTGACGGTGTTCTTGTCGACACCGCGTTCGCCGACGAGGTGCTTGCGCACGCCCGACGCGAGCGCCTGCTCGCCGGCCGCGTACGCGTGGAAGGGCGCATCCGGCAGCCTCAGCTCGCGCAGCGCCGACACCGCGAGTATCCCCGGAGCCGAGGAGGCCGGGCGCACGATCCACTCCACGGAGACGTCGGCCGGATGCGAGAACAGGAGCGCATCTTCTTCGGAGGGGACCTCGATGATCACGGCGCCGGACGCGGACTCCGGCAGCGACGCGCAGATCGAGGCGATCGCGGGCAGGGCGGTCTCATCGCCGACCAGCACGACGCGGTCGGTGCCGCGCTCGGGGTTGAAAGTGAGCCCCTCGTCGATGATCAGCACCCGGTCGCCCGGCTTGCAGGTCTCGGCCCACCGGGATGCCGGACCGGCTGTGCCCTCGGCGGCAGAGCCGTGCAGGACGAAGTCGATGTCGATCTCGGCGCCGCGGTCGGCGGTCGCCGGCCGGTGTGCGCGAACGGTGTAGTTGCGCATCACGGGTCGCTCGCCGTCGGGGATCCGCAGGAACTTTAGGTAGCCGAAGAGCTTGTGCGCCTTCGCCGGCACGCGTTCGAGTCCCGCTTCGCCGGCGACCGGGATGAACAGCCGGAACCACTGGTCGTGGCCCATCGGTTGGAACTTCTGGATCTCACCGCCGCCGAGCGTCACCCGCACCCAGTGCGGCGCGAGCTGCTCGGTGCGCAGCACTTCGAGGGGGAGGAGGTCGGTCGTTTCGGGCTTGACCATCTTGCTGTATGCCATAGCGCTGCCTTTCAGACGGGGGACCACGGAGACGTGAATACAAGGATCAGAGCGGATGCCGCGACGAATGCCGCGATGAACACCCAGTCGCGCGTGCGGAACGGCACGAGGTGCCGCTCGGTGCGGGTCGGGTGGGCGCCGAAGGCGCGAGCATCCATCGCCAGAGCGACGCGCTCGGCATGCCGGATCGCCCCGGCGAGCAGTGGCACGATGTACCCCCAACCGCGGGCGATCGCGGCGAACGGTCCGCGACCGCCGTGCGATCCGCGTACGCGGTGCGCCGCGCGGATGACGCCCAGCTCATACCCGAATCGCGGCACGAACCGGTAGGCGGCCAGCGCCGTGTAGCCGATCCGATAGGGCACGTGAAGGTGCTGGATGCTCGCGCGCACGAGGTCGGGGCCGGTCGTCGTGAGCCCGCCGATCAGCGCGAGGGCGAGGATCGCGGCCAGCCGCAGGGCGGTCGCGAAGCCGATCTGCAGGGCGCCGGTGAACAGCGTCCAGCCGCCGATCTGCATGAACGGCGCGGTGGTGTCGACGCCGGATGCATCCACCCACAGTGCGAATCCGAACCCGATGGCGACGACGCCGATCGGCACCGCGAGGAACAGCAGGGCAGCGGTGCGCGAGGTGATCCGTGTGCCGGTGAGGATCAGCGCGTACGCGAGGATCACGAAGCACAGCGGCGCGATGAGGTCGCGCACGAACACCAGCAGCACCATCGCGGGCACGACGGCGCCCACTTTTGACAGCGGGTTGAGATGGTTCAGGAAGTGCCGGGAGGATGCCGGTACACCCGGCGCGTACGGATCGATCGTGGCTGTGGGAGAGGTGATCGCGGTCATCGCGTCCCCTCGGCGAGGATGCCGCGCAGCTGCGGGTCCAGCGCGCGGTGCAGCGCGGGGAGGCGGAGTCCCGCCGACTCGAACAGGCCCTCGGTGGCGAACAGTTCGCCGGTCTTGCCCGCGGCGTGCACGCGGCCGTCGTCGAGGATGATCGTGTGCGTGGTGTGGTCGGCGACGAGCTGCAGATCATGGGTGACGATGAGGATCGTCGTGCCTTCAGCGCGGAGGTCGGCAAGCAGGCGCAGGAGTTCGTCCGCGCGGGCGCGGTCCTGACCGAAGGTCGGCTCGTCGAGCGCCAGGACGCCCGGGCGGGTGATGAGTGCGGTGCCGACGGACAGGCGCCTCTTCTCGCCGCCGGAGAGGAGGAACGGATGCACGTCGGCCTTGTGCTCCAGCCCGAAGCGGGCGAGCATCGCTCCGACGCGCTCGGACACCTCGGCATCGCCCGTGCTGCGCAGCCGCAGCCCGTGCGCGAGTTCATCGAAGACCGTGTGCGTGATGAACTGGTGCTCGGGGTTCTGGAACACGAAGCCGATGCGTGCCGCGAGGTCGCGGGGTGAAGCGCGGCCCGGGTCGACGCCGTCGATCGAGACCTGATTCCTCGGTGGTGGCACGACGCCAGCGAGCGACTGGATGAGCGTCGTCTTGCCCGCGCCGTTCGCGCCGACGATGGCGGTGAGCGAACCCGCAGAGATGTCGAGGTCGACGCCGTGCAGGATCTCGCTGCGCCCGCGCTTCACCGTGAGGCCGCGGGCGGTCACGATCGGGGGGCGTGCGTCGGTTTCGACTCGACGCTGCGCTCCTCGCTCAACCCGTTTCGTCTCGCTCCGCTCGCTCAACGACCGGACAGGTTCGGCCTCTCGCCGGTCGTTGAGCGCAGGCTGCGCAGTCGCCGAAGACGAAACAGGCTGAGCGACCGAAGGGAGTCGAAGCCTACCCTCACCCGCAGCATCCGCGAGTTCCTCCGGCGTTAGGGGGAGTGGGGCGTCGCCGGGCAGGATGCCCCGTGCGCGCAGCATCCGTCCGGCGAGGGTGGCAGCCGGCAGCCAGACGCCCATGTCGATGAGCTCATCGGTGTGCCCGCGCAGCACGTCTTCGACCGGACCGTCGAACGCGACTCGGCCCTGCTGGTCGAGGACGATCGTGCGGGTGGCGAAGCGCATCGCGGCATCCAGGTTGTGCTCGACGAGGACGATGGCGCGATCACCGGAGGCGACGAGGTCAGTGAGTGCGTCGTAGACGTCGTCGATCCCCTGCGGGTCGAGGTTCGCGGTCGGCTCGTCGAGCACGATGACAGACGATCCCATGGCCAGGGCGCAGGCGATCGCGAGGCGCTGGCGGCCGCCGCCGGAGAGCCGGTCGGGGTTCCAGCTGCGGCGTTCCCACAGCCCGACGCGGCGCAGCGCCTGCTCTGATCGCCCGAGCACGTCGCCGACCGGCAGCAGCAGATTCTCGAGGGCGAAGGCGACTTCGTCGAGCAGGGTGCCGGTGACCAGCTGCGCATCGGGGTCTTGGAAGACCATCGCGACATCGGCGCTGAGCTCGGCGACCGGGGTGCTCACGGTGTCGCGGCCGTTGACCTCCACGGTGCCCGAGATCTCGGCGGGGACGGATTGCGGGATGAGGCCGTTCAATGCGAGCGTCAGGGTCGACTTGCCCGATCCGCTCGGCCCGAGCACGAGCACGACCTCCCCCGGGTGCAGCTCGAAGCTCACGTCGCTCGGTGAAGCGTGCGTGGCGCCAGCGTGCGTGAGCGATAGATCACGCACGCGAAGCAGGGGCGCGGATGAGCGCACGGCGGTCCTTCGATCGGGTACCGACCCAGGTTAGCTGAGCCTTACCTGAATCGCATCCGCCGAGAAAGATCAGGTGCGGGTGACCACGCCCGCTCGCCGCAGCGCCGTGCCGATCCGCACGCCGATGAACGTCCACACGATCGGGCCGACCACGAACATCACGAGGTACAACACGCGCGCCCACGGCGCGAACTCGTCGAGGTTCACGGCGAAGCCGATCGGTACGGCGAGAATGACGCCGACGATCACGGCCGACACCATGAACCGTCCTGTACCCCAGTACCGGTAGCGTCCGATCGCGGTGATGCCCTCCTGGATCACGCCGATCAGCAGCGCGGTGCCGATGTAGCGCAGCACCCAGGCAGGGGCGAAAGCGCTCGAGACGAGGGCGGCGAGCACGTGCGCGATCAGCGCGACTCCCGGGACGCGCAGCAGCGACTGCGCCACGATCCCCGGCAGCACGTGCGAACCGAGCACGAGTCCGTAGAGCACAGGAGCGGCTGCCGAGACGGGGATGCTGAGATACCCCGCACCCGCAGAGACGAGGCCCGTGGCGACGCCGACCGCGGCGCAGATCAGCAGCACGCGGGTCGACAGCACACGGTTCTTCGGCACCAGATCAGCTTAGTCGCGCGGCTGGGGCCGGGTGCGGGTCAGATCCGCCGGCGGCGCGGCTTCAACGTGACGCGCGGAAGTTCGGGAGCGGGGATCCGCTCATCCCCGTGGTTCACGACCCGTCCGAATCGAGCGGATGCCGTCTCCGGCGTCTCCCAGTCGGTGCGGGCGCGCGCGATCTCGTCGTGGGAGCGCGCGGCGAAGTTCCACCACATCACGAGGTCCTCGTCGAACGGCTCGCCGCCGAGCACGAAGATCTGCGCGCCCTCCTGGCTGGACACCGTGGTGCCGGTGCGGGAGTCGCCGAGGTAGAGCATGTCGTCGCGTGCCAGCATCCGGTCATCGACCGTCACGTCGCCGTCGACGAGGACGACGGCGTGCTCCCACGCTGGGTTGAAGGGGAGTACCACCCGGGTGCCCGCCGAGAGGGCGATCTCGACGCCGACGATCGGTGTGTGCACGGTCGCGGGCGAGCGGATGCCGGCGAACTCGCCGAGTACGACGGTGCCGGTGGCATCAGCGCCGCGGTCGGCGGGCAGCGTGACCGTCGGCAAAGACGTGTGCTGCTCGAATCCCGGCTCGCCGCGGCGGGCGGAGTCGGGCAGCACGACCCAGAACTGCAGGGCGTCGAGCGGAACGGGGCCGTCGCCGATCGAGTACTCGGAGTGCGAGATGCCGTTCCCGGCTGTCATGAGGTTGAGCTGCCCGCGCTTGAGGGTGACGTCGCTGTCGAGAGAATCGCGGTGACGCTGCTCGCCGATGAGCGGCCAGGTGACGGTCTGCAGACCGATGTGCGGATGCGGTTCGACGCGCATGCGCACCTCGTCGGGTCCGAAGCGGTCGAGGAAGCACCAGGCGCCGACCGTGGGAAGGTCGCGATTGGGCAGGGTGCGCAGCACGCTCATGCCGCGTACGCCGCCGAGCGGCACCTCGCGCGGTTCGAGCAGAATGCTGCGTCGCCCGATTACGGTGCCCTGGTCGCTCATCAGGTGTCGGCCGGGTCGTCGGGCAGCTGGGGCCAGCGGATGTTCGCGCCCTCGACCTCGTTGCGCTTCAGATAGCGGGCGATGTACGGGCAGTACGGGACGAGCGTCGCGCCGGATGCTGCGGCATGCGTGAGCGCCTCGGATGCGAGCACGGGGGCGAGCCCCTTCCCCTGGAACGCGGGGTCGATCTCGGTGTGCGTGAACAGGATCTCGCCCGGCCGTTCCTTGTACTCGGCGAAGCCGGCGAGGACGTCGCCGAGGTGGATCTCGTAGCGCGACGCCCCGGTGTTGCGGGTGACAGTGGGCTCATCGGTCATAGCTGCTCCCTTGCTCTGCGCCGCGACCGGCGCGTTACCACCACCCTAGGACGGACGGTGTCTGCTCGGGTCGTTACGCTGGGGGGATGCCGCAGTCTTCTGGTGACCCGCTTCCCGGTGACCCGTACGAGGATCTGCCCTGGCCGGATGCGCCGTGGGATGATGCGCCGCCGCCTGAGGAGATGGACTGGGAGCCGCAGGGCGCCGGCTTCGAGCCGCCGCTCGACTGGGGCGACGGGCCGCAGACGCCGGTGACCGCGGCGGCCCCGGCATCCGCTCCGCCGAAGGCTACGCCGTCGCGATTCCCGACGGCGGGCGAGGCGCTGCACACCGTCTTCGGGTACGACGCCTTCCGCGGTGATCAGGCGGCGATCGTCGAGCAGGTGGTCGGCGGTGGGGATGCTGTCGTGCTGATGCCGACCGGTGCCGGAAAGAGCATCACTTACCAGGTGCCAGCGCTCGTGCGCGAGGGCACCGGTCTCGTGATCAGTCCGCTCATCGCGCTCATGCACGACCAGGTCGACGCGCTTCGCGCCAACGGCGTGAATGCTGCGTATCTGAACTCGACCCAGGCGGCGGGTGAGCGCGCCGAGGTGGAGCGCGCGTACGTCGCCGGCGAGCTCGACCTCATTTATATCGCCCCCGAGCGGTTGTCGTCGCCGGCGACCACGAGGTTGCTGCAGCGTGGCGTGCTCAGCGTCATCGCGATCGACGAGGCGCATTGCGTATCGCAGTGGGGGCACGACTTCCGCCCCGACTACCTCGCGCTCGGCGACCTCGGCGAGCGGTTCCCCGGGGTGCCGCGCATGGCGCTGACGGCAACGGCCACTCGCGCCACGCACAAGGAGCTCACCGAGCGCCTGCACCTCGATCGCGCTGCGCATTTCGTGGCGAGCTTCGACCGGCCGAACATCCAGTACCGGATCGTGCCGAAAGTCGAGCCGCGCAAGCAGCTGGTGCAGTTCATCCGGTCGCTCGAGGCAGACACCGTCGGGTCGTTGAGCGAGCGCAGCGAGACGAAACGCATTGAGCGAGCGCAGCGAGACGAAACGTCGACTTCCGCACCCGCCGGCATCGTCTACGCGCTCAGTCGCAAGTCGGTCGAGCAGACCGCGACCTATCTCGCGGCGCAGGGTTTCGACGCCTTGCCGTATCACGCGGGGCTTCCCGCCGAGGTGCGGGCCGCGAACCAGTCGCGGTTCCTGCGTGAGGACGGCGTCGTCATGGTGGCGACGATCGCGTTCGGCATGGGGATCGATAAGCCCGACGTGCGGTTCGTCGCGCACATCGACCTGCCGAAGTCTGTCGAGGGCTACTACCAGGAGACCGGTCGCGCAGGTCGCGACGGCGAACCCTCGGTGGCGTGGATGGCGTACGGCCTCGGCGATGTCGTGCAGCAGCGCCGCATGATCGACCAGAGCCCGGGCGATCGTACGTACAAGATGCGCCTGGGCCAGCATTTGGATGCCATGCTCGCACTGTGCGAGACGGTCGAGTGCCGACGACAGAATCTGCTCGGCTACTTCGGGCAGGAGTCGGGGCCGTGCGGCAACTGCGATACCTGCCTCGAAAAACCCGACACGTTCGACGGGCTCGTGCCGGCACAGAAGCTGCTGTCCACGATCGTCAGGCTCAAGCGCGAGCGTAACCAGGCGTTCGGCGCCGGGCACCTCATCGACATCTTGCGCGGATCGTCGAACGACCGCATCCGTCAGCAGCGCCACGATGGGCTTGCGACCTACGGCATCGGGGCCGACCTGTCCGATCAGGATTGGCGCAGCGTCGTTCGGCAGCTGCTGGCCCGGCGCATCCTCGTCGCCCAGGGTGATTATGGAACGCTCGCCCCCGGCGAGGTGGCTGGCGGGGTGTTGCAGGGTGAGACGCCGGTGCCGCTGCGCAAGGACACCATGGGGCGTGTCAGCGCGGGCCGCGCGCGCAAGGCGTCGGCGGCGTCGGATGCTGTGGCAGAGGGTGACCGGTCGCTGTTCGAAGCGCTGCGGGTGTGGCGCGCGGAGACCGCTCGTGAGATCGGCAAGCCGGCGTACATCGTGTTCGGTGACGCAACCCTGCGGGCGCTCGCTGAGTTGCGGCCAGCATCCATCGGGGACCTCGACGGGATCACCGGGATCGGCGAAAAGAAGCGCGAGGCTTACGGTGACGCCGTGCTCGCGGTCATTGCCGCGAACTGATCGGCGCCGGCTCGTCGTTACGAGATATTCACCCTGTGTTCGTCGCGAAACTGTGAGCCCGCTGGACATTTCCTGAACGTTTTCGCCATACTGGGGGCACATGCGCTCTATCGCTGGTAGTGGGGCACGTGATGGGGGCTAACGCCGCCTTCGCAGCGCCAGGCGATCACTCGGAGGCACGATCTCAGTTCCTGAGCGGATCGGTCCTCACGGGAATCGATCTTGATTCGGTCGCGGGTCTCGCTGGCACGGAAGCCGTCAACGAGGGCAGTGAAACAGTCACCGACACCACCGACCTGGATCTCACCGCAGTGAGTGCGTTGCGGGTCAACATTCCGAGCGGAGTTTCCGTTCCTCTCGGAGACCTGCTCGCCCTCGGAGCTGTCAACCAGTTCTCGCAGGCTGAAGACGCTGGTGTGTCGCAGGCAGCCTCGGGTGCAGTCAGTGACGCTGGCATTGTCGACACTTCGGGAACCGGCGAGTTCCCGGCGAGTGCGACGCTCGACCTGATGGCGCTCCTTCCTGAGACCCCGTTGCTGACGGAGGCCAACCTCTCGTTGGCTGGCGTCACGGGTGTCGCAGCACTGGACGCTTCGGTAGACGGAGGCCCGGCTGAGAGCTGTGGCGACCTCTCCGCTCCTGAGAATTGCCGTGACTACACGATCGCTGGCGCGACGACGAACGTGACGTCGCCCGCAGTCGGAGCAATCAGCACGACCGCAACGGCAGCGCTCACGACACTGTCGAACACGCTGAACGGTCTGTCTGACACGATCCTCGAGGGACTTCTCGATGGAGTGCTCGGTTCGCTCGGCGAGATCGGGGACCTGCTTCCCGGTGTAAGCATCGTGTCGAACGACCTTGAGATCTCCGTCACGGCGGATCTCGCGGCAGCGCTTGACCCACTTCTCGCCGAGGACATCTCCGTCGCGGGGGTGACCCTCAACGCAGCGGCAGGTACGCTCACCGTCGACTGGGAGAACATCGTTGGGCTGAACGGACTCGCCCCGAATACGCCACTGCTGAGCCCCGACACGCTTTCGACAGTCGCAGGAAACGCTGCGCTTGCGCTGGCCGAGCTTCAGGGTGAGATCAACACTGTTGTCGCGGGACTTCTGGACAACGTAGGTGTGACGATCAGCGGCGGAGTTTGCCTCCTTGAGGGGACTTTGGTCGGCTGCACCGCGGGTCTGGACATTTCGTTCGACGGCTCGCTGCACGACCTTCTTGACGCGTCGTCTACTCTGACGGTTTCGGGTACTGGACTTGCTTCCGTCCTTAGCCCGATCTTGGGGCTCCTCACGGGCACGATCCAGACGGCAACCTCCGAACTGGTGCTCCCGCTGGTGAACACCGCAGTGGAGACGGCCGGAACGGCGATCTCCACCGTTGTAACCGAGGCCAGCACGGCGCTCTCTGATGCCTTCGCGCTGATCGGCACGGTCGCGAACGTCGTTGTCAACGTGCAAGAGGAGGGCAGCGCGGGCGAAGGAAGCTATGCCGAGGTCGCCACGCGCATCACTCTTCTGGGCGGCAGCGCCGTCACCATCGATCTCGGCCGCGCCGAGGTCGGTGTCAACGAAGTCGTGGTCACCGAGGTCGCTATCACTTCGCCGGCCGATGGCGAGGAGTACACCGTCCCGAGCGAGGACGACACGAGTGAAATGCCGGTTACCGGCACGGGCGAGCCCGGTGCGACAGTGACCGTCACCATCCCTGGTGTCGACAATTCGCAGACAGGCGTCGTCGGCGACGACGGGACGTGGGAGGTCACTTTCCCGGCGGTTCCGGTCGGCGATCACACGATCTCCGCTACGCAGACCGTTGGCGATGACACCACGACCGACACGGTCGATGTGAGCGTGGTTTCCGAGGCCGCGACGGATGCTGAGGCGACGGATGCTGAGGCGACGGACGCTGAGGCGACGGACGCTGAGGCAACCGATGCTGAGGCGACGGATGCTGAGGCCACTGACGCTGAGGCCACGGACGCTGAGGCAACCGATGCTGAGGCGACGGATGCAGAAGCGACGGACGCTGAGGCTGCTGACGCTGAGGCAACCGACGCTGAGGCGACGGATGCTGAGGCGACGGACGCTGAGGCTGCTGACGCAGAAGCAACGGATGCTGAGGCAACGGACGCAGAAGCAACGGACGCAGAAGCCACGGACGCAGAAGCCACGGACGCAGAAGCAACGGACGCTGAGGCGACGGACGCTGAGGCAACGGATGCTGAGGCAACCGATGCTGAGGCAACGGATGCTGAGGCAACGGACGCTGAGGCCACCGATGCTGAGGCAACCGACGCAGAAGCCACCGATGCTGAGGCAACGGACGCAGAAGCCACCGATGCTGAGGCAACGGACGCTGAGGCGACGGACGCTGAGGCGACGGACGCTGAGGCGACGGACGCTGAGGCTGCTGACGCAGAAGCAACGGACGCTGAGGCAACCGATGCGGAGGCAACGGATGCTGAGGCAACCGATGCAGAAGCGACGGACGCTGAGGCTGCTG
>NZ_JBQDVP010000012.1:0-70017 GCF_052102115.1 Microbacterium sp.
TCTCATGACTCCATTCCCCGAGCCGAACGACTCACACACAGCCTGGCAAAGAGGGCTGAGCGGCTCATTGCGGCAGGATTCGCGACCTGAACGGTGTGCGGCGCGCGCCGGGCAGCGCCGGGCCGCGGGCGTGCCGGGCAGCGCGTGGTCAGGCAGTGCGCGGTCAGGCGGCGCGCTGCGGCAGCACCCAGCCCGCGCGGGGGAAGTGGCAGGTGTAGCCGTTCGGGATGCGCAGCAGGTAGTCCTGGTGCTCGGGCTCGGCCTCCCAGAACGCACCCTCGGGCTCGATCGTGGTGACCGCGGCGCCCGGCCAGAGGCCCGAGGCATCCACGTCGGCGATCGTGTCGCGGGCGACCTGCTCCTGCTCGGGGCTCAGCGGGAAGATCGCGGAGCGATAGCTCGACCCGACATCGTTGCCCTGGCGATCGAGCGTCGACGGGTCGTGGATCTGGAAGAAGAACGCCAGGATGTCGCGGTACGTCGTCTCCGTCGGGTCGAAGACGATCTCCACCGCCTCGGCGTGGCCGGGGTGGTTGCGGTAGGTCGCGTTCGCGTTCTCGCCGCCGGTATAGCCGACGCGGGTGGCGCGGACGCCGGGCTGACGGCGGATGAGATCTTCCATGCCCCAGAAGCATCCGCCGGCGAGGACGGCGGTCTCGGTGCCGGGTGTGCGGGTGATGGTTCCGGTGTCGGTCATGTGCACGCTCCTTTATCGCTCTTCAAGTCTGACGCACGATTGCGGCGCGGGTGCCATTCTGGAGGAACACACAGGAAGCGCGCTCACGACAGGAGAACGACGATGGATGCCGAAACCTCCGCCCTGCCACGTATCGTCGGCGATGCCTTCACCGCGTCTGCGGCCGATGCCGGCTCCGCGTGGCGGCTCGAGCCTGCCGAACGCGGCCTCGACGCGAACGTCATCGTGCTGCCTGCCGGCGACGAGATCCGTGCGCACACCGGGCCCGAGCTCGACGTCGTCATCGTGGTGCTCGCAGGTTCGGGCACGCTCGAGAGCGACGCGGATGCCATCGCGCTGGAGCCCGGCCGCATCGTCTGGCTCCCTGCCCGTTCGCCCCGTCGGTTCGTCGCCGGCGACGACGGCCTGCGCTACTTCTCGGTGCATCAGCGCAAGCTCGGCCTCAGCATCCGCTCCCGGCCCGAGTGAGCGCCCCGCCCGCCGCGCGCTGGGCGCCCGGCCCGCCGCGCGCTGCGCGCCCGGACCAGAAGGATTTCGTCGGTTTCGGGCGTTCGTAACCGACGAAACCCTTCCCGCATGTTCGAGGGAGCACAACAAACGTGGGCGGCGTGCGGGGAACGCGTAGCGTTCCGCTTATGACTGAGAACCCGATCACTGATGCTCTCGTCCTCATCACCGGCGCCGCACGCGGCATGGGTGAGCTCTACGCCCGGCGTGCCGTCGCCGCGCGAGCCCGCGCCGTTGCGCTGTGGGACATCGACGAGGATGCCGCGACCGCCCTCGCCGCCGACCTCTCCCGCTCTGGCGTCGACGTCCGCGCCTACCGCGTGGATGTCTCGCAGCGTGAAGACATCGTGACCGGCATCGAGCGCGTCCGCGCAGACTTCGGCGCCCCGGATGTCGTGATCAACAACGCCGGCATCGTGCGCGGCACCCCGTTCTGGGAGCACGATCCGCAGCGTGACATCGAGGCGACCATGCGCATCAACACGCTGGCTGCGATGTGGCTGACCCGCGAGGTGCTGCCCGACATGATCGCCGACACGTCCCGCCCGAAGCGCATTCTCAACATCGCGTCGGCCGCGGGAACCCTGGCCAATCCGAACATGAGCGTGTACGCGGCATCCAAGTGGGCGATGATCGGCTGGGGCGAATCCGTCCGTCTCGAGCTGGAGGCGTATGGGCACCAGCACATCCGGGTGACGACGTTCTGCCCGAGCTATGTCTCCACCGGCATGTTCGAGGGAGCGCGCGGTCCGCTGCTGACACCGATCCTCAACCCGCGCACCGCGACGTCAGCGGCGTGGAACGGGATGCTGCGCGGCACGCCCCTGGTGATGCGCCCGTGGACGGTGAAGCTGTCGATGGCGCTGCGCGGTCTGCTGCCCACGAACACCTGGGACTTCCTGGCGCGCTACGTGTTCAAGGTCTACTCGTCGATGGATCAGTTCACCGGACGCCACTGACCTGCCAGTAGTGTTGCTTCCCTGAACTTCTCTCAGGGGGATGCATGTCGGTTGGTCTGCTCGCTGTCGTCGATGACATCCTCAGCGCTGCGCTGAAGGCATCGGCGAAATCCGCCGGAGTCGTGATCGACGACGCCGCGGTGACCCCGCAGTACGTGCAGGGCATCACGCCGGCGCGCGAGCTGCCGGTGGTCCTGAAGATCACGCTGGGGTCGCTGGCGAACAAGTTCCTCATCATCATCCCGGTCGCGCTGCTGCTCACCGCGTTCGCCCCGTGGGTGCTGCCGTTCCTGCTGATCATCGGCGGCACGTACCTGTGCTTCGAGGGCGCAGAGAAGGTGCTGGAGTGGTTCGGCCTCCACCACGGCCACGCGGACGAGGGCGCCCGCAATGAGAACAAGCTCGTGTGGGGTGCGGTGCGCACCGACCTGATCCTCTCGACCGAGATCATGCTCATCTCGCTGTCGAACCTCGATGCGGGGCTCGGCATTTGGATGACGCTGGCGATCCTCGCCGTGATCGCACTGCTGATGACGGGGATCGTCTACGGCGCCGTCGCCCTGCTGGTGAAGATCGACGACATCGGGCTGAAGATGGCGAAGAACGAGTCGCGCCGCGTACGGCACACGGGCGCGCGGATCGTGCGGTCGATGCCAGCGGTGTTCCGCGTGATCAGCGTGGTCGGCACGGTCGCGATGCTCTGGGTCGGCGGGCACCTGCTGCTCGCGAACCTCGGCGAGGTCGGCATCGTCTTCTTCAGCGACCTGCTGCACGGCATCCATGACCTCCTCGCGCCGGCTGGCGCGGTCATCGCATGGATCGGCGAGACTTTCGTCTCGGCCGTCGCCGGGCTCGCGGTGGGCCTGATCGTCGTCGGCGTGGTGCTGCTGATCGGGCGGATGCTGGGCAAGAAGCCTTCGTTCACCGAGGGCGGCGAGTCGCCGGTGAAGGCGGCCGCGCAGCACTGAATCCCTGGGTCAGCCGAGAAGGCCGCCGAGCAGCAGTGAAACCACCATCGCGACGATCACGGAGTTGAAGACGAAAGCGAACAGGACGTTGCTGCGCACAAGCACCCAGGCTTCGCGAGAGCGAATCTTCGCCGAAACTGTCGCGGCCATCGTGGACAGCAGCACCGTCAGCGTCAGGTAGTCGCCGAAGATCATGTCGTCGCCGGTCTCGAGATCGATGTGCACGCGATCGTCCGCAGCATTCACGCGCAGGAACTCCAGCGCGAACGCGTAGACCATCAGGGTCCAGGAGGACGCGACGCACAGAATGCCGAGTGCGACGTGCAGCACGCTCTGCCGGTACTCCGGGCTCTGCGCGATGAGCAGAGTGATGAAGATGGTGATCGCCGCACCGGTCAGTGTCCAACTGGATGCGCCGCCATAGCCGAACAACAACGACCACCAGCGGCGCTTCAGCGCACGTTCGCGGCGCGACGTGGTTCCCAATGCTCGCGGCCCACGACGCGTGTACGTCAGGTGGGTCCACGTCGCGTAGATGACGGCGAACAACGGCCAGGCCATCAGGTAGAACAGCACCGCGGCGTCGAGGTTGCCGGCGCGTCCACCAATGGCGAGCTCACCACTCACCGCGGCGACGGCCACGAGTCCGACGCCCAGGGACACCGATATCAGTGAGCTCCAGTTGGCTCTGGCGGTGTCGCTCACATATCTGGCCATGGCTGGTCAGTATAAGCGGGTGTCGAGCATCCTCACCGCCTCGCGCTTTTGGCGCGAAGCTTTCTGCGCATCTTCTGGCGCTTCTCTTCGAGGGGAACCGCGGTGACAGTCGGCTCGCCGACGTCTCCGTCGTCGTCGCGCGGCTCCGTGAGGAGAACCCATTCGTGGGCGGCGAAGTGGTCGGCTGAGCCGAAACCAGGAACCGAAGCGATATAGCCTCCGCCTGCGGCGTCGGCGCCGAACAGCTCCTGCGATGTGATGACAGACCGTGTCTGCAGCGAACCCGAGTCCAGTTCCCACTGCACCTCGGCGTTCGACAGCCAACTGCGCAGCGCCGCGTGGATCCTGGCCGCCTTCTCATCCGGTACACGGTGGTCGGTGCCGATGAAGGTCGGCCAACTCTCGCCCTCGCCGCCACTGCGCATGAACGGCGAAACATGGATCGCCCAGGGGACACCGTGCTCGTAGATCCACTGGTTGTCCGCGCGCACCTCTGACGCGACGTACACCCGCAGCGCGAGCACGCCGATGGCGATGAGCAGCCAGATGGCGACAGCCACCCAGACCAGCCAGTAGTTCCAGAGATTGCCGATGGTGTCGTCGTCGAACAGGTTGCCCGTCCACCCGTCGCCCGGGTCAGTGACCGTTCCCCAGATCAGGAAGCCGAGCGCAGCGAGCGGCAGACACACCCAGAAGATCGGTGCATGGTAGAGCTCAGTGCGTCCGAAGCCGTTGGGGTCTTCCCACTTGGCGACCTCGGCCACGGATTCCGGCCGCGGCACGTCACGGGAACGTTCGAGCGACGGCGCCGGCCCCCTGTGAGCTCGCGCCCACACTCCTCGAGGATCCCCGGGGAACGATGTGCGATGACCGATCACCTCGCCCTGCCAGCGATCGGTGTCGGTCACGAACGCCATGACTCCGAGGAACGGTGAACCCGCCCGCGTCACGGACCAGAGCTGCCGTTCGAACTTCGCGCGAACCCCGTCGAGATCGAAGCCGGCTCGCTCCACGCCGCCGTGCTCTTCGGCGAGCAGACAGCGTTCGGCGGCGGGGGCGGCGGGGGCGGCATCCGTCTGGAATCTCGTGTGCGGAGCCTCGAAACCGTACACCCGGCACGCCGCGCCTATGGTGAAGCGCTCCAGAGCACGCGTGGGGATCAGATCTGCCAGGCATGCCCGGTGCTGATGTCCTGCGGCGTCCGTGTACTCGACCTCGATGAGCCACACGTCGTGGTTCGCGGCGGCTTCTCGTCGCCGGAGGCTGGAGCGTCTCCGCGTCCGTGGCGGAACAGCGTGCACGGCCACGACCGTCGCCGCGCGCACCGTGCGGTCAAGACGGGGCAGCGGATCCGTCATGCTGCCCTGACCACGTGTGAGGACGATGCGGACGACGATGAAGGTGAGGAACCCACCGATCACCACGCCCATCACGACGTACTCGAGCCAGGGAAGCGCCGCTGTGTCCGGATGCATCGCTGCCTCCTCTCTCTTCGTCAAGAGTCGCGCATCAGGGTCGCTCCCGATCACATACTTGCGCTCGGAACACACAGCGGACGGCGACGGTTGGATCGATCATGACGCTGCAGCTGACGAAGATCGACGTGATCGTCTTCGACGTTCTCGGGACGCTGGTCGACGAGCCGGCCGGGTTGCGGTCCGCCATCAAGGCAACGGTGCCGACGGCGGAGCCGGGGGTGATCGACGCTCTGACCACGCACTGGCAGCAGTACATCGCCGAACAGCAATCCTTGATCGCCTACGGAGATCGATCGTTCGTCGACTCGACCGTGCTCGACACCGAAGCGGCCGAAGTCGTGCTCCGCGAGGCCGCGCAGCACGGGGCCACGACGGACCCCGCGGCCGGCCGGCAGCTCGCGACGGCGTCAGAACGGCTTCCGCCCTGGGCGGATTCCGTGGCAGAGCTGGAACGCATCGCTCAGCAAGTGCCGATCCTCGCCCTCTCGAACGCGGCGCCGGCGACACTGTTCCGCCTCGCCGAGAACACCGGGCTGCGCTGGCACGAGGCCGTGACCGCCGACGCGGTGGGGGCGTACAAGCCCGCGCCCGCCCTCTACCGTCGTGCCATCGAGGTCGCGGACCGCCCGGCGGCGCGCATTCTCATGGTCGCGGCGCACGCATGGGATCTCCGCGCCGCGCAAGTCTCGGGAATGAGTACCTGCTACGTCGCCCGTCCCGTCGGAGATCCGCCGAACGCGTCCGACCGCTTCGACGCCGCTGTATCGGGTCTGGACGAACTCCTCCGGTAAAGTTCGAACCGAACACATACGTGCTCCGGGATCGGTGAAAGTCCGAACCGGCGGTCATAGTCCGCGACTCGCAGCCCCTCCGGGCAGCGATTGAACCGGTGAAATTCCGGTACCGACAGTCACAGTCTGGATGGGAGAAGCACAGGGAGAACGATGGACGTCCTGCGATGGCTCGTCGACGCTTTCAACTCACAATGGATGCTGCCCGGCGGGCAGACGCTGCTCATCCGCGAGGTCATCGGAAATGTCTTCGGACTCGCCAGTGCGCTCGGCGGTATGCGACGCAAAATCTGGGCGTGGCCGGTCGGGATCGTCGGCAACCTGCTGCTGCTCACGGTCTTCCTCGGCAGCATCCTCAGCCCCGAACACGACCTGCCGAACCTGCTCGGGCAGGCGGGGCGCCAGGTGATGTTCATCACCGTCGCGATCTACGGCTGGATCCGCTGGCGGCAGGCGGCATCCGGCACGGGCCAGGTCACTCCGCGCTGGGCATCCACCGGCGCGCGTATCGGCCTAGTGCTGACGCTCGTCATCGGCACGGTGGCGCTGACTCCCCTGTTCCGACTGCTCGGTTCCTACGAGCCGGTCTGGGCGGATGCCTGGACCTTCGTCGGGTCGCTGCTGGCGACGTACGGCATGGCCAAGGGCTGGACGGAATTCTGGCTGATCTGGATCGCCGTCGACGTCGTCGGCGTGCCCCTGCTGTTCAGCGCCGGCTACTTCGCCACCGGATTCATGTACGTCTTCTACGGCGCCTTCACGGCAGTCGGTTTCGTCGTGTGGTGGCGCGCCCAGGCGAACGCAAAGCCGCAGATCGACACGGTCATGCCCGACCCGCGCATCGCAAATGCGGACGACGATAAGGACTGATGTTCGACAGCCCCCGTTGACTCACGCTTGACCATGCCGCGGCGTCACAGTCTGAGATGGGGGTATGAGCCGAAACACGTGGGCATACCTGGGGTCGTACAGCCTCTCTCTTCTAGGCAACGGTGTCGCGGCCGTGCTGTTCCCTCTGCTCGTCCTGGCGAAGACCGGCGACATCCTCGCAGCCGGCATCCTCGCGTCGGTCACGGCGGCGGTAGCAGCAGTCGTCGGGGTGCTCGCCGGTATCGTCATCGATCGTGTGAACCGTCGCACGGTCTCGATCGTCAGCGATGTGCTGTCGGCCGCCTCGATCGCCGCCGTACCCGTCGTCGACGTCCTCTGGGGCCTCAACCTGACCTGGTTCATCGTGCTCGGTATCATCGGCGCGTTCGGCGACATACCGGGCCTGACGGCACGAGACACCCTTCTGCCCCGCTTGGTCCTGCTCAGCGGCCACGGTCGCGAGGCGTTGGATCGTCTGATCGGCATCCGCGAATCTCTGGCCAGCGCGCTGATGCTGATCGGACCGGGCCTCGGCGGACTGCTGGTGTGGCTGTTCGGAGTCAGTTCGACGGCTCTGTTCATCACGGCAGGCCTGAGCCTTGCCGCGGCGTTGGCATCGTTCGCGATGTCGCCTCGCGTGGGAGACATCACCGCGACGGAGCGGAGCGGGGCGAACGCCGGGATCCGGGGGGTGCTCACCGACCTTGTGACGGGGTGGCGCTTCCTGCTCCGGAGCAGGCTGGTCCTCGGCGCGAGCATCGTCACCGCTGTGCTCGTCGCGGTCATCGCCGCCCTCCAGGCGACGATCCTGCCCGCCTACTTCACCGCCTCGAACCTGCCGGAGTTCAGCGGCTTCGCCGCCACCGGCATCGCCGTTGGCAGTCTGGTCAGCGCCGCGCTCTACGCGGCGACGGTCGGCAGAGTCTCGCGACGAGCCTGGTTCGTCATCGGGATGATCGGAGTGGGGATCGGGTTCACGGCGATCGGCACCATGGCGGCACCGTGGATGGTGCTGGCTGCTGCCGTGTTCATCGGTCTGACCTACGGCCCCATGTCGGCCGTACTCGGGGTGGTGACGATCGAGGCGACGCCGGATCCGCTGCGCGGACGCGTGCTCGGCGCTCAGAACGCGCTGCTCATGGCGGCACCCGCTCTGACGTCGGCACCCATCGCTGCGCTCGCCTCCGGCTTCGGGCTGGTCGTCGCCGGTATCGCACTCGCCGCCATGATCGTCCTGATGGTCGTGATCGCGTTGTTCGCCCCTGCTTTCCGGTCCTTGGACACAATGGATCTGACCGCCCACGCAGAAACGGAGTGATCGTGACCTGGAGCACGCAGCAGCTGGCCGATGTCGCCGGGGTGACTCTGCGCTCGATCCGACACTGGCACAGCGTCGGGCTGCTGCCCGAACCCGAGCGGCTGTCGAACGGCTACAAGCAGTACACGTCGTTGCATCTCGTTCTCGTGCTGCGCATCGCACGACTCGCGAATCTCGGCTTCACCCTGGAGGACATCGCCGCGATGCTGGATTCCGAGGAACGGGGGCGCGAGTCCCTCCGTGGGCTCCGCACCGAGATCGATTCGCGGATCGCCGAACTCGTGCGCATCCGCGCCGAGATCGACGAGCTGGTTCGTCTCGGCGCATCGCCAGATCTGTCACCCGAAGCGCTGCTGGCCATGGAAGCGCTCGGCCATGACCCGGTCTCGCGCAATGTCGCGATCGTGCTGGCGCACCTCGTCCCGAAGGACGACAACCTCAGCTTCATCGAGACGGTGAAGGGTGCCGCCGACGAGTTCGCCCCGATCAACCAGGCGATCCTGGAACTGCCCGACACAGCCGATGCGACGGAGATCACGGCGCTGGCCGATCGCGCGGTGACGGCGATCACAGAGTTCTACGCCGAAGCCGACGTGCCGACGTCCGTCGGCGATGCGGCCACGGATCGGATGCACGCCGACACCCTCACGGCCGTCGCGACGGAGGGCATGAACGGCGCACAACGGCGAGTCATGCGCCTGATCGTCGACGGTGTCTTCCGCGGCAGCTGATCGGGTGTCCGGGTCATGCCCGACCCGCGCATAGCAAGTGCGGACGATAATAAGGACTGATGTTCGACAGCCCGCTCTCCGCCTCGGCCTACGAGGTGCTCGGCGTCGACCCCACCGCCACCGCCGAGGAGATCAAGCGGGCGTTCCGCCTGCGCTTGCGGCAGACCCACCCGGATGCCGGCGGCGACGCCTCCGCGTTCATCCAGGTGCAGCGGGCGTGGGAGCTGGTCGGAACGCCCGAAGCGCGCACCTCCTATGACCGCGGCCACGGGTTCGCGACAGCATCCAGCACCACCACCACCGGCTTCGATACGAACACCACGCCGAACTGGAGCGGCTGGAGCGCACCGCCGCCGCGCACCGACTCGCGGCCGAAGGCGCGATCGTACGGACACCCCGGCGGCTGGCGCCGCGAACGCTACCTGGCACTCATCCGCGAGTGGGCGGGTCGTGGCGTCGAACTCGACGACCCGTACGATCCGGCGCTGGTGCGGACCGCCCCGCGGGAGATCCGGCGGATTCTTGCAGACGCCCTCGCCGAGGAGGCGACCGCGAGCACCGTCGCCGACCTCGGCATGGGGTTCACGGTGTGGCACGACGTGGCGACGAGCTCCGATCCGGCCGACAAGCTCGACCACGTCATCCTGAGTCCGTCCGGGCTGTATGGGGTGATGTCGGAGGACTTCGCCGAGGTCGCCCGCTTCCGCCGCGGTGAGGTCATCGGCGAGGGCGTCGATGGACGCGCGCCGGTCGCCACTCTCCTGGCGCGCATGCGCGTCATCGCGCGCGCGGCGAAGGTGCGCTTCGGCGGGGCGATCATCGTCCTCCCCGACGACGACCTCGACCAGGCGGTGACGACACTCGGCAAGGTGCGCGGCACTCCGGTCGTCGTCGTGCGACGCAGCGCGCTGAGCATGGTGCTGCGGCAGGGCGTGCCCGGCGCCCGCGACATCGGCGGCAACGAGCTGTTCGACGTGCGCACGCGGCTGCAGCACAAGGTCCGTTTCGTGTAGCCCGGGCGCTTCGTGTGATCCGTGCACTTCGTGTGATCGGGAGGCCGCTGGCGGTGGTGGGATGAGACCATGAGCACCGTGGACCCGGATGCAGCCCGACGCGATCGGGATCGGCGCACGCCCACCGCCCGCAGTCTCGCGCTGCCGGCCGTCGTCGTGTTCGTCATGCCCGCCCTCGCCGCCTGCGCCCTGTCGCGGATGCTCGCGAACGCGATCAGGTACGACGTCTTCGACGGCGCGAGCGTCGTGGCTTTGGTGCTGGCGTTCCCCGGTTCGGCGGTGACGGTGCTCGCGATCATCCGCTGGGTGACGCTTTCCGCGCGCAATCCGCGACTCCTCGGCATCTCGGCCGCCCTCGGGCTCGTACTGCTCGGGGTCGCCGTCGGCCGGAGCGTCGCCGCCGTGCCGCCGGCCTGGCTGGCACCCCCGTCGCTGACAGCGGAGGTCGCGATCGTCGGCGCGATCGGCATCGGGATGCTGGGCTCTGCCGTGTGGGCACGCCGCAGGCGCATCCGGATGACGGCTCGCGAAGATGCCATCGTGCGGTCATCGGATCCGGTGACCGGCGTCGTCACGGATCGGGGCTACGACGTCCCGAGCGGCGAGGCCAGCGTGCTTCTCGCGACGGTGACGTACGCGTTCGTGGATGCCGCGGGCATCCCTCGCTTCGTCAGGAAGCAGGAGCGCCTGCCGATGAACGACCTCGTCGTCGGCGGCGAGAAGGTCGACCTCTGGTACGACCGGCAGGATGCGTCGAACGAGGCCGGAATCGTCATCCGGCGACGATCGCGGAAATCCGGCGAGCGCTGACCTCGATGCCACCGGCGACTACGATTTCAAGCATGACGAACGAACCGGAGGCCGACGTCTCCATCGGCGGCGAGATGATCCGCCTGGGGCAGTTCCTGAAGTTCGCCGGGCTCCTCGACTCCGGCGGCGATGCCAAAGAGGTGATCATCGACGGCTACGTCAGCGTCAACGGCGAGACCGAGCGACGCCGCGGCCGCCAGCTTCACGACGGCGACCTGGTCACCGTCGAGGGGCGGACGGTTCGCGTTCGGCCGTGAGCGTGAGTGGTCGGAGCGTCTCCGCCGTTCACAGGCGCTGGCTGCCGATCACCGAGAGCATGCGCAGCTTCTCGGAGCTCTGCGATCCGGGAACCGCGGTGTACACGAGCAGCGAATGCGACTGCGCGGGGTCGACCAGCGTCTGACAGGTGAGCTCGATCATCCCGAGCTCCGGATGCGTGAAGTGCTTCACCTCGTTCGGGCGCACCCCGACCTCCTGGCGGCCCCAGTACTCGCGGAACTCGGCGCTCTTCGCCGTCAGCGCTTCGGCGAGGTGCGCCGCGCGCGATGACGGTCCTCGCAGCGCCATCACCTCGCGCAGGCCTGATGCCCACAGGCGCGAGAGCTGCTCGTGATCTTCCGGCGAGTACAGCGTGCGCATGTTCGGATCGGTGAACCACCGATAGCCGATGCTGCGCTCGTCGCCGACCAAGCTGGTCAGGTCGCCCGTGAGCGCGACCCCGAGCGGAGTCTGCCGCAGGGTCTCGCCCAGCTCGGTCACGATCTCGGCCGGGGTGTCCTGGAGGCGGTCGAGAATCCGAAGCAGCCCCGGGCTGATGTGCTCGCTGGATGCGCCGTGCACGGGCGGCTGCTGTCCTGCCAGCCGAAAAAGGTGATCCCGCTCGCTGATCGACAGGTGCAGTCCCTGCGCGATCGACGCGATCATCTGTTCGGATGGCTGCGGACCAGTGCCCCGTTCGAGGCGGGCGTAGTAGTCGGGTGACATGTGGCACAGCGCCGCAACCTCTTCACGGCGAAGACCTGCGGTGCGGCGACGAGGGCCGCGGGAAAGGCCCACATCCTCGGGCTGCAGTGACTCCCTGCGGTGTCGCAAGAATGTCGCCAGCTCCGCGCGGTCGATCTCCATGCTTCCGTTCTACCGTGCCGCGTTCACGGCATCCACTGACTGACGAGTCCTGGATAACCATCGTCCGCAGCGCGAATGTGGACCGTAGAGATTCCGATCAGGCAGAGAGAAAACCTACTGTGGCATCCCGAGACATCGACATCCCCCTACCTGACTTGAAGGGCAAACGAGCCGTCCTCACCGGCGGCAGCGACGGCATCGGCCTGCGTATCGCCCGTCGCCTCGCCGCGGCCGGAGCGGAGATCGTGCTCCCGGTTCGCAACCCGACCAAGGGCGAGGCGGCGGTCGCCGAGATCACCCAGGCGACACCGTCGGCTGAGGTGACCACCCGCGTCCTCGACCTCTCGTCGCTCGATTCGGTGGCGGCACTCGGCGAGACGATGCGCGCCGAAGGGACGCCCATCCACCTGCTGATCAACAACGCCGGTGTCATGACTCCCCCGGAACGGCAGACCACGAGCGACGGATTCGAGTTGCAGTTCGGCACCAACCACCTCGCGCATGTCGCGCTGGTCGCCCAGCTGCTGCCGCTGCTGCGTGCCGGTTCAGCGCGCGTGACGTCTCAGATCAGCATCGCCGCCGACCAGGGCGGCATCAACTGGGACGACCTGCAGTGGCAGCGTTCGTACGACGGCATGCGCGCGTACAGTCAGTCGAAGATCGCGTTCGGCCTGTTCGGTCTCGAACTCGATCGCAGAAGTGCGGCGCACGGGTGGGGGATCTCGAGCAACCTGTCGCATCCTGGTGTCGCACCGACCAGCCTACTGTCGGCACGCCCGGAGGTCGGACGGTCATCCGACACGGTGCAGGTGAAGGTGATCCGCTGGCTGTCGGCGCGGGGTCTCATCGTGGGCACACCCGAATCCGCGTCTCTGCCCGCTCTGTACGCCGCCGCCTCGTCTGATGCGCAGCCGCGGCACCTGTACGGACCGAAGGGGTTCCGTCACCTGGGCGGAGCACCGGCCGAGCAGGAACTGTACTCGCGCCTGCGGAGCGAGAAGGACGCCGCTCGGATGTGGACGATCTCGCAGGAACTCACCGGGGTGCGGTTCCCGGAGGATTGAGATCGTCGCCCCACCTGGACGTCGGCGAGTACGGTTGCGGTGTGGATGCTGCTGACCCGCTGCCCGAAACGCCTGCCCCGGACAACCCGCAGGGCAAGCTCGTGCTGCTGCGGCACGGCGAGACCGAGTGGTCGCGCACCGGGCGCCACACCGGGCTCACCGACATCCCGCTGACCGCGCACGGAGAGGAGCTCGCCCGCGCTGCGGGTGAGCTGGTGCGCGACTACGACTTCCGGCTCGTGCTGAGCTCTCCCCTGCAGCGAGCTCGCCGCACCGCCGAGCTCGCGGGGCTCGACGCCGACATTGATCCGCTGCTCGTCGAGTGGGACTACGGCGGATACGAGGGGCGGACGACGAAGGACATCCGGGCCGAGCTCGGCTACAACTGGTCGACATTCACACACGGCGTGATCCGCGGCGAAACCCCGGGCGAGACCGTCGAAGAGGTCGCGGCTCGCGCTTCACGCGTGCTGACGAGGGTGCTCCCGGCGATGGCCTCCGGCGACGTCGCCGTCGTCGCGCACGGGCACTATCTGCGCATTCTCGCCGCGGTCTTCCTGCGGCAGGCGCCGCGATTCGCAGCATCCATCACGTTCGGCGCCGGATCCGTCTCGGTGCTGGGCTACGACCGCGAACAGCCGGCGATCCTCGCCTGGAACCACGGCCCGCAGCTGCCGATGGAGCCGCCGGCGTCGTGAGGCAGCGTGCCCTCACCCGTTCACGCGCTGTTACCCGGCATTAGGCACGATGGAGGCATGACCGACGGTTACGACTCCGAGTTCCTAGCCACCTCCCTTCCCCTCCCCCGGCCATCCGGAACCATGCGCGACCTCACGTACCCGCGGTTCACGGTGCTGCTCGATCCGCAGCGCCGTCTCGCGGCGGTCACCGCCGTGAACATCGATGGCGCGCGTCTGCAGAGCGTCCCGCGCACCGGGGACTGGCGCCTCGACCCCCGGGTGGATGCCGAAGAGCAGACCGGCCCGGATGTCTACGCGCGCAACGACCTCGACCGCGGGCACCTCGTGCGGCGTCGCGATCCGGGGTGGGGCGACGCCGACGAGGCTCGGGAGGCGACGGAGGCGACGTTCTTCTACCCGAACGCCGCTCCGCAGGCGGCGGGCTTCAATCAGTCGAAGGAGCTCTGGCTCGGGCTCGAGGATCACGTGCTCGCGTACGCCGAAACGACAGATCAGCGCGTCTCCGTCTTCACCGCTCCGGTGCTGGGCGATGACGACCCGCCCTATCGCGGTATCCACGTCCCGCTCCAGTTCTGGAAGGTCGCCGCTTGGCAGGGCGCGGACGGGCTCGCCGCGGCCGGGTTCCTCCTCGATCAGACCGAGCTCGTCGACACGGACCAGGGCATCCTCGCCGCGCCGCCGCTGGGTGCGTTCCGCACCTTCCAGGTACCGATCGACGAGATCGCCGGCATGACCGGGATTGACTTCGGCCCGTTGCCGGGTGCCGATGTGCTCGATGCGCAAGGTGCGCGAGCCCGTGCGTGGCGCGCGCTGAGCGGCGTGGATGACATCATTCTGTGACGCGTTGAGATCGTGATCCTAGGATGAGTCCATGATCGAGTTTCGGCAAGCACTGTCGCGGTCGGATGGCGATCGATGAGCGACGACTTCGACCAGAACTACTGGGAGGGGCACTGGAGCTCAGACGCACAAGGCGGCCATCGCATGCCCCCGCATCCCAGTCTCGAACGCGAGATCCGTGATCTGGCCCCGGGCACAGCGCTGGATGCCGGCAGCGGTGAAGGTGCCGAAGCGGCATGGCTCGCCGACCGGGACTGGCAGGTGATCGCCGCCGATATCTCGACCGAGGCGCTTCGCCGCGCTCAGGCGCCGGGCGAATCGCGAAAACGCATCACATGGTTGCACGCCGATCTCACGACCTGGCAGCCTGCCGAGCCGTTCGATCTCGTCACCACCTTCTACGCCCATCCGACGATCGGCCAACTCGCGTTCTACCGGCGCCTTGCGGATTGGGTGCAGGCCGGAGGCACCCTCCTCATCGTCGGCCACAGCCATTCCCAGGGAGACAGCCATTCGGCCGCCGATCACCCACCGGGGGCGACGGCCGGTGTCGCCGAGGTGACCGCTCTGCTCGACGCCGCGCACTGGACGGTCCACACCGCCGAGGAGCGTGACCGAACGACGGGCGACCCTCGCGGATCTCAGGTCACGTTGCAGGACGTCATCGTACGCGCGACGCGACGCTGACCGCGCCGCCTGGTTGTCATCGATTCGTCCTGCTCCCCTACCAGTGAATGCGCTCGAACTCCGTCCGGAGTCGCTCGCCGCGGCGAGGCGCGGGCGTCGCGCTCGTTGTGATTCTGGGAGGTATCGATGTCTCTACCGGCTTCGCTGTTAGGATCGTCGCTTGGACCGTCGCAAAGCTGAGCGGCGCGGGTCTTCCCGCCTTCGTGGTGGTCGTCGCGACCGTCGTTGTCGGAGCGCTACTCGGAGCCATCAACGGGATCCTCGTGACGTTCGGCAAAGTGCCGCCAATCATTGCGACACTTGGCACCGCAGCGATCTTCCAGACAGCTCTGTTCGCACTCTGGAACAGCAACGACCTCTTCGCGGCCCCAATCGCTCCGATCTTCTCAGGAGAGCGCGTGCTCGGGGTGCCAATGGTCGTCGTCCCCGTGATCATCGTCTACGCGCTCCTCGCTTGGTTCATGTACAAGCGCCCCGCCGGTCGCGAACTGTACGCGACAGGCTCGAACCCCGAGGCCGCGCGCCTCGCCGGCATTCGAGTCAACCGACTGACCTTCCTCGCCTACCTCACCATCGGCGTACTTGTCGGCCTCGCCGGCCTGATCTACGTCGGCCGGGTCGGCGTCGTGCAAGCATCCAGCGGCAACGAGGTGACCCTCCTTGCGATCGCAGCCGTCGTCGTCGGCGGTACTTCCATCCTTGGCGGAGAAGGTTCAGTTCTCCGCACACTCGGTGGTCTCGTTTTCATCGTCGTGCTACAGAACGGGATCGTTCTCGCGGGTGTCCCGCCGCTGTGGAATGGGCTGTTTCACTCTCAGTTCCTTTCGGCAAAGCTGGACCGCGTCGACGAACAGACGGCGCGGGTACCGCGGTACAGCGTGAAGATGTTTCGAGTTAGTGAGAACCCGTCAGGTTTGCGATGGGTCGTGGATGTCCAAAGTCATCGAGTAACGGTCAGCTCGCGCCCAGTAGGTCGTGGACTCAACCGGAGTCCAATCGGCAGTGAATGCAACCCGATGACGAATGAGCGCAACAGCGTCGGCCTCTAGATCCAGTTCCGCGGCCTGCGCGCTCGAAAGCGTTTCGGCGCTGATGGTCTCCCTCGCCCCGATCGGAGCAAATCCCCTCGAGCTCAAGAACTGATACAGCGACGAAGCTCGGTCAACGTCTCCACCCAGACCCTCGCCGATAGTCGGCGACAGGAAGTGAATGAACACGACGCACGGCTCCCCATCGACAAGAAACATACGATGCAACCGGTATGCCGTGGAACCCTCCGGAAGTTCCAATTCCCGACAGACGTGGTCAGGTGCCGTCTCGAGGCGCGCGGGCTCAAGTGTGACTGACTCGACAACGTGGCCACGCTCACGCAGCTCCGTGCCGAGACCGATCATCCGGTTGGCAGCTGACAGTTCGCGACTCCGTACCACCGAGCCGCGCCCCTGATGCCGAGAGATCAATCCGAGCTGCTCCAAGTCGCGGAGCGCGCGACGCACCGGAGACTGCGAGATGCCGAACTGCTTCTGCAGTTCCGCCTCAGAGGGCAACCAGGTGCCAACCACGAGTCGGCCGGACGTGATCTGTCGCTGCAGATCGTCTCGGAGAGTCGCGTACAGCGGTGCTTCTCTTCTCATACTCAGGATACTAAGTACAATTACTGCTCGCGGCAAGAGAAAGTTTTGCGAGTATCCGATTGCACGCGCGCACCGCACCCCAACAGCGCCGGCGTTGGAGGCCCACGGTCGGGGACGACTACGGCGCGATCTGCTGTCGTGCGAGCAGGCCCATTCGAGCCAGGGATGCCGGAGGTACAACCATCCTCATCGACGGTCCCCAGTGTTGATGTTTCAAGGGTGTGAATTCATCCGCTGAGGGGTGGAACATCGTGGCAGACTACGGGCAAACGATTACCCAACCGCGGAGGCATCTCATGTCCAACATCATCATTGCTGCGGGCCAGGTCGAGCCCGTGTTCGGCGACGTATCCGCCAATATTCGGATTACCTCCGACTTGACCGAGCAAGCGGCAGCCTCAGGTGCACGCCTTGTGGTGCTGCCGGAGCTTGTGAGCTCGGGGTACATGATGGGGTCTCGCGAGGAGGCGTACGACCTAGCCGAAGTCCCAGGTGTGGGTCCAGCCACATCCGCGTGGATGGAACTGGCTGCTCGGCTGAACATCATTGTCGTCGCCGGGTTCCCCGAGCGTGACGGCACAGCCCTCTACAACGCCAGCATCATGTGCCTGCCAGACGGCACCCACACTGTGTATCGAAAAGTACATCTCTGGGACGAGGAAGCGCTCTACTTCGAACCCGGCAACGTCGGCTTTCCTGCTGTGCACACTGAGATCGGTCGGATCGGAATGATGATCTGCTACGACGGGTGGTTCGGCGAAAGCTACCGCTCGCTCGTCTTGGCGGGTGCTGACCTGGTTTGTGTCCCAACAAATTGGGTCCCCATACCTGGACAGCAAGAAGGTCAACCAGCGATGGCCACGATCTTGTCCATGGCTTCCGCTCACAGCAACGGCGTAGTGATCGCGGCGGCCGACCGTGTGGGAGTTGAGCGAGGGCAGCCGTTCATCGGCCAGAGCCTCATCGTCTCGCACACGGGATGGCCCGTTGCTGGCCCCGCTAGCCCGACCGATCCCGAGCTCCTCATGGCAAGTGTCGACCTTTCCGACGCTCGTCGAAGCCGAGGCTGGGGCCAGTTCAATAACCCCGTCAAAGACCGGCGGATGGAGGCCTACCTCCTTACGGCATCGCAATGAGGGAAGCCGTAGTCGCCCTGGCATCACAGTTGATTCGGACGGACACTGCTGGGCATGGTGAAGAGAAGGCGGTCAATCTGCTGGCGCCCCTGCTGGCTCGTGCCGGCTTTGACGTCTCGACCGTCCCCTGGTCGCCTGAGCGGACAAGCCTGGTGGCGAGGTGGAACGGGGGCGGCGCGTTCGTCCTATCAGGTCACGTCGATACCGTGCCCTATGGGGACGCCGAGTGGAAGCACGGGCCCTTGTCTGCGGATCAGGATGGTGACCGTCTCTTCGGTCGCGGCAGCAGCGACATGAAGGGAGGGGTGGCAGCGATAGTACTCGCAGCCACCGCGGCCGCCCGTCGTAACGCACGTGGATTCACGGTAGTCCTGACAGCCGGGGAAGAAACGGGTTGCGGCGGAGCACAGACCATACTTGAGACTGGCCTCATGCAGCCTCCCGAGATTCTCATTGTTGGCGAGTCAACGTCGAACGCTGTCCGTCTCGGGCATAAGGGCGCTTCGTGGTTTGAAGTGACAACCTCAGGCTTCTCCGCTCACGGATCACGGCCAGACCTCGGCGTCAACGCGATCGAGCCGTTGGCGGACGCGATCACCGCTCTTCGAGCGGTAGGGCAGGGGGCGGTACACGCTGAGCTCGGCGCGCGAACGACAAGCGTGGGCACCATCAGAGGTGGTAGTCAGACCAACTTGGTTCCCGATCACGCACGAATGACTGTGGATGTACGTCCCGTTCCGGGCGCTTCTTCCGAGCCCGTGCGGACATTGCTAGAGCGATTCGGCCGAGTCGATTCCGTGCTGGAGCTGCCGGCCGTGTGGTCGCCCACAGAATCCCCTGTCACTCAGACGATTGTCGACCTGGTGGCGGCTATCACCGGGCGGCGAGATGACCCCCGCGGCGTGTCTTACTTCACTGATGCCGCTGTTCTCGACCCGAGCCTCAGCCGCAGCTTTATCGTCGGCCCCGGCGACCCTGACCAACCTCACACCACGAATGAGTCGGTGTCGATGCGCCTCCTGGAGCAGGCCGTCTCAATCTACGACGAGCTGCTCGATGCCTGGGATAGAAAGGCTTTTGGTTGAAGTCAGGGTGCGCTGTCTCGGATGACCAACTCGACGGGCAGTAGGACGTCGGATACGTCGTCCTCGTCACCTTCGATTGCACGAAGCAAGATACCGATCGCCGTCTCTACGATCTCCGCGACTGGTTGACGCACCGTTGTCAGCGTAGGGCGAGAGACCGTCGCAATATTGATGTCATCGAAGCCGGTGATGGCGAGGCGACTAGGCACGTCAATTGCAAGCTCCGTAGCGGCATCAAGGGCGCCAAGTGCCAGGAGGTCGTTGGCGCACACGATCGCGTCGATGTCTTCGTCAGCGGAGAAAAGTCGCCTCGCCGCCCCATGCCCGAATTCTCGGGAGAAATCACCTGATTCCATCCGCCCGAGCGCAGTCGGGTCCATCGAACGAGCCCACGTCTCGAAACCCTCGCGGCGTCTTCCCCCGGACCAGTTGTCTGTGTCCGCACCGATGAAGGCGACACGGCGCCGGCCGGTCGCTACCAGATGCGCAGTGACAGTTGCGATACCCGCCGCATCGTCTACTCCGACGAACGGGGCATGCACGGAGGGCGTCCGCTGGTCGAATTGGACAACAGGCATGCGCGCCGCAGCATCGGCCAACGCCTGCGCACTAGCCGATTGAGAGCACGGGCTGATGAGGAGGCCATCGATCTGACGTTCAGCGAGGATGGAGATCCGTTTCGCTTCCGTCACTGGGTCATCGTCAGCGCTGCACAGCAGAAGAGCCAGGTTGTGCCCCTGAAGAACCCGATCGGCATGACCCACGAGCTGAGGGAAGAACGGATTCTCGATCTTGGGAACAACCATTCCGATCGCTCCCGAACGCGAGCGACGCAGCGCTTGAGCAATCGAATGCGGCCGGTAGCCGAGGTTCTCTGCAGTGCGAACCACTACTTCTCGGAGATCCGGTCGCACGGCGCGAACGCCTGAGAGCGCGCGCGAAACGGTCGCTACTGATACCCCAGCCGCCTCGGCCACATCCTTGACGGTTGGACGCCTACTCATCTAGTCAGTCTAGGTCGGTGCATCTCGGTATCGCCGACGTCGTGGCACGACGCTCGTTCTGCGCCACGGCGTCGCGGCCGACTCCCACAGCGAGATCAGAAGGAACGCGAGCAGGCCAATTGACGCGAGCACGATGATGGCTGCGAAAACACCAGGAGTGTTGAATCGGCCCTGCATGGTGGAAAGGTAAACGCCTAGGCCACCGGTCGTCGATGCAAGCGACTCCGCCAAAATGGCTCCGGTTACGGAGAACGTCGCCGACATCTTCAGCGCTGAGAAGAGAGGTGTCAGCGTTGCGGGGAGTTTGATGACCCGGAACGTGCGCCAACGCGAGGCACCCATGGCGCGCGCGAGGTTGATGCTGTCGGTATCGACCGAGCGTAGACCGTCCAAGACGTTGACGAGGACGGGGAAGAACACGATCATCGCCACAACAACGAGCTTCGGCGCGAGTCCGAACCCGAGCCAAATCACTAGCGCCGCCCCGATTGCGACGACCGGGATGGCCTGACTCACGATCATGATCGGGTACAGGAACCGAAACAGCACCCTCGACGATGACATCACGATCGCGAGGATGAACCCCAGGGCCGCGCCGATGATGAATCCGAGAACGAACACTTGGGCGGTCGCCACGATCCCTCGACTGATGGCATCCCAGTCGGTGATGATTGCGGCGAAGGCCGCCCCGGGCGAAGGGAGTACGAACCTTGGAATGCTGAAAATCCGAACCGCCAGGTCCCAGATCAGCACTAGTCCCGCGATGGAGAGTAGAGGGGTGATGATAGTCACCCAGCGTCGTGAACTGCCGCCGGCAAGCTCTGCGTTGATGCTCATGGGTTCAGGTCCCCCGTGTCCAGGTTGCCGCGGCTACGCCCGTAGATGAGATCGAGCGCGCGCTTCTTGAGTGACATGAATGCCTCGGAGGTGAGCATGTCAACCCCGCGAGGCCGTTCCAGGTTGACATCGAGGATTTCGCTGATCCGGCCCGGGCGTGGGGACATAACGACCACCCGGTCGGCGAGGAAGACGGCTTCGTCGATGTCATGAGTGACGAACAAGACAGTGGAGCTCGTCTCTGCCCACACGCGCAGCAGCCATTGCTGCATGTCGAGCCGCGTCTGACTGTCCAGGGCTCCGAAAGGTTCGTCGAGGAGCATGACGTCCTTCGCGAAGGCGAGCGTACGCATGAGGGCCACTCGTTGACGCATTCCCCCGCTCATCGCGTGCGGGAAGTGGTTGAGGAAGTCTCCCAACCCGTAATGCCGTGCCAGCTCTGCTGCTTCTGTGCGTTGCTCTGATGTGACCCGCCCGTGTAACCGTGCCCCCAGGGTGATGTTCTCGAGAGCGCTCAGTGAGGGAACCAACAGGTCCTTCTGGAGCATGTAGCCCACGTGCCCCGGCTTGCCTGTCGTATCCTGGCCGTCGATTTTCACAATCCCGGAACTGGGAGACAAGATCCCGGAGAGGATGTTGAAGAGGGTTGTCTTTCCGCAGCCACTGGGGCCGATGACCGAGACGAACTCGCCGCGACGAATGGTGAGGTTGGTCGGCGCGAGAGCTTGCGTGTCTCCGAAGCGCTGCGAGACCTGGCTCAGCTCCACCTTGGGTGGGAGGGTCGTCTCCGTCATGAAATGACCGTCACCTTCGAAGGACCGAACCAGACGACGTCCTCGCGCTTGACGCCATACAGATGGTTGCCGATGAACGGCTCGACGGCCCAGGCTCCGGTCATCACTGTGGTGTTGTAGGCATCGATATAGCCGAGGTCATAGGAAGAATCCTGGGTCAGGGAGTGGCCGATGTTTCCCAGGCGGTCAAGCAGCACGAGCCCGGTGGGCTCGAGCGCTGACCGGAACTCCGCGTACCAATCGCAGGCGCGCATTCCGGGGCGGGCAGACGAGAGCAACCCTTCATGGATTCTCTCTACTGCATCCAGTGCCTGCTGCTGCGGAACATTTCCACCGCGAATTAGCGTGCGCGTGCAGTCTCCCCACCAGCCGTCCTGGGTGATGGGGTGGACGTCGATAGTGCCCAAGTCGATGTTCCACAGGGGTCGAACGGAGGGCACATCCGTTGGGAAGCAGCTGAGCGTGCCTATACCGAAACCCACCACAGTCGGGGTCCAAACCCCGGTGCCGCCCAGTTCGGTGACTCGTTCGTCGATGGCGTCATGCACCTGCCGTTCTGTCATGCCTGGCTGGACAGACTCCGCAAACTCCTCGGCCACCTGAATAGCGAGACGTTGCGCACGGACGAGACCCTCAGGGGGTTCGTCAGCGAGGGACATGTCAGCGTTCATGCTTGCTCCCGAGTTCCGCTGTCGGCAAGCCACTCGATCAGCTGATCCCACAGCTGTGCGTAGCCGTCCCATTCGATGAATTCAGACGGGAGCCAGTGCGGCCCCATGTCTGTGGCGACGGCGGCGACCCTTCCCTCTCCGGCCTCGCCGACCACGACGAGCGGATGATCTCCTGCCGTTGCGACCACTTCAGCGCCTTCACGAGCCGCGAACCGCTGGTATCCCAGAATTGCGGGCCATTCGCCGGCAAGGCCCGCCGTGACGTCGTGCTCCCCCGACGAGAGAGGACGAACGCCTTCGGGTATCTCCTCGCGATCATCCCCCACCTCCATCAGCACCGGAAGAACTTCAGCGAGGGGTGTCGATCGGTAGTTGGCCTTCGCCTCAATACCTTGGAACGAGAGGTAGCCACCGACCATCAGCAGCGCTCCACCCTCCCGTACCCAATCCGCGAGGACCCGCAGGCGGTTACTCGGTGCTGGCTTGCCCTGGGTGAAGACGGACTGGGTCAGTAGCAACGTGTTGGCGCCGATATCGCTGAGGACCACGACGTCATATTTGTCGAGTTCCTCGGCTGTGTATGGGAAGTCGAGGGAGGCAACGTGGTTGGGCTGGAAGTCAACTGCCCAACCCCTGCTCTCAAGAGCGCGGATGAATGGCCAGGCTCCCTCTTCATAGGCACTCGTGTAGAAGGTGTCGAATCCCTTGGTGTGCACCGACGTGGTGCTCCAAGATTCTCCAGCAAGGAGGACGGTACGGTTCTGCGTCATTTCTTCAATGCCTCATTCGTGAAAAGTTCCTCGACGGGGATTGCCTCGTCGATCAGGTCAAACTCAACGGATACGTCGACCAGGTTCTGCCATACCTCGGCAGACTGCTCGAGGTTCGCAGCAGTTACTTCCTCCCCCTCTTCGCCAAACAAGGCGGCCGTGGCATCCCACTGCAGCTGCGTGAACTCGAGCGTCTGCGCGTCCGGGTACGTATCCATGAAGATCTGGATCGCTTCCTCGGGGTTGTTCCGCGCGTAGTTCAGACCCTTGATCGTCGCCTCCATGAACGACTGAGCGGCCTCAGTGTTGTCGGACAACCACTCCTCGTTCGCAGCGAGCATCAGTACGGGGGCATCCGGCGCGCCGAAGTCCTTCGAGTAGGCAATGGAGTAGTCAGTGACGCCGAGAGACTCGAGTTCACTGCCCTCGGCGTTCGTGATGCCTGTGATGACGTCCACCTGATCTTCGACCAGGAGAGGAACTGTGCTGGAATCTGCAGTGACGAGGGTGACGTCGCTGATGGTCTTCCCGACAGAAGCCAACATCATCGAGAGCTGAGCGTTCGACCACGCGTCGTTGTAGGTCCCTACGAGCTTGCCCTCGAGGTCGGCAGGGTCGATCGGTTCGCTGGTCTTGCTCATGAGACCCCAGTTATTGCTCGTTCCGTACGCCCCGATACCCACCACCGGTACACCCTGCGACCGAGCCGTCACGATATCCACACTGGTTGTGAATGCGATGTCGGCCTCGTCAGTGCCCAGGTACTGCATCGTGGCAGCCACATTCGGCGGTGTCATGATGTCAACATCAAGGCCGGCGTCTTCGTAGAAGCCCTGATCTTTCGCCACCACCCATGGGATCCAGAAGCCATCCGGAACCGGCCACTCCTGCACAAACCTGATCGACGTCAGGGCATCATCATCGCCCGGTTTGTCCGTCTCAGCGGAGCATGCGGCAAGACCCCCGACTACCGCTACGGCGCCGACGACAGCAGCAGCGCGCAAAATTCGCCGACGTGATTGGCCGGTTGTGACTCGTGTCATGATGATGTCCCTTCAGTGGGGCGGCTCGGGAATCCGTCCGCTGGTAATCGATTACCTGATTAAAGCAGGTCGCCTTCGGCCTGCCAATACGTTCATGTTTCAAGTTGATGAACTTCGACCGCCGGGGCTCGAGTAACTACTGCGCGCCGACACGCGAGACCGCGGCCGCCGCGGCATCGGTCGCAAGTCCCATAGCGTGTTCCGCGTCTCCGCCCCCAGCCAGAGCCGCAGCGAGGGTTCCGCAGTACGCGTCCCCCGCTCCTGTCGTGTCAATCACCTGCACATCGCTGCGAGAAGGAACGTGCAGCCCGTTCCAGTCAGAGCCGGCTGCTCCCCTTGTGATCAACATCGAAGGGTGCGAGCCCAAATCCGCCCGTACCTGCGCTGCCTCATGCTCGTTGACGATCAACGGATCAGCGCTCATCACCACGTCCTCCGGTACTGGCCCAAACGGCGACAGGTTCAAGAGAAACCTTGCTCCGGCGGCCTCAGCTCGTTGCGATGCTGCAGTCACGATGGATAGTGGAACTTCCAGTGAAACCACCACAACATCCTCGGGGCCGAGATCATCAAGCGGCTCTAGGTCGCTAGCAGTCAAGGTGGAATTGGCCCCGGGCGACACAACGATGGCGTTCTCACCGTCACCGTTCACAATCACGATTGCCGACCCGGTGGGCACAGCCGGGGTCACGACGACAGAGCTAGTACCGACCCCAACCTCCGACAACCGCCGGCGGTACGCCAGCCCGCCTTCGTCATCTCCCACACGCCCGATCAGGTAGACCGACCCAGCCCTATCCCCCTCCCCCGAGATAAGCCTCGCCGCGGCCATCGCTTGGTTTGCGCCCTTGCCGCCCCAGAGAGTCCGAACGTCACTGCCTCCCACCGTCTCCCCCGGAACAGGATGCCGATCAACAGTTACTACCCGATCCAGATTCAACGAACCGACTACGAACACACGACCCATGCTGATCCCGATCTTGCTCGGGAAACCGAGCGGGTCGAAGACGGCGTTACCTAACTGCAGTCGGGCAATCGATTACCAGGCAGAGTATGCGACGCTGATCGACTCGTCAAGCATCGTCGTCGCTGGTCCTCTGCTGCGAGCAAATTTTGCATCGCTGCGTCCCCGTCCATGCACCGGCAGCTGAACTGGTCGCGTATAAACGATGGCCAATCGTGTCGCGCTTGACCCTTGGGCATCAGCACTCGGAGGCAGCCGGATGAAACACTCCCCCTCATGAGCAGTGCCGCTTCGGGATCACTTGAGGCAGGGCCGAGGGTCCGCCGCGAAGTGAGATTCCTGCCACCAGAGTGAGACGAGCTTGCCAACCCACATTCGGATCGTGTAGGTCCTCGCCGGCGCCCGGCATTCTTCGCAGGTCGTCGTGCTCTCCCACTCAGCGGCGAGGATGGCTTCGCTGAACTCTTCGTTGTAGTCGTAGACGTCTTCGGATGCCCGAGCGTAAAAGCTGAGAGAGCCGAACTTTGATTTGACCTGCTGAACGACGTAGCCCGGAGCGATCGCCGCGAGCTTTCTGTCAAGCCGGTCGAGAAGCGGGTACCAGCCGGAGCTCACATCGATGAGCTCAGGCCCGCCAGGTTCGATGCGAGCAATGATCCGCCGAAGCCCCCGCGGAGCGTTCTCACTCATATCGTCCCGTCCTGATCGACGTTCTCCGCTCTAGACGACTCGAACGGGCTAGTGGTGGCTCACGGGTACCTCGGTTCGATGGGAGCCTACGTACCTTCGTCCGTTTCGTCAGCCACCTCCAGCGGTTCCGCAGGCAGGACCAGTGTGGAATGCTTACGAACCGTTACGGGCCTCTAGGGACGCTCGGGACTGTTGCCGCAGTCGAGAATGCTCACGGAACGCGCGTCCTACGCGCAGACTGCGCATCACGGCCCTGTCGAAGCTAATCATTCCTCGACGACGCCACTCGATAGCGGCGTGACCTCGAAATCCCGTTACCGCCCAAGTGCTCGGCATCACCTTGACCGATCTGGTCCCGGGGAACGCTCCCGATCTTCGAAGTCGCTGAGCACTGTCCCGCCCCTGCGTGACCCACGGTGCGTTGTCCGCCCAGCCGGGAACGATGCGCCGGGATACGACCCGAGATGCAGGTGCCGCACGCACAGCACGCTCCACGATGTCCGCTCTTCTGCCGGAGCGCGTGACGTGGCGCAGGAGCACCGCTTTCTCACGGTACGACGCTTCCGCGACCCCCTTCTCAAATGGCGTTTTCGATACCGTCGCCCCGCTCGATTTCGGCATTCGGATCGCGGTGTACATCGCGGCGCGGTGAACCGCTACGACCGTGACTGCGGTCGATTCCAGTTCCGCCGTCCGGCTTCCACCTCCAATGCCTACGACGAGTCCGATAAGCCCTTCGACCTGCCGGGAGTCGCTCTCGGCGAGTGCAAACAAGCTGAGCGTGACGTCCGGGTGCGTTAGCGTCACGAGCAGGTCAACTGCCGGCGCATACGAGCACGAGGCTCGGAGCCAGCGCGCGTCAGGTCGCTCTTGCCAGCTGTCGATGATCAAGCGCAGGGCAAGGTCGTATTCGCCCGTGTGCATCGTCACCCCGCGTCTCCAAAGGATTCCTGAAATCGACTGTTCGGCGCGATGGCACGCCGACGGGGTGGACAGGAGTTCATCTTCACCGAGGAAGTGCCATCGACGGTGGCGAATGCAAAACCCTCCTCCCCTACTGAACACCTCAGTCGGGTCTCCGTTGCTGCATACCAAGCACGCGGAGCGAGCGCGATCAACAACTTCGCATGTGGCGCAGCGTCGCAGCATCCACCGAACGTGGTGGCAGCGCCGATACAGACGGAAGCGTGCGCGCTCCTTGGCGAAGTACCCGGGAGGCAGCTCACCGATTGCCTCAGTCGCAGATGTGAATCGAGCGTTGGTCGACCCCGAGCTGTTGGCACCAACCGTCCGCTCCAAATAGTGGGTGAGCGCGCTGAGATCGAGCGAGTTGGCGACGGCCAACCTAGCTAGGAAACCGGCGGGCGTCTCCCCGGGCAGCGGAATCACACGACAGGGAAGAGTTCGCATGCCTACCTCGACCTCAGTTCCACACGATGGTTCAGCACATGCGCCCTGATCGCCTTGACCCTCGGAAGCATGCGCCTGGCAGCGGGCGTAAGCACGCAGCCGCCTTGCGTAGCGACCGCGGATCTGCCGATCCAGAGTTCCCGTCCCTGAATTCTCAGGCTGTCGAAGATGCCGTCCACGGCGCGATGCCCTAAAGGGTGCGCGGCGACTACGCGATCGAACAGTATTGCCAGTGCGTACCCACCGAGACCCTGCGACATCAGAACGTTCGCGAGACGAGCGTCAGTGAGCCGCGCAGTGAGCGCGATTCGCCGCGGAAACTGAGGAATCTCGTCATCCAGAAGGTCAGCTGCGCACCCACCTTCGAGGTTTCGCAGTCGCAGCAACTCCGCGGCCGCATCAACTTCGGGTGACCGATACGGCACACCTCGAAGAGTGAGAGTTCCATTCAGCAGGCGTTGCGCGAGCAGGTGCTTGTGCCTCCCCGACAGGGGAATATCTCGGCCGTTTCCGTGCCACCTCCGGTGTCGCACGCAGACCGGGCCGTGCATACGCGCGACTGTGACCTGATCGCCTCCGGCGCACCGTCTGCAGAGAGCCACAGCTGCCGGAATCATGCGACAACTCGGGCATTCGACTTGACGCGTGGCTCCACCATGTCCACAGGCGCGACCGCCGGCTTCGCGGAGCAATGCACCATCCGGAAGCCCACCCAACGCCTCGATCTTCCAGAGGGCGCTTCTCGGTGTCACCCGAATTGGGAGCGTTCGATCCTCGCGTCGCAACGCCAACCAGAGGTCCAACGGCCATCTCTGGTATCGGGACGAGCACCCCTTCCTCCCCGTGCACGCATCCCGGCTCGGGGATATGACGACGGTGCATTCCTGGATCTTCAACGGCACAGCCGCTCAGTACGGTGGACTCTCGCCGCAGTCGACGCGTCACGCGGAATGGATGATCGAGCTCTCCAAGGCCTTCGCGACCGGTCCGGATCGACAGGTCTGGCTGCAGGAGGTCGGAGCGCCATCGATGAACCTGGCCGAGGAAGAGATGCCGGAGTTCGCGACGCGCACCGTCGAGTCCGCACTGACCTCACCGGGACTGTACGGCGTCACCTGGTGGTGCTCGCACGATGTGTCGCGATCACTCGGCGACTACAAGGATCTGGAGTACTCGCTCGGTCTTCTCGACGTGGACAACGCGGTGAAACCGCTCGGCGCCCGGTTCGCTGAACTCGTCGCCGATGCTCGGACGAGCGCAAGCAGCAGAGTCCAGCAGCGTACGGTCGGCGTAGTGGTCGACGTCGACGAGCGCGATCTGCCCACGTCACGAGTCGGTCTCGCGCCCGGTGGAGCCGAGTTCGAGTTGTGGCACGCGCTTCGCGAGCAGGGCAGCCCGGTGACAGTCGTGACCTCGCGCACTGCGTCGGATCCGCAGGCGCTGGCGGATCGAGGCATCACGGCCCTCGAATCGGCGGCATCCGCCCGACCCTGAGACGCGGTCAAGCGACTTCCGTCTGTTCAGTCGCCGTGCAGCGCGTCCAGACGCCCATGGAGGAACGGACGGAGACGGCGGCGTTCATCGACGACGTGGCGGAAGTGATCGTGCGGGTGATCAGCAGCTAGGAGATGACGGATGCTTCGGTCAGGCGGTGCCAGGTGCGATTGTGGTAGACCAGCGGCCCGGCTCCGTGGTCGGGTTCGCGGGTGATGGCGCCCTGCAGGGCCTGGGCGACGACCAGGGTCGATCCGCCGGCCTCGAACCGATTGATGATCGCGGCACGCGTCCACGCCCGAACCCCGTGATACAACGGCTCTCCGGTGGCCAGACGCGTCCAGCTGTCGTGATCGGCGAACCTATCGACGCCGCTGGTGGAAGCGAGCTTGGCGACCTCGAGGTCATCTCCGTCGAGCAGGTGCACGACCACCGATTCCGCCGCCAGGATCGACGGCGCCGCCGAAGACAACTCCGAGACGGAGAAGATCAGCAGGGGCGGGTCGACGCTGACCGACGCCACGGATGTCGCCGTCAGCGCGACCGGACCGTCCGGCCCTTCCGCGGTGATCACCGAGACGGCACCGGGGTGCCCGCGGAAAAGCGCCTTGAAACCGTCGGCGTCGATCGACGACCCGGCGAATCGAGTACTGGTGTCGCCCGCGAAGGTCGGGCTCGGGTCGGTCATGGACATTCGGCCAATGTAGTCTGCGGCGGAGATCCCCGCGTCGTATGTGACGGATCGTGACGCCCCGCCCGCCGTCTCGACTACCCGAGCAGCGTCACCCCGAAGCCGGCGACCACCGTCCGCAGTTCGGCGAGGTAGAGCTGTGCCTGCTCGGTGAGCGGGATCGCAGAGTGGCCGATCCAGCCGATCTCGATGCGTTCCTCGACGTTGAGCGGAACGGCGACGATCTCGGGGTCGAGGTCATCACTGAGGATTCCCGTCGAGATCGTGTAGCCGTCGAGGCCGATCATGAGGCTGAAGATGGTCGCGCGGTCGGAGACGCGGATCTCTTGCTTGGTCGACAACGTGGAGAGGATCTCCTCAGCGAAGTAGAACGAATTGTTCGCCCCCTGGTCGAAGGTGAGCCGCGGAACGTCGGCGAGATCGGCGAGGGTGACGCTCGTCCGCGAGGCGAGGGGGTTCTTGCGGGAGATGAAGACGTGCGGCTCGGCGTAGAAGAGCGGGTGAAACCCGAGGCCGGAGTCGCGGAGCAGTTTGTCGATGACCTTCCGGTTGAAATCGTTGCGATAGAGGATGCCGAGCTCGCTGCGGAGCGTGCGGACGTCCTCG
Organism: Microbacterium sp.; assembly: GCF_052102115.1. Classification (GTDB taxonomy): domain Bacteria; phylum Actinomycetota; class Actinomycetes; order Actinomycetales; family Microbacteriaceae; genus Microbacterium. Next base: position 30,106 of record NZ_JBQDVP010000012.1, read on the forward strand.
ATGATGTCCCAGGTGCGGGACTCCCGCAAAGAGAACTCGTATTCCGCTGCGCCGCTGCCACGCACCATCCGTACGAACGCGTCGACCGCGAACGAATAGTGCTGCGTCGAGACCGCGAGAAGGCGCCGGGACGGCGGCCGGTCGAGGTAGCGCTGCTCGAGGAGCTCTACCTGCTCGACGACCTGCCTGGCGTACCCGAGGAACTCCGCACCGTCGGCGGTGAGTGTCACCCCGCGGGCGGAACGAACGAGAAGAGCACGGCCCACGCGAGCCTCGAGGTCTTTCATCGCGGCGGACATGGTCGGCTGTGCGACGTAGAGCATATCCGCCGCGGCGCTGATCGATCCCTCCGCGGCGACCTCGATGAAGTAGTGGAGCCGCTGCAGCGTGATGCCGTTCGATCCTCGAGCCATACGCAAATCCTATGGGAAGGCATAGCTGAGGTGAGTTCTTCGATATCCCTGCTGTGTCTGCACGATGGGATGCATCGACTTCCGCACGGCCGAGCCCGGCCGATCAGCCCCCGATAGGCCACTCATGACGAACGAATTCACGTTCAGCATCACCACCACCCGGTTCGACGAGGACTACTCGCCGTCGGACAGTTCTCGGGCCACCACGAACTTCGCCAATCTGGCCCGCGGCGAGCACCGCCAGCAGAACCTGCGCAACGCTCTGACGATGATCGACCGCCGATTCAACGACCTCGCGCACTGGGACAACCCGAATCGGGATCGCTACACCGTCGAACTCGAGATCGTCTCCGTTGACCTGCGTTTCATCGCAGAAGACGGTGAGGGCTTCCCCCTGCTCGAGGTCCTGGATATCCAGATCGTCGATCAGCAGACCGGCACCCGCCACCACGGAATCGTCGGCAACAACTTCTCGTCGTACGTCCGCGACTACGACTTCAGCGTGCGGCTTCCGGCGCTCAACGACAAGGCGACCGCGTTCACCGTTCCCGACGACTTCGGCGTTCTGCACGGCAAGCTGTTCCAGCACTTCCTCGATTCCCCGCTGTATCAGGAGCGCTTCGGGGTGCCGCCCGTGATCTGCATCAGCGTTTCGACGAGCAAGACGTATCGCCGCATCGAGAATCACCACCCGGTCCTGGGCGTCGAGTACGAGCAGGATGACTTCTCGCTGACCGACGACTATTTCGGGAAGATGGGGCTGCGCGTCCGGTACTTCATGCCGCCCGGCGGCAAGGCGCCGCTGGCGTTCTACTTCCGCGGTGATCTGCTCACCGACTACTCCAACCTGCAGCTCATCGGCACGATCAGCACGATGGAGACCTTCCAGAAGATCTATCGACCGGAGATCTACAACGCGAATTCCGCCGCCGCGAGCATCTATCGACCAACGCTGGATCAGAACGACTACTCGCGGACCGAGATCGCCTACGATCGCGACGAGCGCAGTCAGCTCGCGGTCACGCAGGGCAAGTACACCGAAGACCACTTCGTGAAGCCGCACGGAAGAGTGCTCCAGCAGTGGGCCTCCAACTACCCCGTTTCCGTCCGATGAGCGCCGGAGAAGCATCGATCATCCACACGTCACTGCCCACATCGATCGTCGGCAGCCTGCCGAAGCCGTCCTGGCTCGCGCAGTCGGAGACCCTCTGGTCGCCGTGGAAACTGGACGGCGACGCGCTGGTCGAGGGCAAGCAGGATGCGCTGCGTCTGGCCGTTCAGGAGCAGCGCCACGGCGGCATCGACATCGTGAGCGACGGGGAGCAGACCCGCCAGCATTTCGTCACGACGTTCATCGAGCATCTCGCCGGGGTGGATTTCGAGCAGCGCGAGACGGTGCGGATCCGTGATCGATACGACGCGAGCGTGCCTACCGTCGTCGGCGCGGTGAGCCTCGCCGAACCCGTGTTCGTTGACGATGCGAAGTTCCTCCGTCAGCAGACCGATCAGCCGATCAAGTGGGCGCTCCCGGGCCCGATGACGATGATCGATACGCTCTACGACCGCCACTACAAGAGCCGCGAGAAGCTGGCATGGGAGTTCGCGACGATCCTCAATCAGGAGGCGAAGGAGCTCGAGGCCGCCGGCGTCGACATCATCCAGTTCGACGAGCCCGCGTTCAACGTCTTCTTCGACGACGTGCAGGAGTGGGGGGTGGCGGCACTGGAGCGAGCGGCAGAAGGTCTGCGCGCGGAAACCGTCGTGCACATCTGCTACGGATACGGGATCAAGGCGAACAACGATTGGAAAGCGACCCTCGGGTCAGAGTGGCGGCACTACGAGACATCGTTCCCGCTTTTGCAGCAGTCCAGCATCGACACGATCTCGCTGGAGAGCCACCACTCTCACGTTCCGATGGAGCTCATCGAACTCATCCGCGGCAAGAAGGTCATGCTCGGTGCCATCGATGTGGCGAGCACGACGATCGAGACCCCGGAGGAGGTCGCCAACACGCTCCGGAAAGCGCTCGAGTTCGTCGATGCTGACTTGCTCGCCCCGAGCACGAACTGCGGCATGGCGCCGTTGTCTCGGGGTGTTGCGCGCGGGAAGCTGAGCGCCCTGAGCGCGGGAGCGGCCATCGTTCGCGAGGAGCTCGCTGCCGCGAAGCGCTAGCTCGTGCGGCTGATCGGATGCGCACTCGCCCGCGCTGGAGCGAGCACCGGGCGCCGCGTGAATCCCTAGGGAACGAGCTGCTGATCCCTGAGGCTCTGAAAGATCTGCAGGAACATCGCTTCGCTGTCGACATAGGTGTGGAACCCGGCGCGTCTCGACTTCGAGGTGTCGGCGATGACGTCGTAGTCCCATGCAAAGACGAAGTCGCCGAATTGCCACGACGACACTTCTGCATAAGAGGTTTTCAACAACCCGTGTTTGGTGACCATCGCATCCCACAGTTCGGCCTTGTCGGCCATCACGTCACTCAGATTCATCGACAGCGGCGGCGCGACCTCGAGATCGAAGAAGGCCGCAATCTTCGGCCACATCGATGACCAGCGGAACATGTCGCCGTTCGTGATGTTGAAAGCCTGGTTTCTACCGGCCGGGCTCGTCGCCGCCCAAACGGTCGCTTCCGCGAGCAAGGCGGAATCCGTCATCTCAATCAGGCTTGTGTACGCGCCTGGTTTTCCCGGAAACCGCAATGGGATGCCGAGCTCTTTGCTCATCGACGCGTAGACCGCGATAACCATGGCGAGATTCATCGGATTTCCCAATCCGATGCCAGCCACCACCGAGGGGCGCAACGCGGACCACGTCCACGATGCATCCGCCTGGCGGTGTTCAAGGAACTGCTGTTGGTCGACGTTGAACTCCGGCGGCATGTGGGGCGGATCATCCTCACGGGCGGGAGTCGCAAACGGTCCCAGGTGGGCGCCATAGACCTTGTAACCCTGCATCAGGCTGATGTGCTCGAGGTTCGTTGCCACGGGTTCGATCGCATCCACGACATTCGTGAGCATCGCCAGGTTGGGTGCTACGAGTTCCGTCCAACTTGGCCTGTCCTGATACGCGGCGTAGAAGACATGCGTGACTTCCGTCAGCTCGGCGAGCTTCGATACAGTGTCTTCCTTGTTCAGCAGATCGACGGCAATATGGCGAACCGAGCCCGTCGTGACGCCTCCGCGCCGCGAAAGTCCGATGATTTTCCAATCTCCGCTTCTGTCGAGGTGCTCGATCAAGTTTCCGCCGATCACGCCTCGTGCTCCGACGACCAACGCAGTTCTCGTAGCCACTACTTATCCTTTCATCGTAAAAATGCGATTTATCGATCTAAGATCTATCACACATCGAAACATTCCGATATAACGATGTCGCGCTACGATGGGCAGATGACGGAGTTCGGCGAAGATCAGTTGGTGCAGGCCTTCAAGGCGCTCGGCCACCCGACTCGCCTGGCCATCCTGGGCTGGCTCAAGGACGGCGATTCATTCCCACCGCAGGACCAACCGGCGGAAACGGTCGGGGTGTGCCTCAAGCACATTCAGGCACGTGCCAACGTGTCGCAGTCGACCGCGTCTCAGTTCATGGCGACGCTGCAACGCGCAGACCTTGTGATCTGCACGCGCATCGGCCAGTTCTCGCACTATCGACGTAATGAGCAAGTCATTGCCAAACTTGGCAAGGCCTTTGGCACTGAGGTCTAAGCGGGGCTTGTCACGGCGAGCGACCTCAGGATGTCGAGTTGCCCGGTATTCCACGCGAGTTCGCTGAGCACGTGCGTGTACAGGCTCAGGATGCTGCGCGGGCTGCGGCCTGTGACGACATCGGCGAGGTCGAGACCCGCGAGGTTCTCTCGTGAGTGCTCGTGGATCTGTCGGCAATGCTCGGTGACGGAGAGGATGCTGTCGGCTTTGCGGGTCTTCCACGAATTCGCGGTCGCGACCGGCAGCCCGAGTTCGGCACGAGGCCTTCCGGTGATGGCTTCGCCGAACCACACTCCCTCGACGTAGGCGGTGTGGCGCACGACACCGAGGAGGGAGGGCCTGCCGGGCGCGGGCGTTGCGCGGGCCTGCCGGTCGGAAAGACCGTCGAGACTGGTCAGGATGAGCCGCCGATACTGCTCGATGCGGGCGTCGAAGTCCTCACGTGGGGTGAAGGCGGAATCCGTGTGGTGGTGGTTCATCTGTGATCTGGGGATGGTGAAGTGTGATTCATGATTTGATCATCGCGAGGCGCGTTGGGAATATGCGAGCCGTGTTCCAGATATGCAAAACATCGAGAAGCGAAGATGGCAGCGGCGGATGAAGCGGTGCTCGAGCGGGTCGGACCTCGGCTGCGGGCCTACCGGCAAGCACTCGGTCTCACGCTGTCTGACCTGACCGCGCAGACCGGCCTCACGGCCAGCACGATGTCGCGTCTGGAGCGATCGCAGATCCATCCGACGCTGGAGCAGTTGCTGCCACTTGCCCGCGTGTACGGAATTCCCCTGGATGAGCTCGTCGCCGCTCCCGCACACGGCGATCCGCGAGTACACCTCCGCCCCGTTCGCAGAGATGGTCTGACGTTCGTGCCGCTGGGAATCAACCGAGGTGAGCTGCAGGCCTTCAAGGTGATCTATCCGGCTGTCGCCGCGCTGCCGCCGGCGAAGTTTTATTCGCACCCCGGACGGGAATGGCTGTACGTGCTGTCGGGAAAGGTGCGACTGGTGCTCTCCGAACAGGCGACAGAGCTGTCAGCCGGCGAGGCGGCAGAGTTCGATACGAAGATTCCGCACTGGATCGGCAACGCCCTCGACGACATTCCCGCCGAGATCATCGCGATCTACGGCAAGCAGGGCGAGCGGATGCACCTCGCTGACGTCTGAGGTGCATCGGGTTGTGTGTCCGCGATGACCTGCTCCACTGGCGGACTCGAGCTCGCACTGTTCGCATCTCCGTAAAAATTGGTCTACTGTTCTTAATCACATGAACAGTTGGGAGTGCGATGCAAGTGGTGGTATCGACGACCTCGGCTACGCCGATCTACGAGCAGATCAAGAGACAGGTTCGGTCATCGATCTTGTCCGGTGCGGTGCAGCCAGGGCAGACTCTGCCCTCCCTGCGACAGCTCGCCGCAGATCTTCGAGTAAGTGTCATCACTGTTACCCGCGCATACAACGACCTCGCGGCGGAGGGGCTCGTGCACAGCGAGCATGGCCGTGGCTTCGTGGTCGTGGACGTCGAGCCAGACGTCGCATCCGCGGCACTACGCGCGCGGGTTGATGACGCGCTTCGCGAAGTGATGACCGCCGCTCGACACGCCCGAATGAGTCTGACCGACATCCACAACCACATCGATGAGATCTGGAGCAAAGATGACTGACTACGTAGCGAAGATCACCGACCTGCACGTCCGACGACAGGCCTTCGAGGTCGACGGGGTCTCACTCACGCTCTCTCGCGGCACCGTCGTGGGCCTCGTCGGTCCAAATGGGGCTGGGAAGACCACGACCATTCGAGCCCTGCTCGGCTTGCTGACCCCCGACTCGGGCGATGTCGAGATCTTCGGTCATTCTGCGGGTGCGCCGCAGGCGCTCGTGCGCACCGGTATCGTGCTCGATCAACCGACCGCCGCCCCGGAGTGGCGTGTGAATTCGCTCGGGCGACGACTCGCACCGTTCTACCCGGGGTGGAACATCGATCGGTTCAGCGAGTTGCTCGGTCTGCTCTCCGTGCCGCCGGATCAGCGCGTAGGCGACCTGTCGCGGGGACAAGGTGTGAAGCTCTCCCTGGCTGTGGCGCTTGCGCAGTCTCCCGAGTTGCTCATCCTCGATGAGCCGTCCAGCGGCCTCGATCCAGCCAGCCGCCGGAACATCGGCGACCTGATCCGCGAGTTCATGCTCGACCCGAATCACACCGTGTTGTTCTCGACCCACATCACGACGGATCTGGACAGTCTCGCCGACGAACTCGTCGTGCTCGTCGACGGCCGTATCGCCTACCAGGGTGCACTCCCCGACGCCGCGGAGGAGTTCGCGATGGCTCGAGGCTCCGGAACCGCCCCCACCGCTCCCCTCATCGGACTGGAACACTCCGGTGACCAATGGTCGGCGCTGATCCGACTGTCCGACTCTGCGGCATTCGGCCAGGAGGTGGTCATCGATTCGGCAAGCATCGATGACATCGTCATCCACCTGGGCGCCAAGCAGCGGGAAGTCGCCGCATGATCGCAGCATTCACCCGCCTGGACCTGTCCTCCTGGTTCCCGCGCACGCAGACTCTCCTCACTCTGCTATTCATCGTCATCGTCGGGGTGCTCCTCCCCGTCCCGGGGATGGCCATCATGGCCTCGGCGCTCGTCACGTCATTGATGGTGTCGGCACCGTTCCTCGGCGATGAGCGGGGGCGGCTGGACACCCTCTACGGAATACTGCCTGTCTCTCGCAGCACTGTCGTGATCGGACGAACGCTGTCGATCATCGCTTACTATCTCGTGGCGGCAACACTGGCGACCATCGTCACCGCCATCACCGCAGTGGTGCGCGGTGGGCAGATCGAGCCCGGACTGCTGCTCATCGCCCACGCCGCCTCACTGGCGTTCGTCGGACTGTCGATGGCACTGCAGTTGCCAGTGCTCTTCCGCATCGGTTACACGCGCGGTCGTTTTATGGCGTACGCCCCGGCGTTCGCGGTCGCGGGAATCGCCTGGCTTCTGCAGGCGACAGGCGCACACGTTCCTGTTGGCGAGGCCTTCGAAGCAGTCCCCGTTGTGGCGATCGCCGGATTCGGCGCATTGATCGGAGTCATCGGGATCATCTGCGCCGTCCTCGTGGCGGCGCGGCTGTATCGCGTCCGGGAACTGTGACGGATGCTCTCTCGCTGAGCGGGCAGCGCTGGATCGGGCATCGAGACGTCAGAACCGTACGCCGGTGATCGCTTCAGCAGCGGACCAGATCGCCTCACCGACGCGGATGGATCGCACCTCATCGGACGAGAACACTCGGCGCGGTGCGCCCCGGAACTCCGCGAGCCCACTCGGTCCCCAATAGTCACCGCTCTGGACGTCCACATCGGTCGCCGCATGCACGATCGGCGCGGCGCCCCCATCCTTGCCCTGCACGAGGAACCGCGTGACGGCGGCGAGGGCGCGGACGGCATCCGAGACCTCGACGACACCGTCGCGGGACGGGGTGAGCGGATCGACCGCATACCCCGGATGCGCGCAGACGGAGAACCGCGAGGACGCGGCCCATCGACGATCGAGTTCGAAGGCGAATGCCATGAGAGCAGCCTTCGATCTGCCGTACTGGCGAAGCGAGGAGCCGCGCCACGGAGCTGTGAGCGCAGGCGGGTCGAGATGGGCGAACCGGTGCGCGAGCGAGCCGACGGACACCACCCTGGCATCCGCTGCGAGGTGCGGCACGAGCTGAGCGACGAGGGCGAAGTGCCCGAGAAGATTCGTACCCATCATCAGGTCGAACCCGTCGCTGGTCCGAGCGTCACGGGACGACGCCTTTACGCCGGCGTTGCAGATGACTGCGTCGAGCTGCTCGTCAACGCTCGCAGCAGCGTGCGCCACGCTGACGAGCGAACCAAGGTCGAGCGGAAGAATGCGCAGGTCTGCCTCTGGCACCCGAGCTCGGATCGCATCGACAGCGGTCTGAGCGCGCTTCGGCGAGCGACATCCCAGCAGCACGCGTGCTCCGCGGGCTGCAAGCTGCTCGGAGCACCAGTATCCGATGCCGGCATTCGCGCCGGTGACCAGGATCGTGCGTCCGCGGAGATCGAGTGGCGAAGGAAGTGGAGCCATCTGCTTGCTACTCCGCCGTGTTCGCGAACTCATCGAGATCGCCCTGGGGCGTGTCAGCCTCGACCAGGGCGCCGAGAAAGCGGATCACTGCGTCGCGATCTTTCGGCATCATGGCTGCCGCAGCGGTGAACCGTCGGGCGTGCTGGCGGCCGATGGTCTCGTGCGCCGAACGCCTCGTGTGCTCGGTGACTTCGATACAGGTTGTTCTGCGGTCGCTCGGATGCGCCACGCGGACGAGGTGTCCGCCGGCAACGAGCCGATCCACCAGCTTCGTTGTCGATGCGCTGGAGATCCCGACCGCTCGGGCGATATCCTTCGGCGTCACGAGTTGTTGCTGCTGCTGGGCACGGATGAGCATGCGAATCGCACGCATATCACTCTCGTTGAGCTTCATATAGCGCTTGGATGCTTCGGATAGCGCTCTCGCTGCCTGCTGCCACTCACGCAGCGCTTCCATCACTCGAACGCATTGATCCAGGTCCGCATCGGACAGATCAGCGCGATCGATGAGATCCGAATCAGTCGCGAAATAGCTCACGTCAGCTCCCGACGGGGCGCTTCGTTCTGATTCGGTCACGATGACAGCATACTCTTTCGTATGCTACGTTGAACTCTCGCCAAGCTAACAAAAGTGAGGGCATACGGTGGAGATGGTCGTTCTCGTCGACAGCGAGGGTTCGCCAGTGGGCGTACAGAGCAAAGAGAGCGTGCACGGCGTCTCCACACCTCGCCACCTTGCGTTCTCCTGCCACGTCATCGATACCGAAGGCCGGCTTCTGGTAACCAGGCGTGCGCTCGGGAAGAGGACCTGGCCCGGCGTCTGGACGAACGCGTTCTGCGGTCACCCGGGTCCGGGCGAGACCTTCGAGGATGCGGTGCACCGCAGGGCCGCTTTCGAACTCGGGCTCACGGTCGACAGCATCGTCTGCGCGCTTCCCGATTTCGGATATGTCGCGCGTGACGCGTCAGGTATCGAAGAGAACGAGCATTGCCCGGTCTTCATCGCACGAGCCACATCGACACTGGCTCCCAATCCGGATGAGGTCGCCGAGATCCAGTGGACGAGCGTGCCAGCATTGGCAGCGGCGACGAAATCCGCGCCCTGGGCGTTCAGCCCATGGCTGACCGCCCATCTGCCTGAGCTTCTCTCGTCCTTCGCAGACCTCACCTCAGAGTCGGCCGATGACGTCTGACTCGACGGGTCGACTCGATGACGTCGCTCTCACGTTCGAGACAAGGCTGCTGGAAGTACTCGCGCAACAGCGGGAACGTTCACGTTCTTTCCCCGCTCCGTACACGCAGCTGTGGGAGTCTTTGGAGCGGATGGCGCGAGGCGGAAAGAAGATTCGCCCGCGGCTGCTGGTGGACGCGTACCAGGCCCTCGGCGGCATCGATGAGCGCGCGGCTGTCGATGCCGCATGCGCGATGGAACTCCTCCACATCGCGCTTGTGATCCACGACGACGTGATCGACAAAGATCTCATGCGCCGCGGCGAGATGAACATCTCCGGGCGATTCGCATCCGAGGCGATGCTGCGCGGCACGAGCAGACGCGACGCGAATGCGTGGGGCGAGGCATCATCGATTCTCGCGGGCGACTTGATGCTCACCCTCGCTCATTCCCTTCTTGCCCGCCTCGACATTCCGAACGGACAACGGCAGTCGGTTCTCGACATCTTCGATGCGACGGTCTTCGAGAGCGCGGCTGGAGAGCACTACGACGTCTGGCTCAGCATGCATCTCGAGCCGACGAACCCGCAGGATGTGCTGGCGATGGTCGACCAGAAGACGGCCGCCTATTCCTTCCAAGCACCTCTCGTGCTCGCCGCGGTTCTTGCCGGCGCCACGACGAGTCTCATAGAAGAACTGACGATCATCGCTCGCCAGATCGGCGTCATCTACCAGCTACGCGATGATGTTCTCGGATTGTTCGGCGACGAGCGCGACACCGGGAAATCCGCTCTCAGTGATCTGCGGGAAGGGAAGGAGACCCTCCTGATCGCCTACGCCCGCTCTGACCCCGCCTGGCGTGAGGTCGAGTCCCTCTTCGGAGACGATGCGCTCAGCGTTGCGGACGGTCATCGCCTTCGAGGTGTCATCGAAGAATCGGGAGCACTCGTGTTCGTGGAATCACTCATCACCGAGCGCTGCGAGAAGGTCTACGAACTAGTCCAGGAAGCCTCTCTGCCAACAGCACTGCGAGAGCTGTTGACCACTTCGACCACCGCCTGCAACTCGCGTATCTCATGAACATCACGGGGCTTGACCTGTACAACACGACCGCGAAAGCAAGCGCGTCGGTCGTCATCCGTCGGTACTCGACTTCATTCGGATGGGCCAGCCGCCTGCTCGACGTTCCCATGCGAGACCACATCGCCCGCATCTACGCACTCGTGCGCATCGCCGACGAGCTGGTCGATGGACCAGCTGAGATCGCGGGAGTCGACAGGGCAATGCGAGGAGTGCTGCTCGACGAACTCGAAGCAGAGACAGAACGGGCCCTCCGCCTCGGTTTCAGCACGAACCTCATCGTGCACGCATTCGCGTTGACGGCGCGCGAACATGACATTGGCATGGAACTGTGCCACCCGTTCTTCGCGTCGATGAGACGAGACCTTGAAGCGACATCTTTCAACGCCGCAGAACTGAACGACTACATCTACGGCTCTGCCGAAGTCGTCGGCCTCATGTGCTTGGCCGTCTTCGAATCCGGATTGATCCGCGAGGATGGCGAGCGCGAGCGATTGAATGATGGCGCCCGTCACCTCGGTGCGGCGTTCCAGAAGGTGAACTTCCTTCGTGACTTTGCTGACGATCATGATGGTCTCGGCCGCGCATATTTTCCTGGTACCGACAAGACATTGACCGAGCGCTCCAAGGCCGACATCGTCGCATCCATCCGGGAACACCTGCGGACCGCAGACGAGTCGATTCCTCTTCTTGCTCCGGGATGCCGGGCATCTGTATGGGCCGCGCGAGCGATGTTCGGCGAGTTGACGGATCGGATCGAGTCGACACCGGTCTTCGTCCTGACGCACACCCGCGTTCGAGTTCCGAACCCCGTCAAGGCACGCATCCTCGTCCGTGCCCTTGGGATGAAGGTGACCCGGTGATCGCATCATCGCGTGTCATCGTGATCGGTGGAGGTGTGACTGGACTCGCCACCGCCTGTCTGCTCGCTCGCGACGGACACCGCGTGACCGTCCTCGAGAAGAACAGCGAGCTCGGCGGCAGAGCCGGAGCGTGGGAAAGAGACGGCTTCACATTCGACACCGGACCCTCCTGGTATCTGATGCCCGAGGTCTTCGACCACTTCTACCGGATGATGGGCACGACGACCGCCGAACAGCTCGATCTGGTGCCGTTGCAGCCCGGCTACCGGGTCTACGGCGAGCCAGCGGGAAAGGCCCCCGAAACTCCAATCGATGTGCATGCCGGCGCGGATGCCGTTGCTGAAGCCTTCGAGGAGCGTGAGAGCGGGGCCGGCGACCAGGCCCGCGCCTATCTCCGATCCTCGACCAAAACATATCGCGCGGCGGTGCGCTCATTCCTCTACAACCCCTTCTCGTCGTGGCGCGACTTCGCGTCCTTGCGGGTTCTCGCGTCCGTCCCTGCGGTTCTCCCCTTGCTGACGCGGTCGCTCTGGACGTTCGTCACCCGCCGCTTCGCCGACAATCGGCTGCGCCAAATCCTCGGCTACCCCGCGGTCTTCCTCGGCACATCGCCGTTCGAGGCGCCGGCGCTCTACCATCTGATGAGCCACATGGATCTGGTGGATGGCGTGAAGTATCCCATTGGCGGCTTCCGGACATTCGTGAGCTCGCTCGTTGACATCGCACGAGAGAAGGACGTCGAACTTCTCACCGACAGCGATGTCACCGCCATCTCGAGCGAGGACGGTGCGGTGCGCTCTGTCCAGTACGCCCGCGGCGGCAAGACGGTCGTGCTCGATGCCGACATCGTGGTTTCGGCGATCGACGAGCACCACACCGAGACAGAGCTGCTCGAGAAGGCCGACCGCTCCTATGCGCCGAAGCGGTGGGACAACCAGGTCTCCGGGCCGAGCGCGGTGCTCATCATGCTCGGCGTGCAGGGTGAGCTTCCGCAACTGCTGCACCACACCCTGTTCTTCTCCGACGACTGGCATGAGAACTTCGACGCGATCTTCGGATCTCCGACGCGCACTCCGGAGGCGCCATCGCTCTACGTCTGCAAGCCGAGCGCGACCGATGACGACGTCGCTCCGGCCGGCCATGAGAACCTGTTCGTGCTCGTTCCGCTCCCACCCGATACGAACATCGGAAATGGCGGGCTCGACAGGTCGGGCGACGAGCTCGTGAACACCATCGCGGACAGCGCGATCGAGCAGATCGCTGCCTGGGCGGATATTCCCGATCTTGCCTCCCGTATCGTCGTGCGACGCACCGTGGGGCCGGCGGACTTCGCCGCGCAGTTCAACACCTTCCGCGGCAGCGCGCTCGGCCCTGCGCATACCCTGCGACAGAGCGCCTTCTTCCGTGGCGTAACCAGCTCGCGCCGCGTCGATGGTCTCTTCTACGCCGGCGCGACCTCAGTGCCGGGCGTTGGCCTGCCCATGTGCCTCATCAGCGCAGAACTGGTGCTGAAACACGTGCGAGAAGACCACTCGCCGGGCCCACTGGAGGAGAGATGAGTGGCGTCTATGCGGCATGCCTGCTCGTCAGCACGGCATGTCTGGTGCTGCTGGACATGCGCTTCGCGTTGGTCTTTCGGCGCCGGCCAGTGGCGAGCACGGTCGCCCTCATCGTCGGCGTCGTGTTCTTCGCCGCGTGGGATGCCGTGGGCATCGGCCTCGGAGTGTTCCGGCACCTCGACTCACGGTGGGCCACCGGCATCCTGCTCGCACCGGAGTTCCCCATCGAAGAGTTGCTCTTCCTGATCTTTCTCACCTACCTGACGCTCATCCTGCTGAGCGGCTTGCAGCGCTGGCGGGAAAGGAAGGACAGTCGATGACATATCTGCTCATGTCGCTGCCCTTCCTCGGCGTCGGCCTCATCGTTTTCGCTATCGGCGCCGTCCACGCGCGTCGTCGCGGCACCGTGCGACGCTACTTCTCCACCTGGGCGGCGGCGACGGCCGCCCTGCTCGTGCTCACGGCGGTGTTCGACAACGTGATGATGTCGGCCGGATTCTTCGACTACGGCACCGACCAGATCGCTGGGCTCCGGCTCGGACTCATGCCGGTGGAGGACTTCCTGTATCCCCTCGCCGGCGCGCTGCTGCTCTCTGGAGTCTGGCAGCTGCTGAACAAACCCCGCGAGACGGCAGGTCACGGCAATGGTTGAGAGCACGTCGCTGATCCGCACCCTTTTCGTCGCATCGCGACCGCTGAGCTGGATCAACACCGCGTACCCGTTCGCCGCGGTCTACCTGCTGACGACGGGGGAGGTCGACCTCGCATTGGTGATCGGCACCATCTTCTTCCTCGTGCCCTACAACCTGGCGATGTATGGCGTGAACGATGTGTTCGATTACGAGTCCGACCTCGCCAACCCTCGTAAGGGCGGTGCCGAGGGCGCGAAGCTCCCGCCCCGGCTGCACCGAGCGACGCTGGTATCGGCGGCGGTGCTGGCTGCACCGTTCGTGGTCGCTCTCGTCATCGTCGGTGGGCAGCGACCGATGTCCTGGGCCGTCCTCGCGGTGAGCCTGTTCGCGGTGCTGGCGTACTCCGTGCGCGGACTCCGTTTCAAAGAGATCCCGGTGCTCGACTCGATCACCTCGAGCACGCATTTCGTCACGCCGGCGCTCTACGCACTCGCGCTCGCAGGGACGACCATCACCCCCGCGATCGTGTTGACCATGGTGGCCTTCTTCTGCTGGGGCATGGCCAGTCACGCCTTCGGGGCCGTGCAGGACGTCGTGCCCGACCGAGAGGCGGGCATCGGCTCGATCGCCACGGCCTTCGGCGCTGCGGCGACGGTCAGGATCGCGGTCGCACTCTGGGCCGTGGCTGGCATCCTCATGCTCTTCACCCCATGGCCTGCGAACCTCGCAGCGATCGCCGCCCTGCCTTACATCATCATCGTCGCGCCGTATCTGAACGTCGACGATGCCCGCTCGGCGGCCGCCAACCGCGCGTGGCGGCGGTTTCTCGCCATCAACTACGGGGTGGGATTCGCCATCACGTTGCTGCTGATCCTCTGCGTCACAGAAGGGCTGTTCTCATGACACACGTGCTCGTCACCGGTGCCACCGGATACATCGGCGGCCGTCTCGTGCCCCAGCTGCTCGAGGCCGGGCACGAGGTGAGCGTGTTCGTCCGCTCCCCCTGGAAGCTCAGGGATGTGCCGTGGCGAGACCGCGTGCGCATCTTCAAGGGTGATCTGGCGGATGCTGTCGCTTCCCGCCGTGCGATGAACGAGGTGGATGTCGCGTTCTATCTGGTGCATTCGATGAGCGCAGGTCGTGACTTCATGCGCTCCGAGGAGGAGGCCGCACGCACCTTCGCCCGATCGGCGGAGGCGGCGGGAGTGAGCCGGATCGTCTACCTCGGTGGACTGCATCCCGAGGGCGACGGGCTGTCAGACCATCTCGCTTCGCGTGCCGCCGTCGGGCGGATCTTCCTGGACTGTCCTGTGCCGGCGATCGTGTTCCAAGCGGGCATCGTGATCGGATCCGGCTCGGCATCGTTCGAGATGATCCGCCATCTCACCGAAGTGCTGCCGTACATGCCCGCGCCGCGCTGGGTGCGCAACCACGTGCAGCCCATCGCCATTCGCAATGTACTGCGCTATCTGGTGCGCGCCGTGACGGTAGAGGAAGAACTCAACCGCACTTTCGACATCGGCGGTCCGGACATCCTGCGCTACGGACAGATGATGAACGGTTACGCGGTCGAGGCCGGGCTTCCGCAAAGACGCATCGCAGCACTGCCCGTACTCACCCCCTGGCTCGCCTCGCAATGGGTGAGTCTCGTCAGCCCTGTTCCACGCCAGCTTGCAATGCCGATCATCGCGTCTCTCCAGAACGACTGCGTCGTTCTGGAGCATGACATCGACGGATACATCCCGCCTCCGAAGGAGGGCCTACTGCGGTATCGCACGGCCGTGCGTCTGGCGCTCACGCGTGAGGCCGAAGGACAGGTCGAGACGAGTTGGCAGAGTGCGACAGTGCCAGGCGCTCCGAGCGATCCGCTTCCCAGTGACCCGGACTGGGCCGGCCACACCGTCTTCACGGACCTGCGGGAGCGGGAGAGCAATGCGTCATCAGACGCCGTATGGGACGTGATCGAAGCGATCGGCGGTTCGAAAGGATGGCATTCCTTCCCGCTGGCATGGGCCGCGCGCGGCTGGATCGATCGACTGGTCGGCGGGGTCGGCATGAGTCGCGGGAGACGGCATCCGTCCAGAGTGAACAGCGGCGACGTCATCGATGTGTGGCGCGTGGAATCCATCGAACGCGGGCGCATGCTGCGACTGCGGGCGGAGATGCGGCTGCCGGGCCGCGCCTGGCTCGAGTTGAGCGTCGAACCGACGGAGACGGGAAGCCGCTACCGCCAGCGCGCGGTCTATTTCCCCAAGGGGCTGTCTGGCCGGTTGTACTGGGCGGTGCTGCTGCCGTTCCACGGCATCATCTTCCCCGGCATGGCCGCCAGCATCCTTCGCGAAGCCGAGCGCTCGATGGAGAAGGCGCGATGAGGCTGTGGTCGATGCATCCTCGCTACTTCGACCGCCAGGCGCTCACGGCATGCTGGCGCGAGGGACTGCTCGCCCAAGCGGTCATCGCTGAGCCCGGCAGGGGATACTCCCGCCATCCCCAGTTGCGACGGTTCCAGCAGACGGACGACCCCCAAGCCGCGATCGGTGATTATCTCGGCGCGATTGTCGACGAGGCGGATGCGCGCGGGTATCACTTCGCGAGAGCGAAGGTTCGGCAGATCGGGACCGGCGAAGACATGACCGTCAACGACGGTCAACTCCTCTACGAGTGGCGGCATCTCCTCACCAAGCTGCAGCAGCGCAGCCCGACCATATGGGGACGCTGGCGATCCATCGCACTCCCAGACCCACACCCGAGCTTCATCGTCGTCGACGGACCGATCGCCGACTGGGAGAAGATCACTCCGCACTCAGACGAGCCTGCGGAGCAGAGAGCTGAGAGTGATTTGGAGGATTCATCAGCATGAGCAGCGCAACCGATCGGGCACCCCGACGCGATACGAAGCCGCCCGCGGCGTCTGGGGTGCATCTGGAGGACGGCTCGCTCGTCCCCGCGGCGACCGAGGCGACACGGCAGGGCCCAGAGCACACCACGCAGCCGATGAGTTACGACGCCGTGCTGCTTTCGGGGTTCGGCGGACCCGAGGGCCAAGATGACGTTCTGCCATTCCTCAGGAATGTCACGCGCGGGCGGGGAATCCCAGACGAACGGCTTGAAGAAGTCGCGCATCATTACCGTGCATTCGGCGGTATCAGCCCCATCAACGAGCAGAACCGCACCCTCAAAAGTGCTCTGCTGGCCGCGCTCGCACAGGCGGGGCTCGACCTACCTGTGTACTGGGGAAATCGCAACTGGGCGCCGTATCTCGATGAGGCGCTCGAACAGGCCGCGCAGGATGGCGTCCGGACGATGATCGCCATCCCGACGAGTGCGTACTCCTCGTATTCGTCGTGCCGTCAGTACCGAGAAGACTGGGCAGATGCCCTCGAAGCGGCCGGATTGCAGCAGACGCTACGGATAGACAAGATCCGCCAGTTCTTCTCGCATCCTGGCTTCATCCAGCCGTTCATCGACGGAGTGCGCGACGGCGTCGCCGCAGCGAAACAGGCCGGCCACGCCTCGTCCGCCATCGAAGTGCTGTTCTCCACGCACAGCATCCCAACCGAGGATGCCGCACGATCCGGCGCAGGCCTGTTCGCCGACGTCGAAGGGGGCGGCTATGCCGCGCAGCATCTCGCCGTCGCAGAGCAGGTCATGACCGAAGCTGCACCGGGGATCTCATGGCAGCTCGTCTACCAGTCGCGTTCCGGCCCGCCGTCTCAGCCCTGGCTCGAGCCCGACGTCAACGATGCGCTGGATACCCTCGATGGCCGCACCGCCGTGCTGATCGTGCCACTGGGTTTCGTCAGCGACCACATGGAGGTCATGTGGGATCTCGATACCGAAGCGCGTGAAACGGCGGCGCGTCTTGGTCTTTGGTTCACTCGAACCCCGACCCCCGGCACGCATCCCGCCTTCATTGCCGCGCTCGTGGACCTCGTGCAGGAACGCGTTTCGGGACGTCCAACGCCGCAGCGCGCGAACACCACGACCATCGGACCGTGGTTCGACGTCTGTCGTCCAGGCTGTTGTGAGAATCGCCGCCTCGGCTTCAAACCCGCCATCGCGGGCCTGCAACCGTAGCGGCCTGCTCGGTGGCGCGACTGGCGGATGCCGACTTGGGCTTACGCCACGGCAGAGCGATCATCAGCGCGCCCAGCAACGAAGCGGGACGCAACAGTTACGATCATGACGACACACGCCGCAACCACAGTTACTGCTGCACAGTTAGGTGGCATCCAAGTTGGCTAGCCCGGATTCCACCGCCATTGACAGTGTTTTCGGGTGCGGGTTCCGCTCGCGATGAAGCGGTAGAGGAAAGATGATCGATATCGACGAGCCCCTGGTGGCCGAACTCCTATCGGAGCAGTTTCGACACTGGAGCACACTGCGCATTCGCGCGGTTCCGCAACAGGGGTGGGACAACCGGACGTTTCGCCTGGGAGATGACCTGTCCGTGCGGTTGCCCAGTGGCGAGGCCTATGCCGCGGCTGTCGAGAAAGAGAAGCGCGCGCTCGAGTTCCTCGATGGGAAGCTTCCGGTGCTTGTCCCCGCTGTCATGGCAGCCGGAACGCCAAGCCAGCACTACCCGCTTCCTTGGTCCGTACGTCGATGGTTGCCCGGTAACACGATCGATGAGAGTTCGCTGATCGACCGGGTCTCCTTGGCCGTCGATCTGGGATCCGTGTTGCGCGCACTGAGATCCCTCCCGACCGGTGCGGGGGTCTCAGCGGGACGACATTCCTTCTACCGCGGCTGTCACCCGAGCGTGTATGGCGATCAAGTGCAGATCGCCCTCGAACGTCTGGGAGACGACGTCGATGCGGAGCGGTGCCGCGAGATCTGGCTAGCCGCGACGACGTCTGCGTGGGAGTCCGAGCCCGTCTGGTTTCACGGAGACGTTTCCACCGGCAACCTCCTTACAGAGGAAGGAAGACTCTCGGCAGTCATCGATTTCGGCACATGTGGGATCGGCGACCCCGCATGTGATCTCGTCATCGCGTGGACCTACTTTGATGGCGAGGCGCGTGCGGCGTTTCGCGAGTCGGTCGCCCTCGATGATGCAACGTGGCAACGCGCCCAAGGATGGGCCCTCTGGAAAGCACTTGCAACCATGTCGGACCAGTCCAGCCCAGACGCCGGGAGAACTCAGCAGCGTGTGCTGGCCGAAGTCCTCTCCACAGCACCCTAGGTGTTCTTCCGATGAGCAATCCTCAGACCCAGTCGAACTACTCAGTGCCTACCCGGTCGTGCTGACATCGATTCAGCCTCCACCGTTTCAAGATTACGTAGAGGCCAAGTTGAGTTGGAACCTACATCAGTTGAAGTCCCCGCCCGGTGCCATGTCCGCGAACCGCGAGTAGTGCCCCTGGAATGCGACGTTGATCGTCGCGGTCGGGCCGTTGCGGTGCTTGGCGACGATCAGGTCAGCCTCGCCGGGGCGCACGTCCTTGTCGTAGACCGAGTCGCGGTGCAGCAGGATAACCATGTCGGCATCCTGCTCGATCGATCCTGACTCGCGAAGGTCGCTGATCTGCGGCTTCTTGTCCTGTCGCGCCTCTGACCCACGGTTCAGCTGCGACAGCGCGATGACGGGAACCTGCAGCTCCTTCGCCAGCAGCTTCAGCGCACGCGAGAACTCCGAGACCTCCTGCTGACGCGACTCGACGCGCTTGCCGCTCGTCATCAGCTGCAGGTAGTCGATCACGACCATCTTCAAGCCCGCGCGCTGCTTCAGCCGTCGGCACTTGGCACGGATCTCGACGAGCGTCATGTTCGGACTGTCGTCGATGTACAGCGGCGCATCATTGATGCGGCCGCGGGTCGACGCGACCGTCGTCCAGTCGCGCGGGTCGAGCGTTCCCTTGCGCATGTGCTGCAGCGGGATCGCCCCTTCGGCGCTGAGCAGGCGCATCGCGATCTCGCTCTTGCCCATCTCGAGCGAGAAGAAGATCGACGGCTGATCGTGGCCGATCGCTGCCGACCGCGCAAAATCCAGAGCCAGCGTTGATTTGCCCATAGCGGGCCTCGCCGCCACGACGATCATCTGACCGCCGTGCAGACCGTTGGTCAGCTCGTCGAGCTCTTTGAACCCGGTGGGCACACCGGTCATCGAGCCGTCGCGACCGCTGGCGGCCTCGATCTCTTCCACCGCAGCATCCACGGCGACGGTCAGCGGAACGTAGTCTTCTGCCGTCTCGGTACCGGTGACCGAGTAGATCTCGGCCTGGGCGTTGTTGACGATGTCGGTCGCGTCGCCCTGGCCGTCGTAGCCGAGCTGCACGATGCGGGTACCGGCATCCACCAGGCGGCGCAGGATCGCGCGCTCCGAGACGATGCTCGCGTAGTAGCCGGCGTTCGCGGCTGTCGGCACGATCGAGGTGAGCGTGTGCAGGTAGTCCGCACCGCCCGCCCGGCCGAGCTCACCGGTCTTGATGAGCTCATCGGTGACGGCGACGACGTCGGTCGGCTCTCCGTGCGAGTACAGCGAGAGGATCGCCTCGAAGATGAGCTCGTGCTTGGGGATGTAGAAATCGGCGCCCTTGAGCGTCTCGATGACGTCAGCGACAGCATCCTTCGACAGCAGCATGCCACCGAGCGCGCTCTGCTCGGCGAGGAAGTCGTGCGGCGGCGTCCGCTCCGGCCTGCGCTGTCCTCCGAGACGTTCGTCCGAGATGTCGGCTATCGACACTGTGCCCCCTCCGGTGCGCTCAAGTGGTGCGGCGAGCAGAGCGCTTTTGTCCCCCGTGCTCTGCGACTGCGGCGTGCTCTGTGATGACGACGAGCCAATCACGCACCACCGACATCTGGTCGCTCGTCAACGCTAGAAGCGGGGTGATCCCCCTGCAACAGCGCCTGTGGATAACTCTGTGGAGAGAATGCGAACAACTTCGGAGTGTCTGTGCAGAACCGATGTGGATAACCCTGTGGTTCAATTCGATCTATGGTGTTTTTATTGCCTGTGACCGGGTCTTTCTATAGTCCCCAGCCTGTGGATGGGAATCGACTTAAATACGTCGTTGAAGGTTGGTCGCTCGTACGGGCCATGTGTACAACCTGGGGAAAGTCAAGTCTTGATTTTTCCGGGCGCGTACACCGCGTTCGCCGCGCGCTGCGGTGCCGGCATCCCCTCGATGACGACAAGAACGCCCTCTGTCCCGAAGGACAGAGGGCGTTCTGAGGCGTCGCGCGTTACTTCGCGGCGACCACCTGAAGGGTGATGACGGCGATGACGTCTTCGTGCAGACGCACGGTCGCCTCGTGGTCACCGGTCGACTTGATCGGCGAGGTGATGGTCACCTTGCGCTTGTCGATGGAGCCCAGCCCCGAAGCCTCGACGGCCTCGGCGACGTGGTCGGTCTTGACCGAGCCGAACAGGCGTCCGCCGGTGCCGGCCTTGACCGTCAGGCGGACCTTCTGGCCCTCGATCGCGTCCTTGAGCGCCACGGCCTCTTCGCGGTCGTGGATGGCGCGCGCCTTGCGGGCGGCCTGGATCGACTCGACCTGCTTGGCGCCACCACGGGTCCACGCCGTGGCGTAGCCCTGGGGGATGAGGTAGTTGCGGGCGTACCCGCTCCTGACCTCGACCACGTCACCAGCGCTTCCGAGCCCGGCGACCTCGTTCGTGAGAATCAGCTTTGCCATTGTCGGTACCCCTTAGCGGCCAGCGCCGGCGTAGGGCAGGAGAGCCATCTCGCGTGCGTTCTTGATCGCCTTGGCGATCAGACGCTGCTCCTGCACCGAGACTCCGGTGATACGACGGGCGCGGATCTTCCCGCGCTCCGAGATGAACTTGCGAAGCGTGGCGACGTCCTTGTAGTCAATGACGCCGACCCGGATCGACTTCGCGGGAGCGGTGGGCTTGCCACCCTTCCGCGGCTTGCGGCGGTCGCCGCTCGACTTTCCAGCCATGGTTATTCCTTATTGATGAGCGGATACCGGATGCGTCGATGAACGATGCATCCGGAGCATCCAGAAGTTGTTTAGAAGGGGGTGTCGTCGCCGAAGCTGCCCGGAGTGCTCCAGGCATCTGCGCTCGTCGAAGAACCGGGGGTCGACCACGGCTCCTCCGACACCTGCTGCTGCTGCGCGGGACGCTGTCCGCCGCCACCGCCGGAAGCGGCGCGCGTGACCTGCGCGGTCGCGTAACGCAGCGACGGGCCGATCTCGTCGATCTCGAGCTCGATGGACGTGCGGTTGTTGCCCTCACGGTCCTGGTAGGAGCGCTGACGAAGACGACCCTGCGCGACAACACGCATGCCCTTCGTCATCGATCCCGCCACGTGCTCGGCGAAGTCGCGCCATACGGACGCGCGGAGGAACAGCGCTTCGCCGTCCTTCCACTCGTTCGCCTGGCGATCGAACGTCCGCGGCGTCGAGGCGATGGTGAAGTTCGCCACCGGCAGTCCGTTCTGCGTGTAACGCAGCTCGGGGTCGGCCGTGAGGTTACCCACCACGGTGATGACTGTTTCGCCGGCCATGTGACTCAGGCCTTCGCAGCCTTGGCAGCCTTGCGGGCAGCCTTCTCTTCGGAGCGCTTGGCCTCAGACGCGATCATGGCCTGGGCCTCTTCGGCGCGCAGAACCTTGGTGCGCATGATCTGCTCGTTCAGCTTGAGCTGACGGTCGAGCTCATGCGTGGCCTCGCTCGTGGCGGTGAAGTTGACGACGGCGTAGATGCCCTCGTTCTTCTTCTGGATCTCGTATGCGAGCCGGCGCTTGCCCCAGACATCGACGTTGTCCACTGAACCGCCATCGTTGGTGATGACCTTCAGGAACTTGTCGAGCGTGGGCGCAACCTGGCGCTCGTCGACCTCAGGGTTCAGAATGACCATGAGTTCGTACTGGTGCGTCACTTACCCACCTCCTTCGGACTTGAACGGTTTCCGAGACTCTCTCGGGAACAGGAGGGTGTGTGCACGTGCCCGTCCTTCTTGCCGCCGAATGCGGCTTGATGGCCAGACAACCACAGCAGTCTACTGCAGTTCCGGGCGTGTCGCGAACGCCTCAGGCCACGGATCCCCGCGAGACGATCCAGTGGTGCGAGAAGGTCGGCTCATGGCGGCGAAGCTTTCGAAGTCCGCGTCCCCGAGAGTCCTGTGCCATCTGGTCGGTAGCGTGGTCGCATGGAATGGATCTCAGACGTCGCCATCGCCGATTGGCTGCGCGAACGGCTCGACGATGAATGGTCCATGCATCACTTCGTGCCGCACGGGTTCGACGCCTACGCACGCGTCTTCCACCCCGCCGAGGTGCGGTCGCTGCCCGATGGTGCGGTGCCGACGACGGACGAGTGGATGCGGATGCCGGATGCTGAGCAGCAGCGCCTGATGGAACTGCTCATCGACGCGCCCGCGTCATGGGCAGACGCCGCCGACGCCTTCGGGACGACCATGCACGAGCTCGCACAGTGGGCGCGCATCGTGGCCACACCGCCAGAAGCCGACTGGCACACCCGGGTCGCGCCCGACGGTCGCGAGTTCACCTCTCCCGACGAAGGGCGGATGCCGGTGGCGACACTGGCCGCGCTCGCCTCGGTCCTCGCGCAGCACACGGGAACCCCGGACGACGGCTTCGTCGGCGTCTGGGAGGGCTGGGGAGGACTGGTCGGCGGCCACGGCGGCAACGGCCGCGCATTCTTCGGGTTCACCGACGAGCCTCGGCGCGAGCCGATGTGGTGGACGATGTGGTGGAGCCGTCAGCGCGCCAACTTCGAGAACCCGTTCCGCAAGGCGACGTGGCACTCCGGCATCCTCTCCGATGAGATCTCGAAGGGTCCGCGGCTCGAACTGCCCGACCGCGATCACGTGCTCTTCTCCGCGGCACCCGTCGCCTTCGCCGATCCGGACTGGGTGCTCGATGCTCCCTGGCGCGATCGCGAAGCCGTAGGTCACGGTTTCTCGCCGTCGGCGCAGCATCCCAGCATCCTGTGGCCTGCGGATCGCGCCTGGGTGATGGTGAGCGAGATCGATGACGACTCGACGATCATCGCCGGGTCGAACGAGCTCATCCAGGCGGTCTGCGCCGACCCCACCCTCGAAGCTCTTCCTCTCCCCGAGGGTTCCACGCTGCTTCCGGACTGATCCCTCTCTCCCCCCGAGCCCGCGAGAATCACTTTGCGACATGAGACTCAGCCCGACAGCAGGATTCTCATGCGGGAAAGTGATTCTCGCGAAAACGAGGAGAGGGAGAAGAGGAGGAGAAGACGCTCAGCGGCGGACGGGGTCCTTGTGGGGGGTCGGCTCGAGCGTGTAGTCGAGCGTTTGGTCAGACCAGGTGTCATCACCGGCGCGGCCGCGGGCCCGGCGCATGCCGAGGATGCCCTGCACCAGCGGGGCGCCGACACCGAGGGCGACCGAGCCGGTGAACGAGCGGTCCTCCGAACCGAGCACGCTCTTGCGATGCCAGGCCGCGCGCAGCGCACCCCCACGGCCGGAGGGCACGAGCTTCGCCGGCAGCGCACCGCCGCGGCGCAGGGCGACGAGCTCCTGAACGCGGCTCCACCAGTCCGACTCCGCAGACGCGTGGAAGTAGTTGTCGTGCATCCAGTCAGACTCCGGATGCCGGAATCGCCGCGCCACGACATCATCGGCACTGCCGAGCAGGCCGCTTCCGACGAAGACCGTGTTCAGCAGCGGCTTTTCAACGCCGAACGTGTCGAGCGCGATGACCGGGATGCCGCGGGCGATCGCCTCAATCGCGGCTGTGGAGCTGACGGTGACCAGCCCCTCGGCACGAGACAGCGCGAGCGCCATCGGCTCGTACGAGAAGACGAGGTTCGCCGGCCGGTTCGCAAGCAGCTCAGCGTAGGCGTCGCGCTCGAGGTGCGTCTCGGCCTCACCCGGGCGAGAGCGCAGCTTCACCACGACCCGACGGTTCGGGCGCGCGGCGGCGGCCCGGCGCAGGATGCCGACCAGCTCCTCGCGCTCGTGCCGCTCAGCGGGCACCAGTGCCTGCGCGGCGAAGACCAGATCGGTGCCACGGCGCTCGCGCTCGGCCACCGCGACGGCGCCGCGGGATGCATCGTGCGAAGCACCGCGTGACGCATCGCCAGCGCCGACAGCATCCACAGCCCCGGCCGTCCCGACGGCACCCGCCCGCGAGCGGGTGAGCGCATCGGCCGACGACGCGGTCCGCGCGTACGGCAGGGTCGCGAGAGCGGTCGGCACCGGCATCCCGATTCGATCGCCCAGCGCCTCGAACGCGCGGATCTCACGGTGCGAATGCAGCACGAGCAGATCGGACTCGCGGCGGCCCTCCAGGGCACCGCGCTGCGCGGGGATGGACATGCCCGGCAGTCCGCTCACCACGACGGGGCGGTGCTTCAGCGTATCGATCACGCGCGCGATGAGTCGCACGAACGGTGCCCGCCCGGCGAGCACGACGACGTCGGGCAGGTGGCCCTGCAGCCACCCGGCGACCTCGTCGAGCGCGACGCGGGTGACCGATCCGTCACCGAAGCTCGTGCCGGCGAGCGCCATGTGCTCCTGCTCGCGGCTGACGGTCAGCGGCGAGCGCACGAGCAGCATGTGCCGGCTGATGCCCTCCACGCCCGACAGCAGCGATGCCGACCACTTCACGAAGGAATCGGCGTCGGCGATCGCGACGACGCGCAGTCCATCGGTCATGATGACGCCCCCCTCACGCGGGCACCCGACGCAGCTTCGCCATCGGTGCCTCTTCGCCCGGGAAGACCCGCTTGACGCCATCGCCCAGCGCCGTCTCGATGATGCGGATGTCACGGACGAGATGCTCGAGCCCCCCCGGCTCGAGCGAAGCGGCGTGATCGGAGCCCCACATCGTGCGGTCCAGCGTGATGTGACGCTCGACGGCGACGGCGCCGAGGGCGACGGCGGCGAGCGAGATCTGCAGACCGCGCTCGTGCCCGGAGTAGCCGACCGGCACCCCGGCATAGCGGTCGCGCAGCGTGGAGATGACGCGAAGGTTGGCCTCTTCGGGCTCCATCGGATAGGTCGACGTGGCGCTCAGGAGCACGACGCGGTCGGTGTTCAGCACGCCCATGGCACGGTCGATCTGCTCCATCGTCGACATGCCAGTGGAGAGGATGATGGGCTTGCCGGTCTCGCGCAGCGCCTCGAGCAGCTCGACGTCGGTGAGGCTCGCCGAGGCGACCTTGTGCGCGACGACGTTCAGGTCTTCGAGGAACTCGATCGAGGGGACATCCCACGGGGAGGCGAACCAGTCGAGGCCGCGCAGCGTCGCGTAGTCGCCGACCTCGATGTATTCATCGCGCCCGAACTCGACCCGGCGGCGGTAATCGAGGTAGGTCATGGTGCCCCACGGCGTCTCGCGCGGAACATCGCGCATGTGCTCCGGGGTGGAGATCTCGGGGGTGCGCTTCTGGAACTTCACGGCGTCGGCTCCGGCGCGCGCCGCGACATCGATGAGCTGCTTGGCGATCTCGACGTCGCCGTTGTGGTTCAGGCCGATCTCTGCGATCACGTAGGCGGAGTTGCCGCCGCCGATCACGTGCGAACCGATGCTGACGGTCATGGCGTCCTCCTGTCGTCGAGCCCTTCATCCCTGGGTACGCCGCGATAGTGAACGGTGCGCGACGCGGAGGTTACCGAACTCCGTCCGGCGGCAGAACGCGCTCGATGAGTTCGCGCACAGCGCCGTCTCCGCCGTCGCGCGTCAGCACCACGCGGGCCTGCGCGCGCACGAGCGGATGCGCGTCGGCGACGGCGACCGGCCATCCGACGATGCCCATCGCACCGAGATCGTTCACGTCGTTGCCGAGGTAGGCGATGTCGCCGAGCGCGATGCCCTCCCCCGCCGCCCATTCGGCGAGAGCGGCGGCCTTGTCGTCGATCGCCTGCAGCACGGGCACCTGGAGCTTGCGGCCCCGGGCACCGACGACCGCGTTCGTCTCGGTGGAGAGGATGAGCATCGGGATGCCGGCACGCCGCAGCCGCGAAACCCCCATGCCGTCTTCGCGGCTCACCCGCACGAACTCGTGGCCGTTGCTGTCGACGAAGGCGGTGTCGTCGGTGTGCACGCCGTCGAAGTCGGTGACGACCGCCTTCGCCGGTATCGGGGCCGGCTCGTCGACGATGCTCGCGACGGCGGATGCTACGGCGAGCTGCTGCTCGTCATCGATCTCGATGGCTGTGCGCTCCGGAACGACGGCGATGCCGACGCGGCCGAAGAAGCGGTGTTGCGCCGCACGGAACCCCTCGGCCGCGAACGCGTAGAACGCTCCAGTCTCGAGGTAATGCGGCTCGCGATCCTGCCGGCGCGGCCGGTGCGCGGCGTCGTGGTTGATGGCCTCGGCGTTGTCGCCGGAATCGCGGCGCCACAGGAACCCGTAGGTCTCGTACGCCGAGAACACGCTGTCAAACCGGTCGTCGCGGATCTGCCCGACCGCGTCGTCGATGCCCGCGCTGGGAATGAACGGCGACGTGGCCTGCACGAAGACGACGGTGCCGACCGTGACGCCCCCGGCCTCGAGTTCATCGAGCACGTGCAGCACGGCGCTCTCGGACGACGCCGTGTCTCTGGCGAGTGCTGCCGGACGGCGGATGACCTGGGCCCCGGCAACCGAGCTGACCTCAGCGATCTCGTCGTCGTCGGTGGTGACCACGACGAGGTCGACAGCGGATGCCGCGGCCGCTGCCCGCACGGCACGTTCGACGAGCGCGGTGCCGCCGACGCGCCGGAGGTTCTTGCGCGGCACGCCCTTGGAGCGCCCGCGGGCGGGGATGATCGCGACGGTGAGAACACCGTCTGCGGGTACGGAGTCGTCTGCGGGTACGGGGCCGTGCATCACAGTCCGCGCACCGCGTTCCACGCGCGCTGCGCGCGCCGCCTGGCGCCGTGCAGCGTCAGCCGCAGCTCCTCGACGCGGCCTACGCCTCCGGCCGACCGCAGCAGTCGCCGGGGCAGGTTCTCGGGCGGAGCGCCGGGCAGCCGCAACCGGGCCAGGCGCGCGGGGGCGAAGTATCGGTCGCGCTCGGCAGCCGGCATCCTGCGCAGCAGCTCTTCGGCGCGCGTGCGCAGCGGGGCTGCGATCTTCGGCTGCATGGCGTAGCCGACCGCATCGATCAGCAGTTGCAACTGTGCCGGCTCGGCGTAGGGCGAATCGGTGCGGGTGAGAGCATCCACGATGGTCGCCGGCACCCGGTTGCTGTTCTCGAACGGGGTGAGTCGGCGCAGCATCCGGCGCGTACCCACCGCCGCGATCGGGCGTCCGTACAGTGCGCGGATCGTCGGCAGCGCTGTGGAGAATCCGGCGACGACGCCCACGGCATCCAGTCGTTGTGCGACGAGCTCGGCCGGCACCGGTCCGCGGTAGATGACGAAGGCGACGCCGCGGCTCTCGGCCCGCGAACGCACCGCGTCGGTGAGTGCGGGCGGCGCCGAGGGGTGCGGTTTGAACACGATGCGCGCGGGATTCCAGGCCAACGCGCGGTCAACCATCTCCTGCTGCATGCCCGTCTCCTCGTCGGGTTCGACGAGCCCCAAGGCGGCGAGGTACTGACCGAGCACGAGGGCGGTCGGGGTGCCGTCGGCGAGAGCGTCGAGGTCGGCATCCGCTCCCCCGGTCTCGGCGAGCGCCGCGGCGAAGCGCTCAGCGGCCACCGGAGCACGCTGCGCGCCCGCCTCGCGGAACACCAGCGGCTCGACGCCCGGCACGACGTCGGCGTACACGACGCGGCCGATGCGCTGGGTGATGCTGCGCGGCAGTTCGATGCGGATCGGCGAGTACGTCATCAGCCCATCGCCGATGATCGTGAGGCGGGCGTTCGGGAACAGCGACAGCAGCGTGAGGGCGGGGGCGACCTGGGGACTCTGTACGCACAGCTCGAGATCGTCGTCGAGATTCCAGGCACGCGCGAGCAGGCGCTGAAGGACGGGGAGCTCTTCGGCCTCGGGTTCCCACGAGCTCGGATGCCGTGGCTGCAGCAGTGCGTCCAGGGACTCGATGCGGTCGAACCGGGCACGCAGCGTGCCCAGCTGCGGGTGATCGTCGATGCCCACCATCGTCTCGGGGACCCGCGCCGAGTTGAACGGCACGAGTACCCGCTCGCCGCCGGTCTCGAACAGACCATCGTCGATGGCCGCAGCGGCCGTGGCCAGGCCGTAGGCGCTGTGCAGGGCGAACAGGACGGTCATACGGTGCGCCCCGCCTTCCGCAGCGAACGAGCGAGCACCCGGCGGCGGGTGCCGTCGAGGCGCTGGAGCGCCCGTGCGGAACCGTCGGCGGGAAGCGTCGCGAGCAGGCCTCGGATGCTGTCGCGCATCTCGCGCCGGAGCACCGGCGCCATCCGGCGCGAGCGGACGATGTGGTGCGAGCTCAGCGCCAGCACCGTACGCACCGCCTTCGGGAGGAAGCGGTCCGCCTCGGCATCCTGCTGGACGATCTCGATCACGTGCGACATCGCGGTGGCGAAGTCGAGCTGACGACGGTCGCGCACCTGAGTGAGCGAGGTCGTCACGCCGCGCCGGTACAGCAGTGCGGGAGCCTCGACGACGGCGAAGCGGCGGGCCTGCAGGTGCAGCCGCCAGATCCACGGGCGATCCTCGGCGGTGAACAGTCCGTCGGGGAACGCGGCAAGCCCCTCGTCGAGGATGCGGCGGTGGAACAGCCCTGCCCACGCGTACGGGTAGTCGACCATGGTCTTCTCGTCGGCGGGGAGGATCGCGTCGCGCGGCGATGCCACCACTCCTCGCCACGGATGCGGTGCTCGGACGAGCTTGCGATCCTGACCCGTGACGCGCACGTGGTCGGTGCGGACGAAGTCGCAATCCAACTCCTGCAGCTGCTCGGTGAGGACCTGCAGCCGGCGCGGCTGCATCCAGTCGTCACCGTCGATGAAGCAGAACGCGTCGCCCTCGATGTGGGAGAGCCCCTGATTCCGCGCGGTGGCGAGACCGCTCGGGCGCGCATTGACGAGGACCTCGGCGTACGCGAAGCGCTCGGCGTACGCGCGCATGATGTCGCCGGTGCCGTCGCTCGATCCGTCGTCGATCGCGACGAGCTTGAGCGCACCGGCATCGTCGAACTGCCGCAGCAGGGTCTCGAGCGTCGTGCCGATGTAGGGCTCTGCATCCTTCGCGGGGAGGATCGCGGTGACGAGAGGGCGGTGCATGGGTTCGGATGCTGTCATCCGCACGTTAACGCGAGGTGACCAGGCGCTCCGGGTTAGCGTGGAGTCGTGTCGATTCCATCGCCCGCGCCGCAGCCGCTCTCGTTCGACGCCCGGCCGCTGACCGACCCCGTCGATCCGAAGGCGGTCTCCGCGTTCATCCGCGAGGAACGTTCGCGCGGCGGGAAGGGGTCGACGGCGGCGACGGTGATCGCGATCGTCGTGATCGCGTTCATGGTGCTGGGCGGCGGCCTCGTGGTCGTGCTCGGGGCCGCCGTCGCGATTCGCGAGGGTTCCGCGCTCATGAGCCTGCCGTTCCTCGGCGTCATCGCCATCTTCATCGCCATCGGGATCGTCGCGTCCGTCAGCCTGCGACGGAGCAGGACGACGCGCTACCGCCTGAGCCGCTTCGCCGCGGCGAACGGCATGACCTACGAGGATCAGGTGAACGACCCGCCGCTGCCGGGCATGATCTTCCAGCTGGGACGCAGCAGGCAGGCCAAGCAACTGGTGCGCGGGCACACGCCACGATTCGTCGAGTTCGGCAACTATCAGTACACGACCGGCTCCGGCAAAAGATCCACCACCCACCACTGGGGGTACGTCGCGGTGAAGCTCGACGTGCCCCTGCCGAACATCGTGCTCGACGCGCTCGGGAACAACGGGATCCGCACGAACCTGCCGGCCTCTTTCCACCGGGACCAGCACCTGTCGCTGGAGGGCGACTTCGACAGCTACTTCCAGCTGTACTGCCCCGCCGGCTACGAGCAGGACGCCCTGTACCTGTTCACCCCCGACATCATGGCCCGTTTCATCGACAACGCGGCACAGCTCGACGTCGAGATCGTCGACGACTGGCTGTTCCTCTACACCAAGCGCGCGGCGACGACCCTGGACGCCTCCACCTGGGCCTGGTTGTTCGGTGCCGTCGGCGCGCTGATCACCAAGTTCGACCAGTGGGCGAGATGGCGCGACGACCGGCTGCTCGCCGCGCAGGGCCGCACCTTCTCGCAGTCCGTCGGCGGAGCGGCGGCGCCCGGTTCGCACGCGCTGCCGTTCGCTCCTCCCGCGGGGATGCTGAAGCCGCCGCCGGGCGTCGCACCTCAGGGCCGTCGGCTGAAGCGCCGCCGCTCCTGGCTGTTCATCATCGGCGGCATCGTCCTCGCCGTGCTGTGGTTCGGCGGGAAGATGGTCGAGTTCGGATTCAGCCAGTGAGCCTCGCGGTCAGCGTGGAAGGGTGAGCACCCTTGCGCTGTCGCCTGAACCGGGTCGAGGAGCGGTGGACCTCGCCTCGCTCGAGCGCGGCATCCACGGGCCTGTCCGCCCTCGACGTGCCGCTGCCCCGCATCGTCCTCGGCACCCTCTATCTGATCTTCGGCGTTGTCATCCAGTTCCTCTGACGGATGCGCGGTACGTACGGGTCGTCGGGGAGGTAATGGGGGTGGGCTGACTTGGGGATCATGCCCACCCCATCCCCCCTCGGGATCGAAAAGAGACGAACTCCCTCCGCATGGCGAATCGCCGACCCCGCGCCGCATGCCAGCTGGGGACTGGTACACAGCGACGCGCTATGCAGATCCTATGCGCGCCGACGTTGCGAAGGGTTGCACCGCCCTCACGCGTCACGAGAGTCCGAAGTACTCCAGTTCCGCGTCGTTCAGCATCCTCGAGCGAATGAGGAAGCGCATCCCCGTCGGGCCTTCGACGCTGAACCCGGCGCCGCGGCCTTCGACGACATCGATCGTGAGGTGCGTGTACTTCCAGTACTCGAACTGCGACTCGGACATGTAGACCTCGATCGGCGCCTCCACACCGGCGTCGATCGCGCCCAGGAGCACGTCGCTCGGTCCGGTGATGAACATCCGGACGGGGTTGCCCTTGGGGGACGTGCCGTCGCAGCATCCGCCGTACTTATGGAACATCTGCGGGCGGTGCTGCTGCTTGTGATCGCGCAGCAGCACGGCGGCGGCATCCGTGACGTCCACCCGCTGGTAGGTGCCGATGCTGACCATGAGCTCAGAAGAAGCCCATCGGGCCTTCGGCGTACGACACCAGAAGGTTCTTGGTCTGCTGGTAGTGGTCGAGCATCATCTTGTGGTTCTCGCGGCCGACGCCCGACTGCTTGTACCCGCCGAAGGCGGCGTGCGCCGGGTACTGGTGGTACGTGTTCGTCCAGACGCGGCCGGCCTCGATCGCACGTCCCGCGCGATAGGCGGTGTCGCCGCTGCGGCTCCAGACGCCTGCGCCGAGACCATAGAGGGTGTCGTTGGCGATCGAGATCGCGCCGTCGAAATCGTCGAAGCTCGTCACCGAGAGCACTGGACCGAAGATCTCCTCCTGGAAGATGCGCATGTCGTTCGTGCCCTCGAACACGGTCGGTGCGACGTAGAACCCCTCAGACAGATCTCCGCCGAGGTCGACTCGTTCGCCTCCGGTGAGCAGCCGCGCGCCACCCTGCTTGCCGATGTCGATGTAGCTGAGGATCTTCTCCAGCTGATCGTTCGACGCCTGCGCGCCGATCATGGTGTTCCGGTCGAGCGGGTTGCCCTGCACAACCTTGCCGACGCGGTCGAGCCCGTCCGCGAGGAAGCCGTCGTAGATCGACCGCTGGATCAGCGCACGTGAGGGACAGGTGCACACCTCGCCCTGGTTCAGCGCGAACATGGTGAAGCCCTCGAGGGCCTTGTCGTAGTACGGATCGTTCGTCGACCGCGCGACGTCCTCGAAGAAGACGTTCGGAGATTTGCCTCCGAGCTCCAGCGTCACCGGGATGAGGTTCTGCGACGCGTACTGCATGATCAGGCGCCCGGTCGTGGTCTCACCGGTGAAGGCGACCTTGCGGATGCGTTTGTGCTGCGCGAGCGGGGCGCCGGCTTCGATGCCGAAGCCGTTCACGATGTTCACGACGCCGGCGGGGAGCAGATCGCCGATGATGTCGAACAGGAACAGCAGGGATGCCGGGGTCTGCTCTGCCGGCTTGATGACGACGCAGTTGCCGGCGGCGAGCGCCGGTGCGAGCTTCCACACCGCCATCAGGATCGGGAAGTTCCACGGGATGATCTGTCCGACCACGCCCAGTGGCTCGTGGAAGTGGTAGGCGACCGTGTTCTCGTCGAGCTGGCTGATGCCGCCCTCCTGCGCCCGAAGGACCCCGGCGAAGTAGCGGAAGTGGTCGATCGCGAGGGGGATGTCGGCGGCGAGCGTCTCACGCACCGGCTTGCCGTTCTCCCAGGTCTCGGCCACGGCGATGCGCTCGAGGTTCTGCTCGATGCGATCGGCGATCCTGTTGAGGATGACGGAGCGCTCGGCAGGACTCGTCTTGCCCCAGCCGGCGAACGCCTGCCAGGCGACCTCGACGGCGCGGTCGATGTCTTCGGCGGTGCCGCGCGCGACCTCGGTGAACGGCTTGCCGTTGACCGGGCTGACGTTTTCGAAGTACTGGCCCTTGAGCGGATCGACGAATTCCCCGCCGATGTAGTGGCCGTAGCGGGGGCGATAGTTCGCAACGGCACCGGGCTGGCCTGGTGCGGCGTACGCCGTGGACGTGGTCTCTTCGACGATGGTCATGCTGTCTCCTTCGACGGGGTCGCAGCCTCAGTGCTACGTGGTGCAGCCTCAGCGCTACGTGGTTGGGTCGAAGATAGGCCGCGCCACGTTGCAGGCGGATGCGTCACGTTGCATCCGGTTGCGCCTGTCGACAGGGAGTCAGGACTCGAGCTTCTCGATCCGGCTCACCAGGCCGACGCGCCGCGGCGAGCGCGCCGGCAGCATCTCCAGGCACAGCCGCAGCACCTCGACATCGCCCGCCCCCTCGGGGATCTCGGCGTAGGCCAGCAGCACGTCGATGCTCGCCTCCGTCAGCATCGCCTCTCGCAGAGCCGATCGCACCTCGTCGCGGAACTCCTCCACGCCCGGGGAAGTCGAATCCGGAAGCGCCGGGCCCCGGTATGCGCTCAGCGCCACGCGGTGCGCACCGCGGGAGAGCAGCGACAGCACGTTCTGCGCATCCGTCTCCAGAGGCACCGTCAGCCGGTAGGGCCGGGATTCGGGGGCGAGATCGGGCGAGAGACGTTCGAGCACCTTGCGCAGCCGCACCATCTCGGGCCGGAGGGTGTCGGGTGACGCGTCCTCGCCGTAGACGAGTTCCGCCAGGCGATCTGCGGACAGCCCCTGTCGATGAACCGCGAGCATGAGAAGGATCTCTGCGTGGCGGGCGCTGATCTCGACGACGGACTCCGACTCCGGGCCGGTGGCCTCCAGCTGCGCCCTGTCACGTCCGAGCACACGCAGCATCGCCCGGGTCACCGCGGGCCGACGCTGGGAGCGCCTGGTCGGCGGTGCGACGCTGCGTGCCTTCAGCCGCGAGACGAACAGTTCGGATTCGACGGCCCTCGCCGTGGCATCCACCAGCATTCGCGCCTGCGGCGTCACCGCCTCCGCACCGCCGGTGACGTCGATGACCCCGAGCAGGCGACGCGTCTCCGGGTCGAACACGGGAGCGGCCGTGCATGACCACGGCCGCACGAGCCGGTTGTAGTGCTCGGACTCATGGATCTGCACGGGCTGCCCGAGGGCGATGGCGAGGCCGGGCGCGGCCGTCCCGACCGACTCCTCCGACCAGTTCGCCCCCTCGATGAACCCCATCTCGCCGGTGAGCACGCGCTGATGCAGATCGCCCTCCACCCAGAGCAGCCGGCCGACGTGGTCGCCCACGGCGACCATCACGCCCGATTCCGCCGGATCACCCGGCAGCAGCAGCGTACGGATCATCTCCATGACCTCGGCCAGCGGGTGGGCGCGACGATACGTCTCCAGTTCGGCGCTTCCGAGATCGACGGCCGGCAGTCCCTCGGCCCGCACGCGCAATTGCCACGCGCGCTCCCACGATTCGCGGACGAGCGGGCGGACCTGCTGCAGCCGGTGGTCGTCGACGTTGCCCGCGACGAGCTCTTCATGCGCGCGTTCGATGATCAGACGCGAGGCGGCAGATCCGGCGTCGCGCGACGATGACCAAGCAGACGGCACGGGGTCCTCCGATCGTCGGTGACGGAGCTACGACCCAGTGTACGAGGCGTCCTGCGTGGTGCGCGAGACATGCCTTGCCGGGTGAGACATGCCTGCCGCGACCTGGCTCGTACGGCAAGGCATGTCTCACGAGCGAAGCGCCTACGCGGCGGCCACGTCCACGACCCAGGTCACGCCGAAGCGGTCGGTGAGCATGCCGAATCCGGCGCTCCACGCAGACGCGGCGAGCGGTTCGACGATCTTCGCGCCGGCGGTGAGGGCATCCCAGGGACCCTGCACGTCGGCCAGAGACTCGCCGCGCACCGAGAGGAAGAAGGTCTGGTCGGTGATCGTGACGCCGTTCTCGCGTCGAGTCGATCCTGCGGTGGCGGCGTTCGACTCACCGGGCACGTCGTACGCCATCACGTGGAAGCCGTCGGCGTTCGCGACCTGGCCGAACACGACGCGGTCGGCGCCCGGAGCGTCCGCGGGCATGCCGAAGTCGGCGTAGGTGGCGATCGTGAGATCTCCGCCGAAGACGGACTGGTAGAACTCCAGTGCGCTCCGGGCCTCGCCGTGGAAGTTGAGATGGGTGGTGGTCTTGATGCTCATGTGGTGCTCCTCGTTCGTTCTCTTGCTCGTTCGTTGTTCTGTGCGGGCTCTTCGCCCGACGGCACCCACTCTTCCCGGAGTAGAGGTCAGTTTATGACCGCGACTGCGCCTAGATTGAAGACATGGCCACCACGTCGCGACTGCTCGGGTTGCTGTCTCTCCTGCAGGCGAGACGCGACTGGCCCGGGGCTCTCCTGGCTAAACGGCTGGAAGTGAGCCCTCGCACCGTGCGCCGCGATGTCGAACGCCTGCGGGAGATGGGATACAGCATCCAGACCGTGATGGGACCCGACGGCGGGTACCGACTCGAGTCCGGAACCGAGCTGCCCCCGTTGCTGTTCGATGATGGCCAGGTGATCGCGGTGACCGTCGCGCTGCAGGCGGCGGCCCTGAGCGGCGCTGGTGTCGAGGAAGACGCGCTGCGCGCGCTCACCACCGTCCGCCAAGTCATGCCGGGCCGCCTCCGGCACAGGCTCGATGCGCTCGAGTTCTCCACGCTCGCCGCAGGTTCTGGCGACTCCGCGGCCACGACCTCGCCGGATGTGCTCGTCGCGGTGTCGACCGCGGTGCGCGCTCGCGAGGTGCTGCGCTTCGACTACGCGCGCCCCGACGGTGGCGTCGACGGGGCGATGCCACCGCGTCGGGTCGAACCGCACAATATCGTCGTCTCCGGAGGACGCTGGTACCTCGTCGCGTGGGATCTCGACCACGAGGACTGGCGGATCTTTCGCGCCGACCGTATGACCCCGCGCATTCCGAGGGGGCCGCGCTTCACGCCGCGCGAAGTACCCGGCGGCGATGCGACCGCCTACGTCGCCGCCCGATTCAAGGGATCGGACGTTCAAGATCGCTGGCCATGCACAGGGAGCGTCATCCTGCACCTTCCAGCATCCGCGGTGCTGCCCTTCGCCGGGGACGGCATCGTCGAGCCTTTGGACGGCGAACGATGCCGTTTCGAGTCCGGCTCCTGGTCATGGGTCGCCCTCGCCGCAGCACTGAACCGCTTCGATGCCGACGTCGAGGTCATCGAACCGCCCGACCTGATTGCCGCCTTCGCCCGCCTCGCCGAGCGCAACGAGAGGGCAGCCACCCGCACCTGAGGTGCACCCGCCCACCGACGAGGAACAGCGAGCCACCAGGACATGGACTAGGGAGAACGCGAGCACGTACAAGTGGGGCTATGTCGCCGTGAAACTCGACGTGCCGCTGCCGATCGTGATCATCGTGCTCCTCGCGGTCGATGTGGGTCCACCAGCGGACTGGAACGGATGCTCGAAGAGCGAGCGGTACGGAGCTCGACGCTGGTACACCACCGGCGAAGAGGTCTCCGCGCGCCTTGAGGCGAACCCGCCCACCGAAGAGGATCTGCGAGTCGCCGCGGAATGGCTGACCGAGTACAACGCCCGGCCGCACGACGACGCGGATGCCTGGGAGGACCCGTGGGAGCGAGCCGACCGGCAGCGCGAGCTCGGAAGACGGCGGGGCACGAGCGCGTGATCCTGCTCGACACGAGCGTTCTGATCGACATCGACAAGGTCACTCCGCCGCGGGGCGCGATCGTGCTCAGCGCCATCTCGGCCGCCGAGCTGCAATACGGGATCGAGCACGCAGCGACCATGGAGCTGCGACGCCGAAGAATGATGCAGTTCGGACGGCTCACGAAGCTTCTGGAAACCCCCTGGCTCTCCTTCGATGAGGCTGCCGCCGTGAGCTACGGGCGTCTTGCCGCGATCGTCGCCAAGAACTGGCCGTCGCACGCTCGCGGCAAAGCCATCCTGTTGGCCGGTCATGCACGCGCGCTCGGCGCTCGCCTCGCCACGCTCAACCCCAAAGACTTCGAGTTCGTCGCTGACGAGGTCGAGATCGTCGTGCCGGAGTTGCGGGCGCGCTGAGCCTCGCTCAGGTGGTGATCTGAGCCACGCGGCGCCAGAGCGTGTAGTCGCCGCCACCGTCGATGTCGTGCCGATCGACTCGTTCGAAGGCCGCCGGCGCATACTCCGCACCCTCGAACAGCGTTTTACCTGAACCGGCGACGACCGGGTAGCGCTTGAGGAGGATCTCGTCGATCTCCGGCAGCAGCAGACCGGCGATCGACGGGCCGCCCACGAGGCAGATGCCCAGTGGCCCGGGCTCGGCCTTGAGCGTCCTGACCGTTTCCAGCGGATCATCTGCCACGACGGTCACCGTCGGATCGATGTCGGCGGAGAGCGTGCGTGAGAACACGAACTCCCGCATGTGCGCGAAAGGACGAGTGATGCCTTCGCGGAGAGCGAGCTCGTAGGAGCCCCGGCCCTGGAGCATCGTGTCGAAGCGGCTGTTCGGCGCATCCAGACCGAAGTGGGCGCGCACGTGCGTCGGCACGACTTCCGGGATCTCGAGGAGGTGGAAGTCGGTGTCGCCTTCGGGGAAGAAGTCGATCGACCCATCCGTGGCGCAGACGTATCCGTCGAGGCTGACTCCGACGACATAGGTGAGGGTTCGCATGTGTTTCAGCTTTCGTTGAGGGAGATATCAATCCAGAAACGGAGTTGACCATCGCTGTTCGTGCCATCTTCGGCGCCGTGGTGATGAGCGATCACCCGCTGGGAGGCGGGGTTGTCCTGTGCGACGGTCATCAGCACGCGGTCGAGGCCGATACTGTGCGCCTTCGCCAGCCCGTGGCCGAGCATCGCAGTCGCGTGCCCCTGCCCTTGCCACGGGCGCACCACGTGGTAGCCGATGTGACCGCCCAGATCGTCCGCGCCCAGCCGGTGACGCAGGACCAGCGAACCTATGTAGTGCTCGTCGGCGGTGAACCAGAACACTTCGGATGGCACGCCCCATCGTTCACGGATGCCACGTCGGTCATCCACGAACTGCGCGAAGTCGGCACGTGCGTCGCTCAGCCAGGCTGTGTCGGCGCCACGGTGCAGCATGTCAGCGTGCTCGCCGGCAATGTACGAGTCGCGCACCAGGGTGGTCGGCGAGGCGAGTCGCGGCGTCGTGGCCAGTGGCGTCATGAGTACTCCTGTCGGTTGCGGCGGTGACTCCAGCATCCATGTCGTCGTGCGCCCGCATCAAGGACGCATCCACTCACGAGCATGAAGTCGCAGTTAACGATCCCGTCGTGATCGTTCGTTGATCCCGACGCCCGGACGGGTGAACCTGGTCGAAGCACAACGACGAAACGAAAGAGAGCAGCATGCATCAGAATATCTACGCGGTGGCCGGCGTCACCGGGAAGGTCGGTTCGGCGACGGCAGCGCGTCTTCTCGCGACGAACGACCGCGTGCGCGCTCTCGTGCGCAGCTCCGCGGCTGCCGAGGAGTGGAGTTCGCGGGGCGCGGATACCCGGATCGTCGATCTCGGCGATGCTGTTGCTCTCGAAGCTGCGATCACGGGGTGCGCGGGCCTTTTCATCCTGCTCCCGTTCGACCTCTCGGCCGACGACCCCGATGCGCACGCGGATGCACTGGCCTCATCGATAGCAACCGCCGTCGCGGCCGCGGCCGTTCCGCACGTCGTGATGCTCTCCTCAGGAGGGGCCGACCGCGCGGCAGGAACCGGACCCATCACCGGGCTGCACCGTCTGGAGGAAGCACTTCGTGCGACCGGCATCCGACTGACCGCAATGCGGCCCGGTCACTTCCAGGAGAAGATCTCCGATGCGCTCGACACGGCGCAGAACGAAGGCGTCTACCCGGTCTTCGCCGCGTCTGCCGACGTCTCGCATCCGTTGGTTGCGACGCAGGACCTCGGCGCCGTCGCTGCAGATCTTCTTCGTGATCCCCCGCAACGCAACCAATCGGTCGACGTGCTGGGGCCGGAATACACCGAGCGTCAGGTCGCAGACATACTCGCGCGCGTGCTCGGGCGCGAACTGCAGGTGGTCGTGCTGCCCGAAGAGGCGTGGGCGGCGACGCTCATCGATGCGGGGCTCCCGCCGCAGGCCGCAGCGGCGCTCGCCGAGCTCTACCGCGCGGACGAGAAGGGCCTCCTCGCGCCACGCGGTGACCGCACCATCCGAACCGACACTCCCCTCGAGACGACGATCACTCATACTCTCGCGGCCGGTCACCATGCCTGATCTGTTGACCACCGCGGCCGTGGCAGTCGCCATCATCTGCAATGGTCTCCTGGCGGGTGTGTTCTTCGCCTTCGCCCGTGCCGTCGTCCCTGGGCTGCGCCGAGTCGATGACCACGTCTACGTCACCGCCTTCCGCGGGGTCAACGCGGCGATCCTCAACGGGTGGTTCCTCTCGGTCTTCCTCGTCGCACCGATCCTCGCCGGTGTCGTGGTCGCCGTGCTCGACGGACCCGGACGGTGGTGGGCGATAGCCGCGCTCGTATGCGCGATCGCGACGTTCGTCATCACCGCCGCGGTCAACGTGCCGTTGAACCGTCGACTGGATGCTGCATCCGCACATACGGCAGCCGAGTCGGCCAATGCACGTCGCGGGTTCGAGCGGCGCTGGAACACCGCCCATCTGATCCGCACCGTGACGAGCATCGGCGCCCTCGCCTTCACGACCGTCGCGGCTGTGGCCTGAAACCATCGGTCACGAACGAAAAGGCATCCCGGATGCGGTCGGTTACGGCTGTCTCGCAACTATGGGTTAGTACCTGGCAGGTTGCGAGACATAGATACGAGACTCGCGCGCCCCGGAACTCTGTCGGCAGGGTGTTGGTCCGAAGAGACGCCCCGTAACCGTA
>NZ_JBQDVP010000013.1:0-68313 GCF_052102115.1 Microbacterium sp.
CACCTCGCTCGCCTCGGTCGTGCTGCAGATGCTGTCGCTCGGGTTCGGCGACATCACGGCCTTCCCGTTCCTCACCCCTCCCGATTCGCGGGGCATCAAGGCGGCGTTCGACCTGCTCACCGAACTCGGCGCCGTCGATACCTCTCGCGACACCCCGCGCCTCACGAAGATCGGTCGGGACATCTCGCGGATGCCGATCGACCCGCGCTTCGCGCGCATGCTGCTCGCGTCACAACAGGGTGGCGTCGTCGACGACGTACTGGCGATCGTCGCAGGGATGACGATTCAGGATGTCCGCGAGCGCCCGTCGCAGGATGCCCCGCAGGCGGTGCGGGATGCCGCCGACCGCATGCACGCCCGGTTCACCGACCCGACGAGCGACTTCCTCGCAA
Organism: Microbacterium sp.; assembly: GCF_052102115.1. GTDB lineage: Bacteria > Actinomycetota > Actinomycetes > Actinomycetales > Microbacteriaceae > Microbacterium. The sequence continues at coordinate 393 of NZ_JBQDVP010000013.1, forward strand.
TCTTGAACCTGTGGAACTATCTGCGCGAGCAGCAGCGCGAGCTCGGCTCCAGCGCGTTCCGACGGCTGTGCCGCTCGGAGCACCTGAACTATGTGCGTGTGCGCGAGTGGTTCGACGTGCACCGTCAGCTGCGGTCGCTGGTGAAGACGTCGAAGGGAGATCGGCTTCGACTCCCTTCGGTCGCTCAGCCCGTTTCGTCTGCGCGGCCTGCGGCCGCTCCGCTCAACGCCCCGCAGGAGCGCCGCGGATCGTTGGGCGAGCGCAGCACCCCCCGCAGACCCATCGACGAGCGCAGCACCCCCCGCAGACCCATCGACGTGCCAAGCACCCCCCGCGGGTCGTTGAGCGAGCAAAGCGAGACGAAACGCGTTGAGCGAGCGCAGCGAGACGAAACGTCCTTCCCCGGACATCACGCCGACGCCATCCACCGCTCCCTCCTCGCCGGACTCCTCTCCCAGATCGGCATCCTCGATGAGCGGAACTCCAAGACCCCGCCGAAGGGACAGTCCCAGCGTCAGAAGGACGCGAAGCGCCGCATTGCCGAATACCGCGGCGCACGCGGCATCCGTTTCTCGATCTTCCCCGGCTCGGGCCTGCGCAAGCAGAGCCCGCGCGCGGTGATGGCCGCCGAGATCGTGGAGACCTCACGCACCTTCGCCCGCACGGTCGCAGCGATCGATCCGGCCTGGGCGGAGTCGCTTGCCGGTGACCTCGCCAAGCGCCAGGTGTCAGAGCCGCACTGGTCGAAGGATGCCGGCGCCGCCGTCGCCTACGAGAAGGTGACGCTGTACGGGGTGGAGGTCATCCCCCGGCGACGCATCCAGTTCGCACGCATCGATCGGGCGGCCTCTCGCGAGTTGTTCGTGCGGCACGCACTCGTCGAAGGCGAGTGGGATCCGGGGCGGATCGACAAGCGGGTCAGTGCGTTCTGGCGCAGCAATCACGAGCTGCGCCGCCGGCTGGAGAAGCTCGAAGAGCGCGAGCGGCGACGCGACATCCTCGCTGGCGACGAGGCGGTCTTCGGGTTCTACGACGAGCGGATCCCCGCCGACGTGTTCGATGTGCGCTCCTTCGAGAGCTGGTGGCGCGACGCGCTGCAGCAGACGCCGAAGCTGCTCGTCATGCGCGAGAGCGACCTGATCGAAGACGACGCGAGGTCGGAGAAGGATGAGTTCCCGACCCGCTGGACGCAGGGCGACCAGGTGCTCGGCCTCGCCTACCGGTTCGAGCCGGGGTCGGCCGATGACGGTGTGAGCGTCGTCGTGCCGCTCGCACTCCTCGCCCAGATCGAGGACCGCGGGTTCGACTGGCAGGTACCCGGCCTGCGCGCCGAGCTGGTGACCGCTCTGCTGCGCGCGCTGCCCAAGACGATTCGGCGGCATATCGTCCCCGCCGCGGATTGGGCCGACAGGTTCGGTGCCGAGCTCGTCGAGCAGGGCCCTGAGGGTCGCGCCGGGCTCCCCGAGCGCTCCCTGAAGGAGGCGCTCGCCCGGCTCATCCAGCCGCTCGCGAACCAGCCGGTGTCGGCCGACGACTTCGACGACGAACGCGTGCCGGGGCACCTGCTGATGAACTTCCGCGCGGTCGACGAGCGCGGTCGTGTCGCCGGATCCGCACGGGATCTCGGCGAGCTGCAGCGGTCGCTGTCCGATCGCGCCCGGGCGAGTGTCGCCCGTTCCATCGCGCGGCCGGCGAAGCCCGATGTCACGGCCGTGGCCGCAGCATCCACCCGTACCTCGATCGAACAGGACGACCTCACGACCTGGACGTTCGGCGATCTTCCCGAGGTGCTCGACACGAAGGTCGCCGGCGGCGTTGTGCGGGGGTATCCCGCGATCGTCGACCGGGGCAAGACCGTCTCGGTGCGCGTCGAGGCGACAGCGGATGCCGCGGAGCGGGCGACCCGCGACGGCGTGCTGCGGCTGGTGCTGCTGAACGTGCCCTCCCCCGCGTCATACGTGCAGGATCATCTCACCGCTCCCGAGAAGCTCGCGTTGGCGGCGTCGCCGTATCCGTCGGTCGCGGCACTCATCGAAGACGCGCGGACGGCCGTCGCTCGTTCCCTGCTGCCCGAGACCGCGATCCGCACGGAGGCCGCCTTCGTACAGGCTCGGGGTGCTGTCAACGCGAAACTCGTCGACGACCTGTTCCAGACCGTGTCGCTCGTCGCCCGCATCCTGACGAAGGCGCGCGAGGTCGAGCGCGGGATCAAATCGCAGAACTCGCTCGCGCTGCTCGGTCCACTGAACGACATCCGCTCACAGCTCAGCGGCCTGCTGCACCCGGGCTTCATCTCGACGGCTGGCACCGAGCGACTCGCGCACTTCCCGCGGTACCTCGACGGCATGCTCGACCGGCTGAAGACGCTCGAGAACGAACCGGGCAAGGACCGCACGCGCATGACGGAGTACGAACGCGTCGCGCAGGCGTTCGAAGATGCCGGCGGCACGATCCCCCTCCCTGCAGATGCCGCGCCGGCGCTGATCGAGGTGCGCTGGCTGCTCGAGGAGTACCGCATCAGCGTCTTCGCCCAGCGCCTGGGTACGGCCGGGCCGGTGTCTCCGCAACGCATCCAAAAAGTGTTGTCCTCCCGTTGAGCGCAGCCGGGTAGCCTGGCGGCATGGCCCGTGCAATCGTCTACACAGAACTCGGTTCCCCTGATGTCCTTCAACTCGTGGACATCCCCGACCCTGTCGCCGGTCCCGGCGAAGTGGTCGTGCGCATCGAAGCCGCGGGCGTCAACCCGCTCGATGCCAAGCGGCGCAGCGGCAAGCGGCCGATGCCTCCGATCACCGAGCCGCGCCGTGTCGGCCTCGACGGCGCCGGCGTCGTCGATTCCCTCGGTGAGGGTGTGAGCGCGTTCGCGGTCGGCGACCGGGTCGCGATCGGCGACACCACCGGCACATACGCCACCCACCTGGTCGTGCCCGTGGCGAATCTCACGCGCCTTCCGGATGCCGTCACCGCCGCCGAGGGCGCCGCACTCAGCATCCCGGTGGGAACGGCCTATCAGTGCGTGCGCTCGTTGGACGTCGGCGCGGGCGACACTCTTCTCATCCACGCCGGTTCCGGTGCTGTCGGACAGGCTGCCATCCAGTTCGCCGTGAACGCCGGGGCGAAGGTGATCGCTACGGGCAGCCCCGCCCGCCACGAACAGTTGCGCGAGCTCGGCGCGATCCCCGTTGCGTACGGCGACGGTCTCGCTGATCGGGTACGCGCTGCCGCGCCCGATGGCGTGACCGTGGCGCTGGATTGCATCGGCACTGACGAGGCGATCGAAGCGTCGAAGGAGCTGGTCTCCGACCACGCCCGCATCGCGACGATCGTCCGCGGTCCGGATGCCGAGAAGCTCGGCATCCGCGCCTTCAGCGGCGGCTCGCCCACTCCCCTGACTGAGCAGGAACTCGCCTGGCGACGCGAAGCCGTCGGCGTCGCGGCCGATCTCATCGCCGCCGGCGACTTCCAGGTCGAGCTCGGGCCTGAACTGCCTCTCGCCGAAGCCGCCCAGGCGCACGAGCTCATCGAGGCGCACGCAGCCCGCGGCAAGATCACGCTGGTGCCGTGACCTCTCTGCGCGTCGCGTCCGGCCGAGCGTCACTCGCTGTGGAAGAGTCCGGTCCAACGGACGGTCAGTCCGTGCTGCTGCTGCACGCCGGTGTGACGGACAAGCGGTCCTGGGCACCCGTCGTAGATCACCTGGGCACAGCCGTCCGTTGCATCCGCTACGACAGGCGCGAGTACGGCGACACCGAATACGAGGCCGAGGACGGCTGGTCCCCGGTCGCCGACGCCATCGCCGTGCTCGATGCCTCGAATGTCGATTCAGCGGTCGTGATCGGCAGCTCGATCGGCGGCGGCACTGCCGTCGACCTCGCGCTGGCACATCCGGAGCGGGTGTCGGCGCTCGTGCTGCTCGCCCCCGCGATCAGCGGCGCACCGGAACCCGAACTCGAGCCTCTCGTCGAAGCGCTTGACGCCGAGATCGATGCCGCTGACGCCGCGGCGGATCTCGATGCCGTCAACGGACTCGAAGCACATTTCTGGCTGGACGGGCCGGGGCACGAGGGGCGAGTGACCGGTGCCGTGCGCGACCTCTTCCTGGATATGAACGGACGCGCCATCGCCGCAGACGATCCTGGTACGCCGGCAGAGGCGCCGGACGCGTGGAATCGGCGGGGCGAGATCACTGTGCCGACGCTGTTCCTCGTCGGTGAATGGGATCTGCAGCACTTCCGCACGCAGGCACGCGAGGCCGCAGCCTCCGTCCGCGACGGACAGTTCGTCGAGCTGCCCGCTGCCGCTCACCTCCCGCAGCTGGAGGGGACGCCGTCAGCGCTGGGCGCGATCGCCGACTTCATCGCGCCCCAGACGTGAGTCCGCCACTCACGCCGCTGCACGCGCCTCATCACGAAGGCGCGCCCCCTCGCGCAGCAGTGGCACCAGCTCCTGGCCCCAGTCGCGCACGTCGCCGAGCGGGTCGAACCCGCGGATGAGGAACCGTGTGACGCCGAGGTCGTAGTACTTCAGTAGCGCCTCGGCCACCTGCTCCGGCGTGCCAACCGGCGCCGTGGAGTTGCCGGACGGACCGGTGAGCCGGGTGATGCCCGTCCACAACCGCTCGTCGTGCACGTCGCCGCGCTGTGCGATCTGCTGCAGACGATCCGCCGAGACGGCGTTGCGCTCCTCTCCACGAGAGCGCGCGAACGACAGCGTGTTCCCCTCCTTCTGGGCCGCGATCAGCTCTTCGGTCTCGGTGTAGATCCGCTCGGCCTTCGCCCACGCCGCCTCTTCGGTGTCGGCGATGATCGGGCGGGTGGAGAGGCTGAACTCGATCGTCCGCCCCTCCTTCGCCGCGGCGGCGCGGATGGTGCGAATGTGGTCCGCGACCTCGGCGAGCGGTTCGCCGAACAGCATGTAGACGTCGGCGTTCTTCGCTCCGACCTCGACAGCGCCGCCGGAGAGCCCGCCGAAGAAGATCGGGATCCCGGCATCCGTCGCGGGCTTCGCCGCCGAATAGGCACCCTCGAAGCGGTAGAACTCGCCGTCGTGGTCGAAGGGCTCATCTTCGGTGAGCGTCTTGCGCAGCACGTCGATGAACTCCCCAGTGCGGCGGTAGCGATCCTGTTTCTCGCTGTAGTCACCGTCGCGGCGCTGATCGGCCTCGCTGCCACCGGTGATGTGGTGGATCGCGACGCGCCCTCCGCCGGTGAGGTGATCGAGCGTGGCCAGCTTGCGGGCGACGATCGTCGGCGGCACGAAGCCGGGGCGGTGCGCGATGAGCACCTTCAGTCGCTCGGTCGTGTGCAGAGCGGCGGATGCCACGGCGAAGCCGTCCGGTGAGCTCGCACTGTATCCGATGAGCACCCGGTCGAATCCGGCATCTTCGTGCGCACGCGAGAACTCGCGCACATAGGCGGGATCGACGACGGGACCGGCGAGCGCCTTCGACTCGGACCCTGCAGTCGTGGCGATCATTCCAAGAATTTCGATGGGCATGTGAGCAGCTCCAATGTCAAGGTCGGTTGGCGGATGGCGTGCGGATGAGGGGAACGGAATCGATCAGGCGCCGCGTGTACGGATGCTCGGGGCTCGCGACGACGCGCCTCGTCGGGCCGTCTTCGACGATGCGGCCGCGGTTGAGCACGACGAGCCGGTCACTCATGGCAGCGAGCGAGCCGATGTCGTGCGAGATCACGAGCATCGCAAGTTCTGAGCCCCGCCGGTCGCGCAGCGCGATGAGTGCCTGGACGACCCGGTCGCGGCTCGCGGCATCGAGCGCGCTCACCGGTTCGTCGAGCACGAGCAGCCGGGGTTCGACGACCAGGGCGCGCGCAATCGCCGCCCGCTGCCGCTGCCCGCCGGAGAGCCCGGACGGCAGGCGGGCGATGAGCTCGTCGTCGAGGCCGACGGCATCGAGGGCCGCGGCGCGGCGACGCGCAGCATCCGCCACGGGTACGCGGGCGATGCGCAGTCCTTCCCCGATGGAATCGGTCACGCTGATGCCAGGATCCAGCGACCGCAGCGGGTCCTGGAAGACGTACTGCACGGCGCCCGAGCGCCGCCATGCGCGCAGAGCAGCACCGCGCAGCCGGGTGACGTCGCGCCCGGCCACACTCACGCGCCCGTCGGCCGGGGCGACGGCGCGCAGCACCGTGCGGGCGAGCGTCGTCTTGCCCGAGCCTGACTCGCCGACCACGCCGACCACTTCGCCGGGTCGCACGGTCAACGAGACGCTGTCGAGCACGCGCACTTGACCGTAGTCGACCGAGACACCGTCCAATTCGAGCGCGCTCATGCCAGGTACCTCTCCAGGCCGTAGGCGGCGTGCGCCGACAAGAGCTCTCGGGTGTAGGGGTGGCCTGGTGCTCGCAGTACGCGGGTTGTCGCGCCGGCCTCGACGACGCGGCCATCGCGGAAGACCTGCACGCGTTCGCAGACCTGCGACACGACGGCGAGGTCGTGCGAGACGAGGATGAGGGCGAGATCGCGCTCGAGCCGCAGTCTCTTCAGCAGTTCGAGCAGCTCTGCCTGCACGGTGACATCCAGCGCGGTGGTTGCCTCATCCGCGATGAGCACGGCCGGGTCTGCGGCAAGCGCCATCGCGATGAGCACGCGCTGCAGCATCCCGCCGCTCAGCTGTGATACCCGTTGGCGCAGGACGAGGTCGACACGGCGGATGCCGAGATCATCGAGCAGTTCGCGGGCGTGTTCCCGTGCCCGCCGTCGGGGGACCCCCGCGGTGAGCCGCAGCGTCTCTTCGAGCTGCGCACCGACCGGGATGGCGGGATGCAGGTACGAGGCCGGATCCTGGAACACCGCCGCGACGTGAGTGCCGCGCAGTCGGCGCCAGGTCTTCTCCGGCGCGTGGGTCAGGTCCTGGCCGTCGATGTGGACCGTCCCGCCGGTGATCTCGAGCCCGTCGGGAAGGATGCCGAGCAGCGCACGGCAGGTGAGGGTCTTACCGCTGCCGGATTCGCCGACGATGCCGACGGCCTCCCCCGGGCGCACCGTGACCGACACGCCGTGCACGAGCTCCGTGCCATCGGATGCCGTGATCACCAGGTTCTCGGTCGAGGCGACCGCGGGCCTGACCAAGGAGTTCTCGTCGAATGACGGCGAGAGCGACTCCGCGGCCCTGCTCGATGACATGACTACCGGGGGTGTGGTGATGCGCACGTCAGACATGGGCGGCCTCCTTGCGTCGTACGCGGGCGACTACGGCATCCGCTCCGAGCACGTCGCGCGCGGCATCAGCCAGCAGATTCAACGCACCGACCGTGATGATGATGGCGAGCGCGGGCGCGACCGGTCCGAGCGGTCGCTGGCTGAGGTATCCGAGATCACTGGAGAGCATCCCGCCCCAGGTGGGTGCCGGGGGCTGCACGCCGATGCCGAGGAATGTGAGCGATGCGACGGCGAGGAGTGCCCCGCCGAGTGCCGACACGGATGCGACCATGAGGTTCGGTGCCACCTGACGCCACACATGCCGTCGCAGCACCCACCAGGCCGATCCGCCCAGGAAGGTGGCGGCTTCGACGTACTGCGAGTCGCGGACCCGGAGCGTCGCGGCACGCGCGATGCGGAAGAAGCTCGGTGCGATCAGGATGCCGATCGCCAGCGTCGCCTGAATCAGTCCGTTCCCCAGCAGAGCCGCGAACACGATGGCGAACAGGATGAACGGCAGCGACAGCAGCGCGTCGACCACGCGCAGTGAGAGCCACTCGCCGATCTTCGGCGCGAACGCACTGAGCGCACCGGGCACCGCACCGATCACGAGACCGATGAGAGCGGCGGCCAGAGCGCTGAGCAGCGAGGCAGGAGCGCCGGCCAGCAGTCTGGAGAGAACGTCGCGGCCGAGATAGTCGGTGCCGAACAGGTGCTGGAGCGACGGATCCTGCAGGGCTCTCGCGGTGTCCTGTCCGAGCGGATCGTAGGGTGCCAGCGCGGGACCGGTGACCGCGATGACGAAGACGCCGACGACGACGAGGAGCGCGATGCGCACGGTCCATCCGGCGGCCCACAGGCGGGCGAGGGCGTTCATGCGGCGCTCCGATCGGTGCCGCCGGTGCGGGCGATGATGAGGTTGATGATCACGCCGATGATGACGACCATGGCGATCGTGACGAGCAGCACACCCTGCACCACCGGGATGTCGCCCTGCAGTGCCGCGCGGTTGGCGAGCTGCCCGAGGCCGGGCATCCCGAAGATGACTTCGGTGATGACGGCTCCGCCGATGAGGCGCGGGGCATGCACGCCGAGCACGGACAGCGCTGGCGTCGACGCGATCGGCAGCGCGTGCCGGAGCACGATCCTGGCCGGCGCCAGGCCGTGCACGCGCGCACCGATGGCGAAGTTCTCCCGCAGTGTGCCGACCAGCGATGTGCGCAGCTGTCTGGCGATGTCGGCGCCGGCGTCGAGGCTCAGCGCCACCGACGGCAGCACGAGGCACATCAGCCAGGCGCCCAGGTTCTGCTCCGGCGGCACGTAGCCCGCGACCGGAAAGATCGGGATCGCGTAGGCGAACAGCAGAATGAGCGCGATCGCAGCGACGAATGCCGGGACGGTCGCCGACACGGTGGTCAGCAGCGTCACCGCGCGGTCGAGGATGCTGCCGCGACTGACCGCTGCCAGGATGCCGCCGGTGAAACCGAACAGCAGTGCCAGCAGGATCGCGCCGCTCGCGATCGACAGGCTCACCGGGAAAGCCTGGGCGACGCTGTCGGCAACAGGGATGGTCGTGAACCAGCTCGTCCCGAGGTCGCCGGTCGCGGCGCCGGAGATCCAATCGAAATAGCGCACGAGGAATGGGCGGTCCAGCCCGAACACGTGGTTGAGCCGGTCGACATCTTCCTGGGTGGCGACCTCACCGAGTGCCACCGCGGCAGGGTTGGAGCCGCTCGCAGCCCCGAGCGCGAAGGTGGCGAAGGTGGCGAGCACGAAGACCGTGACAGCCGTGCCGAGGGTCGCAAGCGTCGTGCGCAGCACCGGCCACACGCGGCGCACGCTCACCGCCTCCTCGGCCTCCGGCGCAGGCAGCGCCTCGGCAGTCGCGGTCGTCGTCATCCTCAGCCCTCGACCTTCACGTCTTCCCAGCGCTGCACATCGAGCCAGTGCTGGATGCCGGTGACACCTGCGGGGTGGATCAGGATGCGCGGCCAGCTGAACAGGAAGGTGTTCGGCTGGAGCTTCACCCCGATCTCGACGGCATCTTGGATCGTCTCGGCGTAGGCGGGATCATCCGTCGGCGTGGCCCGCGCCGTGTCAATGGCTTCGGTGAGCTCTGGCGGCGTCTCGCGACCGAGGTTCATGAGCCCCTCCGGTCCGTACAGCACTTCCAATCCCTGCAGCGGTGATTGACGGCCCGAGTAACTATCGAGCACGAACGGGAACGTGCGCTGCACGTAGTTCTGCGAGATCGCAGCCGCCGCCTGCACGTTCAGCGTCACGCGGATGCCGGCCTCCGCCCACTGCGCCTGCAGCAGCTCGGCCAACGCCGTGTCGTCCTCACCGAGGGTGAGGGTGATGTCGACGCCGTCCGGGTAGCCGGCTTCGGCGAGCAAGTCCTCAGCCGCCTCGACATCGTGCGGGTACAGGTCGTCCAGCTCTGCGCTGTGCGCCACGTAGCCATCAGGGAAGGGCTGCCAGTTCGCCGTGCCGTGACCGAAGTAGGTGGAGTCGATCAGCGCCTGTCGATCGGTGGCATGACTGATCGCCTGCAGCACCCGCTGATCATCGAACGGCGCGACGGTGCCGTTCACGTCGAGGGCGCGGACGGTGAGCGCCTTGATCACCTCGACCTCGAGGCCGGCGTTCTCCGCGGCCTCGGCCTGTGATGCCGGGATGTGCGCGACATCCCACTGGCCGGCGTTGACGCCGGCCACGGCCGTGGCGTCATCGGCGACGAGAACGACCGAGAGTTCGTCGATGAAGATGTGGTCGGCGTTCCAGTACTCGTCGTTCTTCTCGAGGCTGGCCTGCGCGTTCGGGACGTACTCGGTCAGGGCGAAGGGGCCAGCGCCCTCGGGCTGGGTGGCAAGGGTGGTGACGTCGTCGAAGGCGGCGGGGTTGACGATGAAACCGGTCTTGCCGGCGAACAGATACGGCACCTGATAGTCGGCCTGATCGAGGTGCACCGTCACGGTCTGATCGTCGGTCGCGTCCACTTCGGTCACGATCCGCAGTTGCCCCGCGAGCGTCGAATTCTCCTGATCACGACCCCGCTCGAGATTGAGCTTCACAGCCTCGGCCGTCACGGGCGTGCCGTCGCTGAAGGCAACATCTTCGCGCAGATGGAAAGTGATCGCAGTGCCATCGTCGTTGTACTCCCACGACTCCGCGAGACCGGGAACAGGTTCTCCCTCGGTATCGAGCTGAGTGAGCCCGTCGTACACCAGGGCGAGGGCGTGGGTGTCCCATCCGGCGGTGGAGGTCACCGGGTCCCAGCTGGTCGGCAGGCGCCACCCCCACGTGAGCGAACTGTCGCTGTCGCCCGCTCCGTCCGCTCCCTCCGCCGCGGAGCAGGCGGTCAGGGCGAGCGCGGCGACGGCGAGCGCGGCGAGCGGTGCAAGTCGGTGTCGTGGGGTCATGAATGCGAACGTAGGGGGTCGATGACGACCTCCGCGAGAGTCGTCGATGTCGGAGGAAACAGAACGCAACAGTTCGACACATCGGTGCCGTCGCGACCTCACCGGCCCCAAGATGGTCGGCATGAGCAACGATCTCTCCCCCGCTGCCGTCTGGCCGGCCGCCCGCGTGCGCGGCACGATCGCCGTCGTCACCGGCCGTGGCGAACGCGCCCCCGTGTACGAGCGCTTCGGTCGGCGTTTGAGCTCCGACGGATACACCGTCGCGATCTTCGAGGCAGACGCGGATGCCGCGGCATCCTGGATCTCCGACGCCGAATCGGTTCCGGACGGACCGCGCGTTCTCGTCGGCTCCGATACCGGCGCGGCTTCCGTCCTCCGGGTGCTCGCGCAGAGCACCCCCGTGGATGCCGCGATCATCGCGGGCACCCCGGTGGATGTCTCCTCTGCCCAACCGCAGGACGCTGAACGAACCGCCTGCCCCCTCCACCTGGGCGTGCTCGACTCGGCCGACGCCCGCACCGAGCACGTGGCGGCGGATGCCGTCCCCGATGCCGCTGACCTCGCCGCCGTCTCTGTGCCGGTCCTCGCGTTCCACGGTTCGGCCGACACGGTCTCGCCCGTCGCCGAGGCATCGGCGGCTCTCGACTCCGTACCCGATATCGAAATCGTCGAGACGATCGACGGCCTGCACGACGCGCTCAACGACCAAACGCACCGCAGCGTCGCTGCCACCATCGTGCTGTGGCTGGAGCGTCTGCGCGGCGGCAACGTGCACGAACCGATCGTGCGTCCGCTCCGGCAGGGCGCGACCCTGTGACGGCTCACTCCTCGGTTCCGACAGGCACCTTCGCCACACTGCAGGTGCAGACCGGGTACGACTCCCGCACTCCCGAGAACAGCGCCGTCCCGCCGATCCATCAGACGGCCGCGTACGAATTCGCCTCGTTGGCCGACGCCGCCGATGTCTTCGCGCTCCGCAAGCCGGGCAATCTGTACAGTCGCAGCGGCAGTCCGACGCAGCTGATCCTCGAGCAGCGGGTCGCCGCGCTCGAAGGGGGCTCGTCAGCCGTCGCCGTCGCATCGGGCCAGGCGGCCGTGACCGTGACACTGCTGGCACTCGTCGGCCGCGGCGGGCACATCGTGTCGGCGCACCAGTTGTACGGCGGCACGGTCGACCTGTTTCAGGACACCTTCGCCGACTTCGGGATCGAGGTGACGTTCGTCGACCAGGACGACACGGATGCCTGGCGGGCTGCGATCCGTCCGGCCACGCGCGCACTGTTCGCCGAATCGATCGCGAACCCGATCGCGCAGGTGCTCGACTTCGAGACGGTCGCCGAGATCGCCCACGGGGCCGGCGTCCCGCTCGTCATCGACAACACCGTCGGCACGCCGTATCTCGTGCGCCCCGGCGACCACGGTGCCGACTTCGTCGTGCACTCCGCCACGAAGTTCCTCGCCGGTCACGGCACCTCCCTCGGGGGCGTGGTCGTCGACCAGGGGACGTTCGACTTCGGTGCGGAGCCCGAACGCTGGCCGCAGTTCACCACCGCATATCCGCGGTTCGGAGACCTCGTGCTGTGGGAGCGATCGGGCATCGGGCAGGCGTTCGCCGTCCTGGTGAAGACGAAGTATGTCCACGATCTCGGGCCGTCGCTGTCTCCGTTCAACGCCTGGCAGATCCTGCAGGGGATCGAGACGCTCGATCTGCGCGTGGCGCGGCAGAGCGCGTCGGCGCTCGCGATCGCAGAACATCTCGCGCAGCATCCGAAGGTCGCAGCCGTCCACCACCCGGGACTGGTGGACAACCGCTGGCATGCGCTCGCCGAGCAGTACCTGCCGCGCGGGGTCCCCTCGGTCTTCTCGTTCGATCTCGACGGAGCAGAAGATGCCGGCGCCCAGGACCGTGTCGCCGAAGTGATCGATTCCCTGCAGCTCTTCCGGCTGGTCGCGAACATCGGCGATGCGCGCAGCCTCGTCGCCCATCCGGCATCCATGACCCATTCGCACCTGAACGCCGAACAGCGCGCTGCCGCCGGCATCTCGCTGAACACGATCCGCGTGAGTGCGGGACTGGAGGATCCCGCCGACCTCATCGCCGACCTCGACCGCGCACTCGCGCGCATATGACCGGAGCATCATGAGCATCAACCTCGGATACTGGACACCCGTCTACGGCGGGTTCCTCCGCAACGTCACCGATGAAGGGCGGATGGCCGCCACCTGGGATCACATCCGCGACGTGTCGGTGAGAGCCGATCGACTCGGCTTCCACACCACTCTCGTGCCGGAGCTGTACCTCAACGACCGCAAGGGCGTCGAGGCACCCAGTCTGGAAGCCTGGTCGCTGTCGGCGGCGATCCTGGCGGTCACCGACCGTCTGCGCGTCATGACGGCCGTGCGGCCCGGATTCCATCTCCCGGCAGTGCTCGCGAAGACCGTCAGCACCCTCGACAGCATCGCCCCCGGGCGCGTGAGCTTGAATGTCGTCGCGGCGTGGTGGGCCGAGGAAGCCCGCCAGTTCGGAGGCAACTTCCCGGCGCACGACGAGCGCTATACGCAGGCCAAAGAGTTCGTCGACGTGCTGAACGGGCTGTGGCAGGAGACACCGTTCTCGTACGCGGGCCGCCACTACGCGTTCGAGGACACGATCGTCGAGCCGAAGCCGTCCGCGCACCCCGTCGTCTTCGCCGGCGGGGAGAGCGAGTCCGGACGCGAGGCCATCGCCGACTTCGCCGACGCGTACGTCATGCACGGCGGCACGGTTGACGAGGCGCGCCGCAATGTCGCAGATATGAATACTCGATCCGAGCGCATCCACGGCCGTCCGATCGCCGAGTTCGGGATGCCGGCGTATGTGATCGTCCGCGACACCGAGGCCGAGGCGCAGCGAGAGCTCGACCGGATCACAACGGTGGATCCCGATTCTCCCGGCTACGCATCGTTCGAGGAGTTCAAGCGGCACTCGAACCTGTCGCTCGAGGTCAGTCGCCGCGAGTACTCCGTCGGCACGCGCGGTCTGCGCCCGAACCTCGTCGGCACCGCAGAGCAGGTCGCCGAGCGCATCAACGAATATGCCGAGGCCGGCATCACGCTGCTGCTGATCCAGGCGTCGCCGTTGGACGAAGAGCTCGAGCGCATCGCCGAGCAGGTCTTCCCCCTCGTACCGCAGGAGGCACTGGCAACTGCTCTACGCTGAGAACATGACCGATCTTCGCTGGGGAATCCTCGCCACGGGCGGTATCGCGTCCGCCTTCGCCGCCGATCTGCGCACCGCGGGGCTCAACCTCGTCGCGGTCGGGTCGCGCTCCCAGGCCTCGGCCGACGCGTTCGCGGCGAAGTTCGACATCCCGCACGCACATGCCTCGTATGAAGCACTGGTGAACGACCCGGATGTCGACATCGTCTACGTCTCGACGCCGCATCCGATGCATCACAGCGCCGCGAAGCTCGTTCTCGAGCACGGCAAGCACGTGCTGGTCGAGAAGCCGTTCACCGTCACGCGGGCCGAAGCGGCCGACCTGCAGCGCATCGCGCAGGAGCGCGGGCTGCTGGCGATGGAGGCGATGTGGACCAGATATCTGCCGCACATGATCCGCATCCGCGAGATCGTCGACAGCGGTGTGCTCGGCGAGATCCGCGCCGTCACCGCCGAGCACACCCAGAAGATCAGCGATGACCCCCGACACCGATTGAACGCGCTCGAACTCGGCGGCGGGGCGCTGCTCGATCTCGGCATCTATCCGATCTCGTTCCTCTGGGACATCCTCGGTGCGCCCGAGAAGGTAACCGCCACCGCGCGGCTGGGAGAGACCGGCGCCGACACCGAGCTCGCAACGATCATGACGCATGCCGGCGGAGCGATCTCGACCACCCTGACGTCCTCACGCGCAGTCGGCCCGAACACCGCCGCCATCATCGGCACGGATGCACGGATCGAGATCGACCGCGTCTGGTACGTGCCGACCTCGTTCCGCGTGATCGCGGCGGACGGCGAGGTGCGTGAGAGCTACGAGTCGCAGGTCGACGGTCGCGGCATGCAGTATCAGGCGTTCGCCGCCGAGCGGCTCGTTCGTGACGGCATCCTGCAGGGCGACGTCCTGCCGATTGCGGAGAGCGTCGCGATCATGGGAACGCTGGATGAGATCCGGGCGCAGATCGGTGTCCGATACCCGAGTGAGGAGTACGACAATGGTTGATGCCCAGGACGTCCGCGTCGCCGTCTATCTGGACTTCGACAACATCGTCATCTCCTGGTACGACCGCGTGCACGGTCGGAACGCGTACAGCAAGGACCGGCAGCGCATCGCTGACGACCCGCACGATCCCGAGGTCTCGGAGCGCCTCAAGGACGCGATGATCGAGGTCGGCGCGATCATCGACTACGCGGCCTCGTTCGGAACGCTCGTGCTCACCCGCGCCTACGCCGACTGGTCCTCGCCGGTGAACGCCGAGTACCGCTCGCAGCTGGTCGCCAGGGCTGTGGATCTCGTGCAGCTCTTCCCCGCGGCGGCGTATGCGAAGAACGGCGCCGACATCCGCCTGGCCGTGGATGCCGTGGAAGACATGTTCCGCCTCTCCGATCTCACCCACGTCGTGCTGGTCGCCGGGGACAGCGACTATGTGCCGCTCGCGCAGCGCTGCAAGCGGCTCGGTCGCTATGTCATCGGCGTCGGTGTCGCCGGGTCGACGGCGAAGTCGTTGGCCGCCGCGTGCGACGAGTTCGAGTCGTACGACTCGTTGGCCGGTGTCACCCGCCCTGAGCCCAAGAAGAGCGCACCAGCAGTGACGGCGAGTGCCGGGGATGACGCGGCGGAGCCGCCGGCGAAGGCGAAGCCCGCCCCGAAGACACGCGCCCGGAAACCGAGCAAGGCGGCGGAACCCGTCGAAGCCGAGTCTCCGCTCACGGAACAGGATGAGGCGACCGCGCTGCTGCAGCGCGCGCTGCGCCTAGGGCATGACAAGGCGGATGCCGACGACTGGCTGCACAGCTCAGCGGTGAAGACGCACATGCGGCGGATGGATCCGTCCTTCAGCGAGAAGGCGCTCGGGTATCGCTCGTTCTCGGACTTCCTGAAGTCCCGCGACCAGATCGCCGAGTTGGAGGAGACCGGGCACGAGCGGCTCGTCCGACTGCGCGAGAGCTGAGATGAGCAGCACGGGCCGAGAGCGCACGAACGGCCGGGTCGTCATCGGGGGCTCGTCGGGCTTCATGGGCCGCCGGCTCCAGCAGAAGTACCGCGACGAAGGACGTGAGGTCGTCACGATCTCCCGCTCCGGCGCCGACCTCGGGTGGGCCGACCAGGCCGGCATCGATCAGGCTGTCGACGGTGCCAGCATGGTCATCGGGCTCGCCGGCAAGAGCGTGAACTGCCGCTACACCCCGGAGAACCGGGCAGAGATCTTCCGTTCGCGCCTGGAGACCACGGCATCCCTCAGTCACGCGATCGCGGGAGCGGAGAACCCGCCGCCGCTGTGGATCAATTCATCGACGGCGACGATCTACCGGCACGCGGAGGACCGGCCGATGACGGAGGCGGATGGCGAGATCGGCACCGGGTTCTCGGTCGAGGTGGCCAGGGCGTGGGAGAAGGCACTGTTCGCCGACGACCTCCCGGGCACACGCCGGGTCGCGCTGCGCAGTGCGATCGTGCTCGGTCACGGCGGTGTGCTCGGCCCGCTGAAGAATCTCGCGCGCGTCGGACTCGGCGGCGCGCAGCACGACGGCCGGTGGCCGATGAACCGGGCGCGCAGGGCGGCGGGCACTGCCCACTATCGCGGTGCCCGGCGGGGCGCGCAGCGGTTCAGCTGGGTGCACATCGACGACATCGCCCGCATCATCGACTTCGTGGAGCAGCATCCGGAGCTTGCCGGGCCGATCAACGCCGCGGCTCCGAACCCGGTCGACAACACGACGTTCATGGCGACGGTACGCAGCGTGCTCGGCGTGCGCTTCGGCCCGCCGATGCCCCGATGGATGCTGGAGCTCGGCGCCATCGGCATCCGCACCGAGACCGAGCTGATCCTCAAGAGCCGCTGGGTGCTGCCGGGGAAGCTCACGGATGCCGGATTCGCATTCGAGTACCCGACGCTCGAGCCGGCGCTGCGGGAGTCGTTCGACCGCGCTTAGTCGGACGTCTCGTCGCGCTTGCGCTTGGCGATCTCTTCGCGCAGCTTCCACTCCTCGATCTCGCGGTCGAGGTCGGCCATCTGCTGCTCGGTCGTGCGGTTATCGGCCGGCGGAGCCTGTGGTGCCGCGGGTGCCGGAGCGTTCGTGCGCGGCTCGCGTCGCCGCATTTTCGGCAACGGGATGCCGCCCTCGCCGTATTCGCGCCCGAGGAGGAACCACAGGATGGCGCCGATCAGCGGCAGCAGGACCACGAGGAGCACCCAGACCAGCTTCGGCAGGTGCTTCACCTGCGATTCGTCGCGCATGATGATGTCGACCATCGCACCGATCATCAGTGCGAGGACGAGGATCGAGAGGAGCGGCATGGCTCAAGCGTAGACGAGCGGGTGGTTTGATGAGGGTATGGCTTTCCGCGTCTGGCCCTCCCCCGTGACCCTCATCGGCGACCTGGTCGAGCTGCGTCCGCTCGCCCGCTCGCATCTCGACGGGCTCATGGATGCCGTTCGCGAAGACGACCTCTGGGAGAAGGCCTGGTACACCTCGGTGCCCGCGCCGGACGGCGTCGTCGCGGAGATCGAACGCCGCCTCGTGCTGAGCGAGAAGGGTGAGATGGTACCGTTCACCGCGATCGATACGGCCGGTCGTGTGCTCGGGATGACGACGTTCTACGACCTCGACGAGTCTGCGCCGCGGCTGCACATCGGGTACACGTGGAATCGTCCGTCTGCCCACGGGACCGGAACCAATGCCGAGTCGAAGCTGCTGCTGATGCGGCACGCGTTCGAGGATCTCGGAGTGTTCCGCGTCGGCTTCACCACCCAGTGGGTGAACTTCCAGTCCCGCACCGCGATCGAGCGGCTCGGTGCCAAACAGGACGGTGTGATGCGTGCGATGTCACGCTACCGGAACGGGGCTCTGCGCGACTCTGTCGAGTACTCGGTGATCGAACCGGAATGGCCGGCCGTCGAGGCGAACCTCGAAGCACGGCTCGCGAAGCGGCGCTGACTCAAAGTCGTGCGCGTCGCCGACGGACCAGCGCCGTGCCGGCAGCGATCAGCCCGCAGGCGGCGAGAAGGCTCGAAGGCAGTACCCAGGAGGCGATTCCGGTCGTCGCCAGATCACCATCGGTCGATGCCGCATCGTTTTCGGCGTTGCCGCCGGACCCGCCATCCGCGGACCCGCCGTCGTCTTTGCCCTCGCTCTCGCCGTCGCCTCCGCCTCCGCCTCCGCCATCGCCTCCGCCGTCCCCGCCGTCGTCTCCGTCCCCGCTGCCATCGAGCATCGCGACGTAGCGGTCTCCCCCGTCGACCGTGCTGGCAAGCCAGTAGTCCAGGCCGTCGGGCAGCGAGGCTCGGAACGCGGCGACGCCTTCGGCGTTGGTGAGCACCTCGGCGACGTAGGCGATGTCCGACTCGGCGGGGGCATCCGGGTCTGCGTCTGCATCCAGCACCAACACTGTCGCCGATCGGTCCGCGAAATCGGTTCCGAAGTCGACCTGCACTTCTGCGACGCCATCGGTGGTGGTGGCATCGTGCTCAGCGGCGATCGCCATACCCGCTCCGGCGACCGCCATCACCGTTCCGAGCAGGAACGCGCCGCACGTACGCGCCACAGCCTTCTTTACGTTCATGTTTCTGTTCTCCTGGAGTCTGCGGCAGTCATCGGGCGTGGATCAGCGCAGGACGGGAGGCATCGGCATCCCATTCCCAGACAGCGCTGAAGTCCCAGTCGATCGCCTCGTACGTGCTCTGCTGTGCTGCGGCATCAGCGGAGATGGTCTCGCCGTTGCGTGTCTGGCGACCCTCGTCGGTGACCGTCTGGCCGGTGAGGATGATCGAGTCCACTGCGAAGTTGTCCTCGAATGTCGCCCGCTCGGAGCCGAGTTCGCGTGCCGCAACGCGTCCGGCATGCGACGATGCGGTGATCGCACTGTTGAGGGCGACCGACTGCTTCACGGTGGTCGTGGCGTAGGAGTAGCCCACGACACCTCCGGCATTCTGATCGGCCACGGACTCGATCGCCCCGGTGGCATACACCCGTTGCGTCGTGCTGCCGCGTCCGGCGATGCCCGCGATGCCGCCCGATTGACGCCCCGCGTTCACGGTGACGTCGGCTTGGGAGTATGAATCGCTGATCGTGCCGTAGAGATAGCCAACGATGCCACCGACCGTGGCAGCGCCCGTGATCGAACCGCTGGTGCGCACTTCGACCACCTCGCCGCTCTCAGAAAGGCGATCCACCAGCAGACCGACGTTGGACGCCGCAGATGTCACGTCGGCTTCTACGAGCGCGAGCCGCCGAACAGTGCCGGTTACCTCCCCGAACAGCCCGCCCGTCTCCGAACGGTATCCGGTGATCGAGTATCCGTCGCCGTCGAACACACCTGTGAACAGGGATGCGACGCGTACGTCAGCACCCGCTACGTCGATGTCCGAGACCAGCCGGTAGCTCTCCGCCGGGTACGCACCGATCTCAGCGAAGTCCGACGGCTCGTCGACGAGGAACTCCCCTTCTGGGCCGATGGGCAGGTTCGGCGCCGCGGGCGACTCGTCGTCGGGGCTCTCCTGATCGCCCTCGTCACGCCCGCGCGCCTCGCCGACGCCGCTGAGGAGCGGGCGCGTCTCCGCATTGCTCCACTGCCAGGTGTCGGTATCGAAGCCCAGCGTGTCGCGATAGAAGCCGAAGCCGTCCAGCTGCTCGGTCGTCGCCGTCGCACCGTGCAGATTCGTCGTCGATGGTGCCGACGCGTCCGCGGGCACTGTCGCCGTCGTCGCGGCCGATGCCCAGTTGTTCTCGAGCGTGGCGGTGTTGCCGCTCAGCACGCGCCCGAGGAAGCGGTGCGCCCACGACGGCGCGGTCACCGTCGGTGCCAGTGAGACGCTGTTACGGATCACCGTGCCGGTGTAGCCGTACCCGAAGGCGCCTCCCACGTTGCGCAAGTCAGCGGCGGCGGCCCCTGTCGTGTACACGTGCTCACTGACGGATCCGGCGAGCGCCACTCCTACGGCCCCTCCCACCTCGGTCGCGTCTCCGTGCACATTCGCGGTCGTGTATGCGTTGCGCAGCTCGCCGCTGGAATCGCCCAGGATGCCGCCGACCCGACTCGGAGCTGTGATCTCTCCTGTCGTGTAGACCCGTTCGACCACGCCGGTGCTGACGTTCGCGAGGATGCCCGCTCGTGGCACGGTGCTGCTCACCTGGGCATCCTCGATGCCGAGATCATGGATGTGTCCGCCGTTGAGGTTGAACAGTCCGCCCGACTCCGAGTGCATTCCGCTGATCGTGTGACCGGCACCGGCGAGTTCGCCGGAAAAGGGCACCAGAGCGCCGAGCGGACTGAACGTCGAACCGGCGAGCGAGATGTCCGTGGTGAGAGTGAAGCGCTCGGTGGGGAACTCATCGATCAGACGCAGCTCCTCCGCTGTGGCGATCTCGAAGAAACCTTCTTCGTTCGTCGGCAGCTCGGGTGCGGGCTTGACGTACTCCTCCGGGTTCGAGCGCAGCACGGGTCGTTCGGCATCCGGGTTCCACATCCAGGTGTCGTCAAGATTCCAGCCGAGGGTACCTGTGAAGTGCTCGGGCGTCGTAGCGACGGATGCTGGAACACGAGCGCCCTTCAGATTGTCCGCGGCCGGAGCTTCGCTCAGAGACTCGGCCGAGACGAACGTCTCCTCGGAAGCGTGGTTGTTCTCCAGCGTCGCGGCCTGGCCTGAAATCACGCGGCCGAGGACGGCGTGCGCGTAGCTCGGTGCTGTGACAGCGACGTTCAGTGACATCGCGTTGCGAATAGTGGTCTCGTTGTAGCCGTAGCCGACGACGCCGCCGGTGTTGCGGGTGTCGGCGCCGACGCCGCCCGACGCGTAGACGTTCTCGGTGAGCGATCCCCCGAGAGCCACACCGATCAGGCCGCCGGCCTCGGTGCCGGAGACCCGTACCTGCGCCGTCGAGTAGCTGTCGCGGATCGTGCCGGTCGAGTCTCCTACGAGACCGCCGGCCCGCGAGGGCGCAGAGAGCGAACCGCTGGTCCAACTGCGCTCGATCGTGCCGTTGTTGACGTCGGCGAGGATGCCAGCGGTGCCGACGAGTGCGGTGATGTCGGCATCGACGACGGCAAGGTCGTGAATCGTCCCGTCATTCGTCTGGAACAGGCCGGATCCGCTGGACGGCTCCGCTGCGAAGCCGCTGATGGTGTGTCCACGGCCATCGAAGACTCCGGCGAACGGGGTCGCCCCCGCACCGATCTGCACGCGCTCCGTCTCGTCGAGGACGAGGTCGTTCATGAGCGCGTAGTGCGCCTGCGGCTCTTGGCTGATCTTCTCGATGTCCGCCCACGTATGCAGTTCGTACGGAGTGTCCGCCGTGCCTTCACCGGGCATTCCCTCACGGACGAGAATCCCCGGTGCGAGCTGCCGTCCGGTGCCCAGTCCATCCCATGCGTACAGGCGGATCGTGCTGTCCGAGCGCACCGGCAGCGGAGAATCGAAGGCGACAAGCTGCTCGATGCCGCGGTGATCGAGCTCGACGGTCGCGGTCCTGACGTCCAGGAGTTGCTCACCGCTGAGGTCGTACGCGGCGGCGACGAGCGTCGCCCCTTCGGGTGCTCCAGCTGTGCTGAGCACGCCGACCTCGCGGAGTTCGCCGTCTTCGACAGCGTGCGACGTGACGCGGAACATGCTCTCGGGCTTGTCCACGGCGAACTCGTCGACCAGCTCGCCGTCGATCGTGTAAACGCGTGCCTGCAGTTCGCCGTCTGCGGCCTCGAGCACGAGTCCGGTCTGCGTGTCGACGTCGTACACGGTGTCATCCCACCACTGCACCTGGTTGTCGTAGAACTTCGGTCCGCTCGAGCCCATCGTGACGAAGGTCGTGCCGAGATCCCGCTGCGTGTCGTCGGTGACGATCGCCCCATCGAGGATCGTGCTGCGCTTGTAGACGTGATCGTGCCCGCCGATGTGCAGATCCACCCCGAGCTGCTGCAGTGTCTGAGTGATCGTGGCACGCGAGATCGACATCCCGGCGTCGCTGCTGTGCCGTCCGCCGTAGTAGGGGAAGTGCCCCATGACGACGTTCCACTCCGCGTCGCTTGCACGGACATCGTCTTCGAGCCACGCCAACTGCGCATCAAGATCGTAGTTCGAGTTCAGGACCGAGAAGTGGATGCTGCCGCGGTCGAAGGAGTAATTGCTCTCGCCAACCGCGCTGCCGTTCTTCGGCAGATTGAACATCGAGGTGAAGATGCGGCTTCGCTCCGGTGAGAGCGCCGTGTTCACCTCGTGGTCGCCGTACGTCTCGTGGTTGCCGACCATCGTCGCGAACTGCAGATCCAGGTCGCGCAGGGAGTATTCGAACGTGTCGGTCCACTCCGCCGAGTTGCCGCCGTTGTCGACGAGATCTCCGACCTGAATGACCGTGTCGCCGCCGCCACGCTGCTCGCGCAGCTGTTCGAGCATCTGCGCAGGGAGTTCGAAATCGGCCTGCTCACCGCTGTTGACCTGGACATCGCCCAGCACATAGACCGGAGCATCCTCAGCACCGCCAGCGACGAACTCGCCCCGGATATCGGTCCATGGCCCGTTTTCGCCGACGCCGAAACGGTACTCGTAGCGAGTGCCCTGCTCGAGACCTGTCAGGTCGAACTCGTGGCTGCGCAGTGCGTGCGCCGTGATGCTGTCGAGGTAGGTGTCTGCTTCGGTGGCGACCGAATCCACCTCGAAGACGTGATCGTTCGACGACGCGATCGTCTCCGATCCCAGGTCGAAGAAGGACCCGACCGGCGTGATCTTCGCCCACGTCTTCTCGACGTTGATGTCCGTGGCGACGCTCAGTCCGGCATCTCCGGGTTCGGCACCGACGGTGGCGACCGCACCGAGGTGTCGGAACACCTCCTCGGGGTCGAGGCTGTCATCGCGGACCTGGATGCGGTGCACCTCGGCTGAGGTGCTGCCGTCGGCGTCGGTAGCCTTGATCACGATGAAGTGATCGTCGTAGCCCTCGATCGTGAAAGCGTCGCCGTCGACATCAACGCGGTGCTCGGAGTTGTACACCTCCACCGTGGTCGTCGGGGTCTTGCCGCTGTCATCGATCGCGGTGAAGCGCGGGAGGTCGATGCGGGCACCGGCTGCGGCGAATTCGGGCGCCCCCGGCTCGACGGTGATCTCCGGTGCGTAGTTCGCACCGCGCACCGTCTCGCCGATCCAGATCGGCGCGGAGACCAGCTGGGCGCCGTCTGCCTGCTTCGCCTTCACGAAGTAGTAGTCGCCGTCAGCGACGTCAAGCGAGGCGGAGAGGTCCTGAACGTTGCCGTCGAGCGCTCCGAAATCGTGGGCAATCTCACCCTTGTTTGTGACGATCTGGATGCTGGTGAAAGAGTCCGAAGCATCCGGATCGGCGGCCTGGACGACGACATCGAGCGCATCGGTGTCTGCCGACAGGACAGAACCCATCATCTGATCGTTCGCGGCGAACGCCAGAATGGCGTTCTCGTCGAGCGTGGAGTACATGCTGCGCTCGCGCATGGCCCTGTGCACGGCATCCAATGACTTCTCATCAGCCCACACACCCGTCAGCGCAGGGTTGGAAGTCACCCAGTTGGCGCTGTGCTCGTCGCCGTTGAAGACGGGTGCGAGGTGCCAGCCGCTGTCGAGAGCAAGCTGCCACTGCCCGTCGTACGACGCACCTTTGTGCTCGAAGAGCGACATGCGCTCGTCCGCTTGGCGGGTGAGGTTGTTGAAGCCGTCGAAGTTGCCCTTGCCCGTGGGAGAGGGGTGATTGAACTGGCCGATGACGTCGGGATCCAGGGCGAGGCGAGCGTAGAAGGTCGGGAGGTCGTACATGAAGTCGCCGACGGGGAAGGCTCCCCCGAGATTGTCTCCCGAGCCTCGGACGTAGCCCGGGGCGGTAACGAACCACTCCGCGTTGAAGAGGTTGATGTGGCCGGTCGCGTCGTACCAGGTGACTTCTTCGCCCGGTACTGCGACGAGGTCGCTGTCACCGGATTCGTTGTGCCGCACGGCTCCGCTTTTGAGATGGTTCCACTCGTCGGAGTGCGCGTGCTCGTGGTTCTCGGTCCAGTCATCCGCCGAACGGACATCCATCGTGACGTCGTGCTCGCTCGCCGAGAAGAAATCGACGTCCGTGTTCTCCGCGACGTACGCGTAGGCATCCTCCGGCAACTCGACACCGTCGCTGATCGATGTGTGCGAGTGGAACTCGCCGGTGTAGTGCGTCTTGTTCAGAAACGTGGGGTGCACGTCGGTGCCGTCGATCGCCGGGGCTGCCGCCTGTGCTCCCGCCGCGGGCAGCAGCGCGGCGACGACGCCGAGTGCGACGGCTGCCGCGATGCCGGGCCGTGAACTCCTAAAGAGGCGACGGGTCGGGATGGACGGAGAGGAAGAGGTGGGAGCACGCACTCGCTCGAAGTTAGGGTCGAGGGCGAAACGGCCGCCGTCGCCCAAGCGAACGGGAGGTGAACTCAGTCCTCGAGTGCCGCGCAGATGTCCGAGAACGAGCCGGCGTGCGTGTTGTTCCACCCCGTTGTCACGGGGACTCCGGACACGACGCCTCTGGGGCATCACATCGCTCGGCGCGCGCTGCGGGTTGAAATCGCCCGAGACGATATCCATCAGCGATGCCGTGGTGTTGCCGAAGTTGGCGAGGACCGCTCCGGCGTCGCGCAGGCCGCTCTCCTCGTCGAGCACGAACGGCTGACGGAAGTAGATGTCGAGGACGGTGTTCTCGGCGCCGACCTCGGCCATCACCTGCTGCACGGTGTCCAGGCCAGGGGTGACCTCCCACGACTCGGACTGCGACATACCCGTGAAGTCGATCATGCTGGACTCCCACGGCAGTGAGCCACCGAAGCGCAGACCATCGTCCGTGCATTCTTCCGCCCCTGCCGCGACACAGGCGTCGGCAGCGCCGAACGGGCTCTCGCCATCGAGTCCGTCGATCCCCTCGATCACGCTCGGGTTGGTGTGGTCGGGGTTCATCCCGCCCTCCGGATCATTGCTGACGTAGCTGTCCGTGTTCGCATTGCTCGCGGTCATCGAGATGAGCGCGACATCGGCGTCGGCGGCGGTGCGCTTCTCATCCGCGTCGTTGCCGTCGATGACCTCGTATCCGGCGGCCTTGACCTCTGCCGCGTCGACATTGCCGAGCACATAGACCGTCTCGCCGCCCGAGAGAGGGAGGAGCGAATCGTCGTTCTGCAGGAGCACGGTCGATTTCCGCTGCAGGTCAAGTGCAGTCGCGAGGTGATCCTCGCTGCCGACGGTGTCCGTGGCGGCCTCGGGGTCGACGTACGGGTTCTCGAACAGGCCCATCTGGAACATCGGAGTCAACAGGCGCTCTGCGGCGAGCGTCACGCGCTCCTCACTGACGAGCTCGGCATCGACCAGGTCGGTGATCGTCGCGACGTCGTGGAAGCCGGACAGCGTGTCGGTGCCGCCGTTGACGGCCGCGGCGACGCGCTCCGGCACCGTGGCATCCTCCAGCACCCAGGCCCGGTCGTTGATGATGCCGGTATCGGAGTTCACGTACCCCTGGAAGCCCATCTGGTCGCGCAGCAGACCGTTGACGATCTGGTCGGAGAAGGCCATGCCGACCTCGTCGTAGTCCACCCCCTCGTGGGTGACGTCGACGGGCACGCCGTAGTACGGCATGATCGACGAGACACCCGCCTCGATCGCGGCTTCGAACGGCTTCAGGTGATAGCCGAACGCGTCGCCCGGGTACACCTGCGCCTTGCCGAACGAGTAGTGCGGGTCCAGGCCCAGCTCCTGCGGACCGCCGCCCGGGAAATGCTTCATCGTCAGCGCGACGTCGCTCTCGGGGCTCAGCGAGACGCCGTCCTCATCGACGTCGCCCTGCAGCGATTCGACGAGCTCGCCCATGATGTTGGCGCCGAGATCGGCGTCTTCGGTGAAGGTCTCGTGCGTGCGGTACCAGCGGGGCTCGGTGGAGAGGTCGGCCATGTAGCCGTACATGCCGCGCAGGCCGATCGAGGACCATTCCGCGCCCATGACCTCGGCGAACTCCTCGACGACCGACATATCGCCGTCGGTGGCCTCGCCGTCTTCCAATGCCTGCTCGCCCAGGGCTGCGGCGGCGATGCCGGCTTCCTTCGGGAAGGGCGAGAACGCGCCGGCCGACTCGTTGATGCCCGCTCGCGCCTGCGGGTCGATGTGGTTGCGGGCGTTGGATTTGTACACCACCGGGATGCCGAGGCGAGTCGCCTCGCTCTTCTCCTGGACGGTGTTCATGAACTCTCCGGCCTCTGCCGGTGTGACCGTGATGCTCGTGGAGAAGCCGTCCTCACTGGGAGCGCACTCCGCTCGTTCACCGGCGTCGACGACGTTGCGGAAGATGAAACGGTGCATCTGCTGCTCACCGATGTAGTCATCCGCGAGTTCGGGCACCGTGCCGAACTCGCCGCTTTCGACGTCGCACTCCGCGTTGAGCGTGTCGATGAGCATGAGACCGGCCTTCTCATCGAGCGTCATCTGCCCGACGAGGTCTGCCACGCGCTCGTCGACGGGTTAGCGCCAGTCTTCGTATGCGTCGAGCTCACCGTTCGCGTTGAGGTCCTTGAAGGACTGGCCGTCGAGCTCGATGATGTCCTTCACTCGAGATTCGAGCACTGGAGGTTCGGCGTCCTCCGCCGAGGCGGCGGTGCAGCCGACCGCGACCAGGGCGACAGGTATGGCGATGGCGAGCGACGTCAGGCCCCGACGTCGGATTCCATGGGGATGGACACGCATGACGGGGTTCTCCTTCGAACAGGGGGCTACGGATCTGAGTCCGAGTGCCCCCTAGCTTCATAGGAGCGTTCATGCGCGGCAAACGATTGCCGGATGTTGCAGCGCGTTCAGTTGGTGGCGGGGCCGCCATCCCAATTGTCCGAACGACGCGTCGCACCGCTGCGGTCTGCGCGCATGATCCACGCCATCGACAGGCAGACCACCGCGAGTCCGCCGCAGAAGACGAGCGCCTCCAGGCCGGCGACCTCGAACGAGATGCCCATCATCCAGATCCCGCCGACGAACATGATCAAGAAGAAGATGAAGCTGAGAATCACGGGTGCCTCCTGTTGTGAATGCTCACTCCAGGATAGCCCGCCCGCCGTGGTCACGAGTTGCCACGGCCACGTCGTGGGGCGGCCACGCCTGCTCCCGTCGATTTCGCCTCGTGGACAAATAGCGCAAGTTGCACTCTGTTGCTGAGTCCGAGCTTGGTCAGGGCGGCCGAGACGTGCGTTTTGACTGTGGGAACAGCGATATAGAGATGGTCGGCAATCTCTGCGTTTGTCATGCCTGAGCCGACGTCATCAGCGACATCTCTTTCCCGCTCATTGAGCACGGCAAGCCAATCGCGCGCTTCTGCCGCTCGCGCCGCAGTTTCACCCGTAAAGGTTCTCTCTATGAGCGCCTTCAATACCGAGGATGACAATACTGGTTCGCCATCGGCGATCCGTCGGATGGAATCAACAATCTGCTCCGGTGGTGTGTCTTTGAGGAGAAACCCAGCCGCTCCGGCTCTCAGCGCCCGGTGGACATGAGCATCGGCATCAAAAGTCGTGAGCACAACGACCTCAGGTGGTCGCGGTGCAGCACGAATCATCTCGGTGGCGCTCAGCCCATCAAAGTGCGGCATTCGGATATCCATCAGCACCAGATCAACGTCAGTATGGGCCAAAGCGCTCAGCGCTTCTTGCCCGTCGGCTGCCTCTGCGACGACTTCGATGTCCGGCGCTTCACGGAGCATCATGACCAGCCCGGTACGGACGAGCGCGTCGTCATCGACGATTAGTACACGGACGGGAGTCATGATGCCCAAGGTATCCACACCTTCAGTTTCCATCCGCCGCGATCTGTGACGGTCCCGTACTGAATCTGACCATGCAGATGCCTCACGCGTTCGCTCAGTCCGAGGAGGCCATGCCCCTGAGCCGGAGTCATCGACCGTCCGGTGCCAAGGAGAGCCCCCCTGTCGTTTCGGACGGTCACACAGATGCCGTCTTCGTGTTTTCCCTCCACGACGACCTCAATGTCAGATCCGGGAACGTGTTTGCGTGCGTTCGTCAGCCCTTCCTGAATAATCCGGTATACGGTGCGTTGCTGAATTCCAGGAGGCTCTCCGTCGATGCGTAGCCTCATCGTCACGCTGTCCCCGGCCTCGCGTGCCTGGTCGATGAGTTCTTCCAGATCCTTGAACGAAGGCTGAGGCGCATGCAGCGACGGGGCACGTAGCACCCCGATGACATCGCGCAGGTCTTGTAGTGCCTGGTGGGCGTTGACGCGGATGGTTCCGACTGCCTGATGAACTTCGGCCGGACTGGGGTTGGTACGGTACTCCAACGCTCCAGCATGGACGCTCAGTAGCGAGAGCCTGTGGCCGAGAACATCGTGAATTTCCCGAGCGATCTCGTCACGGTTCTCGCGCCGAGCCTGCTCGGTGCGAAGTTCGACCTGCGCCTCAGCCTGTTCCGCT
The DNA here is from genome assembly GCF_052102115.1 of Microbacterium sp. Classification (GTDB taxonomy): domain Bacteria; phylum Actinomycetota; class Actinomycetes; order Actinomycetales; family Microbacteriaceae; genus Microbacterium. Next base: position 28,596 of record NZ_JBQDVP010000013.1, read on the forward strand.
CGCTCGCGCAGCGCCTCAAGAAGTTCGCGGCGCTGACGTAGCGCAACTCCCCATCCGGCCGCGGCTGCATGAACGGCGCAACCGATGGCGAAGATCATCCATCGTTCTTCGGAGCCCTCGACCCGCCAGCTCACTGAGATCAACGCTGAAAGTAAGCTCAATGCAAACACCGCTGCCCCGGACCGGAACCCGAGATATAGGGCCACATAGAACAGGCCGACAACCATTGCTCCCGAAGAGGTTTCAGAAAATGCTGAAGCGCCAGTGAGAGCGATACCGAGTTGCAACGGCCAACGACGACACCACCATAAACTCAAGCAGGCGAGAGCCCCAATAATTTGATCGAGTGTGAATAAAGTTGCTCCAGGTGACATCACCGGATCCGTGACGACGAGCCCGGAGATGACGACGCCGTATGTTGCCGCGCACAAGAATAAAACCACATCGAGCAGCCATTCCCTGCGACTTCGCGGCTCCACGGCCCTCACCTTCTTGGTTGACGTCGTGCACGTCAAGGGTACTCAGCGGTACGGACCGACTCCCGATGCGGTGCAGTTTCCGATACTAAAGTTCCCGTCACCGCGGCTTTGGCATGCTCGATCTTAAACAGGAAGACCGCAAAGTCACGGTGCTCGCGACCGCAGTCTGATCCGGAAGACATGAGAGCGTTCATAGCCTGAAAACATGAAGAAAACGCTCGGAGCAGTCGGATTCATCGTCACCGTCATGGGCATCAGCGGAACGATCGATCACCTGTGGCGTCAACCTCTCATGGGATGGGTGCTGAACTTCTTCAACCGCGAGATCTTCACCAAAGTGGAATGGATCTCGAACTATGCGTTGTTCGCGAACCTCATCGTTGTGGTCCTCGGCGCAGTGATCCTCATCATTGCTGAACGAATCTCGACCGAAGAATGAGCTCACTGCATATCAATCATGCGCGGCAGGGACGGATGATCGAGCTTCACGGAGCAATGATCGCGTACGAATGAGCTCGCCGACGAGCAGAGGCCCCAGGTAGAACACGGCGAACACGGTGCCGAACGCGACCCAGACCAACAACGCGACTCCCGGTTCTACGATTGCGGCGGCGCGGTGGGCGACCCAGATCAGGGCAACTGCGAGACTCACCAGGGCGCAGAGGATCGCGACGATACGGTGCCGGGTCAACGCTGCCGAAGCGAAGATCGCGGCCATCGGCGGAAGGAACATACCCAACTCGTGATCGCGTAGAGCGAAGACGACATAGGATGCGGTCGCGATGATCGCGGCGGTGATCGGGAACCGGCCGAGCAGAGCGAGCTCCAGGCATCCGACGACCACGACAACGAATGTGAACACGTCGATGGGGTGCGTCTGCCCCCATCCGCTGACTGGTGAGAACGGTGCACCGGTCACAGCACCGATGGTTGCCCCGAGCTCGATGATCAGAACAACGGCCGCAACCACGGCCCAGACAAGAGTGCGACGTTTCATCTCCACACCACCGCGATAACGACTTCAGCGAGGGCAAGCCCTCCGGCACCGACGAACAGCGGGCGCACAGATGCGGCGCGTGCTCCTCGTCTGCGTTGCACGATCACCGCTGCGATAAGGACACCGAGCGTCACCACTGCGATGCCGAGTTTCAGGATCATCTTGACCTCATCAACTTCGAGCCCTTGAAGACGGTTGGCGGCGATGAGGGCGTTTCCCGTGATGACCTGAACAATCGCGCCGGTGAGCATGAGTCGCAGGCGCAGGGCTTGACGACTGCGCACCTGGAGAAGAAACGGACCGATCAGGGCCGCGAGTCCAACGAAATGTGCGATCAGCAGCGCGAGGCGTGCAATTTCTAAGGGTGGCATGGTCCTCCGGAAATAGGGCGACTCTAGGGGTGGGTGAGTATTTACTCACCCCTAGAATGTCAGTATGCCCACACCAGCGTCAACCCCCGATCCCAGCGGCGATTCCGCGCCGGCCCGCGATCGCATCTTGGATGCTGCGGCCACGATCATGCGCCGTGACGGGCTGGCGCGAGCCACAACCAAGGTGATCGCACGGGAAGCCAGATGCTCAGAAGCGTTGCTCTATAAGCACTTCCCGGACAAGCGCGATATCTTCTTGCGCGTGCTGACCGAACGGTCGCCGCGCCTCGACCTTGCGGCCGACTTGCCCGGCACCGAAACTGTTGTCGCTAATCTGGAGCGACTGGTCACGAATCTGCTGGAATTCTATGAACAGGGCTTCCCGATCGCTGCGTCGATCTTCAGCAGTGCCGAGTTATTGGCTGGCCACCGAGAGGCGATGACGAAACGCGGCGTCGGGCCACAGGGACCATCACGCATCGTCGCGCGTTATCTCGACCAGGAGATCCTGCTCGAGCGGCTGGGCGCTCTCGATACTGACGCCATCGCGCGCTTGCTGACGGGCGCAGCGCTTCATGAAGCGTTTCTGGCCAGCTACGCCGGGGAGGCGATAGACAACCCCATGGCCCTCGCTCACCGGCTTGTCGCCGCCCTGAATATCACCGATGCTTCAGAGCAGAACTCTTAGAAACGCGAGGTCCTTCCACATGATGTGAAGACCAACGAACCCGTGGCCGGCATGGCGGAACGCGCGGCGCGCGGTGCCGAGGACCTCGAATCCCTCGGAGCGGAGCAGCGTTCGGCCCACACCGCGACCGCGGGACTCAACTCCGACCATACTGATGATCTGGAAGATCTCAGGCCCATCGATATCTTGCGCGTCACGGATTACACGGAAAACGGCGTGGACTCGATCTCTGAGATGAGGCTTCGCGTACGTACGTAAGTCTCAGAAGTCCCAGTCCTCGTCCTCGGTAGCCTCGGCCTTGCCGATCACGTACGACGATCCCGACCCCGAGAAGAAGTCGTGGTTCTCGTCGGCGTTCGGTGAGAGGGCCGAGAGGATCGCCGGGTTCACGTTCGTGACGTCGGAGGGGAACATCGCCTCGTAGCCGAGGTTCATCAGCGCCTTGTTGGCGTTGTAGTGCAGGAACTTCTTGACGTCTTCGGTGAGACCGACGCCATCGTAGAGGTCCTGCGTGTACTGCACCTCGTTCTCGTAGAGCTCGAAGAGCAGATTGAAGGTGTAGTCCTTCAGCTCGTCACGACGCTCCTGGGTCTCCTTCTCGAGACCCTTCTGGTACTTGTACCCGATGTAGTACCCGTGCACGGCCTCATCGCGGATGATCAGGCGGATGAGGTCGGCCGTGTTCGTCAGCTTCGCCTTGGACGACCAGTAGATCGGCAGGTAGAAACCCGAGTAGAACAGGAACGACTCCAGCAGGGTCGATGCGACCTTGCGCTTGAGCGGGTCATCACCCTGGTAGTAGTCCATGATGATCTGCGCCTTCTTCTGAAGGTTCTCGTTCTCGCGAGACCACCGGAACGCCTCGTCGATCTCCTTCGTCGACGCGAGGGTCGAGAAGATCGAAGAATAGCTCTTCGCGTGCACCGACTCCATGAACGCGATGTTGGTGTACACCGCCTCCTCGTGAGGGGTGATCGCGTCGGGGATGAGCGATACCGCGCCGACCGTGCCCTGGATGGTGTCCAGCAGCGTCAAACCGGTGAAGACGCGCATCGTCATCAGCTGCTCTTCGGGCGTCAGCGTGTTCCACGACTGCACGTCGTTCGACAGCGGCACCTTCTCGGGCAGCCAGAAGTTGTTCACCAGACGGTTCCAGACCTCGAGGTCCTTGTCGTCCTGGATACGGTTCCAGTTGATCGCCTGCACGTGATCGACCAACTTGAGCGATTCGGGGGTCATCATTCTTCCTGCCTAAAGTCCCTGATCAGAAAACAATTACAACATGCACGAGACGCACTCGGACATGTCAGTCCCCTCGAGTGCCATCTGACGCAGACGGATGTAGTAGATCGTCTTGATGCCCTTGCGCCATGCGTAGATCTGTGCCCGGTTGATATCGCGGGTCGTGGCGGTGTCGTTGAAGAACAGCGTCAGCGAAAGCCCCTGGTCGACGTGCTGGGTCGCGGCGGCGTACGTGTCGATGACCTTCTCGTAGCCGATCTCGTATGCGTCCTGGTAGTACTCCAGGTTGTCGTTCGTCATGAACGGCGCCGGGTAGTAGACGCGACCGAGCTTGCCCTCCTTGCGGATCTCGACCTTCGACGCGATCGGGTGGATCGACGACGTCGAGTTGTTGATGTACGAGATCGAGCCGGTCGGCGGGACGGCCTGCAGGTTCTGGTTGTAGATGCCGTGCTTCTGGATGCTGTCCTTCAGCTCGGTCCAGTCGGCCTGCGTGGGGATGCGGTGCCCGGCGAAGAGCTCCTTGACCTTCTCGGTCTCAGGCTCCCACGCCTGGTCGATGTACTTGTCGAAGAACTCCCCCGACGCATACGTCGAGTCTTCGAACCCGTCGAAGGAGACACCGCGCTCGATGGAGAGCCTGTTCGACGCGCGCAGCGCGTGGTACAGCACCGTGTAGAAGTAGATGTTCGTGAAGTCGATTCCCTCTTCCGAGCCGTAGTGCACGTGCTCGCGCGCCAGATAACCGTGCAGGTTCATCTGCCCGAGACCGATCGCGTGGGAGCGGTCGTTGCCGTCTTCGATCGAACGCACCGACGAGATGTGGCTCTGGTTGCTCACCGCGGTCAGGCCGCGGATCGCGGTCTCGACCGTGGCACCGAGGTCTGCCCCATCCATCGCGAGGGCGATGTTCATCGAGCCGAGGTTGCAGGAGATGTCCTTGCCGATCGTGTCGTACGAGAGGTCTTCGTTGTACGTCGTCGGCGTGTTCACCTGCAGGATCTCGCTGCACAGGTTCGACATGTTGATGCGGCCCTTGATCGGGTTCGCCTTGTTCACCGTGTCTTCGAACATGATGTACGGGTAGCCCGACTCGAACTGGATCTCGGCGACTGTCTGGAAGAACTCGCGTGCGTTGATCTTGGTCTTCTTGATGCGCGGGTCATCGACCATCTCGCGGTACTTCTCGGTGACGGAGATGTCACCGAACGGCACGCCGTAGACCTTCTCGACGTCGTACGGCGAGAACAGGTACATGTCTTCGCCGTTCTTGGCGAGCTCGAACGTGATGTCCGGGACGACGACGCCGAGCGACAGCGTCTTGATGCGGATCTTCTCGTCGGCGTTCTCGCGCTTGGTGTCGAGGAAGCGCATGATGTCGGGGTGGTGCGCGTTGAGGTACACCGCACCGGCTCCCTGGCGAGCGCCGAGCTGGTTGGCGTAGCTGAAGCTGTCTTCGAGCAGCTTCATGACGGGGATGATGCCGCTGGACTGGTTCTCGATCTGCTTGATCGGCGCCCCCGACTCGCGGATGTTCGACAGCAGCAGCGCCACACCGCCGCCGCGCTTCGACAGCTGCAGCGACGAGTTGATGCCGCGCGAGATCGACTCCATGTTGTCTTCGATGCGCAGCAGGAAGCAGCTGACGAGCTCGCCGCGCTGCGCCTTGCCCGCGTTGAGGAACGTGGGGGTCGCCGGCTGGAAGCGGCCGGAGATGATCTCTTCAACGAGGTCGATGGCGACCTGCTCGTCGCCGTCGGCGAGGCCGAGCGCCGTCATGACGACGCGGTCCTCGAAGCGCTCGAGGTAGCGCTTGCCGTCGAAGGTCTTCAGCGTGTAGCTCGTGTAGTACTTGAAAGCGCCGAGGAACGTCTCGAAGCGGAACTTCTTCGAGTAGGCGAGGTCGTTGAGCTTCTGGATGAACTCGAGCGAGTACTTCTGGATGAGCTCGCCCTCGTAGTACTCCTTCTCGACGAGATAGTCGAGGCGCTCCTTGAGGGAGTGGAAGAACACTGTGTTCTGGTTGACGTGCTGCAGGAAGTACTCCTGCGCGGCACGCTTGTCGGCGTCGAACTGGATTTTGCCGTTCGCGTCGTAGAGGTTCAGCATCGCATTGAGCGAGTGATAGTCGAGCCCCTCGAAAGAAGGGTTGACCTTGAACGCCACCTGATCCGTCACTGCCTGCTCTTCAACTGCGGTGTCCACCATCGTTCCAATCCGTCGCTCACGCGATCAACGTCGTCCTGTGTGCCGAACACTTCGAGCCGGTACAAGTGCGGCACGCGACACTTGCGGCTGATGATCTCACCGGCGGCTCCGAAGGATTCGCCGAAGTTGGTGTTGCCCGCGGAGATGACTCCGCGGATGGTGCGCCGATTGCGCTCATCGTTGAGGAAGCGGATCACCTGCTTGGGGACCGCTCCCTTCTCTTCGCCCCGGCCCTGGCCTCCGCCGTAGGTGGGGGTGACGAGAACGTACGGCTCATCGATGACGAGCGGCTCTTCTGCCCGGAACAGAGGGATGCGTCGAGCAGGCCGACCGAGCTTCTCGATGAATCTCGCCGTGTTGCCCGAGGTGCTGGAGAAGTAGACCAGGAGCGGCGCGGCGGTCGCGACGACGCTCATGATTTCGTCCTTATGCCAGACGGGAGGCGAGCTCGTCGATCTTGTCGGGACGGAAGCCCGACCAGTGACCCTCGTCGGTGACGACGACCGGAGCCTGCATGTAGCCGAGAGCCTTGACCTGCTCGAGTGCCGAAGCATCCTCGGAAAGGTCGTGGATCTCGTAATCGATGCCCTTCGCATCGAGCGCGCGATAGGTCGCATTGCACTGCACGCACGAAGGCTTGGTGTAGACCGTGATCGACATTTCTTTCCCCTCAGATCCAGATGTTCCGGCAGACCCCCCGCCGGGAACTCAATACTACATATGGGTACGGACATTAGGAGTGACCACAAGGGATAGTAGTTACATCCCTGTAGTTTTCCACCGTTCTCCACTGGTTACAACACAGGTTCTCCACCATTTCATCCACAGTCCGGCCACGACTTCCGAACCCTGGGAAGCGCGTGATCACGCGGTTCTCAGAAGCCGTTCAGAAATCCATCCACAGGTCGGACGCTACGCCGGGGTTCGGACATCCGATTTCCTGTGGAGAACGTGGTTCGGCGTGTCGCGGCGTGTCGCCCGCCGACGCAGCCGCAACCCCATTCGCTATCGTCGAAGTCACCGCGATCCCCACCTCACCTGACACGGAAACCATCACGACGAGCACTCCCCCCATGACCACTTCTGCAGCTCCCAGCACCGGCACCGCCCCGGCCATCGTCTGCGTCGGCGAGACGATGGCCCTCATCACGCCGACGGATGCCGCGCTCTCCAGCGCCGGCGCGGCCACGATCAGTCTCGCCGGGGCCGAGTCGAACGTCGCCGACGGCATCGCCGCCGCCGGTCACCATGCGGCATGGGTATCTCGCCTCGGCGACGACCCGCTCGGTTCCCGCATCGCATCGGAGCTGTCGCGCCGTGGCATCCAGGTCTGGGCGGAACGCGACGAGAATGCACAGACCGGCGTCATGTTCAAGGACCCTGGGGCCGAGGGGTCGTCGGTCTTCTACTACCGGCGCGGATCCGCCGCGTCTCGCATGACGCCCGGCGTCGTGTCAGCAGATCGCCTCACCGGCGTCCGCATCGTGCACACCACCGGCATCACCCCCGCGCTCTCCCCCACCTGCCGCGCCATGGTCGACCGGTTGTTCGACGACGCACGTGCCGCTGGCGCACTCGTCTCGTTCGACGTGAACGACCGCCGCCCGCTCTGGTCGATGGCAGATGCCGCGGCGACGCTGGCGCGACTCGCGAACGCCGCCGACATCGTCTTCGTCGGGCGGGATGAGGCCGAACGCGTCTGGGGCACGGCGACGGCATCCGAGATCCGGGCGTTCCTGCCCGGGTGTGCGCTACTGGTCGTCAAGGACGGCGACGTGGGCGCGACGGCATACGACCGCGACGCAGACCCCGTGTTCGTCCCGGCCCCGACAGTCGAAGTCGTCGAGCCGGTCGGCGCGGGGGACGCCTTCGCCGCAGGATTCCTCACCGCAACCATCGAAGACCGGCCGCTCGCCGAGCGCCTCCAGACTGGGCACGACGCCGCAGCCCGAGTGCTGGCCATCGCCGCCGACATGCCACCATTGGAGTGAGCCCATGACCGCCGTCACTCTTCCCCGCCTCTCGTGGGGAGACCCCGCCTCCGAGAAGACGGCTCTGCTCGTGCACGGGCTCGGCTCGTCCGGGTCGCTGATGTGGATCCTCGCCGATGCCCTCGCCGACGCCGGCTGGCACGCCGTCGCCATCGACCTGCGCGGCCACGGCGACGCCCCGCGCAGTCTCGACTACACCGTCGCCGCCTACGCCGACGACCTCGCGGCCACGCGCCCCGAGCAGGGCGGAGCCTGGGATGCCGTGATCGGACACTCGCTGGGCGGCGCGTCCAGCACGGTGGCCGCAGCATCCGAACCCGACTGGACGAAGACGCTCATCCTCATCGACCCGGCGATCTTCGTAGACGGGCGTGACGCGTCGATCGTGCGCCGCAGCCAGGAACGAGCGTTCGGAGACAACCGGCTCGAGATCGTGCAGGAGGAGCATCCGCGCTGGCATCCGCAGGATCACGAGCTCAAGATCGACGCGGTCGCGCGGGGCAGCCGTTGGGCTGTCGAGCAGACCAGCGCGCAGAACCAGCCGTGGGACGTGCGCGCGGATGCTGCGCGCCTGACCGTCCCCACGCACATCATCGGCGGAGACCCGGAGGTCTACAGTCTGTTCACCGGCGACGTCGCCGACGAGGTGCTCGCTGCCAATGCGAACATCACGATGTCGATCATCGCCGGCGCCGGCCACTCCCCGCACCGCGACAAGCCCGAAGACACCATCCACCAGCTCTTGGAGGCACTGTCATGAGTTTCGATCCTGCCGATCATCTTCCCGACGACTTGCTCGACCGCATCCGCGAGCGCGCGCCGATCCACGACCGGGAGAACACCTTCCCCGAGCAGGATCTCGCAGAGCTCCGAGATGCCGGCTATCTGAAGATCCTCGTTCCGGCCGGGCGAGGAGGTGCGGGGCTCGGCCTCGAGCAGGCGGCGATCCTGCAGCAGCGGCTGGCGACAGCATCCCCGGCCACCGCTTTGTCGATCAACATGCACCTGGTGTGGACCGGGGTCGCGAAGGTATTCAGCGACCGCGGCGTGCCGGGCCTGGAGTTCGTGCAGGACGGCGCGGTCGAAGGCGACGTCTTCGCATTCGGCATCAGCGAGGGCGGCAACGACCTCGTGCTGTTCGGCAGCGACACGGATGCCGTTCCCCACCCGGACGGCTCGTACGGCTTCACCGGGACGAAGATCTTCACCTCACTCGCCCCGGTATGGACGAAACTGGGCCTGCACGGGCTCGACACCACCAGCGAGGACGCCCCGAAGCTCGTGTTCGCGTTCGTCGACAGAACGGATGCCGTCACCACCAGCAATGACTGGGACACCCTCGGCATGCGCGCGACGCAGAGCCGCACCACGCGCTTGGACGGCGCGGCCGCCCCGGCGTCGCAGGTCGTACGGCGCATCGATCCTGGCCCCTCACCCGACCCGATCATCTTCGGGATCTTCAGCGTCTTCGAGCTGCTGCTCGCCTCGGTGTACACCGGCATCGCCCGCCGGGCGCTCGATCTCGCGGTCCTGACCGTGCAGAAGCGGCACTCGAAGAAGACCGGCCTGGCGTACAGCCAGGACCCCGACATCCGCTGGCGCATCGCCGACATGAGCCTCGCCTACGACGCGCTGCCACCGCAGATCGCCGCGCTCGCCCGCGACGTCGACGAACAGGTCGACAACGGCGCCCGCTGGTTCACGCTGCTGTCCGGCACGAAGCACCGCGCGGTCGTGATGGCCAAGCACGTCGTCGATCAGGCGATCCTCACCGCGGGAGGCGGCTCGTACTTCTCGTCGAACGAGCTCTCGCGCCTCTACCGAGACGTACTGGCGGGCATGTTCCATCCGTCCGACCCGGAGTCGGCGCACTCCACTGCGGCGAGTGCGCTGCTCGGACCGTTGGACTGATCACTTCCGCTCGAAGTCGAAGGCCTTCAGCAGCTCGTCGACGGCCTGTTCGCGTTCGTCGCCGCCCTCTTCGAACATGTGCGTGACGTGGGTGCGCAGATGGTTCTCCAGCAGCAACCGGTTCAGAGACTCCAACGACTTCTGGATGGCGCGGGACTGCGTGATGATGTCCATGCAGTACTCCTCGTTCTCGACCATCCGCGCGACGCCGCGCAGCTGTCCTTCGAGAATGCTCGTGCGATGCAGGGCACGCTTCTTGATGTCTTCGATCACGCATCGAGGCTACCCCGGCCAGGCCGCGTGCGAGGATGACAGCATGCCGCGCACCCCGATGGCCCTGCTCTCCCCCGCCGATCAGGAACGCCTGCGCGCCCTACGGGTGATGAAGGGGATCGCGCTGGGCGCCCTCGTCTTCATGGCGATCGTGTTCGTCCTCGCGTTCTGGCTGCAGGGAAGATATCCCTGGCTCGGCTACGTCCGTGCTGCCGCCGAGGGCGGCATGGTGGGTGCCCTCGCCGACTGGTTCGCCGTGACCGCCCTGTTCCGCCGGCCTCTGGGGCTGCCGATCCCGCACACCGCGATCATCCCGAACCGCAAAGACGAGATCGGCCGCACGCTCGGCGAGTTCGTCGAGACGAACTTCCTGGCCGCCGATGTGGTGCGCACGAAGCTCGCGAGCACCCCGATCGCCCGTCGCGCCGGTGAATGGCTCCAGCAGCGACCGCACGCCGAGCGGGTCGCCGCCGAAGGGTCCGCGATCGCGACGGGTGTGCTCAATGCCCTCAGCGACGACGACGTCCGCGACCTCATCACCGATCTCGCCCGTGAGCATCTCGTCGAGCCGGAGTGGGGTCCGCCGGCGGGAGTCTGGCTGGAGAAGATCGTCGAATCCGACGCTCACCACGGCGCCGTCGATCTCGCCGCCGACAGCATCGCCACGTGGCTGGTCGCGAACGCGGATGCCTTCTCGGGGCTCGTCTCGCGGCGCCTCCCCGGCTGGGTGCCCAAGCTCGCCCACCGGTTCGTCGACGACACGGTCTATCACGAGGCGATCAAGTTCGTCGATGCGGTGCGGGCTGACCCGCAGCATCCGGCCCGGCTCGCGATCGACGGGTATCTCGCCCGCCTCGCCGATAATCTGCAGAACGATCCGGTCACCCGCCGCAAGCTCGAGAACGCGAAGGCATCGCTGTTCGACAGTCCGCGGGTGGGTGCGCTCGCCGCCGAGGCCTGGAACACCGCGAAGAACGGGCTGATCCGCTCGCTGGCCGATCCCGAGAGCAGCCTGCGCGTGCGGGCAGTGCAGGCCATCGAAGAGGTCGGCGTGCGCCTGACGACGGATGCTGCGTTGCAGAGCCGCGTCGACTCGTGGGTGTCCGAGGCAGCCGTGTTCCTCGTCGATCGCTACCGGCACGACATCGCCTCGATCATCACCGATACCGTCGAGCGATGGGATCCCGCCGAGACCACCGAGAAGATCGAGCTGATGGTGGGCCGTGACCTGCAGTACATCCGCCTGAACGGCACGATCGTCGGCGCCCTCGCCGGGCTCGCGATCTTCTCGATCGCCCACGCGGTCATTCCCGGAGTGTGAAAATGGCTCTCTCTTCAGACCCGCTGTGGCCGCGTGCCAGCGACTGGCCGGCATTCGACGGCACAGCGGATGCCGCACTGCTCGGCGTCCCCACCTGGCGCACGTCCCTCTCGCCCACCGGCGCGCATGCCACCCCGCAGGCGGTGCGCGATGCCCTGCGGCGATACAGCGCGACCCTGATGGGACCGCCCGTGATCGATCTCGACGCCGCGCTCGAGATTCGGGATGCCGGCGACATCGCCGAGCCCGACGGAGACGAAGGAGAGGCCGCGGTGATCGCCCGGGTGCGCGAGCTCGCACCGGCATTCGTGATCGCCCTCGGCGGCGACAACTCACTCACATACCCGGTCGCGCTGGGCGCTGCGGCATCCGGCCTCATCACGTTCGACGCGCACTTCGACCTGCGTGACGGCGTCTCGAACGGCACGCCGGTGCGGCGACTCGTCGAAGACGACCCCGCCGCCGCGACTTTCCCGACCGAACGAATCGATCCGACTCGGATCGTGCAGATCGGGATCGCCGACTTCGCGAACTCTGCCGCGTACGCGCAGCGCGCGGCGGACTGGGGCATCCGCGTGATCACGCTCGATGAGGTGCGGCGACGGGGAGCTGCAGATGTGGTGGTCGAGGCTCTCGAGATCGCGGGGGCTGCGGAGGGGCGCGTCCACCTCGACATCGACGTCGACGTCTGCGATCGCGCGGTCGCACCCGGGTGCCCGGCCAGCGTCCCCGGCGGCCTCGCCGCCTGGGAGTTGCGCGCCCTCACGCGCGCGGTCGCATCGGATGCCAGGGTCGTCAGCGCAGACATCGCCGAGGTGGATGCCACGGCCGACGCCGAAGACGGACGGACCGTGCGGCTGGCCGCGCTGTGCGTGCTCGAGCTGTTGGCGGGCCTGGCTCTCCGAGCCCGCTGACGATACGCCTGCTGACACGGATACGCCACCCCCTCGCGCCGTGGGCCCGCATCCTCGACCATGGATGCATCGCCGCGGAGGAGGTCATCATGGCGGAACGCATATCGCGGGCTCAGGCCCGTCGCGATCCCACGCGCATGGCGAATCAGCCCGCACTTCGCACGTCAGAGGGCACGATCTGGATCGTGGTCGCCGGTCTGTTCGCGCTCATCTGCCTGGTGCCGCTGAGTCTTCTCACCATCATCGATCCGCGTGAATCCGCCGTGGTCGCCTGGATCACGGCGATCCTCGTGATCGCCCTGTACGCGGCACTGGTGGTGAGCCGTTGGGCCGTGGCGATTCGCGAGCGCCGGCTGCGGATCATGGCGGTGCTGATGATCGCCATGGCAGCGATCGCCCTGATCGGGTTGCTGATCTGCGCGGCGATCGAATGGTCGGCGGTGCCGGCGGTCGCCTGACCTAAACGGGGACGCCGTCCTTCCAGACCGTGTGCACGAGGGGCACCCCGGGACGATAGGAGAGGTGCACGTGGCTCGGTGCATCGAGCAGCACAAGGTCGGCACGAGCGCCCTGAACGATGACCCCGATGTCGTCCCGTCGCAGGGCTCTGGCTCCGCCGGCGGTCGCCGCCCAGAGCGCCTCGGCGGGCGTCATGCCCATGTCGCGCACGGCGACGGCGATGCAGAACGGCATCGATGAGGTGAAGCTCGAGCCGGGATTGGTGTCGCACGCCAGCGCGACGATGACCCCGGCGTCCATGAGCCGGCGTGCATCCGGGTACGGCTGACGCGTGGAGAACTCGACTCCGGGGAGGAGTGTGAGCACCGTGTCGGATGCCGCGAGCGCCGCGACATCGTCGTCGGTCAGATAGGTTCCGTGGTCGACGGATGCCGCGCCGAGTTCGACCGCCATCCGCACCCCGTCGCCGGGGCCGAGCTGGCTGGCGTGCACGCGCGGTGCGAGCCCCCGCGCGATACCCGCTTCGAGCACCCGTCGGGACTGCTCGACGGTGAACGCTCCGCTCTCGCAGAACACGTCGATCCAGCGCGCGTGCGGTGCACAGGCATCCAGCATGGGACCGGTGACCAGGTCGACGTATCCGTCAGGATCGTCGGCATACTCCGCCGGCACGACGTGGGCGCCGAGGAAGGTGACCTCGTCTGTGACCTCGGCGGCCAGCCGCACCTGCCGCTGTTCCGTCTCGACGTCGAGACCGTAACCGCTCTTGATCTCGACCGTCGTCGTGCCCTGCGCGAGCATCTCGTCGACGAACCCGCGCAGCCGGGCGCGCAATTCCTCGTCTGTCGCGCCCCGGGTGGCGGCGACGGTGGAACGGATGCCGCCAGCGGCATACTTCTCCCCCGCCATGCGGGCCTCGAACTCGGCGGCACGGTCGCCACCGAAGACGAGGTGACTGTGGCTGTCCACGAACCCCGGGATGACAGCGCGACCGCCGGCATCGACCTCGGTGTATCCGGCCGGGTCGGTGGGAGCATGATCGGCCGGGCCGACCCACGCGATGCGGCCGTTCTCGATGAGGATGGCCGCGTCACGCAGAATCCCCGCATCTGTGCAGGTGCTCAGTTCACCGATGTTCGTGATCAGGGTGCGCATGGTCCTATCCTCACAGCATCGGCACGTTCAGCCCGCGGTCGCGGGCGACGTCGCGGGCATGTTCGTACCCGGCATCCACGTGGCGCATGACGCCGGTTCCCGGGTCGTTGATGAGCACGCGCTCGAGCTTCTCTGCGGCGAGCGCCGTGCCGTCGGCGACGCACACCTGGCCGGCATGGATGCTGCGCCCGATCCCGACGCCTCCGCCGTGATGCAGCGATACCCATGACGCCCCGGATGCTGTGTTCAGCAGCGCGTTCAGCAGCGGCCAGTCGGCGATGGCATCAGAGCCGTCTGCCATCGCCTCGGTCTCCCGGTAGGGCGAGGCGACGGAGCCGGCATCGAGGTGGTCGCGGCCGATGACGATCGGCGCTTTCAACTCACCAGACGCGACCATCTCGTTGAACTTCAGCCCCGCGAGGTGCCGTTCCCGGTAGCCGAGCCAGCAGATGCGTGCGGGGAGTCCCTCGAAGTGCACCTTCTCGCCCGCCTGCTGCAGCCAGCGGTGCAGAGCGGCGTCTTCGGGGAACAGCTCCGCGATCGCGCGGTCGGTCTTGTAGATGTCCTCCGGGTCGCCGGAGAGCGCCGCCCAACGGAAGGGTCCTCTGCCCTCTTCGAACTGCGGGCGGATGTACGCGGGCACGAAACCGGGGAACGCGAACGCGCGGTCGAAGCCGCCGAGCTCCGCCTCCCGGCGGATCGAGTTGCCGTAGTCGAAGACAGCCGCACCCGCATCCTGGAATCCGACCATCGCCGCCACGTGCTGGGCCATCGACTCCCGCGAGCGGCGCGTGAAGTCCTCGGGGTCGCGCTCCGCCTCCGCCTTCCACTGATCGACCGAGCTGCCGATCGGCAGGTAGGCGAGCGGGTCGTGCGCGCTGGTCTGGTCGGTCACGATGTCGATGGGCACGCCGCGACGCAACAGCTCGGGGAAGACTTCGGCGGCGTTGCCGACCACTCCGACCGAGAGCGCCTCGCCGGTCTCTTTCACGGCGCGCACGCGGCTCACGGCGGCTTCGAGGTCGGTGGCGTGCTCGTCGAGGTATCCGTGCTCGACGCGACGGGCAAGCCGGGTCTCGTCGACGTCGACGATGAGCACGACGCCGCCGTTCATCGTGACGGCCAGCGGCTGCGCGCCGCCCATGCCGCCCGCGCCAGCGGTGAGGGTGAGGGTGCCCGAGAGTGACTCGCGCCCGAGCGAGCGCGCCACAGCCGCGAAGGTCTCGTAGGTGCCCTGCAGAATGCCCTGCGTGCCGATGTAGATCCACGACCCTGCGGTCATCTGTCCGTACATCGTGAGCCCGAGCGCTTCAAGCCGGCGGAACTCCGGCCAGGTGGCCCAGTCGCCGACGAGGTTCGAGTTCGCGATCAGCACCCGCGGCGCCCACTCGTGTGTGCGGAAGACACCGACCGGTTTGCCGGACTGCACGAGCAGCGTCTCGTCCGGTGCGAGCTCGTCGAGCGTGCGGACGATCGCGTCATAGGCCTCCCAGGATCGGGCAGCCCTCCCGGTGCCGCCGTACACGACGAGATCTTCGGGGTGCTCGGCAACCTCCGGGTCGAGATTGTTCATCAGCATCCGCTTGGCGGCCTCGGCGCCCCAGCTCTGGGCGGTGCGCTCGGCGCCGCGGGCGGCTCTCACGATGCGTGACTCAGACATGTGCGTACTCCTTCGCGGTCCGGGCGACGGCGCCCGATCGGACGAGTTCGGTGACGGCTTCGATCTCGGGCGAGAGGTAGCGGTCGGGGCCGGGTCCTGCGGCGACCGTGCGCACGAGATCGCGCACGGCGCCGGTCGCGGGCCCGGCCTGGATGGGGGTGCGCAGGTCGAGCGCGCGGGCGGCGGTGAGCACCTCGATTGCGATGACCCGGGTCAGTCCGTCGATCGCGCGGCGCAGCTTGCGGGCCGCCGCCCACCCCATCGAGACGTGATCCTCCTGCATCGCCGAGGACGGGATCGAGTCGACGGATGCCGGAACAGCGAGACGCTTCAGCTCGGAGACGATCCCCGCCGCGGCGTACTGCGCGATCATCAGGCCGGAGTCGACCCCCACCTCGTGGGCGAGGAAGGGCGGCAGGCCGCGGCTGCGCGCCGGGTCGAGGGCACGGTCGGTGCGTCGCTCGGAGACGCTCGCGACATCGGCGACGCTGATCGCGAGGAAGTCGAGCACAGCGGCGACCGGAGCGCCGTGGAAGTTGCCATTCGACTCGATGCGTCCGTCGACGGTGATGACCGGGTTGTCGATGACACTGGCCAGCTCGCGGGAGGCGATCATCGCCGCGTGCTCCATGGTGTCGCGTGCGGTGCCGTGCACCTGCGGCGAGCAGCGCAGCGAGTAGGCGTCCTGCACGCGCCCGTCTTCGGGACCGGCATGGCTGGCGACCATCGGCGAATCGGCCAGGAACGCCCGCAGGTTGGCGGCCGAGTGCGCCTGCCCGGCCTGCGGGCGCAGTGCCATGAGGTCGGCGGCGAACACGGCATCCGTCCCGAACTGGCTCTCGATCGACATGGCTGCGGCGAGGTCGGCGCTCGTGAGCAGCCCCTCGAGGTCGTGCAGCGCGAGCAGCAGCATCCCCAGCATCCCGTCGGTGCCGTTGATGAGGGCGAGCCCCTCCTTCTCGACGAGCATCAGGGGATCGATGCGGGCGGCGGCGAGGGCGTCGGATGCCAGGACGAGAGCACCCTCCGCATCGCGCACCTCTCCTTCGCCGATGCCGGCGAGCGCGATGTGTGCGAGAGGGGCGAGGTCGCCGGAACACCCCAGTGAGCCGTACTCGCGCACGACGGGGGTGATGCCCGCGTTCAACATCGCGGCGTAGGTCTCTGCGACGACGGTGCGGACGCCGGTGCGGCCGGAGGCGAGCGTCTGCAGGCGCAGCAGCTGCAGCGCGCGCACCACCTCGTCCTCCACCTCGGCCCCGGTGCCTGCGGCGTGCGAGCGGATCAGACTCACCTGCAGCTGATGGCGGCGCTCGGGCGCGATGAAGGTCGTCGCAAGAGCGCCGAAACCGGTCGATACGCCGTAGTGCGGGTTCGGGTCGGCGGCGAGCGCGTCGATCACGCCCCGGGTCTCGGCGATGCGGTCGAGCGCTTCGTCGGCGAGCACGACCTGCGCACCATCGCGGGCGACCGCGACGACATCTGCAGGGCTGAGAGCTTCGGCGCCGATGCGCACGGGATCTGTCATGACTTGATTCCACACCCCGTCACTGGCGGCAGACAGGGCCGCGTGGCATCCTGTGTCTGTGATCTCAGACAAGAGCACTCGCGGACCCCAGGTTCCCGCCGCGGACCAGACGCTGCGGATCCTCCGGCATCTGGCGACGCGCCCCGCCCCGGTCGCAGCATCCGCCATCGCCCGCGATCTGGGGGTCCCGCGCTCGACCGTGCATCATCTGCTGAACACGCTCGCAGAGCACGGCTTCGTCTTGCACCTGCGCGAAGAGCGTCGGTGGGCGCTGGGTGCCGCGGCGTCCGAGCTCGCCGGTGGATTCGCCCGCCAGCAGCCGCTCGCCCGTCTCGGCCGACCGCTCGCCGCAGCGCTCGCGGATCGACTGGGCGAGAGCACCCACCTGGGGGTACTGAGCGGTGCCGACGTCGTCTACATCGTCGAGGAGCGTGCACCGCGGCGTCCGGCCCTGGTGACCGACGTCGGCGTGCGCCTTCCCGCGCATCTCACGGCGACAGGGCGCGCGATGCTCGCCGCGCTTCCGCGCGAACAGGTGCGCGCACTGTACCCGAATGCGTCGGCCTTCTCGACGCGGACGGGCCGCGGCCCCGATCGGCCGGGCGAACTGCGAGAGCTGCTGCGCAGCATCCGCGCCGCCGGCTTCGCGTCAGAGGACGGCGAGGTGACCGACGGCACGCGCTCGGTGGGCGCTGTGGTGCTCGACGCCTCGGACTGGCCGATCGCCGCGGTCGCTGCGACGTGGTCCAGCGGCAGCGGGCCGACTGAGCAGGATGCCGCGAGCGCCGTAATGGCGACGGCGGTGCAGCTGCAGCAGCGACTGCGCTGACAGAAAAAGGGAGCCGCAGGTCACACCTGCGACTCCCCGTGCCCTCAGGGGCCGGAACTTCGTCGAGTCACGCGCCCTTGCGTGTCTTGATGAAGGACTCCGGCTCCTGCTTGGCGCGCTTGGCTGCCCGCTTCTTCTTGAGCGTCAGCTGCGCTGTCTTCTTGCCGGCCTTGGCTGTCGGTGTCTTCCCTGCCATCGGAACTCGCTTCCCCTCTCATGCGGTTGGCGGTGTGACCCCGACCATAGCCCGTTCCCCAGGGAAGTCAAATTTCCCGGTGAGAAGGAAAAAACCCGGATGCTGCGCCAATCCCAGAAGCCGAGTGCCGCTACGCTGGGGCAGTGCTCGAGACTCTCACCGGATTCGCCGTGGTGGGGCTCGCCATCGCCGTCGGGTACATCATCGGACGCATCGATCTGCTCGGCCCGCACGCGCGTCATGTGCTGGGCCGGTTGACGTTCTTCGTCCTCTCTCCGTTCCTGCTGTTCACCGTGCTCGCACAGGCCGACGCACGAGTGCTGTTCTCGTCGCTCCTGCCGGTTTCGGCCATCGCTGCCGTCGCCGTCATCGGCCTGTACGCGCTCGTCGCGAAGCTGTTCTGGAAGCGCAACATCGGCGAGACGGTGATCGGCGCCCTCTCGGCGGGCCAGGTCAACTCGAACAACATCGGCATCCCGCTGTCGCTGTATCTGCTCGGCAGCGCTGCCTACCCTGCGCCGGTGATCCTCCTGCAGCTGCTCGTGTTCACCCCGATCTCGCTGGCCATCCTCGACACCGTGACGAGCGGGCGCACCTCGGCGTGGCGCACCTTCGTCCGCACGGCGACGAACCCCATCATCCTCGGGTCGGCACTGGGCACGCTGGTCTCCGTGCTCGGCATCGATCTGCCGCCCATCGTCATGGAACCTGCCACCCTGCTGGCCAACGCCTGCGTTCCGGTACTGCTGATCAGCTACGGCATCTCGCTGTTCGGGCAGAAGGTGCTCGGCGCTTCGGGGCACCGCCGCGACGTGCTGCTGGCGAGCACGCTGAAGCTGCTCGTGATGCCCGCGATCGCGTGGGTGACCGCGGAGTTCGTGTTCGGGCTGTCGGCGCATGAGGTGCTGATCGTGGTCATCCTCGCGGCGCTCCCCACGGCGCAGAACGTCTTCAACTACTCGCAGCGCTACGATATCGGCGAGTCGATTTCTCGCGACACCGTCTTCATCACGACGGTCGGCTGCGTGCCGGTGCTTCTCGCGGCGACGATTCTGCTCGGGTGAGATGTCGCCGGTCTCTGGCAGAGTGAAGGCATGAGCGGTCTGCGAATCCTTCACCTCAGCGACACGCATTTCTCGGGCGACGGCGGGCGCCATTATGGTGTCGTCGACACGGTCGAGCACCTCCGGCGCGCCCTCGCGCACGTCGGCCATCTGCTGTTCGATCTCGTGGTCGTCTCGGGCGATGTCAGCGAAGACGGCACCGAGGAGTCATACCGCCTCCTCACAGAGCAGCTCACACCCTGGGCGCAGGCGCGCGGCGCGCGAGTCGTGTTCGCGATGGGCAACCACGACCGCCGCGACGCGTTCCGCGCGGTGCTCGGCGGCGGGCAGCCGGATGCCGGTGAGCAGGAGCTGTCCGGCGTCGACCTGGATCGCCCCGTCGCATCCGTCGCCGATCAGGACGGTTGGCGGGTCGTCGTGCTGGACAGTTCGATCCCCGGGGTCGGGTACGGCGACCTCGAGCAGGAGCAGAAGCAGTTTCTGCGCGAGACGCTTGCGACGCCGGCCGAACACGGCACGGTCGTCGTCGTACACCATCCGCCGGTGAACGCGCAGACCGATCTGGTGCAGGCGCTCGCGCTCGATGATGCGGACGGGCAGGAGCTCATCGACATCGTGCGCGGCACGGATGTGCGCGTCGTACTGTCCGGCCACTACCATCTGCCGATCACCGAGTTCGTCGCGGGCATCCCGGTGACCGTGGCGCCGGGCGTGACGAACGTCTCGTGCGCATTCGGCGATCCCGCTGAAGAAGCGGCGATCGACGGGTTCGGCGGGTCGGTGGTGACGATCGATGGCGAGCGCGTCCGTGTCGTGCCGTTCGTCGAGCGTCTCACGCCCGACGACGTCGTCTTCCACTTCGATGCCGATGCTGTGGCCGACATCATCCGGGATGCCGGGCGCCCCGTGGATCCCGCGGAGTCGCTCGCGCCCTGAGCTCGCTGCTCGAACCAGCCCCGTCAGCATCTCTCGTAGTCTGATCCCATGGGAGCTTCGCGTCGTCAGCGCTTGATCGCGATGGATCGTGTCGTCGACATCGGATTCGCCGTGCTGCTCATCGTATGTGGGATTCGATATTTCAGTAGGCATCCACTCGAGGGCGTCGGCTCTGCCGCGCTCGTCCTCGCGATCGGTGCGGGTGTGAGTTACGCGATCGCCGTGATCGGCCGGCGCAGCCCCGAACCCGTGGTGCACGGTGCCGGGCTGGACGCGGTCGGATCGAGACAGGCGATCGGGCTCCTCGTCGCCACGGGCTTCTGGCTGCCGCTCGTCGTACTCGCACCCTCTTTCGGATGGTGCGGTTTCGCGCTCTTCTTCGCTGTGCACCGAGTGATACGCGGGCGCCTCGCAATCGTCATCTCCGCTGCCATCGTCGTGGCTGTGAGCGTCGGGCTCTTCCTCATGTCACGTGGCGATGACCTCGGACTCGTGCTCGGCCCGTTCTTCGGTGGCCTCGTGCTCACCTACGCCTACACCGCACTCGATCGGGCGCTCGACGCGCAGCGGACGCTCATCGCAGAACTGGTCGACACCCGCGAACAGCTTGCACGTTCCGAGCGTGATGCCGGCGCACTGGCCGAACGCGAACGTGTGGCCGGCGAACTTCACGACACTGTGGTCCAGCGCACGGCGACAGCTCTCCTCATGCTCGAATCCGATGACCTGCACGGCGGCGAGCAGTCCCCCGTGGTGAGCGAGGCGCGTGAAGCGCTCCGCGAAGGCCTCGTGCAAACGCGACAGCTTCTTCACGGCCTCGCCGATCCACGCGAGAGCGAGGTTCCCCTCGCCACGGGGCTGAAAGCGCAGGCGCAGACCGCGGGCGCAGAGTTCACCATCGTCGGTGATGAACGCACTGTCTCCGACGCGGTTTCTCACGCACTCCAGCGCGTCGTGCAGGAGGCTCTGGTCAACGTTCACAAGCACGCGCAGGCGACGTGGTCGCGCGTCACCCTCACCTTCTTCGACGCTGAGATCGGCGTGGATGTGGCCGATGACGGGCGCGGGATCTCCGCCCCGGCACACCATTCGGGGATGGTGGATCCCGACTCCGGCGACTTCGGCATTCGAGCGATGACGTGGCGTGTCGAGAATCTGGGCGGGACCCTCACCGTCGAGTCGTACCCGAACGAGGGGACGGTCGTGTCCGCGATCGTCCCCGACGCTGCCCCGAGGACGGGCACATCATGATCAGGATCCTGCTGCTCGATGACCACCCTGTCCTGCGGCACGGCGTGAGGTCGCTGCTCGACACTCAGAGCGACTTCGAGGTCGTCGCCGATGTCGGCTCTGCCGCGGAGGCGGCCGCCGCGGCTCCTGACATCGACGTCGCACTCGTCGACCTCGATCTCGGTGACGATGCCCCCGACGGATTCGACGCGATCCGCGAGATCCGCCGGGCGAATACGGCCACGAGCGTGCTCGTATTCACGGCGTACGACTCCGACGCAGACATCGTGCGGGCGCTGGATGCGGGCGCTGCCGGCTATCTCGTCAAAGACAGCAGACCTGCCGACCTGTTCCGGGCGATCATCACCGCCGCCGAGATCAGTCCGAGGATCGTGCCGTAGATCAAGGGAATACGCGGGTTGGTCACCTCGGTGCGCGTCACAGTGCGACGTCCTGCGGCCAAGTGCAGGATCAGGATCGTCCACAGACCGGTGACGATCATGATGACGACGAGACCGATGATGTACGTGACGTCGATGATCGGCGGATCGTTGAGGAGCGCCGGAGGTTTGCGCATGAAGTAGGGAGTGAGGATCGGCAGTTGCAGGACGACCTTGCCCATGCCGCGGCCTGCCGCGAACCCGTATGCCACCCCCAGCAGGACCAGGATCAGTGCGAGTGCCCAGGTCTGACCTCGCAAGAGGATCGAGACCACACCGAGCAGCGTCAAGGACGCCACAACCAGTGCCCCGACGCGCACGCCACCGCTGATCCAGCCGAAGGATGCCGCCAGAACGCCGAAGAACGCGACCGCGCTGACGCCCGGCACCCAGTTCGAAGCGATCAGCACGGGTGCGGCGATGATCACCAGACCGGCGAGCAGCTTCAGCGCGAGGATGACGGTGCTGCGTCGGCCCCCCACGGGCAGGGCTTCCGTCGTGGAACGTTGCATGCTCACTCCCTCTGCCGTCGAACCTTCCGGTTCCTCAGCCTGATCTGAGGCTAGCGTGCAACGCTCTCCGGCCGGGCGAAGGGTTCGAGCGGTCGTCAGCGTGTCGCTGGGCTAAGCTCAGCGCAAGGCGCGGGATGACTCTGCGGAGCATCCGAACGCGGACACATATCGTCACGCCTGAGGAGGCATCTGGTGCGGAAACTGTGGCCGAATGACTTCGGGATCGGCGGTGTGTTTCATCGTCAGCCCCTTGATGAGCGCTCCGACGTCGCATACCTGAGCGGCAAGCTCGCCAGATATGTGGTGGACGGAATACCAACGCCGGTTCCCGACGGCGTGACCGTAGCGGCCGCGACCGAGATCGCTCATGAAAACCCGGGCCAGATGGCCCTGTTCCTCTACGCACATCCTCGCGCCGAGCAGATCGAGGAGCTTGCTGCCGCGTGGGATCTTCATCCGGTGCTGTTCGAGGACCTCATCCATGCCGGTCAGCGTCCGAAGCTGGAGCGCTACGGTGACACTCTCTTTCTCGTCGCGAGAGCAGCGAGGTATCTCGATGACACGGAAGAAGTGGATTTCGGAGAATTCCACGTCCTTCTGCGCCCAGGAGCAGTGGCAGTGATCTGTCAGGACGACCGGTGGATCAGTGCCCCGGACGGTGTCAGACACCACCCGGACGACATTGACTTCGGTGATCGCGAACGCGCGATGCTCACCGACCAGGCCCTATTGAAGATGGGACCGATCGCGGTCGTGTACATGCTCCTCGACACAATCGTCGAGGCCTACCTGCCCGTCCTCCACGGCATCACCAACGACAAGGAGGAGATCGAGCGGCAGGTCTTCAGCGGCGACCTCTCCGTTGCAGAGCGCATATATCGGTTGAGCCGGGAAGTGATCGAGATCCAACAGGCAATCGCATCCCTGACCGATGCCGTCGACATGCTCCGCTCTGACGCGGAGGATCAGAAGGTCTCTCCAGAACTGCTCACGCGCCTGGATTCCGTAGCCGACAATCTCACCCAGGCCGCCACGAAGGTGTCGATGCTCCGCGAAGCGCTCACGCAGATCCTGAGTGTCAACGCGACGCTGGTCAATCAACGCCAGAACGAAGACATGAAGAAGATCTCCGGGTGGGCGGCGATCCTGTTCGCACCATCACTGGTCGGCGGGATCTACGGCATGAACTTCGAGGTGATGCCGGAGCTGAGCTGGCATCTCGGGTACCTCTTCGCCTTGGGGGCGATGCTCGTGCTTGCCGTTGTGCTGTATCTGGTGTTCAAACGCAGCAAATGGATCTGACCCAGCAAACTCAACACACGGTGGACCTAAGGGGATTCGAACCCCTGACCTCCTCGATGCGAACGAGGCGCGCTACCAACTGCGCCATAGGCCCGTGAACCTCAGCTAGATTATCACGCTCGAAAGCAGCGATGCGCCGAGACGGCGCTCAGCCCGTGGCGCGCCGCTGCAGCAGCTGGCGAACGTGCTGCTCGATCTCGGCGTCATCCACGAATCCCATCCGCGCATACGGCGACGATTCCTGCGTGGCGGCAGGGGCGGATGCCGCGGGGAGCGATACCGGCTCGGCCGGGGCCATCTGCTCAGCGCGCCTGCGGAGTTCGGCCACCCGCTCGGCACGATGCAGCTCCTGCTTCGCCTGGATCTCTGCCTGGGCGGTCTGGGTGAGCGATCCACTCACCGATGCCATCGGCGCCGGCAGCGGGCGCGGCGTCCATGAAGCGCGCCCCTGGTCGTGCAAGGGCGGCGAGACCCGTGGCGCCGTCTCTGCTCGCACCGTCGCTGCCGGGGCGCCAAGAGCGCGGCGAGCGACGGATGCCATCTTCTGCAGCGTGAGCGCGCCGGCGACGGCGACCGCCCCGCCGACCCAGATCAACAGCTGTGCACCACCAGTGACGAGTAGCCATACACCGAGACCGGCGACTGCAAGACCGAGCACGAGAACGGCGGTGGCGACGACCCGCACTCGGCGCCGCGCACGCGCCTGACGAAGCACAGGATCGGCGCGCGTCGCAGCGAGCTCGGCGCGCAGTTGCACGAGTTCGGCCGCCTCTTTCTCGGACTGCACCCGCTTGGCGAGCTTCTGCTGCGCGAGCGCGGTGCGGGCGTTGAGCTCCAGCCGCACCTCGTCGGGCGTCTCGCTCGTCTCCGCGAGCACACGCAGCGCCTGATTCAGACGCACGGCGTTCCGCTCGGCGGCGTTGTACTGGTACTTTCCGCGCCAGGAAGGGAGCAGGTACAGCATCCAGAGCAGCACCGCGACAAGGACGATAACGCCCCCACTCAGCACCGGCCCATTCATAGGCTCAACGGTATGCGACCGCGTGCCGCGCGACCCCGACTCCGGGCGCGTGTCGCACGCCTCTCATGAGAAATTCAGATCGGCAGGCGATCCGAGGGCGGGATGCTGGCGGCATCCTGCGGGGCACGGCCATTGACCCATCGGGCGAGCACGCCGTCGGGGACATCCTCGCGGGTCAGCGCGAACGCGTAGTGATCGCGCCAGTCGCCATCGATGTGGATGAACCGGCGACGGAAGCCCTCGTATCGGAAGCCGAGCTTCTGCACGACCCGCAGGCTCGCCGCGTTCTCGGGACGGATGCAGATCTCCATGCGGTGCAGTCCGTACTCCGTGAAGCATGCGTCCGTCGCCATGGCCACGGCGGTGGGCGTGATGCCGCGACCGGCGAAGCGCTCGCTGACCCAGTAGCCGATCGTGGCCGAGTTGAGCGAGCCCCGAGAGACACCCCACACGTTCAGCTGCCCGGCGATCTCACCGTCGTGCAGCATCACGAACGGGTAGCCACCGCCATCACGGTACTGCTGCAGGAGCCGACGGATGCTCAGTCTCATGTCAAAGCCGGAGGCACCGTTCGGGATCGTCGCCTCCCACGGCTGCAACCAGGCTCGGTTCCTCAACAGCTCCTGTTGAAGGACGCGCGCGTCGCGGATCCGGATGAGCCTCAGCTCGACCGGACCGTGGCGATGCCCCTGCAGGAAGTCCATGCGATCCCCGTCGCCCGAGCACTCACAGGCTCTCGGCGAACCCCTTGAGCCAGGGGCGCAGGTCGGCGCCCAGGTCTTCACGGTCGGTCGCGAGTTGCACGATCGCCTTGATGTAGTCCACCCGGTCGCCGGTGTCGTAGCGGCGACCGCGGAAGATCACGCCGATCACTCCGGGGCCGTCTTCGTCTGCCGCGAGCTCCTGCAGAGCATCCGTCAACTGGATCTCGCCGCCCTTGCCCGGCTCGGTGCGCTCGAGGATCGGGAATACCGACGCCGGCAGCACGTAGCGGCCGATGATGGCCAGGTTCGAGGGCGCATCCTCACGCGCTGGCTTCTCGACGAGACCGGTGACACGCACGATGTCGTCCTGATCGGTCGCCTCGACGGCGGCGGCGCCGTACATGTGGATCTGCTCGGGGTCTACTTCCATGAGTGCGACGACCGTGGCGCCCGTGCGCTCGTGCTCGGCGATCATCGTCGTGATGAGCGGGTCGCGATCATCGATCAGGTCGTCGCCGAGCATCACGACGAACGAGCTGTCGCCGACGTGAGTCTTGGCACGCAGCACCGCGTGACCGAGTCCCTTCGGCTCGCCCTGGCGAAGGTAGTGGATATCGGCGAGATCGCTCGACTTCATGACCCGCTCCAGGCGCTTCATGTCGCCCTTCTCCGTGAGCTTGACCTCCAACTCGGGAACCGAGTCGAAATGGTTCGAGATCATGTTCTTGTTGCGTCCGATGATGACGAGGATGTCATCGATGCCGGCTGACGCCGCCTCTTCGACCACGTACTGGATCGCCGGTTTGTCGACGACCGGCAGCATCTCCTTGGGCATGGCCTTCGTCGCGGGGAGGAACCGCGTACCCAGGCCCGCTGCCGGAATGACCGCCTTGATTGACTGCTTTCCCATCAGGCCAGCTTACTGGGGTCTCGCAGAGGACCGACACGTAGAATCCCAGCATGTCGTCCGAGGCCGAACAGGAGAAGCGCGCACGGCGCATCGAGCTTCGCGCACAGCGCCGGGCCCTCTCTGACCAGCAGCGCGCAGACGCGGCATCCGGACTGACCGCGCAGCTCGACGCTCTCGTCGACGCGCACGGCGCACGCTCGATCTCCTGCTTCCTCTCCACGAAGACAGAACCCGGCACTCGCGCATTCGTCACCGGAGCCGTGCAGCGCGGCATCCGCGTCCTGCTGCCCATCACTCGCGCGGACGGACTGCTGGACTGGGCGATCGCGAACGATTCCGATGAGCTCGCCGAAGGCCTGTTCGGACTTCCCGAGCCGACCGGGGAAACGTTGAGCCCCCTCGCGGTGAACGATGTCGACCTCATGATCATCCCCGCCGCCGCCGTCGATGCCGACGGCACCCGGCTCGGCTGGGGCCGCGGCTACTTCGACAAGACCATCGGATCGATGCAGAACCGCCCGCCGGTGTTCGCAGTGACCTATGATTCCGAAGTAGTCGATTCCCTTCCGCGCGAGCTGCACGACCAGCCGGTCACCGGCGTCGTGACGCCCACGCGGACCCTCCACCTGTCGCATCCGCGACCCTGAACCAGCCGGACGAACATGCCCACCTACGCTTACGCCTGCACCTCGTGCGATCACGCCTTCGACGCCGTCCAGAGCTTCTCCGATGACGCACTGACCCTCTGCCCCGAGTGCGGGGGTGCCCTGCGCAAGCAGTACGGATCGATCGGCGTGACGTTCAACGGCTCCGGGTTCTATCGCACCGATTCGCGGAGTGGCAGTGGCGAAAAGTCCGGTTCAGCGGCATCATCGAAGACGGAATCGTCGACGAATGCCAAACCGGCACCCGCGGCGGCTCCAGCCTCGACTTGAGGCTCGATCACACCTACGGGGGGGTTCTTATGTTCAAGGGCTTCAAGGAGTTCATTGCCCAGGGCAACGTCATCGATCTCGCGGTCGCCGTCGTTATCGGCGGTGCATTCACCGCCATCGTCACCGCGGTCGTCGACAGCATCATCACACCTCTAGTGGCACTGTTCTACCAGCCGGATGATTCCGGCAACATCGGTCCGGTCATCCCGGGCATCTACGGTCAGGAAGTCACGTTCCCGCTGGGCAACCTGATCACCGCGATCATCAGCTTCATCGCCGTCGCACTCGTCGTCTACTTCGTCTTCGTGATGCCGATGAACAAGTGGAAGGAGCGCCAGGCCGCCAAGAACCCCGCGGTCGAGGAGCCCACGCTGCCGAACGAGCAGGAACTGCTCATCGAGATCCGCGACCTGCTGCGCAAGGACGCCGACACCAGCGCCTGATCCCCGGGGCGCGAACGGCGGTCAGTAGTGCGGGGGCACGTCCCCGAGCAGCCTGTCGTCGTTCGCGCCTTTCGCATCGCTGCCACCACGGCGCTCGGTTCGAGCAGGCTTCTCCCCCGCCTCGGGTGCCGGATCCGTACCCGGCACCGGCGTCAGCCGTGCACGACGGCTGCCGGGAACGCGCACGATCCGCTGCCGCTTCTCGCCCACGGCACCCGCGTCGCCGGGCTTCTGATCAGGCATCGCCCGGAAGGTCGATCGGCTGGGTGTCGGTCTCGGCTCTGACCGCGTCGGCGGCGATCCCGAGGACGGCGGCGATGCGGGATGCCGCGGTCACCGGGTCGCTGTACAGATCGAAGGCGTGCACGCGCACGTAGTGCCAGCCCAGGCGTCGCAGCACGTGCGGCCGCAGGCGCAGGGTCTCACGCAGCGAGTCCCCCAGCGTCTCGGGATCCGATTCGATCACGACAGCCTTGCCGTCGTGCTGGGCGACCAACGGCAGCAGACCGCGGTAGTCGACGTCGACCGATGCTCCCAGGCGGCGCAGCTCACGAGCCAGGGCGAGGGTGAGCGGATCGGCGAGGTCTTCCAGGCGCGAGTCCCTCCCCCGCGAGGCGAGGCCGCCGAGGATCGACATGAGGGTGGATGCTCCGTGCTCGAGCCGCCCGTCATCGAATGACGATGGGCGAATCGACGACACCAGCACCATCGACCGGCGCGCACGCGTCATGCCGACGGTGAGCAACCGCTCACCGTCCGGCGTCGACAGGTCGCCGAAGTCGCTGAGCACCCGACCGTGCTTGGTGAGCCCGTAGCCGAGCGAGAAGATGACGCGGTCGCGGCTCTCGGCCACGGACTCCTCGAGGGTGAGCACGGCGAACGGCTCGGCGGTATCGCGGCCGACGAAGTCGGCGACATCCGATCGTCCGGCGAAGGCCGTCGTCACCGCGGCGCGCACGCGCTCGGCGTGACGGGCACTCGCGGTGACGACCATGAGCGATTCCGACGGGCGATGCACGGCATGCTCGACGACGAGGGTGACGACCCGCGCGACCTCAGCGTCGGGGCTCTCGACGGCGCCGGAGACCGGATCGGGTGCGCCGACCCCGCCCTCGACGTAGTCGACGGTCAGGCTGCCGCGGCCGAGGTACGATCCTGCCCACGGGAGCGAGGTGATCTCTCCGCCGTAGAAGGCGTCGTTGATGAGCTCGGCGAGGTCTTCGCCGCCTGCTCGATAGCTGCGCGTCAGCGTCATGACCGGCAGCAGCTCGGCAAGTCGCTCGAACGCCGACGTCTGGTCGAACGGCACCTCCGCCTCCCAGTCCTCACCCGCATCCACCGCCAGCTCGAACGGTGTCGGACGCTGCGTGACCGGGTCGCCGAACGCGACGACCTGGCGACCACGGCGAATGGCGGGGGCGGCTTCTGCGAGGTTGATGGCCGCGGCATCCACCAGCAGCACCGTGTCGAACTCGACCGAATCCGGGATCTCGGGCACGAGATACGGCGAGGCGATCCACGCCGGCGCGAGCACGTTCATGAGCGTCGGCGCGGCCGAGACGATCTCCGCCGTCGTCGGGGTGCCTTGGGTGAGCGCGCGACGGAGGTTCTGCGACTCTGTCGGTTCGTCGACGATCGCGATGCGCCACTGGTTCGCCATCTGCCAGGCCAGCAGGGGGCCGGCCATCGCAGCGTGCGCCTCATCGACCAGGCGGTAGTCGCGCTCGAGCCGGTCGACGACCGCCGTATTCGCGCCGAGCAGGGCGCGGTTGTCCTGCAATGAGCGCTCCAGCAGCGACTGCCACCAGGCGAACTCGAGCTCATCGGCCACCTGCTCGTCAGAGACGTGGCGCACCGAGAGCTCCGCCAGCAGAGGCTCGAGGCCGAGCGTGGCGAGCTTGTCGCGGATCGTCGCGCGCTCCACGAGATTGTCGAACACATCCGACTTGGCGGCGAGACCGGCAAGGGTTCGCACCAGGCGCTCCACGGGCAGGGCGGCGAGCGGCTCGCGGCGTCCGAGGGCGGCGTCGAGTTCGGCCAGCTCTGCCGTTGCCCGTTGCCATGATGCGTACACGTCGCCGAGCCCGAGTGGCACCTCCGGCGCGACGCCGGCGTCGACGAAGCGCTGCCACTGCGTGCGCTGCTGCTGGATGCGCAGCAATGCCTCGTGCATCTCGGTGATGTGCACGCCGGGGCGCACGTACTCCTTGGCGAGACGGCGCAGCCGACGCCGGTTCGCCGCAGACATCGCCGGCGCATCGCGGCGCGAGCCGTGCGCCTGGATCAGCTCACCCAGCGGGCGCTCGAAGACCGTCGGGCTGAACCGGTCGAGCGAATCGCGCATGCCCTCGAGCAGGCGCAGGTACTCGCCGAGTTCGTCGATGGTCGCGAACGGACGCATCCTGGTCTGCGAGATCAGCTCGTAACCGCGTTCGAGCAGCGCCGGGATGCTGGTGGCGTGCAACCGTCCCGCGAGCTCGTGCGCCGACGTGGCATCCTGGGTGCTGCGGAAGTTCACGCCGTACCAGGGCGAATCGTCCGGGCCGAAGCGGAACTCGCCGAGCTTGGCCGCCTGCACGAGCGCTGCGGCGGCCTCGCTGCGGTCTCCGGCAAGTCGGCGCAGCGTCTCGAATCCGAGCCGGGCCGTCGTCGACGGCGGCGTGGGGAGGGATGCGAGCCGGGTGAGCTGGCGCGTGGCATCCAGCATCGTCACCCCGACACCTTCGATCGGCGCCGTCAGCGCGCCGCGGTAGTCGAGCAGCACGTTGCGCAGGCGCACCAGCGCGTCATCGACATCGCTGACCTTCGGTGCGGTGGCCTT
This sequence comes from Microbacterium sp., assembly GCF_052102115.1. Classification (GTDB taxonomy): domain Bacteria; phylum Actinomycetota; class Actinomycetes; order Actinomycetales; family Microbacteriaceae; genus Microbacterium. The sequence goes on from NZ_JBQDVP010000013.1 coordinate 59,136, forward strand.
CTCGTTGCGGCCGATCGCCCGGACCAGATCACGACGGATGCTGCCCGGTGAGACCGCGAGGCTGTCCAGGCCGATGCCGCTCAGGCGGTGGCGCACGCCGTCGAGCGTCGATCGGCGCGCTGAGACGACGAGCACGCGCTTGCCGGCGCGGACGAGTTCGCCGAGGGCGTTGATGACGGTCTGCGTTCCGCCGGTGCCCGGCAGCGTGGAGACGACCAGGGAGTGCCCCGCCGAGATCCGTGCGAGCACGGATTCCTGCTCGGCATCCGCGTCGAGCAGCAGGGTGTCCGACGCCGGTGCGCGCTCGTCCGGGCCGGTGACATGCGGAAGCGGGAGCGCAGCGGTGACCTGCTCGCGATCGGCCACGTGGCCGGCGAGCGCGTTCAGCAGTCGATGGTCGAGGGTGCGGCTGTCGCGCGACATCGAGGCGCCGACGTCGGCGAAGGTCGACACGACCAGGCGCGGCAGAACGGTGAACGTATCGATCGACTGGGTGGCCGCGCGCAGCCGGTCGATGACGGGCTGCGGCTTGAAGATGCCGCTGTCATAGGCGAGGGATGCCAGCGCGTCGGCATCGATGGTGATGCCGAAGTGATCGCGCGCCACCCGCACCAGCTCGGGATTGACGGTGAAGGCGCCCTGCAGCTTCAGCTCGTAGTCGGTGTGATGCCGCCGGATCGCAAGCGGACGCAGCAGCACCGGAGCGGCGAAGTCCGACCCGCCGATCCGCCAGCCGGCGAGACCGACGGCGAGGTGGACGGCGTCGATGCCGCGGACCGTGCGCAGTTCGGTGTTCTTCGTGGTGATGCGTTCGGCCGCCATGCGGGCGGTGCGCAGTCCGACCTCATCGCGGAAGAGGTTCGACAGCAGCGTTGATTTGCCGGTGATGAACTGCGGCAGACTCCCCGGGTGGGCCTTGGAGATGTCGATACCGCCCTCGACGGTGTCGCGGTAGGTGATCAGGGGCGAACGTCCGCCGAGATCGGCGGCCTCGGCACGCAGACGGATGCGCTCGGACTCGGCGATGTGCGCGACCGCGATAGCCGTCGGGTCGTCCTGCTGGTCGCCGATGGTCACCGCGGCAGCCGATGCCGCGGCAGCCGCGGCCTTCTCTTCACGTCGCCACACATACGACAGACTAGGCTCCGGACCAGCGTGCGCCCTGTATCCTGGGCGGGTTTCACCGGATTGGCCCACCTTTCCTCCACATCGGAGAGGGTTTCGCGGCTTCTCCCCCACTCGTGGATTCTCGCCGCCGGCGGGGTCGGCGCACGGTTCAGGATGGGCTCATGACATTCCGCTACGACTTCGCCCCCACCCCGTTCGGTGACGCGCTGGTGGTCTTCTCGGATGAGGGCATCGTCCGATTCGACCTCTCCGAGGCCGCCGACCCGTCGGTGCCGTGGCTTCTGGAGGACGTCTCCGCCCGGCTCCGCGACGTTCCCGTTCCCGACTCCGGCGCCGCTGATGAGCTGGCGCATCTGCTCGACGACTACTTCGCCGGTGACCCGATCCGCTTCGACGAACATCTCCGGTTCGACTGGCGACTCGTCGACGGGTTCCACCTCGCGGCACTGCAGGCGATCACGACGATCGAGTGGGGCGAGACGATGAGCTACGGCGAGGTCGCCGCCGTCGCGGGGAGCCCGGGGGCCGCCCGCGCTGTCGGCACCGCGTGCCGGCTCACGCCGTTCTCTATCATCGTGCCCGTGCACCGCGTGGTGCGCTCGGACGGCTCGCCCGGCCAGTACGGGGCGCATCCCGAGCACAAGCGCTACCTTCTCGATCTCGAGAAGACGTAGACGACGGGAACCTCCGGCGTGTGGGCCGCCGGAGGTTCCCGTACTCCTGGTGGAACTGTCGCGATCAGTGCTCGACGGCCTTCTCCGCCCCGAACCCGGTGAGCGAGCGCACCTCCATCTCCGCCGCCAACTGCCGCGACTCCGCCGCACGACTGGTGATCGTGCCGAGCCAACCGAGGATGAAACCGAGCGGGATCGAGACGATGCCCGGATTGTTCAGCGGCCAGATCGCGATGTCGATGGTCGGGATCATCGATGTCTCCGATCCGGAGAACACCGGGGACAGCGCGATGAGGATGATCGCCGACCCCAGACCGCCGTACATGCTCCACACGGCGCCCCGAGTGTTGAACCGTCGCCAGAACAATGAGTACAGGATCGTCGGCAGGTTTGCCGATGCCGCGACGGCGAAGGCCAGCGCGACCAGGAAGGCGATGTTCTGACCCTGCGCGCCGATGCCGCCGACGATCGCGAGGATGCCGATCACGACCACTGTGCGGCGCGCGACCTTGACCTCCGCGTTCGGGTCGGCGTCCACGGCAGTCCCGTCGGCCTTCTTACGTCCCTTCTGGATGACGTTCGCATAGATATCGTGCGCGAACGATGCCGCGGCCGTGATCGTGAGACCGGCGACCACCGCAAGGATCGTCGCGAACGCCACCGCCGAGATGAAGCCGAGCAGCAGCGGTCCGCCGAGGTACTGCGCCAGCAGCGGCGCCGCGGAGTTCACCCCGCCGGGAGCCGCCTGGATGACCTCAGGACCGACCAGAGCGCCCGCGCCGTAGCCGAGCACCAGCGTCAGCAGATAGAAGCCGCCGATCAGCCAGATGGCCCACACCACCGAGCGACGCGCCTCCTTGGCCGTCGGCACGGTGTAGAAGCGCATCAGTACGTGCGGCAGGCCGGCCGTGCCGAGCACGAGCGCCAGCCCCAGCGACACGAAGTCGAGCGGATTGGCGCCGTACTGCAGTCCCGGAGCCAGGATCGCTTCGCCCTGCGGCGATGCCTCGACGGCCGACTCGAGCAGCGTGTTCAGGTTGAAGCCGTTGATCGCCAGCACCCAGATCGTCATGACGATCGCACCGCCGATGAGCAGGAAGGCTTTCACGATCTGCACCCAGGTCGTGCCCTTCATGCCGCCGATGAGGACATAGACGATCATCAGCACACCGACCACGGCGATGACGATCGACTGTCCGATGCGCCCATCGATGCCCATGAGCAGCGATACGAGCCCGCCAGCACCGGCCATCTGTGCCAGCAGGTAGAAGAAGCAGACGGCGAGCGTGGTGATCGCCGCGGCCATCCGTACCGGGCGCTGCTTGAGACGGAACGACAGCACGTCGGCCATCGTGAACTTGCCGGTATTGCGCATCAGCTCGGCCACCAGCAGCAGAGCGACGAGCCAGGCGACGAGGAAACCGATCGAATAGAGGAAGCCGTCATACCCGTTGACCGCGATGGCACCGCAGATGCCGAGGAATGACGCCGCCGAGAGGTAATCGCCGGCGATCGCAAACCCGTTCTGCGGCCCGGTGAATGAACGACCAGCCGCATAATAGTCAGCGGCGGTCTTGTTGTTGCGGCTGGCACGGATGACGATGAAAAGTGTCACCGCGACGAATGCCGCGAAGATCGAGATATTGAGGACCGGATTGTTCTCACCGGTCGGCGCGGCGGCCAGGTGCACGATATTCATGAGTGCGCCTGCGCCTTCTCGAGTTCTTCTCGGATCTCCTGCGCTTTCGGATCAAGCTTTCGATTCGCGAATGACACGTAGGCCATGGTGATGGCGAAGGTCGTCACGAATTGTGCGAGTCCGAACAGAAGGCCGACGGTGATGTCACCCCAGACCCGCTGACCCATGAATTCCGTTGCATAGGCGCCCAACAGCACGTAGACGAAATACCAGATGAGAAACAATGCCGCGAGCGGAAAGATGAACGAACGCTGCGTTCTTTTCAGCTTCTGGAATCGTGGTGATTCCTCGACAGCGATGTAGTCGATTCCACCCGCCGGTTCGTCGGTGGTTCGGTCAGTCATGGGGCCTCCTTGCCTCATGTCGGATCCTCGCGCGGCGGGGGCCGCGCGAGTGGTAGGGTCGACGCTACGAAACGGGGGACGACGCCATCACCCCCGAAAGTAGGTATCGAGGAGTTCCAACGATCACGTTCGATCCGGATGCTGATCTCGTCGCACAGGCGGTGCGCGAGCTCGCTCGGCGCACCCGCTTCCCGGTCGCGTTCGGCGGTCTCTTCGAGGATGGCGCCGTTCCCGTGACGAGCATCATCGGCACGCGCACGCACAGCATCGACGGCCTCACCGTCCGCCCCGAGCGCGGGCTGGGCGGACGTGCAATGACAGAGCTGCGCCCGCGCATGACGAGCGACTACGGATCGTCACGCCAGATAACGCACGATTACGATCGCTACATCCTCGGCGAGGGGCTGCGCACCCTCCTGGCGGTCCCGATCGTCGTCGATGGCCGCTCGCGGGGCGTGCTCTACACGGGTGCGTGGCGCGAAGCACCCGTGGGCGGGGTGACGACGGCGCCAGCCATGACCATCGCCGAGTCCCTGGCATCCGAGCTGCGGATCCGCGACGAAGTCGACCGGCGCATGCGATCGCTCTCGCCCCCTGGGACGGCGGTCGACGCCGCGGATCGCGAGGAGCTTCGAGAGAGCTTTGCCGAGCTGCGCGGCATCTCCGCCGAGATCGCCGATGCGGGACTGCGTGCACGGCTGGCCCAGCTCGAGCAGCGGCTCCTGGCGTTCGCCCGCCTCGAGGCGCCGACCACGGGCACCGGGCCGATCAAGCATGCGGCGTCCGCGGTGCGCCTGTCGCCGCGGGAGACCGATGTTCTCGCCTGCGCCGCGCTGGGCTGCACGAATGCCGACATCGCAGCCCGCCTCGGCCTTCGCGAAGGAACCGTCAAGGCATATCTCGGAACGGCCATGTCGAAATTGGATGCTTCCACCAGGCATGCGGCGGTCGCTCGCGCCCGCCGTGCAGGAATTCTTCCCTGAGCGGAATTCTGTGGCATATCGTATTCGCAATGCGTATGATTGCGGAATGGCTCGACGTATTGTGCACCAGTTTGTTGATGATCTCGATGGAACGGTTCTTGAGGCTGGTGAGGGGGAGAGCATTCATTTCTCTCTCAATAACACGGCTTATGAGATCGACCTGACGGCCGAGAATGCCGATGCATTCCGAAAAGCTCTCGAGCCGTATATCGCCAGCGCTCGACGAGCGACGGCGACAGCGGCGCGCGGAGGATCCCCGAGAAAGCGTTCCGCATCGTCGCCGGAGACGGCAGCGATCCGCGAATGGGCACACGAGAACGGCCACAAGGTCTCGGAACGCGGTCGCATTCCGGCCACGGTCATAGAGGCCTATCGCGCCGCGCACTGATCCGACCGCCGTGCCCCGTGTGCGCGTCCGCCGTCGATCGTGGGCACGCGTACTCGCGCCGGCGATCCTGATCCTCGCGTGGCTTGCCGCCGCAGCATTCGGCGGCCCGCTGTTCGGCAAGGTCAGCGAGGTCTCGTCCAACGACCAGACCAGTTACCTGCCCTCCTCTGCCGACGCGACCACGGTGCAGGATCTGCTGGGCGAGTTCAACGACTCCGATGCGATCCCCGCGATCGTCGTCTTCGTCGGCGATGCCGAGCTCGACGAGGACCAGCTCGCGGCGATCGACGATGCCATCGCCGCGGCCGGCGACGTCGAGGGTGTCGCCGACGAGGTGTCTCCGGGCATCCCCTCGGATGACGGACATGCCGTACAGGCCTTCATCCCGATCTCGAGCGAGGCCGATCTCGGCGACACCGTGGCAGCCCTCGACGAGGAACTGCAGAGTGCGACACCATCGGGTGCGAGCGTGTACGTCACCGGGCCCGCGGGGTTCTCGGCAGATCTCGTCGCGGGCTTCGCAGGAATCGACGGGCTGCTGCTGGGCGTCGCTCTGCTGGCGGTCTTCCTGATCCTCATCCTGGTCTACCGCTCGCTGCTGCTGCCGATCGTCGTGCTGTCCACGAGCCTGTTCGCGCTGTGCGTCGCCCTCCTCGTCGTCTGGTGGCTGGCGAAGTGGGAGATCCTGCTGCTGAGCGGTCAGACCCAGGGCATCCTGTTCATCCTCGTGATCGGCGCGGCGACCGACTACTCGCTGCTGTTCGTCGCGCGTTTCCGCGAAGAGCTGCGCTCGACCCAGGACAAGGGCGCAGCGATAGCCGCCGCGTGGAAGGGGTCGATCGAGCCCATCGCGGCATCCGGGGGAACCGTCATCGCAGGGCTGCTGTGCCTGTTGCTGAGCGATCTGAAGTCGAACAGCACGCTCGGGCCGGTGGCCTCCATCGGCATCGTCTTCGCCATGCTCTCCGCACTCACTCTCCTGCCCGCGCTGCTGTTCGTGTTCGGCCGGGCGGTGTTCTGGCCTCGGCGGCCGAAGTTCGAGCCGGAGGCGGTGCACGACGAGACCGGTGTGGCCACCACGGGACTCTGGGCACGCCTGGCCAGGGGAATCAAGCGCCGTCCGCGCCTGATCTGGATCACCACGACACTCGTGCTCGTCGCGGGCGCGGCCGGGATCACCCAGCTCGACGCCACCGGTGTTCCGCAATCCGACCTCGTGCTGGGGGCCTCCCCGGCACGCGACGGTCAGGTGGCGCTCGGTGAGCACTTCCCCGGCGGGTCGGGCAGTCCGGTGTACGTGGTTGTCGCCGAGGACTCGCTGCAGGATGCCGCGGACATCCTTCTCGACGATGACGGGATCGACTCCGTCGCCGTCACCGCACAGGACTCCCCCAGCGGCACGGCGAACGTGACGGCCGACGGGGTGGCAGCGGTCGGACCGCCGGGAACGCCCGCCCCCGATCCGACGGTCGTCGACGGCGAGGTGATGCTGCAGGGCACGTTGACGGATGCTGCGGATTCGGAGGCCGCGGCCGAGACGGTGCGCGAGCTGCGCGTCCAGCTGGATGAGCTCGATGCCCTGGTCGGCGGGGTGACGGCCACCTCGGTGGACACGAACGATGCCTCCATCCATGACCGCAATCTGATCATCCCGATCATCCTCGCGGTGATCCTGGTCATCCTGATGATGCTGCTGCGATCGATCCTCGCACCGGTGCTGCTCATCCTGACCACGGTGCTGTCGTTCGGCACGGCGATGGGGGTGTCCGCTCTGGTGTTCAACGGGGTCTTCGACTTCCCCGGGGCCGATCCTGCTGTGCCCCTCTACGGCTTCGTGTTCCTCGTCGCGCTCGGCATCGACTACAACATCTTCCTGATGACGCGCGTTCGCGAGGAGACCCTGAAGCACGGAACCCGCGAGGGCGTGCTCCGTGGGCTCTCGGTCACCGGCGGTGTGATCACATCGGCCGGACTCGTCCTGGCCGCCACCTTCGCGGCACTGTCGGTGATCCCGATCCTGTTCCTCGTGCAACTGGCGTTCATCGTCGCCTTCGGCGTGCTCCTGGACACGTTCGTGGTGCGGTCTCTGCTCGTACCGGCGTTGGCATACGACCTCGGACCCGCGATCTGGTGGCCGTCGAAGCTCACACGAGCGCAGGGATCATCGACACGACGAAACCGATCGTCCCGAGCGCTGTGAAGACGATCCCGAGGGTGAGGAACAGCCGTCGCATCACGGGCGGATTCAGCCGGGCGTGATTCGGATCGCGAACACTCACGAAGCCGTGATGCCATCCGTCCCCAGCATCCTCACGCGCGGCGAGAGGCCGCTCGTGGAAGTCGCCGGCCGCGAACCAGCGCACGATGGTTTCGCCGCCGCGTTCGATGACGGCGATCTCGACACGTTCCCATCGTCCTTCCGCGAGCGCGATCATTCCAGCGATCACGAGGAGCGGGATGCCGATGCCCAGGCCGATCCACGACACGACCTCCCCCACCACCGAGAAAGCGTCGATCAGATCCACGGGCTCATTCTAAGAGAGCGCGCGCCCTCTATAGTTCGCGCATCCGGCCGGGTCAACCGGGTGTGCGACAGGGGCGCTGTGCCGTAGCATCCCCAGCAACCGATGAAAGGAGGCGACCATGGAACATGACGGAGGCGCTCCGCAGGAGCCAGGACGTCCCGACGAGGACGAGATGCCGGACACCGAGCAGATGGAGCAACCGAGCGCGGAGAAGGAACCGGGCGAGGAGCCCCAGGCACCGACGCGCGAGGAGCCGGAGCCCAGTCACGAGGCCGTCGGCATCGGCATCATCGGCCGGCCGCAGGTCGAATCGGACGAGGACGGCTCTTCCGCGTAGGCCGCAGAGCTCAGGCTAGACTGATCGGGCCAGCCTCTGTAGCTCAATGGAAGAGCAGTTGCGTCCTAAGCAAACGGTTGGGGGTTCGAGTCCCTCCAGGGGCACTTAATGTCCGAAGTTCCAACATGCAGCCAAATGGATGGTGTTGGGACTTCAGACTTTTGCGTTGCGGCGTCGTGGGCCGCGAACCAGGTGTGGGCGTCGCGGGCCTTTTCGGGGTCGAGCATGATGCCCCACGGTTCGGCGAGGACGGGTCGGATGGTGCGGTCTTCGTCGATGTAGATCTTGACGAAGAAGGCCTGGTTGCAGAGCCTGCGGGTCTGGTCGTCGCATCCGGCGTAGATGCGGGCGATGTCGGTGGCGAGGTCGAGGCAGTCGCCGATGTGGGTGCGGGCTTCGGCATAGTCGTTGTGGTGCTCAGCGAGGCGCGCATCGATGGTGTCGAGTTCGGCGCGGAGCTGCCCCTGCCGTGTCTTGAGCTGGTCGAGGGTGATCGCGTCAGCGAGGTGCGCGTCGAGGATGCGTTCCTGGTCGGAGAGGTTCTTCACCCTTCTGGCAGTGAGGTCCGCGGCCTCTTCGCTGGCGGATGCGGTGAGCCGGTCGAGTTCGACGTTGAGGGTCTCGCGGAGCACGGCGACGGTCTCGGGCGGGATGCGGATGCTCTGGTAGTAGTCCTCGATGAGGGCTTCGACGTCGGTGGTGTGCAGGGCACGCTGGGTGCAGTCGGTGGTCTTTTGGTGTCGGCCGGTGCAGACGAAGTAGGGGTAGATGGTGCCGCTCTTGGAGCGGGCGTGGTTGATCATCAGCCGTGATTCGCATTGCCCGCAGAACACGGTGCCTTTGAGGTAGTGGTCGTGGGTCTGGGTGCGGTCTCCGGACTGGTTGTGCGCGCGGAGCACGGCCTGGACGGTGAGCCAGACTTCGGGTTCGACCAGGCGAGGGTGGTCGCCGTCGTAGCGGACGCCTTTGTAGACGACGTCTCCCTTGTAGTAAGGGTTGCACAGCATCCGGTGCACTGTGGACAGAGCGACGGGCCGGGACGGGCGAATCGCCCTGGATCTAATGGAGACTCGCGCTATTTGATTCCCGCCAGCTGATCG